>CAXYJY010000024.1:0-54611 GCA_964277755.1 uncultured Hymenobacter sp.
TGAGAAAAATCTTATATGGCTACAAACCAGTGTAATATGTTTCGGGCTTGCCCTAACGTGGAACCTCACCCCCTAGCCCCCTCTCCCGTGGAGAGGGGGCTAGGGGGTGAGGTTCCACGTTAGGGCAAGCCCGAAACATATTACACTGGTTTTTAGCCATATAAGATTTTTCTCAAAAAATTTCTCCTTCCCACTAAGGGTAAGCCCCCCGGCACGGTGTAGTACTGCAAACGATTGTGGTATTCACCTCGTCGCTACGCAACGCGAAAGGCCCGGCACCCCGCCGGTTCTTTCTGCTTGCCAAGCTCGCCCCGCGGCCTAACCGCTTATGACTCCAGACATTACCCAAGCCTTATTTACGGCCTACCTGCACGGCAGCGCTTCGACCGCCGACGCGGCTACCGTACGCGCCTGGCTAGCCCAGCCGGCCAACCAGCTGCTGGCCCAGCACTGGATGCTGCAACACTGGGAAGGGCTGGAAACCCAGCCTGCCCCCGCCGCCGAAGAACCCAATTACGAAGCCATGCTGACGCGCCTGCACGGCCGCCTGCAATTTGGCAGCCGCGAGTTGGTAGCCGCGCCGGCCCCGCGCTGGCGGCGCTGGGCGGCGGCCGCCGCCGTGGCGGGCGCGGTGCTGGGTGGCGGCAGCTGGTGGCTTACGCAGCAGGCGGTACCCGCCAGCCAGACGCTGGCCACGGCCTACGGCCAGACGCGCACCGTGCAGCTGGCCGACGGCACCAGCGTAACCCTGAACGGGCACTCGACCCTGCGCTACCCGGCCGCCTGGACGCCCGGCAAGCCCCGCGAGGTGTGGCTCGACGGCGAAGGCTACTTCGCCGTGCAGCATCAAGCCGATAACCAGCGCTTTGTAGTGCACACCACGGCGGGCTTCAACGTGGAAGTGCTGGGCACGAAGTTCACCGTGTCGCGCCGGCAGGAGCGGGGCCGGGTAGTGCTGCTCTCGGGCAAGGTGCGCGTGCATTTCGACGACCACCAGCGGCCCGACGTGCTACTGGCCCCCGGCGAGCTGGTCGAAACCCGCGAGGTGCGCCCCGCCGAGCCCGTGGTAATGGCCTACCGCAAGGTGCGCTCGGCGGCCGCCTACGCCTCGTGGAAAGACGCTGAATTGGTGCTTGATGAAACCACCATCGCCGAGCTGGCGGCCCGGTTGCAGGACACTTACGGCCTGACCGTGGAGGTAGACACGCCCGAGCTCAACCAGCGCAAAGTAACCGGCACGCTGCCCGTGCGCGACCTCGACGTGCTGCTGCAATCGCTGGAAGAAACGCTGCACGTGAAAGCCAAGCGCCAGGGCAACCATTTGATTCTGACCGAGAAGAAATAAATTTTTAGCCTCCCCACTTTCCCCACCCTTTTATGACTAGACCCCTTACCTTCCTGAGCTGGCCCGTGGCGCGCCCCGCGTGCCTGGCAGCGGGTGTGGCCGTGCTGCACCTGCTGGGCAACCCCGCCCACGCCCAGATATTAGCCCTGAACTCGGTAGCGCACCAAAGCGCGCCCGCCGAGGCGCCGCAGCCCGTGCGAGCCCCCAAAACCGTGTTGCTCAAAACCCTGCTCAAGCAGTGGGAAAACGAGTACCACGCCACCATTTTCTACGAAAGCAATGTGGTGGACAACAAGCGCGTGGCCGAGCAGCCCGCCCTGCCCGGCACGCTGGCCGACCGGCTGGCCGCCGTGCTGCCGCAGGTGGCACTTGAGTTTAAGGAGCTGCGCACCAACTACTTTGTAGTAGTAAATGCCCCCGTGGCCGCTGGCGCGGTGGCCCCGGCCGCCGCCGTTGCGCCGCAAAACGTGCCCGTGTCGGGCCGCGTAACCGATGCCAAGGGCGAGGCCCTACCCGGCGTGACGGTACTCGTGAAGGGCACCACCAACGGCACCTCCACGGGGCCGGATGGCAGTTTTTCGCTGAGCGCGCCCGAGAACAGCACGCTGGTGTTCAGCTCGGTGGGCTTCAAAACCCAGGAGCTGGCCGTGACGGGTGCGACCAGCACCATCGCCATCCGCCTCAGCGACGACCAGCAGGCCCTGAACGAGGTGGTAGTAGTGGGCTACGGCACCCAGACCCGCCAGGACCTCTCGACCTCGGTAGCCTCGGTAGGTGGCCAGGCGCTGGCGCGGCAGCCGGTGGCGGGCTTCGACCAGGCCTTGCAGGGCCAGGCGCCCGGCGTGCAGGTGACGGCCCCCACGGGCGCGCCCGGCGCGGGCATCAACGTGCGGATACGCGGCAATGCCTCGCTAAGCCTGAACGGCTCGCCGCTGTACGTGATAGACGGGGTACCCGTACTACCTGACTATCAGCAGGAAATTACGGTAGGTAACCAGCGCCTCAACCCGCTGAACACCATCAACCCCAACGACATTGAGAGCATCGACGTGCTGAAGGACGGGGCTGCCGCCGCCATCTACGGCGTGCGGGCGGCCAACGGGGTAGTGGTAATCACGACCAAGCGCGGCAAGGTGGGGCAGGCCCAGGTGGGCCTGAACGTGTATTACGGCAAGCAGTACCTGCGCAAGAAACTCGACGTGCTCAACACGGCGCAGTACGCGCAGGAGGTCAACGAGATACAAACCAATGCGGGCCTGGCCCCGCCCTTCCCCAACCTCAACAACCTCCCTAACATCAACACCGACTGGCAGGATGCGGTGTACCGCCCCGCCAGCCTGCAAAGCTACCAGCTCAACGTGAGCGGCGGCACCGACAAAACGCGCTACTACGTGGCGGGCGGCTACTTCAACCAGCAGGGCATCAGCCTGAACTCGGGCTTTGACCGCTTCAATTTCAAGGTCAATCTGGAGCAGCAAATCAGCAAGCGGTTTCGGGTGGGCACCAACCTCAACCTGAGCCGCACCAAGACCAACGGCAGCACCCGCTCGGAGCTGGCGCTGGGCAACTCGGGCACGGTGCTGGGCGCGCTGTCGCAGATTCCGATAGTGCCGGTGTACAACGCCGATGGCAGCTACGGCCAGAACACGCTGGTGCAGTCGGACAACCCGGTGGCCAACTTGCTGGAAAACACCAACAACGCCATCGTGTACCAAAGCATCGGCAATCTGTTTGCCGAGTTTGATATTCTGAAAGACCTGCGGGTGCGCTCGTCGGTGGGCATCGATTTCCGCACGCAGTCGGAGAACGCCTACCAGACGCGCCGCTACCCCGGCAGCACCGGCCAGGCCCGCACGGCGAGCAACCAGCAGGTTATCTGGCTGAATGAGAACACGCTGACCTGGAACCACACCTTCAACGAAAAGCACCACCTGACCCTGCTGGCGGGCGAGTCGATGCAGCAATCGACGCGCTTTACCTCGGGGGCTACCGTGCGCGACTTTTCGTCCGACGCCGTGCCCTACCTCAGCGCGGGCACTACGGTGGTCGGCATCCCGTACAGCTACGGCGAGGAGTGGGCGCTGCTCAGCTTCTTTGGCCGGGCCAACTACGACTTCGACGGCAAGTACTTGTTCCAGGCCAGCTTCCGGGCCGATGCTACCAGCCGCTTCATCGACAAGTACCGCTTTGGCTACTTCCCGGCCGTGAGCGCAGCCTGGCGCGTGTCCAAGGAAAGCTTCTTCCCGCAGGATGGGGTGGTGTCGGACCTGAAGCTGCGCGCCAGCTTCGGGGCCAACGGCAACCAGGAGGTGTATGCCTACCAGCGCTACTCGCGCTACTCGCCGGGCTCGAACTACCCATCGGCCGGCAGCGGCGGCAACATCGTGGGCGGCATCACGCAGACGGACATCGGCAACAACGACCTGCGCTGGGAAACCACCTACCAGTACAACGGCGGCCTGGATTTCAGCCTATTCAACAACCGCCTGACGTTCACCTTTGATATTTATAACAAGCAAACCAAAGACCTGCTGCTGAGCGTACCGCTGCCGCAGAGCGCCGGGGTCGATAACCTGAACGTGACCCAGAACATCGGGCGCATTCAGAACCGCGGCCTGGAAATCGGGCTGGTCACGACCAACGTGGAAGCCAAGGACGGCGGCTTTGGCTGGACGACCAATTTCAACGTGTCGGGCAACCGCAACAAGATTCTGGACCTGGGCCAGCAGGTAGGGGCTACGGGCGAATCGACGCCCCGCACCATCCCCGGCGACTACAGCATCTCGCAGCCGGGCCAGGCGCTGGGCGCTTTCTACGGCTACGTGCGCCAGGGCATTGTGCAGTCGAACGCCGAGGGCCAGGGCCTGCCCAAGCCGGTAGAGGGCACGCTGCGGGCGGGCGACATCGCCTACGCCGACCTCAACGGGGATGGCCAGATTACGCCGGCCGACCGCACCATCATCGGCAACCCGAACCCCAAGGCTATTGGCGGCGTCACCAACACCTTCAGCTACAAGGGTATCGAGCTGAGCGTGTTCTTCCAGGGCAGCTTCGGCAACCAGATTTACAACCAGACGCGCTCCATCATCGAGGCGCAGAACTCGCTCTTCAACCAGAGCGCGCGCGTGCTCAACCACTGGACGCCCACCAACACCAATACCGACATTCCGCGCCCGGTATTTGGCAATTCTTCCAACAACTACTTCTCGAGCCGCTGGCTGGAAGACGGCTCCTACGTGCGCCTCAAAAACCTGACGGTGGCTTACAATTTCCCCACCACGCTGAGCAAGCGGGCCGCCATCCAGAACCTGCGCCTGTACGTGACCGCCCAGAACCTGATAACCTGGACCCACTACCTCGGCTACGACCCCGAGGTGAGCGCCGACCCCTTCTCCTCGACGGCCTTTGGCCGCGACTACGGCGTGTACCCGCAGCCCCGCACCTTCACGGTGGGCCTCAATGCTAATTTCTAAGCTTTTAGCTCCGCAGAATTCCCATGAAAAAGCTGTTATTTCCGGCGCTCGGCGCCCTTTCGCTGCTCGCGGGCTGCAACTTTTTGCAGCGCGACCCGCTGGGTAGCATTGCCCCCCAAAACTTCTTTCAGACTGCCAGCGATGCCGAGGCCAGCCTTACCTCGTGCTACGATGCCCTGCAAGCCGCCGGGGCCTACCGCCAGGACCTGGTAACGATGGGCGAGATGCCCTCCGACAACTGCACGAGCACGAACAACGACGTGAACGCGCTGGAGAAAATCAACTGGACGGCTACTACCGGCCAGGTAGGCAGCGTGTTCCGCCAGGCCTATGTGGGCATCAACCGGGCCAACATCGTGCTCAAATACGTGCCCACCGTGACGATGGACACGGCGCGGCGCAGCCAGATACTGGGCGAGGCGCGCTTCTTGCGGGCCCTGAACTACCTGAACCTGGTACGGGCCTACGGCCGCGTGCCGCTGCGCCTACAGCCCTCGGAAAGCGGAGCGGCGGCCGACATCAACCTGGCCGCCTCGACCTCCGACCAGGTGTACGACCAGATAGTGGCCGACTTGCAGCGCGCTGCCATCCAGATGCCCGGCAGCAACCAGCGCCGCGCCGCCAAAAACGCCGCCTACGCCCTGCTGGCCCGCACCCAGCTCACGCGCCGCAACTGGGCGGCGGCCCTCGATGCCGCCAAAAAAGTAACCGGCGTGGCCCTGGTGCGCCCCTTCAAATCGCTTTACCCGGCCGAAAACAAGGGCAGCGAGTCGCTCTTCGAAGTGCAGTTTGCCAGCTCGGGCGACGATGGGGCTTATTTGCCCGATTTGATACTGCCTTCGCCGCCGGCCGTGTATCCGTTTGCGAAGTTCAATATTCCGACCAGCGAACTGATTGCCTTTGCCGATACCGTGAACGACCGCCGCTGGGCCTACAATGGCCCGGCCGTGACTGCCAGCGGCACGACTTTCGGCCGCGACCACGTGAGCTACGTGGATAGCCGCCTGAATTCGAGCAACAACAGCGGGCCGTTTACTTATAAGTGGACGAGCACGACCGCCTTCCTCAGCTCGAACGACAACACCTATGTGCTGCGCTACGCCGAAGTGCTGCTGGCCCTGGCGGAAGCCAGCAACGAGCTGAACGGCCCCAACAGCGATGCGCTGGCGGCCCTGAACCAGATACGCGACCGCGCGGGCCTCGCGCAGCTTTCGCTGGGCTCGTCGCAGGTGGCGACTAAGCAGGCGATGCGCAACGAGATTGACCGCCAGCGCCGGCTGGAGCTGGCTTTTGAGGGCGAGCGCTGGTGGGACCTGGTGCGCTACGCGCGCCACACGCTGGCCGACCCGTCGGCTACGCACACGGTGACGGCGCTTGACATCATCAAGCAGCAGCAGAACACGCCGGGCGGGGCCAACGTGAACTACCTGGTCTTTCCGCTGCCCCTCAGCGAATTGAACTACAACCCGTTGCTCACGCAAAACCCCGGCTACTAAAACTACCTGTCGCTTCGGGGCCTGGGCTGGGAAAAGTGGATAAAGAACTATCCGGCCCCGGAGCGGCAGTGTAGTACACCGCCCGGCACCTTCCAAAGCGCCTGCCTGATACGCGGGCAGGCGTTTTTGCTTCTTTTTTATGGCTACTCTTACGATGCTTTCTATTTCTGCCGGCCGCTGGGGCGCGGGCGCACTGCTGGCGCTGAGCCTGCTACCCGCCCACGCGCAGCGCGCCAAAACCGGCCCCAAAGCCGGCAT
This sequence comes from uncultured Hymenobacter sp., assembly GCA_964277755.1. Lineage (GTDB taxonomy): Bacteria > Bacteroidota > Bacteroidia > Cytophagales > Hymenobacteraceae > Hymenobacter. Next base: position 6,573 of record CAXYJY010000024.1, read on the forward strand.
TTCGGCTTGGGTAACTACGCCCGACCAAAGCCAACTCTTGCAGCCACAGGCTGGCGGCCTGGCCTTTGGCAAAGCCACCCCGACAGGCCCGGCTATCGAAGTCGATGACAAGCAGACCTTTCAGACGATGGACGGCTTTGGCTACTGCCTCACCGGGGGCAGCGCCGAGCTGCTGCACGCCATGAGCGCCCCGGCGCGGGCCAAGCTGCTGCGCGAGCTGTTCGGCACGGCCGGCAACGGCATCGGCGTAAGCTACCTGCGCCTGAGCATCGGGGCGTCGGACCTCGACGCGACGGTGTTCAGCTACGACGACCGGCCGGCCGGCGAAACCGACCCGCGGCTGACGCATTTCAGCCTCGCGCCCGACGAGGCGCATTTGATTCCGGTGCTGAAGGAGATTCTGGCCATCAACCCCAAAATCAAGCTAATGGGCTCGCCCTGGAGCCCGCCGACCTGGATGAAAACCAACGGCGAAAGCAAGGGCGGCTCGCTCAAGCCCGAGTTTTATGGTGCCTACGCGCAGTACTTCGTGAAGTACCTGCAAGGGATGCAGCAGCGCGGTATTACGCTGGATGCCATTACGGTGCAAAACGAGCCGCTGCACCCCGGCAACAACCCCAGCCTGCTGATGCTGGCCGAGCAGCAAGCCGAGTTTGTGGGCAAGCGTTTGGGGCCGGCCTTCCAGGCGGCGGGGCTGAAAACCAAAATCATCAGCTACGACCACAACTGTGACAAGCCCGAGTACCCGCTCACGGTGCTGGGCGACGCCGTGGCCAACGCCTACGTCGATGGGTCGGCGTTTCACCTCTACGCCGGGCCGATTGAGGCGCTGAGCAAGGTGCACGACGCCTACCCGCAGAAGAACGTGTACTTCACCGAGCAGTGGACGGGCTCGAAAACCACCTTCGCCGGCAACCTGGGCTGGCACGTCAAAAACCTCGAAATCGGCGCGCCGCGCAACTGGGCCAGGTGCGTGCTGGAGTGGAACCTGGCCGCCGACCCGCAGCAAAACCCGCACACGCCGGGCGGCTGCACCGAGTGCCTGGGCGCGCTCACGCTGGCCCCCGGCGACGCCGTGACCCGCAACGTGGCCTACTACACGGTGGCCCACGCCAGCAAATTCGTACCCACCGGCTCGGTGCGCATCGCCTCCACGGCGGCCACCGGCCTGCCCAACGTGGCCTACCGCACGCCCACCGGCCAGCACGTGCTGCTAGTCGTGAACGACCAGAATACGCCCCAGACTTTCAGCCTGAAGTATAAAAACCAGGCTGCGCCCGCTACCCTGCCGGCCGGCGCGGTAGCCACCTACGTGTGGTGAGTAGCAAGGGAGCCAGTCATGCTGAGCGAAGGCGCAGCCGCAGTCGAAGCATCTCTATCGCTTCGTTGCAGGCGGCAGGAGTTAGTTCAACGGCAGAGATACTTCGCTGCGCTCAGCATGACAAGCGCCATCACTCATTCACTCATTCACCACCTCACTCATTCACCCACTTTCCCCACCCAACTCATGAAAAAATTTTCTACCCTTTCTGCCGTAGCCACTTTTATGCTCGGCTCGTTTGCCGCCCAGGCGCAGTTTACGGTTGATGGCTCGCTGGGTACGGGCGAAGTCGGCACCGGCACAGGCAAGTACCAGCTTGTGGGCACTTATACCAACAGCCACACCACCGCCGACCGGGGCCTGAAAGCCCTCTACGTGGGCACCACGGCCACTACCCTGAACATCCTGGTAGTAGCCTCGCCCGAAACCAGCGCCTACCAGGCGCTGGCGCTGTACCTCGACGTGCCCAACAAAACGGGCATCGCGGCGGGCACCCAACTGCCGGGCGGCGACGATGCTACCTCGCAGCTGCGCAGCAAGCCCACCCTGGACATGCCCGTGGACTACGCCTTTCGCATGACGACCTCGCCGCTCGGCACGGGCGGCTCAACCACCTACTACAGCAAGCTCGACTACACGGGCACGCCCAACACGGCTGGCACCTTTCAGGATAAATACTTGGGGCCGGCCGGCAAGTCGGGCACGCCGCTCGTCATTACCGACGCCACGACCAACATCGTGGACGCCCGCTTTGCCTACCAGACCAGCACCTCGGGCAGCGTATCGGCCAATACTACCTCAGGCTGGGAAATTCAGGTGCCGCTAACTTCGCTGGGCGGCGCGGCGGCGGGCTCCAACCTCCGCATGATGGTGGCCTTCCTGAACGACGACGCCACCTTCACGGCCGAAACCCTGCCCCAGATAGCCGGCCAAACGGCCGCGCTGGGTACCAACCCCAACTTCGGTACCATCGCGGGCGGCCAGAACTACACCTACCAAGTTGGCACCGGTGTGCTGGCAACCCACAGCGTGGGCGCGCCCCTGCACGCCACCGCTTACCCCAACCCGCTGGCCGCCGACAGCCGCCTGAGCTACACCGTGACCGACCAAACCCAGCCTGTGACGGTGGAAGCCCTCAACAGCCTCGGCCAGCGCGCCGCACTGCTCCTCGACGCCACCCCGCAAACTCCCGGCGAACACAGCCTGGCCCTGGCCCCGCTGCAACGCCTCGCGCCGGGCGTGTACCTGGTGCGGGTGCAGGCGGGCAGCCAGCTTACCAGCCAGCGCGTGGTAGTGCAGTAGGTTTTATTCCACCCGTCATGCTGAGCGCAGCGCAGCGGAGTCGAAGCATCTCTACCGGTGAACTAACTCCTACTACTCAACTCAACAACGAAGCGATAGAGATGCTTCGACTTCGCTGCGCTCCGCTCAGCATGACGGATAAGAATAACAGACAGACTATTAACTTTTTCTCTTCAATACTATGCGCTCCTTTTCTCCCACCCGCCCGCTGCTGGCCGCTCTGCTGCTGCTAGCGGCAGCCTGCAAAAAAGATGACGCCAACCCCAACGGCGGGGGCGGCACTGGCGGCGGGGGCACCGGGAGCGGCGGCACCCCTACCCCCACCGGCCAGGTAGCCGTGTGGCTGACCACGCCCGACAAAGGCGCGCTACTCTACAACCAGCCCACGGGGCTGAATTTCGACGCTGCCGCCAATGCCAACGCCACCATCGCGCTGGACACCACCCAGACCTACCAGTCGATGGAAGGCTTTGGCTACACCCTCACCGGGGGCAGCGCCTACGTGCTGAGCCAGATGGCCGCCACCGACCGCGCCGCGCTGCTCAAGGAGCTGTTTTCGACGGCGGGCAACGGCATTGGCATCAGCTACCTGCGCGTGAATATCGGGGCTTCTGACCTCAGCGGCAGCGTTTATACCTACAACGACTCGGGCACGCCCGACCCCACGCTGGCCAGCTTCAGCCTAGCCCCGGATATGGCGTATTTCATCCCGGTGCTGAAGGAGATTGTGGCTATTAATCCCAGCCTCAAAATCCTGGGCTCGCCCTGGACGGCCCCGAGCTGGATGAAAACCAACAACAGCCCCATCGGCGGCAGCTTGCAGCCGCATTACTACGGGGCCTACGCGCAGTACTTCGTGAAGTACATCCAGGCCATGCAGGCCCAGGGCATCACCATCAGCGCCGTGACGCTGCAAAACGAGCCGCTCAACCCCAACAACAACCCCAGCCTCTACATGACGGGCGCCGAGCAGGCCACCTTCATCAAGAGCTACGTGGGGCCGGCTTTTCAGGCGGCGGGCATTACGACCAAGATTCAGGTCTACGACCACAACCCCGATGCGGCCGGCCTGTCGTTTGTGAATACCGTGCTCGGCGACGCAGCCGCCAGCCCCTTCATCGACGGCTCGGCCTTTCACCTCTACGCGGGCACCATGAGCGCGCTCACGCAGGTGCATAACGACTACCCATCTAAAAACGTGTACTTTACCGAGCAGTGGACGCAGGGGCCGGGCAACTTTGGCGGCGACCTGACCTGGCACGCCAACAACCTGGTAGTGGCCGCCCCGCGCAACTGGAGCCGCAACGTGCTGGAGTGGAACCTCGCCAGCGACCCCACCTACGGCCCGCGCACGCCGGGCGGCTGCCCCGATTGCCTGGGCGCGCTCACCATTTCGGGCAATAATGTGGTGCGCAACTCGGCCTACTACACCATCGGCCACGCCAGCAAGTTTGTGCCCGCCGGCTCGGTGCGCGTAGCCACCAACCTACCCGCCGACCTGCCCAACGTGGCCTACAAAACGCCCGCCGGCAAGCGCGTGCTGCTGGTGGTGAACAGCAGCAGCTCGCTTAAAAACTTTAATATTCAGTACAAAGGCAAGCTCGCCAGCACCTCGCTTTACGGCGGCTCGGTGGCTACTTATGTGTGGTAAAATCGCTTGTCATTGCGAGCGCAGCGAAGCAATCGCATCAGGGCGAGCACCCGAGTGGTAGCTGAACAGGTGCGATTGCTTCGCTGCGCTCGCAATGACAAATGATTTTATTTTTCCCTCTGCCCTTCCTCTAATGACTTCTAAATTCCTTCCGCTCCTCTTCCTCTCGGCGCTCGGCCTTGGCCGCGTGGCCGCCCAACCCAGCTACTCGGCCGCTGGCAAAAAAGCCCAGGTGTACACCACTGCGCAGGGCAGCAGCCAGCGCCTGGCGGCCGGGGCCGCCCTCAGCTTTCAGCCCGCCGCGCAGCCGCTTGAAACGCAGGTGTGCGTGTTTGTTGACCCCAACAAGTCGTTTCAGACGCTGCTCGGTATCGGCGGGGCCCTGACCGACGCGGCGGCCGAAACCTTTGCCAAGCTGCCCAAGGCACAGCAGCAGGAGTTGCTGAAAGCCTACTACAGCCCCGACGCGGGCATCGGCTACTCGCTGGCGCGCACCAACATCGGCAGCTGCGACTTTTCGAGCGCCAGCTATTCCTATATAAAAGAGGGCGACGCGGCGCTGAAAACCTTCAGCGTGGCGCACGACGAGCAGTTTAAAATCCCGCTCATCAAGCAAGCTACGGCGGCGGCGGGCGGCAAACTGCCGCTCTACGTGAGCCCGTGGAGCCCGCCGGCCTTTATGAAAACCAACAACAGCCTGCTGAAAGGCGGGCACCTGAAGCCTGAGTTTCGGCAGCCCTGGGCCGACTACTTCGTGAAATTCATCAAGAGCTACGAGCAGCAAGGGATGCCCATCTGGGGCCTCACGGTGCAGAACGAAGAGATGGCCACCCAGACCTGGGAGTCGTGCCTGTACACGGCCGAGGAGGAGCGCGACTTCATCAAGGGCTACCTGGGGCCAACGTTGAAAAAGAATGGCCTGGGCGATAAGAAGCTCATTGCCTGGGACCACAACCGCGACCTGCTGTACCAGCGCGCCAGCACCGTGCTCGACGACCCCGAGGCCGCCAAGTACGTGTGGGGCATTGGCTACCACTGGTACGAAACCTGGACCGGCAGCTCGATGCTCTTCAACAACGAGCGCGCCGTGAAGGAGGCGTACCCGAATACCAACCTCATCTTCACCGAAGGCTGCATTGAGAAATTTGACTTTGCCCGCGTGAACGACTGGGCGCTGGGCGAGCGCTACGGCCACTCGATGCTGAACGACTTCAACGCCGGCACCGTGGGCTGGACCGACTGGAACGTGCTGCTCGACGAAACCGGCGGCCCCAACCACGTGGGCAACTTCTGCTTCGCGCCCGTCATCGCCGATACCAAAACCGGCAAGCTCATTTACACCAACATCTACTACTATATCGGGCACTTCTCGAAGTTCATCCGCCCCGGCGCGCGGCGCGTGGCCATTACTACCAACCGCGACTGGCTGCAAGCCACCGCTTTCCGCAACCCCGACGGCAAAGTGGCCGTGGTAGTGATGAACAGCGGCGACAAGCCCCAGGAGTTTCAGCTGTGGGTGCGGGGCCAGGCGGCGAGCACCACCAGCCCGGCGCATTCCATTGCTACTTACGTTATTAATTAAGTTTGTATCGAGCTGTCATGCTGAACGCAGTGAAGCATGACAGGCGCTTGTAACACTTCTCCCATGCCCACCTTCCGCTTCTTCGCCAGCCTCTTACTACTCAGCGCTGCCCTCGCCGCCCGCGCCCAGGCGCCCGTGGCCGACTGGGCCAAGCTGGCTCGCTACGCCGAGGCCAACCAGCGCCTGCCCGCCCCCACGGCCGCCCGGCCGCGCGTGGTGCTCATGGGCAATTCCATCACCGATGCCTGGCCCAAAACCGACTCGGCGTTTTTTGCCAGCGGCCCTTATGAGCTTATCGGCCGGGGCATTAGCGGGCAGGTGTCGGGGCAGATGCTGCTGCGCCTCTGGCCCGACGTTATCGCGCTGCAACCCAAGGTAGTCGTTATTCTGAGCGGGGCCAACGACATTGCCGAAAACGGCGGCCCCTACGACCGAGCGGCTACCCTGCATAATATCATGGCGATGGCCGAGCTGGCGCGGGCGCACGGCATCCGGGTGGTGCTGTGCTCGGTGCTGCCGGCCTACGACTTCTGGTGGCGCAAGGGCCTAGAGCCGGCCCCCAAAATCGTGGCCCTCAACAAAGAAATCAAAGCCTACGCCGACCAGCAGCGCTTGCCCTACCTCGACTACCACACCGCGATGGCCGACCAGCGCCAGGGCCTGCCGCCCAACCTAGCCAATGATGGCGTGCATCCCAGCCTGGCCGGCTACCGCGTGATGGAGCCCCTGCTGCTGAAGGCCGTGGCCGAGGCCCTGCGCCGCAAGTAGGCAGTAGTGCGGCCCTACGGCACGGCCGTGGGCAACACCACCTGGTAGGTATCCCAAAACTCGGGCCGGTAGGGCGCGTGGGCATCTACTTCATAGATAGAAGTTTGCAGCACCTGCGGCTGCGTCAGGCGCACGCTGGTGGTCAGCAGCTCGTTGATTTCCCGGGTGCGGTGCTTTTCGTGCGAGGTGGCTCCTATAAAGGTATTGTTGTATTCCCGGCGGGCATACTTGAGAAAGTAAGTGCCCTTGCTGGCCTCGTACTGGTAGGTATCGTGGTGACGGCGGTACATGGTCACGGGCTCCGCGAAGCCCAGCCGGTGAAAGTCCTTCGGCTTGTCGTAGTCGTGCGGGCGGCGCGTGGTGAAAGCCTCGTATTTGACCAGGGCAAAATTATCGGCATCGACGTACAGCGTGCCCTCATAGGCGTCGGGAGCAGGGTAGCCGTAGGGCGTGGTAAAGGCGCTGGGGCTCAGGCACACAAAGCCAACTTCGTACACGGTGCGGTCGCCGAGCTGCGTCTGGCCTTTGAGGGTGTACTGATATTTTTTAAAAACACTGCTCTCCAAGGCATTGCGCGTGGTCAGCACGGGGTCGGCGTTCCACAGCAGCCAGTAGAGGGGCGGGTTTTTGAAGTCGATGCTGGTAGAGTCGCCCGTCCGGTGCTGCTGGCGCAGCTGCAAGAATCGGTTTTTGCTGGCGTGCTCCCAGCTGCCGCGCCGGTAGCCCTCCTGGTCGTAGAAATCGAGGGCTGCCTCCTGCTGCACTTGCAGCACGCTGTCGCGCAGGTACTGGCTGCGTGTGTAGAGCTGCATGCTGTGGGCCTGCTGCGGGTAGTTGGCGGCCAGGCGCTCGCCCACGCGCCGCACAATGGTTTCGGCGCTAATGGGGGCGCGCACCTCTACCGTACCCAGCAGGTGGGCCTGCGGGGTCAGGCGCACGCGCAGCGGCTCGCTGGCCCCCACCCGCGCCACCGGCAGCCGCGCCGCGCCGTAGCCCAGGCTGGTAATCTGCACGGTATCGCGGGCGTGGTCGGCGGGCACAAACAGCACAAACGCGCCCCGCTCGTTGGTGACGGTGCCGCCCGGCGCGCCCCGCAGCCCCACGCTGGCAAAGGCCAGGGGCTGGTCGGTTTTGGCATCGCGCACCTCGCCCCGTAGCTGCCGGCCGCCCACGGGCGCGGCCGCCACACCCACGCCCTTGAGCGGCGTGGTGGGGTGCATGGTGCGGGTAAAAAACAGCCCATCAAATATGTCGGCCCACGGCGCGCGCAGCGGCACGTAGCCCATGGGGGCGGCGTAGTAGCGGCCGGCCGTGCCCCGCAGGTTGGCAAAGCCCCACTCGCAGCCCTGCTGGCTGAAGGCCGCTTCGGCGCTGGCGGGCGGCGGGGGCAGCACCTCTTGCAGCGAGGCCGCCTCGCCCACCCGGCCGTAGGTGCCGGTGTAGGCCACGAAGCCCAGCGCGTAGACGGCCGCGCCGAGCTGCGCCTTCACAAGCTGGCCCATGGGTACGGCCCCGGCCAGCATTTCGCGGGCCGAGGTCGAGTCTTCGCGCTGGGTTTTCGCCATTTGGCGCACGTAGCGCGCCGTGGTGGGGTCGTCGAGGTCGGCGGTCAGCAGGCGGTTGGCCAAGTGGAAGGAGGCCGCCCACACGATAATCTTGGGGTGCTCGGGCTGCCGGGCCAGGTACAGCAGGTTGTCGGCCATGAGAGCGTCGCGCCCGTTTTGCACCGGGCGAACTTGGCCGTGGTGCGCCGCCAGGGCATTGCGCATCGTGCCTTCGGCCGAGCGTAGCCACTGCCGCCAAAAGGCTACGCGCTCGGCCTGCCGGGGCGCGTGGGTAGCCAGGTAGTTCAGCGAGCCCCGGGCGCGGGTCAGCCAGCGGGTCAGCCGCACGGTGTCGGCCGCGTGCCGGGCCTGCTGGCCAAAATCGCCCTGCGAAAGCTCGGCCAGCAATTCCTTAGCCGGATAAAAATCGGTTTCGGCCCAGCGCGTGCGCGGGTCCTGGGCCAGAAAAGCGCGCAGCTCGGGCAGCAGCATTTCTTCGGTGTACTCGCCGCTCTGCTGGGAGTCGAAGCCAGCCAGCCGCAGCCGGGGGTGCGTGTGCAGGTAGTCGGCCAGGCCCGCAAACTCGGCCGTGCCCGACCAGATGCCCTGGTACACGCAGTTCTGCAACACCGCTAGCGCGGGCTTGCCGGCGGCCAGCTCGCGCCGGCCTTTGTCGAGCGCGTACATATCGCCCTCAAAGGCCAAAGTAGTGTAGCCCAGCGAATCGTGCAGGTAACGAATCAGGTCTACCTTGGCTTCAAACGTGGTACCGTCGGAGTGCGTTTGCTCGCCCAGCATCACTACTCGCACCCCGCGCAGCGCCTGCCGCAACGGGGCGTAGCTGGCCTGTGGCCCGGCGGGCAAACACTGAATGGGTAAGGCCGGGGCCTGCGCCCGGGCGCGCGGCGCGCCGAGGCTACCCAATAGCAGTAGAAATAGGGCTAGCTTTTTGGGGTAGCAAAGTAGGTTCATAACAATGGGGTAGGTAGCCGGCCGTTGAGTTGAGGAGGTGTTCCAACAGCTGGTGAAGCAAAAACGGCTGGGCAATACTACAACGCCGACGCGGAAATGACAGTATGTAATTTCTTAAATAGTAGACCTTTTCTTTTCCAGCAGCAGGTTGAATCAACAACAGCGGTGCCGTAGCAAATACGTAGGTGCTCCCATCCTAAAAGTTATGATTGTAGCTTTTGCTACCGATTGGCTAGCTGATAAATCACGTGCAGGGCAGAATCCACCCGCGCCTGGTCGGCACCCGTAAAATTCTTCCGCTCGTGCAGGCTCAGCAAGATGCTGAAAGCCACCGTGCGCCCCTGCTTGACAAGCAGCGCTCCGCTCACTGCTTCGGTAGCCTCATTGGTGCATAGGCTCGCGAAGTGGCCCTGCCCGACATGCGCCAGGGCCACGGCCAGTTGTGGTGCCCGTACTACCGAGCTATCCACGTGCTCTTTAGCATAGGAATAAAAAGTAAACCGGCCATCAGGGCGCTGGCACACGCGGAGGCATTTGTCACGGTCGGGCCGGCCACCGCTTCTTTCAACGTAAAGCGCTGAATAGGGAAACCCCGTGCGGTTTTCAAAATCATGCACCGCTCGCTGCGTATCGCTGTCGGAGAGCGTTACGGGCGCGGTAGCTACGTAAAGCTCACAACCGCCGCTAGGTGGCAGCGCGCTAACCACCTTTTGCGGTAGCCGGGCACAGGCTGCACTTAGCACGCACAAGTAAAGCAGGCTCCGTACAGAAATTCTATTTATTAGACTATTAATCATCATCATACAGAATAACATTTGGTAAGTTTAGATTATGCCTATCCGCAGTCAGGTAGTACAATCGCTTGTCTCGCGCCCCCGCACTCCTGATTAAAACTCCCTCCTTTTCCAATTTTTGCAATAGCTGCTCTACTTGGCCAGCGCTCGTTAGCAGAGAGTATTTCTGCTTTACATCCGCATTGCTTTGCAGAAAGTCGAACAAAAACCAGCTATCAATCCCATCGCAGCGGTCAGCATAGGCAAAATCAAAGTCTACCTTAAACTCTGGCCCTACCACTAGGCAGCCCGCCCCGTGAAAAGCGTATCGAACTTGCCGGGCCTCGTCCAGGTAGCCTGCGTAGTGGCCAGGTTACTCCGGCTACCGCTGAAAACCCGGCTGCTTTTTAGCCTTGGCATTTAGCATATTCGCTGCTTTAACTATAGCGACTTGGTAGTCCGCAACTAAGCTTAGCACTTGTTTTTTCGGCTGTCATCTTGAAAAAGCGATAAGTAGCGGGACACAGAATTTACTCGCAGCGCACGTAGGGCCGCAGCTTGGCAAAGCTCTCCTCCTTCAAAATCTTAATCTGGCGCAAGTCTTCGGGTGTTTTGTAGGGCCCGTGCTGCTTGCGGAAGGCCACGATGAGGCGCGCCAGCGGCTTGCCCACGTAGGGGTGCGGCCACAGTTCGTCGAAGGTGGCGGAGTTGAGGTTAACTGTTTGCGGCACGAAGCCGGGCGTCACGAACGTGTACTTGCGCAGGCTGTCCACGAGGTCGGGCGCGTCGCGCAGCACGAATACGTCGGCGAGCTGCGCCTCGTCCACGTAGCCGCCCAGCTCGTTGCGGCGGATAACTATCCACTTGGCCCGGCCCCGGCCGATGCCCTTTATTTGTTGCAGTTGGGTAGTGTCAGCCTTGTTGAGGTCGAAGGGCTGCAAGTGCGCTGGCTTGCGGGCCGGGCGGTTCGCCGTGTTCGCGGCAAAGGGTGCGCCCGCCGCATCATTTCGGGCGGCGTAGTCGGGACGGCCGGGCAGCGCGTCGGGCAGCTGCATAAACGGCGCAAGCCGCTGGTACACCGAATCGGGCAGGCCGTAGATGCGCTGCACCTGCGCCTTGGCCTTGAAGCCGCCGGCTTTCTGTCCGTAGTTCACGATGCGGCCGGCCACGAAGTGCGGCACGCCGCGCGCCTCCCAGTCGGTCGCGCTCAGCGCGTTGGGGTCGAAGGGTGCGAGCGGTACCTGCGGCACCGTGGGGTAGCGGCTGGCGCGCTCATTACTGTAGCTACGGCGGCCGGCGTAGCGCTGCCGCTCTACCGAGTCGCTGATGGCCAACCGGGCCGACAAGTCGTCAGCCCAGCCGTTTAGCTGCTGCTGGTCGGCGGTGGGCAGGTAGGTGGGGTCGGCCGGGCGCAGCAATGGCGGCAGCACAATGACACCCAGCATTAGTAGCAATAGCAGCACCAAGCCGCGCGCCTCGGTGCGCGAGAAGTTGACATAGCGGCGCAGCCAGCGCCAGGCTACGGCCGGCCCCCAGGGCTGGCGCGGGGTGGGTGGCGGCGGGGTGGCGGGCATAGCGAGTAGAGCGCGCCGACATAGCGCCCGGCGCGGAGAAAGATGGAAAGCAAACTGGCCCGCGCCTCTTCTCCCCTACTCCCTACGGCCGCCTAAAAGTAGCGCGCCGCGCGCCTTATTTCAGCACCGGCTGATAAAGCTTTACCAGCTGCTCGGCGGCGTAGTCTACCTCGGCCTCGGTGTTCATTTTGCTCATCGAGAGGCGTACCGTGGGCCGGGCGGCGTCGGCCCCCAGGGCCTCCAGCACGTGCGAGCCTACCTGGGCGCCGCTGGTACACGCCGAGCCACCCGAGGCGGCTACTTTGTTGATGTCCAAGCTAAAGAGTAGCATCTCGCTCACCGGCGAGGGCGGCAAGCTCACGCTCAGCACGGTATAGAGGCTTTGGTTGGCCTCGGCCGAGAGGCCGTTGAACTGCACGTCGTCGATGCCCGCCCGCAGCCGCTCGATAAAGCGGCTTTTCAGGCCCTGCACGTGCTGCTGGTGCGCAGCCATGTCGCGGCAGGCAATTTCCAGCGCCTTGGCCAGCCCCACGATGCCGTACACGTTCTCCGTGCCCGAGCGCACGTTACGCTCTTGCGAGCCGCCGTGAATGAGCGGGTCTACCTCTACCCCGCCGCGCCGGTACAGGAAGCCCACGCCCTTGGGCCCGTGAAACTTGTGCGCCGAGCCTACCAGAAAGTGATTTTTGAGGTGCTGCACGTCGTGGCGGTAGTGGCCCATCGTCTGCACCGTATCGGTGTGGAACACGGCATCGTGCTTCGCACAAATCTCGCCAATCACCTCAATATCATTGAGGTTGCCCAGCTCGTTGTTGCCGTGCATGAGGCTCACGAAGGTGCGCGATTTAGTCGCCAGTAATTCTTCAAGGTGCGCTAGGTCGAGGCGGCCCCGCTCGTCGTGGCGCAGGTAAGTCAGCTCGGTTTCACCGCTCTTGGCCAGCGCCTGCAAGGGGTGCAACACGGCGTGGTGCTCCAGCGGCGAGGTAATAGCGTGGCGCAGGCCCAGCGAACGCACGCTGCCAAAAATGGCGTAGTTGTCGGCCTCGGTACCGCCCGAGGTAAAGGTAATTTCGCTGGGCGCGGCGTTGATAAGCTGCGCTACCTGCTTGCGCGCTACTTCGATAGCCGAGCGCACCTGCCGCCCCGGCCCGTGCAAGGAGCTGGGGTTGCCGTAGTGCTGGCTCAGGTAAGGCAGCATGGCATCCAGCACTTCGGGGTCGAGGGGAGTAGTGGCGGCGTTGTCGAAGTAGGCGTGCATAGATTGCTGGATTGTTGAATGATTAGACTGTTAAATGGTTAAACTGCCCAAAAACTATGCAAGTTAACCATCTAACAGTCCAACTAGTTAGCCGTTAATTATTTCCTTGATATCCGCGATAATCTTTTGGGCCAGGTGGTCGGCCGTGGCGTTGGAGTCCGACTCGGCGTAGATGCGGATGATAGGCTCGGTGTTGGACTTGCGCAAATGCACCCACTCCTTGCCAAACTCAATTTTGACGCCGTCAATCGTGTTTATCGGCTGCTTGGCGTAGCGCTGCTGCATTTGCACCAGCACCTGGTCGGTGTTGATGTCGGGTGTCAGCTCAATTTTATTTTTCGAGATGAAGTAGTTTGGGTACGAGTTGCGCAGGCGGCTCATGGATAGGCCCGACTTAGCCAGGTGGCTCAAAAACAAGGCTATGCCGACCAAAGAATCGCGGCCGTAGTGCAGCGCGGGATAAATGATGCCACCGTTGCCCTCGCCGCCAATGATGGCGTTGGTTTCCTTCATTTTGGTCACCACGTTCACCTCGCCCACGGCGGCAGCGGTGTAGGTGCCCCCGTGCTTTTCGGTCACGTCGCGCAGGGCGCGGGTGCTGCTGAGGTTGCTCACGGTGTTGCCGCCGCCATTCTCCTTCAGCACGTAGTCGGCCACGGCCACCAGCGTGTATTCCTCACCAAACATCTCGCCGTTTTCGCTCACCAGCGCCAGCCGGTCCACGTCGGGGTCGACCACGAGGCCGAGGTCGAAGCCGCCTTTTTCGAGCACCTTGGCGATGTCGCGCAGGTTTTCGGGCAGCGGCTCGGGGTTGTGGGCAAAGTCGCCGGTGGGCTCGCAATGCAGCTTTTCAATGGTTTCAACGCCCAGCGCCGTCAGCAATTGCGGCACCGCGATGCCACCCGTCGAGTTCACGGCATCGACTACCACCCGGAAATTCTGCGCCCGAATGGCGGCCACATCCACCAGCGGCAAGGTCAGAATGGCGTCGATGTGCTCGGCAATGGTCGTGTCGTCGGTGCGGTAGCTGCCGAGCTTGGTCACGGGCGCGAAGTCGAAGGCCTCGCTGTCGGCCAGCGCCAGCACCTGCTGCCCGTCTTTATCGGAAATGAATTCGCCGGCCGCGTTCAGCAGCTTCAGCGCGTTCCACTGCTTGGGGTTGTGCGAGGCGGTGAGGATGATGCCGCCGGCCGCCTGGCGGGCGGGCACCACCATTTCCACGGTGGGCGTAGTCGAGAGGCCCAGGTCGAGCACGTCGAGGCCCAGACCTTGCAGGGTGGCGGCTACTAGGCGGCTCACCATGTCGCCCGAGAGGCGGGCATCGCGACCAATAACAATCAGCTTGCTGCCACCATTTTGCTTAGCTACCCAGGTACCGTAAGCAGCGGCGTATTTTACTACGTCGAGCGGCGTCAGGCCTTGCCCAGCGGGACCGCCGATGGTGCCGCGAATGCCGGAAATCGATTTTATGAGCGTCACAGTTCGTTTCTTTAGGGTGCAAAAGTAGCCTACCCCCCGTTTTTATGTACGCCGCCCGGGGCTAGCGTCGGGCTTGGGAGCGCTTACTTTTTGCGGGCTACGCTGGCAATGCGCCGGTTAGCTTTTCGTTATCAATCAGAATATGGAAAACTTACTGCTCGCCGCTGCCCGCCGCCCGGCCCAGCTCGAAGCCTTCGGCCGCCTGCTCGACGTGCTCAACCGCCTGCGCCAGGAGTGCCCCTGGGATAAAAAACAAACCCTCGAAAGCCTGCGCCACCTCACCATCGAGGAAACCTACGAAATCAGCGACGCCATTCTGCGCCAAGACTTGCCCGACCTGCGCAAAGAGCTGGGCGACGTGATGCTACACTTAGTCTTCTACGCCCGCATCGCGGCCGAGCAGGGCGCGTTCGACATCGCCGACGTACTCAACGCGCAGTGCGACAAGCTCATATACCGCCACCCGCACATCTACGGCGACGCGCAGGCCGACGACGAAGACGCCGTAAAACGCAACTGGGAACAGCTCAAGCTAAAGGAAAAAGGCAACACCGGCGGCGTGCTCGGCGGCGTGCCGACCTCGCTTCCCGCACTGGTCAAGGCCATGCGGATTCAGGAAAAAGCGCGCGGCGCGGGCTTCGACTGGGAAGACCCCGCTCAGGTGTGGCAAAAAGTGCAGGAGGAGCTGGCCGAGTTCGGGGCCGAGTACGGCCACGGCCAGCCCGCTACCGATGCCGCCCAAGCCGAGCGTGCCGCACAGGAGTTTGGCGACCTGCTGTTTTCGCTGGTCAATTTCGCGCGCTTCGCCGGCATCAATCCCGAGGAAGCGCTGGAGCGTACTAACCGCAAGTTTATCAGCCGCTTTCAGTATCTGGAGAGCGCCGCTGCTCGTGCTGGACAGCCGTTAGCCTCGCTCACGCTGGCCCAAATGGACGTGTACTGGGAGGAAGCCAAACGCCAGGCGCAGCCCGCCCCTGCAGACTAAACCTTCTGAGTAAGCAGGCCGTTGGCTACTTCACATAAACTTTACATCTGGGCGGCGCGGCTGCAAAAGAAAGCTTAGGCTCAATGATTTTGCTTTTACTTTGTGCGGCAAGCTGCTCAAAAAAAACGTAAGTTGGCAGCGATTTTCCTGGCTTAGGCGTAGATTCGGCCCCGGAAGCTATTTAGGCTTGCTGGCTGGATTTGCTTCGCGCCGGTAGCCAACCCTTTTTCCGTCTTACTTTTTTACCCTCAAACCAACCCCCACCTCCTACACTTCCCGGACACATGGAACAGAAAAATGCTGTAAACCCGAGCGCTCGGCCCAACACCCCGGCTGCTCCCAAGGCTGCCGCCCCCGCTCAGAGCAGCGGTGGTGCGTCGCTGTTCTCGGTTATCGCTATTATCGTGGCCTTCGTTCTTGCCGAACTGATTTTCCACTTCGTAATGGGCGCTGGTAGCCGCTTTAAAGGTGGCGTGAACACCAACGACCCCCTGCCCGGTGATTACCTAGCTACCATGTACAAAGGTGGCGTTATCGTACCGTTCCTGATAACCATGTTCCTGTGCGTTATCATCTTTGCCGTGGAGCGTGCGCTCACCATCTCGAAGGCTAAAGGCAGCAAGAGCATCGAGTCGTTTGTACGCTCGGTACGTCAGCGCCTGAACGCCAACGACATCAGCGGTGCCATCGCCCTCTGCGACCAGCAGAAAGGCTCGGTAGCCAACGTAGTACGCGCTGGCCTGAAAAAATACCAGGAAATGGGTGCTGAGCACACCATGAACACCGACCAGCGCGTGCTGGCCATCCAGAAAGAAATCGAAGAAAGCACCGCCCTGGAGCTGCCAATGCTGGAGAAAAACTTGGTTATTATCTCGACCATCGCCTCGGTAGCTACCCTGACCGGTCTGCTCGGTACGGTATTCGGCATGATTAAGGCGTTCGCGGCACTGGCCCAGGCTGGTAACCCCGACGCAACGGCCCTGGCTTCGGGTATCTCGGAAGCTCTTATCAACACGGCACTGGGTATCGGTACGTCGGCCCTGGCCATCATTGGCTACAACTACTTCACCAGCAAGATTGACGAGCTGACGTACAGCATCGATGAGGCTGGCTTCAGCATCATCCAAACCTTCGCCGCCCAGCACGGCTCGAAAGGTCAGGAGTCGTAGGCTATTGGCACAAAAAGCGGGGTAGCGGCGTTCGGCTGCCGCTACCCCAAACTTTTTTTAAGTCAGGCGTGTGGAATAGCTGGCCTAGCGGCATCAGTATTACTGAGCGGCTCCCGCCCCCTCGCGTGGGGTGGCCCGCTGATGGTACCACTTCGCAGCCCCCTAGCTTCCATGCCTTGGCCCGCCACCTTTAACATCTTCTGGCAATGCCTAAAGTAAAACCGCACCGCACCTCGCCATCGCTCGATATGACGCCGATGGTAGACCTGGCCTTCTTGCTGGTTACATTCTTTATGTTGACCACGCAGTTTCGCCCCGAGGATGCCGTAGTCGTTGACCCCCCGTCTTCGACCTCCGACATCCGCAACCCCGACAGCGATGTGCTCACGCTGACCATCGACGATAAAAAGCGCGTATTCTTCGGCTTCGACAAAGCAGCCGTAAAAGAAGAAGCCCTTAAATCGATGGGTCTCAAGTACAACGTGAGCTTTACCAAGCAGCAGATAGCGCAGTTCCGCAACATCAACAGCATCGGAGTGCCAATCAAGCAATTGGGCTCTTACCTGAGCATGAGCGGCGACCAGCGCAAGGAAATTAACCCGACGCTGCCCGGTATTCCTTACGACTCGCTTAACAACCAGATGATTGATTGGGTACAGGGTGCCCGTCAGGCCAACCTCAATCTTTTCAGCAAGCAGAGCTTTATTTCCATCAAAGGCGACGGCGCGGCCGACGTACAGACGGTGCAGAAAGTAATCAGCGAGCTGCAAAAGGCGAACATCAACCGCTTTAACCTCGTCACCAGCCTGGAGGGGAAACCCACTGCGGCTGCTGAATAACCCGCTGAACCAATGGCAGAAATCCAACAAAAGGGCGGCGACTCCGGTAAGGGAGGCAAGAAACGGGCAAAGAAAATGTCGACCAAAATCGACATGACGCCCATGGTGGACCTTGCCTTCCTGTTGCTGACCTTCTTCATGCTCACCACCACCTTCGCCAAGCCCAACGTGCTGCAATTACAGATGCCGGCTAAAGTGAAGGATAAGACTGAAAACACCAAAATCAAGGAGTCGGAAGCTATGACGGTTATCCTAGCCCCTGATGATAAAGTGTTTTATTTCTTTGGTCTGAACTCACCCAAAGACCCTTCGGTAGCGGTGCCTAAGATTGAAGTAACCGACTTCTCGGCCAACGGCATCCGCAAAGTATTACTGACTCGTAAGCAGCAGGTGCCCAAGCTCACCATCCTCATCAAGGCCTACGCCGAAGGCGACAAGCATGCCAAGTACAAGGATATGGTGGACATCCTGGACGAGATGAACATCACCGACCAGTCGCGCTACGCGCTGGTCGACATCAGCAAGGACGACGTAGACCTCATTAAAAAGCAGAACCTATTATGATGGACAACGCTCAGCTAGCCAAGGCTAGCTTAAATGACATCGTATTTGAGGGGCGTAACAAGGCCTACGGGGCTTATTACCTGCGGCGCATCTACGGGCAGCACGTAACACGGGCCCTCATCATCGGGGCTTTCTTTCTGGGCCTGTTGGTAATCATCCCGGCAGTAGCCAGATACCTAGAAGAGCACAAGCCGAAAGAAGAGCTGAACCTCAAAGAGAACAAGCTCATCGATGCGCCGCCGCTGGATAACACCCAGCCGCCCCCCCCGCCGCCGCCGCCCGCCAGCACCCCCCCGCCGCCCCCACCGCCCGACCCGCCCAAGGTGAACTCTATCAAGTTCACCCCGCCTGAGGTGGCCAAGGACAAAGAAGTGCGTCAGGAAGAGGACGTGCCTGATGTGAAGGAAATTAAAGACCAGAACATCGGCGTGAAAACGGTAAAAGGTGGCCTAGATGAGGCCCCTGACCTGAGCGGCCTGAGCGGCGAGGGCAAGGCAGCTGCCCCAGTAGCCGAAGTAGTGGAGGACAAGGTCTACACCTATGTAGAACAAATGCCCCAGCTGCCCGGCGGTGGTGGCCAGCAAGCCATTGTAGACGCTATCAAGAAGGCTTACCGCTACCCGGCGGTGGACATGCGCAACCAGATTGAAGGCCGCGTATTCGCCAAGTTTACGGTAGATGAAAACGGTGGCCTCACCGATGTAGAAGTAGTGAAAGGCCTCAGCAGCACGATTGATGCTGAAACTATCCGCGCCATTAAAACCTTGCCCAAGTTCATCCCGGGCAAGCAGAACGGCCGGGCAGTGAAAGTATCATTCACCGTACCGATTTCGCTGAAGATTCAATAGAGTAGCTCGACTACCAACTTTAAAGCCCTGAGTGCGCTGCGCTCGGGGCTTTTGTTTTATTAATTAAATATTTTCTAAACAATTACGAAAACTACAGTCGGAACTTGTGGAAAAACAGAGTTAGCAGCATCAGCAAGAAGACTGGTGGCCACCGGCATTTCCTTCACTTCTCACTCTCTGTTTTATGTCTTTGCTCCCGACTGTTTTCCCAGCCTCGCTCGACGAATTGGTTTTTGAAGGTCGCAACCGGGCCTACGGTGCTTACCAATTGCGCCAAGCTTATAACAGCCACATGCGCAAAGGGCTGGGTACCATAATTGGGCTATGCGCGTTGCTGGCCTTCGGCAGCATTGCCTGGCAGCAGCATCAAGATAGCATTTCGTGCCCTATGGTGTCTAACCCAGTAATAGCCCAGCCGATAACCCCGCCCACCTACGTAACCGAAGCACCTAAACCGGCCGCTCCGCCCGCCGCCCGCCCAGTAGCGGCAGCCACCATGCATGTCACAGCCACCCAGCCTACTCAGATAGCTAAAAACGAGCAAGTAGTGCCTAAGCCCGAAGCGCCCGCCGAAATAACGGAAGTGCCGCCGGGGCTGGTGGCTACTACCGGCCCGGCTACGGCCGGCGAGGTGGGCGGCTCAGCCACCGGAGTTGTCGGGGGCACCGGCACAGCCGAAACGGGTAGCGAAGGCGGCACAGGCGAAAGCGCGGCCGTAGTCGGCCCCTACGTAGTAGTGGAGAAGATGCCCGAATTTGTGGGCGGCATGGATGCCCTGATGCGCTACCTGCGCAGCCACCTGCGCTACCCCAACGCGGCGCTGCGCGAGCAGGCCGAGGGCCGCGTATTCGTGAGCTTCGTGGTGCAGGCCGATGGCACCATCGCCGACATTACCGTGCCCAAGGGCCTGGGCTTCGGGCTGGATGAAGAAGCGCAGCGTGTAGTGCGCCAGATGCCCGCTTGGACGCCCGGCCGCCAAAGCAACCACGCGGTGCCGGTACGCTTTACCCTGCCCATTACCTTTAAAATCCAGTAGCTTAGGCCCGGGGCGAATAGGATTAAAAGCCGGTTCATTAGGAGAAGCCGGCTTTTTTACCCTTTTTTGCAGTCTAGTGTCAGGCTTGCTGGCCAAACCGCCCGAACATTTTGCCCCCCGGCCTCTGTTACCAAGGGCAACTTTCTTTTTACTACCTATGCGCGATAGCTTCACCGAAGAGCGGCTCGGCCCCCCGCAGCAACCTGTGCGGTTATTTAACTTGCTGCGCGCGCTCGGCTACTTGGCCCTCGGGGGCTGGCTGCTGTACACCGCCGACCGCCCCATGGCGGCCAACGCTATGCTGCACTTGAGCACCAAAACGCGCTTTATTTTGGGCGGCATTCTGGTGCTGTATGGCTTGGTGCGCCTGGTGCGGGCATTTCCCTTCAACTCTCGTAAGTCTCGGCCCGATGACCTTAGCTAATTTTTCGGTTTCTGGCAGCCGCCTTTTGTTGGGCGGGCTGCTACTGGCGGCTGGCTTGCTACCCGGCTGCGGCGGCGCGGGCGGCCAGGGCGAGCCCACTGATACCGCCACCAGCGGCCACGTCGCCATTAGCGTCGACGAAACATTTGCGCCCATTCTGGAGTCGCAGGTCGATACGTTTCAGAAACTGTACACCGACGCGCACGTTAAGGCTTTTTACCAGCCCGAAGACAGCGTGATGCTGGCCTTGCTCAACGACAAGGTGAAGCTGGCCGTGGTGACGCGCGAACTTAACGAGGCTGAGAAAGCCGAGTTGACCAAGCAAACTATGACGCCGATTGTGACGCACGTCGGCATCGATGGCCTTGCCATCATTCTGCACCCTTCCAACCCCGACTCGCTGCTGACCGTGGCGCAGCTGCGCAGCATCTTCAGCGGGCAGACTACCAGTTGGAAACAGCTGAGCGGCAAGGCGAAGCTGGGCGATATCAACGTGGTGTTCGACGCCAACCGCAGCAGCACGCTGCGCTTCGTGCGCGACTCGCTGCTGCGCGGGCAGGAGCTGACCAAGCGCGTGTTCGCGGCTAAGTCCAACCCCGAGGCGCTGGCCTACGTGGCGGCCCACCCCACGGCCGTGGGCGTGGTAGGCGTCAACTGGGTATCGGACCACGACGACCCTACCGTGACGAGCTTTCTTAAAACGGTGCGGGTAGCCTCCATCACGGCGCGGCCCAATCCTACCAAGGACGATTTTATTCCGCCGCTGCCGCGCTACCTGGCGCCCTACACCCCCGAGCAGCTCAAAGCTAACAGCGACTTGCAGCGCTACCCGCTGCAACGCAACATCTACCTCATCAACCGCGAGGCGCGCACCGGACTTGGCTCGGGTTTTGCATCTTTCGTAGCGGGGCAAAAGGGGCAGCTTATTTTCTATAAATCAGGCTTGCTGCCCGCCAAAATGCAGGCTCGCATCATCACTACTCAAAAAAACGATTGAACTACTAAGCTGGCATTCGCGTAGTTCACCCGTTGTTTATCTCTCACCCCGATTCTTCTTTTTTTCTTTCGCTTATGACTTTCAAGCCCTGGAAACCGCTGTTGCTGACCGCCATTACGCTGGGGGCCGCTGCTACGGCCGCCTCCGCCCAAGACGTTGCCGCCGCCCAAAGAGCCATAGAGCTGGAGCGCTACAATGAGGCAAAGGGCCTGCTGCGCAACGCCAGCACGCCAGAAGCAAACTACGAAATGGGGCGCCTCTACCAGATGCGCGACCTCGATGACTCGGCCGCCATTTATTTCAACAAAGCGGCTGGCCCCACGCCCTTCGGGCAGGTAGCCGCCGGCCGCGCCGCCTTGGTAAAAGGCCAGGAGGATGCCGCTGCCACCTCCTTTGACGCGGCTGCCAAAGCTACCAAAAACAAGGACGCTAAAGTCCTGACGCTGATTGCGCAGGCCTACGGAGAGGCTGATAAGGTAAAGAATACCGAAAAAGCCCTGACTTACGTGAACGCCGCTCAAACGGCAAATAAAGGCAAGGACGAGCCCGCCCTGATGGTGGCGCGCGGCGAAATCTATTTGAACAACGACAACGGCGGCGGCGAGGCCATGACCAGCTTTGACCGCGCTACGATGGCTAACCCCAACTACACCCAGGCCTACTACAAAAAGGGTGAGTTGAACGTGCGTAGCCGCAACGCCAAAGAGGCTATCACCAACTTGGAGAAAGCCATTCAGCTAGAGCCCAAGTATGCGCCGGCTTACAAAGAACTGGCCGAAATGTACTTCTACGCGCAGCAGTACGACAAGGCCCTCAGCACCTTCGAGAAATTTCGCCAAGTAGCTGAGCCTTCGACCAATACGCAGATTGAGTACGCTTCATTCCTGTACCTGACCAAGAAGTTTCCCGAGGCTTTGACGGAGATAAACGCGGTCCTGGCTAAAGAGCCTAACAACGTGACGATGAACCGCCTGAAAGCCTACACGCTGTACGAAACTGGTGACTACGCCGGTGCCGCCACCGCGATGGAAAACTACCTGCGCATGGCCCCGGCCGATAAAATCATTGCTGATGACTACGCGTACCAGAGCCGCATTCTGGGCAAAACCAATAAGCCCCAGGAGTCGCTGGTAGCCATCAACAAGGCTATTGAGTTGGCCCCGGCCAGCAAGAAGGCTGATTTTGAAGCTGAGAAGACCAAAATTCAGTTGATTAACAAAGACTACTCGGGTGCGTTGAAAGCACTGGAGGATAAAGCCCGCACCGGTGACCTTGCCGACCAATACCGTCTGGCTGCTGCTTATGGCTCGGCTAAACAGTACACACGGGCCGACAGCGTATTCAACATCATCAACACGGCCAAGCCCGACTATGTGCCGGCTTATATTGCCCGCGCCAAGGTTAACACCTTCATTGATGCTGACGGTAGCAAAGGTTCGGCTAAGCCTTACTACGAGAAGTACATTGAACTTGGCAACGCCGACCCCGCCAAGTATAAGTCGGGCCTCGTAGAGTCGTATGACTACTTGGGTGCCTACTATGCGCAGCGAAACGATAAGGCTTCGGCTAAGACGAATTTTGAGAAAGCGCTGGCCATTGACCCTACTGATGACTTTGCCACGAAATCGTTAAAAATTATCAACGGTGCCTCGGCTTCGCCCAAAAAGCCGGCTGCTAAGCCTGCCGCCAAAAAGAAGTAAGCACTTCACTCGCATCAAGAAAAGCCCCGCTGCCAACTGGTAACGGGGCTTTTTTACGCTTTACTGGCTGTCGCTCCACGCCTGCCACTTGGCCAGCGCGGTACTGAAATCTTCGGGTAGTTCAGCCTCGAAAAACATTTTCTCGCTGGTGCGCGGATGCACGAAGCCCAGCGAGCGGGCGTGCAGCGCCTGCCGGGGTAGCGTGGCAAATGCGCCTTCCACAAAGGCCTTGTACGCGCCCGTATTCTGGCCCGAGCGGATGCGGTCGCCACCGTAAGTAGCATCCGAAAAGAGCGGATGGCCGATATATTGCATGTGCGCCCGAATCTGGTGGGTGCGACCGGTTTCGAGGCGGCACTCTAGTAGCGTCACGGGACCGTAGCGCTCTAGCACGCGGTAGTGCGTCACGGCGTGCTTGCCCTGGTCGCCGTCGGGATACACGGCTTGCACCTTGCGGTCGCGCAGGCTGCGACCGATGTGGCCGCGCACGGTGCCTTGGTCTTCGTCGAACTTGCCCCAGGCTAGGGCCAGGTAGCTGCGCTCAATGGTATGGTAGAAAAACTGCTGCGACAGGTGCGTCATGGCCGCCTCGGTCTTGCCAATGACGAGCAGGCCCGACGTATCCTTATCGATGCGGTGCACCAAGCCGGGTCGGATTTCGCCGTTGCGGCCGGTGGGTAGATTGGCGAGGTGGTAGGCCAGGCCGTTGACGAGCGTGCCTTCCCAGTTGCCGAAGGCGGGGTGCACGACCATGCCGGCGGGCTTGTTCACGATGAGTAATTCGGCATCCTCGTAGCGAATGTCGAGGTCCATTTGCTCAGGCTCGACCTTGCCGGTGCGCGGCGGCTCGGGCAGCGTGATGGTGATGGTATCGGCGGGCCTAATGCGGTAGCTGGCCTTGGTGGGCCGGCCGTTCACCTGCACCGTTTCGGCCTCGATGGCGGCCTGAATCTTGGTGCGTGAGGCGTTGGCCAGCCGGTTCAGCAGAAACTTGTCGATGCGCAGCAACTCCTGGCCCCTATCGACTACGATGCGGTGATGCTCGTAGAGCTCGTCGCCTTCGCCGGTTTCGTCGTCGTCGGGGCCTGGGGCGGTGTCGGGAAGCATGGTATTATTGAATTAAGACTTTAAGCTAAACACGCCTGTCATTGCTTCGCTACGCTCGCAATGACAGGCGTGTTTAGCTGTACCGTTTGGGTACCACTCAGGTGCGATTGCTTCGCTGCGCTCGCAATGACAGGCGTTTTAACTTTACATGAATAGCTAGCTTTTCTGCTGCAATAACTTCGCAATCAAGCCCGTCCAGCCGGTTTGGTGGCTGGCACCGAGGCCGTGGCCATCGTCGCCGTGGAAGTATTCGTGGAAGAGAATATTATCGCGGAAATGCGGGTCGGTTTGCAGCAGCTTGCTGTCGCCGAAGGCCGGGCGGTGGCCGTTTTCGTCTTTCAGCAGCAGTTTGTTGAGGCGGCTGGCCAGTGCATCAGCTATCTCGTTCAGGGTCATTAGCTTGCCCGAGCCGGTAGGGTATTCGACCTTGAAGGAATCGCCGTAGTAGGCGTAGAAGCGCTGCAACGACTCCACAATCAAGAAGTTAATCGGGAACCATACCGGGCCGCGCCAGTTGCTGTTGCCGCCAAACATCGAGGAGTCGGACTCGCCAGGGATGTACTGCACCACGAAGTCGGTCTTGCCGGCGCGGTACACATAGGGGTGCTCGTCGTGGTAGCGCGACAGAGCCCGAATGCCGTATTCCGACAAGAACTCGCTCTCGTCCAGCATCCGGCGCAGCAGCGCCTTGAGGCGGCTGCGGCGCAAGAGGCTCAGCAGGTGGCGGGCACCCTTGCCGGGCTCCTGCCAGCGCGACACCAGCGGCGCGAGGTGCGGCCGATTAGTCACCAACCACCACGCCCGGCGGGCGAAGAGCGGCATGGCATCCAGCAGCTCATCGTCGATAATCTCGACCGCGAACAGCGGAATCAGCCCCACGATGGAGCGCACCTTGAGCTTGGTCCGCACATTATCAGGCGTGTGCAGCACGTCGTAGTAAAACTGGTCCTCATCGTCCCAAAGGTTAAATTTGCCATCACCACCGCGCGTCATGGCCTCGGCTATGTAGAGAAAGTGCTCGAAGAACTTGCCCGCCATTTCCTGGTACACCGGGTTTTGCTTGGCCAGTTCCAGCGCCATCCGCATGAGATTGAGGGCATACATGGCCATCCAGCTCGTGCCGTCGCTCTGCTCGATGTGGCCGCCCGTGGGCAGCGGCGCCGAGCGGTCAAACACCCCGATATTATCCAAGCCCAAAAAGCCACCTTCGAAGATGTTGCGCTCGCTCTTGTCTTTGCGGTTGACCCACCACGTAAAGTTGAGCACCAGCTTGTGGAACACGCGCTCTAGAAAGTCGAGGTCGCCCTTGCCGTCGCGGCGCTTCTTGTCCATCTGGTACACGCGCCAGGTAGCCCAGGCGTGCACCGGCGGGTTCACGTCCGAGAAGTTCCACTCGTAGGCTGGGAGCTGGCCGTTGGGGTGCAGGTAGCGGTCCTTGGTGAGCAGGCGCAGCTGGTTTTTGGCAAACTCCGAGTCCACCATCGCCAGCGGAATGCAGTGGAAAGCCAAATCCCAGGCCGCGTACCAAGGGTACTCCCACTTGTCGGGCATCGAGATGAGGTCGGCGTTGTGCAGGTGCCGCCAGTTGGCGTTGCGGCTCTGGCGGCGCTGGGCCGAGGGCGGCGGCATGGCGGGGTCGCCATCGAGCCACTGCGTCACGTCGTAGTAGTAGTACTGCTTGCTCCAGAGCATCCCGGCGAAGGCCTGGCGCTGGATATTGCGGGCATCGTCGCTAGCGAGCGGAGCCTGCACACAGGCGTAAAACTCGTCGGCCTCGCGCTGGCGGGCGGCCAGCTGCTGGTCAAACTCCGCGAAGGGCTCGGCCAATTCGGCGCGGCCCAGGCGCACACGCACGGTGCGCGACTGCCCGCCCGGCACGCTCAGGTCGTACTGGGCGGCCATTTTGGTGCCGCGCTGCGCTGGGTTGATGGCGTGCGTGCGGCCCTCCACCACGTAGTCGTTGATGCCATCTTTGAAGTATAGCCCCTCGCCCGGCAGGCCGTAGAGACGCGGGCCATTGCTGTCGTTTTCGCAGAACAGCAGCGGCGCGTCTACCTCCGAGTAGAAGTAGTAGCGGCCCATATCGCGGTGCTCGACCTCTACCTTGCCCGGCGCTACCTTGGTTAGCGAAGGCCGGTAGTCGTCGTAGCCCCAGCCCCAGGTATTGCGAAACCAGAGTTGCGGCAGCACCTGCATGTCGGCCTTGCGCCCGCTGCGGTTGTGCACGGTTATTTGCAGCAGCAGGTCTTCGGGGCCGACTTTGGCATATTCGATGAAAACGTCGAAGTAGCGGTTATCGTCGAAAATACCCGTATCCAGCAGCTCGTATTCCGGCTCCAGGCGGGTGCGCTTGGCGTTCTGCTTCACCAGCTTGCCGTAGGGAAACTTGCGCTGCGGATACTTGTACAGCATTTTCTGGTACGAGTGCGTGGGCGTGCTGTCGAGGTAGTAGTACAGCTCCTTCACGTCTTCGCCGTGATTGCCCTGGCCGTTGGTCAGGCCAAAGAGGCGCTCTTTTAGCTGATTATCCTTGCCATTCCACAGGGCCACGTTCATACACAGCAGCTGCTGGTCGTCGCTGAAGCCTCCCAGGCCTTCCTCGCCCCAGCGGTAGGCGTAGGAGCGCGCGATATCGTGAAATACGTGGTCCCAGGCGTTGCCGTGGTGGCTGTAGTCTTCGCGCACCGTGCCCCACTGTCGCTCGGTGAGGTAAGGCCCAAACTTCTTCCAATGCACCGCCAGCGAGTCGCTCTCCGCTAGGCGTAATTGTTCTTGTGTCATCGTTGCTAAAAACCCATCAATGGAGCGTGGTCGGCTCCCCCTACGTATTATTTCTCCTTATAAGCCAGGCCAAAATTACAAGCTTCTGCCTGTCACTTCACTATCTAGCGTACACAGCAGGTAATTGACCAAGGCTATATATGCCAAAAAAGCCGAGGCGATTAGCCTCGGCTTTCTAGATGGCGGGTTAGGTCAACTACTTCTTCTTGGGAGCCGGCGTCTTGTTGATGGCCGGGGTAGCAACGCCTTGGGTGGCGGGCTTGGCGTCAGGCGTGGGGGCCGGGGCAGTAGGCGTGATGCCCATTTTCTTCAGAATCAGGTCCGAAATATCGCCTTCTTTGGGGCCGTGCAGCAGGATGGGGCTCGAGCCGGCATCTGAGTTCAGCACGTAGCTGTAGCCGCTCTCGTTGGCCACGAGGTCGATGTTCTTCTGAATCTTGTCGAGCACCGGGCTCAATAATTGCTGTTGCTTCTGCTGGAGCGACTGCTGGGCGGTTTGCGAGAACTCTTGCAGGCCCTGTTGCAGGGTTTGCAGCTCTTTCTCTTTGTCGCGCTTCACCACATCGGTCATGGTAGCGGCACCCGCCTGGTAGGCTTTCAGCTTGGTGTCAAATTCGGTTTGCTTGCTTTTCAGCTGGGCTTCGAGCTGGGCGCTGTAGGTCTTCAGGTCCGACTCAATCTGCTTACGCTCGGGCATCTGGCTCAGCACGTACTCTACGCTGGTGTAGCCGATTTTGAGCGGAGCCTGGGCGTGCGCGGCGGGGGCGAAAAACGAGCCGACAACGAGCAGCGCGGCGGCGAAGGTCAGGTGAAGAGTTTTCACTTGGAGAATGCGGAAATTCAAGGTTCTAAAAAAGTTAAAAGCAAAGGTAAGAATTTTACTCCTTCTTTTGGATTGCATCGACGGGCCGCTTCTCACTGGCCCCGTTAGCCCGCATGGGCTGGCTAAGCTGCGGCGTGGGCGTGCCCGAGTCGGTGGGGAAGCGAGGGTCGGCGCTAGCGGCCGGGGTTTTGGGCGGGGCCACGGTATTCACCTTGCCTTTGGGGCCGGGCTGGTTGCGGTCAGGCGAGGCCAAACCCAGCTCTTCGAGCACGTACTCAGTGTAGTCGAAGGTAGGGTTGGTGTAAATCATGGTAAGGTCGCTGGCCTTGTCGAGCACGATGTCCAGCTTTTTGGCCTTCACCATCTTCTCCACCGCCTCAAATATCTTGTCCTGTACGGGCTTGTTAAGTTCGGCCCGCTTCTTGAAAAGCTGGCCTTCGTAGCCGAACTGCTTGGTTTGGTACGCCTTGATTTCCTGCTCTTTCTTGAGAATTTCGTCCTGGCGCTTTTTCTTCATCGGCTCGGTCAGCACCACTTCCTCGTTCTGGTAGTTGCGGTACATCTTATCCAGGTCTTTTTTGAGGGCTTCGATTTCCTTCTGCCAGGTGTCGGACAGCTTGTTGAGCTCGACCTGCGCCTGCGCGTACTCGGGCATCTTGCCCATGATAAACTCGGTGTCGATATACCCCAGGCGCTGGGCCTGGGCCGTGGGTGCGGCGGCCAGCAGCCCGAGCAACGCAATTGCAGAGAAAATTCGTTTCATACCGTAGGGTGAGCTGGCTCCTTGCCAAGTCCGTGCCAGACGCGCAATAACGCTACGCCGGCCGCAATATTTCAACTCCCGCCGCCTGCAAACTGAAATGGGCCAGCCAAACGTTCCCGCTGGCTGGCCCACCCGAGACTTAGCGAATCTGCTGGCCGATGATGAAGTGGAAGTGGTTGAAGTCCTGCGCTGTGGTAGTGCGCTCCAGCGGCGTTACCGTATCGAAGGCGCGGCCGTAGTCGAAGCCTAGCAACCCAAAGGCCGACATGAAGATGCGCGCCCCGAAGCCGGCCGAGCGATACAGCTTATAAGGGTTGTACTGCTGATACGAGTTGAAGGCGTTACCAGCCTCCGCGAAGCCCAGCACGTACACCGTGGCGGCCGGGTTTAGGCTGACGGGGTAGCGCAGTTCCATCACGTACTTATTGTAAGCCAGGCCGCCACTCTGCCCCTGCTGGGCCGTCGGAATGGCAAATGCCGCGTTGGGGTCGTCGTAGCCGCGCAGGCCGATGTACTCAGTACCTACCAAGAAAGAGCCACCGCCGCCGTAGCCCAGGCCCGCGCCGCCCATCTTGAAGCGCTCGAATGGCCCCACGTTGCGCCCGCCATACGAGCCGATGAAGCCGAAGTGCGCCCGCGTATTCAGCACCAGCTTGCCCACGATGGGCGTAAACCACGAGGCGTCGAACATCCACTTGTGCAGCTCTATCCACTGGTTTTCGTCGGGGTGCGCGCCCGGAAACACCGAGTAGGGCGGCGTGGCCGACAGCGACAGCGACAGCGAGGAGCCACGGCGGGTATACGTCGGGTTATCGATGCTATTGCGGGCCAGCGTTGTATTAATGGTCAGGTTATTAAACGTACCCGTGCCCGCGCCCGCAATCAGCGTGTAGTTCTGCGTCTGGTACTGGCTGTACGAGATAGAGTTGCTGAGCGTGAAATAGTCATCCGGCACGCGCAGCTGGCGGCCCAGACCCACCGTCACGGTGTTGACCTTGATAAAGCTACCCGTATTCACATCAAACGCGCCGCCGTAGGACAAACGGTTTACGCTGCGGTTCAAGCTCACGCTGAGCGAGTTTTGCCGGCGCCCGCCCAGCCACGGCTCCGTGAAGCTGAGCGAGTAGGCCTGGTACTGGAAGCCGTTGGCTTGCACGTTGAGGGCCAGGCGCTGGCCATCGCCACCGGGCACCGGCGTCCAGTTGTGCCAGTCGCCAGCCTTGCGCAGCGAGAAGTTGTTGAACACCAAGCCCACCGTGCCGATAAAGCCCGCGTAGCCTCCCCAACCGCCCGAGAGCGTAATCTGGTCGGAAGGCTTTTCGACCACCGTGTAGTTGATATCCACGGTGCCGTCGTTCTGGTTGGGCACCGGGTTGATGCCGATTTTCTCGGGGTCGAAGTAGCCGAGCGTGGCAATCTCGCGTTGCGAGCGGATGAGCAGCTCGCGGTTGAATTTGTCGCCGGGCAGCGTGCGCAGCGTGCGGCGCAGCACGTGGTCGCTGGTCTTGGTATTACCCGTGATGTTGATGTCCTTCACCCGCGCCTGCACGCCCTCCGAGATGCGCATCTCGATGTCGATGGAGTCGCCCTGCACCTTGGTTTCCACCGGGTCAATCTGGAAGAACAAATAGCCGTCGTTCATGTAGAGCGAGGTCACATCCTGCCCGGTCGGGTTGTAGCTCAGGCGCTTGTCCAGCGTTTCCTTGCTGTAGGGCGTGCCCTTTTTGATGCCCAGCACCGAGCTCAGCGTCTTGCTGTCGTAGAGGTAGTTGCCCGTCCAGCTGATGTTGCGGAAGTAGTATTTCGGACCGGCATCCACCTTAATGGTCAGCGCCAACCCCTTATCGTCGCGCACCAGCGTATCCGACACGATGGTGGCGTCGCGGTAGCCTTCGTTGTTGTAGAAGTCAACCAGCTTTTTCTTGTCCTCCTCGTACTCGGAGCGCTGAAACTTGCCGGGTGTCAAGAACTTGTAAGGCTTGCGCGCCTTGGTTTTCTTGAACTGCTTGCGCAGCTTGCTGTCCTTGAAGGCCTTGTCGCCGGTAAAGGTGATGTCGTGGATGCGGACCTTATTGCCTTTATCCACGTCGATTTTCAGGGCTACGCTGTTCGACAAGGTAGAGTCGGCCACTTGGCGAATCACGACTTTCGTATCCAGAAACCCCTTGTTAACGTAGAACTTACGCACCTGCGAGCGGGTATTCGACAGCAAGGCATCGGTAACAACCTTACCGCGGATAAGCTTAATTTTCTTTTCCAGGTCTTCCGACTGCCCTTTGCTGATGCCCGTGAAGTTGAACTTCGACAAGCGGGGCCGCTCGCGCACGCTGAAATCAAGGAAAACCTTGTCGCCCTCGGTACGCGCGATGCTCACCGACACGTCGGCCAGAATGCCCTGGTTCCAGATTTTGCGGATGGCCTTGCCAATTTCCTCCCCCGGAATGGTAATCTGGTCGCCAATGCGCAAACCCGACAAGCCAATCAACGTACTAGGGTCAGTGGACTTGGCACCGCTCACCGTGATGCCGCCCAGCGTGTATTTACGGGGCTCTTCGGCGGTGCTGGCACCTTGCTGGGCGTAGGCAGGCGCGGCCGCCAGCCCGGTAGCCAGCAGCAGCAAGCCAAGCAGCGTGCGACGTAAGTAATTGCGCATTAATATACTAACTAAATCAGGATACGGTCAGTTGTTCACTGGTTTTGCCAAAGCGGCGCTCGCGCTGCTGGTAGGCTACCAGGGCATCGCGGAGGTGGCTGCGCCGAAAATCGGGCCACAGCACAGGAGTGATGTATAACTCGGTGTAAGCCAGCTGCCACAGCAAAAAATTACTGATGCGCTGCTCGCCGCTGGTGCGAATCAGCAGCTCGGGGTCGGGCATTCCGGCCGTGGCCAGGTAGCCCGTCACGGTGGCTTCGGTCACGGCCTCGGGCTGGAGGCAGCCGGCGGCCACGTCGGCCGCGAGCCGGCGGCTGGCCTGGGTGAGGTCCCAGCGGCCGCTGTAGCTCAGGGCCAGCACCAGCGTCATGCGGGTGCCGCCTTTGGTTATTTCGATAGCCTCGGCCAGCTCGCGCTGGCACTTGCCGGGCAGCGTGGCTAGGTCGCCGATGGCTTGCAGGCGCACGCTGTTCTTGAGTAGCGTCGGGGTTTCGTTGCGGATGGTGTGCACCAGCAGCTGCATCAGCGCCGTTACTTCCAGCGCCGGGCGGTTCCAGTTCTCGGTCGAGAAAGCGTAGAGCGTCAGGTATTTTATTCCCAGCTCGGCGGCTTCCTCCACCGTGTCGCGCACCGCCGTAATGGCGCTTTGGTGCCCAAACACGCGCAGGCCGCCCCGCTGCTTGGCCCAGCGCCCGTTACCATCCATGATAACGGCGAGGTGGGCAGGAATATTAGAGAGGTCAATTTCGGACCGTTCGGCCATCGTTGCGGTTTGCGTATAAGAGGCCGCAAGTTACGCAAAGGGTTGCAGATGGGCCGGCAAAATACCGGCTCGCCCTACCCTGGCTGGCTGCCGCGCCTACTCCAGCAGGCCCTTATTGCGGCCGTAGGGCGCGGGGCAGCGGATTTTATAAAACGTGTACGACAGGCTGACGCCGTTGTAATAATACCAGTCCTTATCGTGCGGATTCACGTACAGCGGATTCTGGTCGCCGAGGTGGTCGAGCTGGTCGCTGAAAGTTTTGCGCACGCCCATCTCCACGCCCAGGTTCAGGTGCTGGCTCAGGGCGATTTTGAGGCCGGCCCCGGCCGGAATGGCCAGGCTCACCATCCCACCCTTCCGGTTAAAGTCGGGCTGCAACGCTGTATTCTGGCTTTCGACGGTGGTATTGAGGTAGAAACCCGCCACGCCCCCAAACAGGTAGGGCGACACGTGTACCCGGTGCTGGTCGCTGCGCTGGTGGTAATCCAGAAAATTATACTCCGCCACGGCCGAAAGCTCCAGCACGCTGCCGCGCAAGCTCACCTGCCGGTAGCCCTGCAGCGGCGGCACGCCGCCGTTTACGCCTTCCACATTAGCATCATTGGCCCGCAGCCCACCAAAGGTCAGGCCCCCGCGTAGCGTAATCGGGGCTGAGATATCGCGTCGGTAAAAGACGGTCACTGCCGGGCGGTTATTCTGCCACTGGTACTGCGGCGATATTTCGCCTTTGTAATTGGTGCCGCCCACACCAATGCCGAGCTCGCTCGTGTTCTGCGCCCAGGCCGAGGCCGCGCCCAAAAACGAACTCCCCGCCAGCACCAAGCCAGCGAGGAGTAAGGATGAATGCCAGTGCTTGGTCATTCAGCAAATATAAGCTTCGGCTAGCAAGCCAGCCGCTCTGGCCTAGCGGAATTTGGGGTTCTTGATGCGGGGCGTCAGGATGTAGTTGAGCGAGAAGCCGGTAACGGTATACCAGTCAGTCTTGCCCTGGCCACGCTTGGCAGTGGGTCGAAAGCCACCGGCTAGGCCCGTCGAGGTGTTGGTGATACCCTGGTTACCTGGACCGCCGGCAAAGCCGCCGAAATACTGAGCATCAGCACTCTTGCCTGATAGGTCGGCGTAGTTGTCCTTCACGTCGTCGATGTAGCCAGTGAACGTCTTACGCAGGCCAATTTCAAACGAGGCGTCCAAATTGCGGTTGATGCGGTAACGTACGCCCGCGCCAAACGGGATAGCAATGCTGATGTTACTGTAGCTCTTACCTTCCGTTTGCAGGGGCTGTAGGTCCACGTAGGTGCCCGCCTGGTTGCGGCCCTGCGGGTTGTAGTAGAAGCCCGCCAGGCCCCCAAACAGGTAGGGCACGAAGTCGGGGCGCTTGAGGTAGTTATTGCGGTTTTCGATGAGGTCCACCACCATCACGGCCGAAGCTTCGGCGATGTTGGTGCGGAAGTTCATGTTGCGCGTGTAGCGGAAACGCGCGTTCACGTCGTCGCGGTTGGCGTTATCGCCGTCCTCGGCCGTTACCTGCCCATAAGACAAACCAAAGCGGCCCGACACGCGCGGAAAGAAGCGGTGCGTGATGCTCACGCCCACATTCCAGCGGGTATCGGCAAACTTGAAGGACGCGAAGTTGGGGTTCGGGTTCAAGTCGCCGAAGTAGTTCATCGCGTTCAGGTTTACCCCAATAGAGGTATACTGCTTACGCTTGCTAAACTGCTGGGCATCTGCCTGCTGCGTCGAGCCGAGCAGGGCAAGCCCCGCTAGTAGGGCCGTTGAGTAGGTGGAAAACTTGGTCATAAGGCGTAGAGGGAGATAGGCAGGTCTAAAAAGTCTTCTATATAAATTATTCGGACGTAATTCGTAGCGAAGACAAAAGTAAGCACCAAAAGGAACTAAAAAAACTGAATGCGGTTATTTTAAAGTTTCTTCTTATTTGGTAGTCAGTACCGAACCGGGGTTGCGGCGGTCAAGCCCCCAGTTGAGCTTATTACGCAAAGTGCTCAAAAAATTAACGTGATTGAGCTTTACCAAGCGTGCGTTGAACTTTTCGCGGCGCACGGCCATCTGCACGGTTGCCTCGACGGGTACGGAACGCGAATCGAGCGCCAGCAGATAGCTGGTAGCCCGGCCTTCTATTTCGAAGGAAATCACGCTTTGGTCCGACACCACGAGGGGGCGCACATTCAGATTGTGGGGGCATACGGGCGCGATGATAAAATTGTTGGTTTGGGGCAGCATCACCGGGCCGCCGCAGCTGAGCGAGTAGCCCGTCGAGCCGGTAGGCGTAGACACGATGAGGCCGTCGGCCCAGTACGAGTTCAGGTACTCGCCGTCGATGTACGTGTGCACGGCTATCATGGATGAGCTGTCGCGCTTAAGAATGCTGAACTCGTTGAGCCCGAAGTTGAGCGCGCCAAATACGTCAGGGTCAGTGTCTACGCGCAGCAGGCTGCGCTCTTCCAGTGTGAAGTGGCCCTTATAAATCGCCTCGATGGCCTGCGGAATGTAGCTGGGCGGCGTGGGGGCCAGAAAGCCCAGCCGGCCGGTATTGATGCCCAGGATGGGTAGCTGCAAGGCCCCCACGTAGGTCACGGTATCGAGCAAGGTGCCATCGCCCCCAATGCTGATGACGTACTGCACGCCGCGCAGCGAGTCGCCCCGCCGGAAGGTGCGGCTACCCTCGGGCAGGCGCAGGCCGCGCTGCTCCAGCACCGCGCGAAACGATTCCACAATCAGCACCTGCGCCTGGCGCGCGCCCAGCTCATCGAGCAGCGTCTGGATGAACGGGGCCGCCGCTTCGTCAAAGGGCTTGCCCAAAATGGCGAATCTCATACTAAAAATATAACAGCCTGGCTGGCAGTGGCTAGATGGGAAATGACGACCGAATAAAAAAGCCCGTTTGCGCCTGGGCCGTGCGCGAAACCTCGAAGCAAAATACCCGGTCGTAGTACGTTACGACGTGCAGGCCCACGCCGGCCGAAGCCAACAGCCGGCCCGGCAATTGGTTGGAGGGCTGCTCGGGCCGCCCCAGGCGGCCCCCGGCCAGCCCGGCATCGGCAAAAATATTGACGTAGAGCGCCAGCGGCAGGGTGTTAATTTTGGGATTGTCGATAAACGGAATGCGCAGCGGCGGCGGGGCCCAGGCCCGGTAGCTGAGGCCCTGCTGCACGAGGCCGTAGGCGCGGCCCTCCACCACGTAGGCATCGTAGCCACGCACCAGCGCGTCGTAGCCCAAGGCCCGCGAGTCGGGGTAAGCGTAGCGGTTGGCCAGCAAACGCGCCTGCCCCCACAGCCCCAGGGCGTAGTAGAAGCCCCGGCCCAGGCTGGCATAGTGCGCGTAGCGCAGGCGCGCGGTGGCGTAGGCCGGGGCCGACGCGCTACCATCCAAGAACTGCCGAAAGGCCAGGCCCGCCTGCATAAACCGCCCGGTGAGCGGGTAGGCGAAGGTATTACGCTGGTTGTTAGTAGATATCAGACTAATTTCGGCATAATTGCGCGCCGTGCTACCCAGAAAATAATCGGGATTAAGCTGAAAAATAGCGTTGCTAATAAGCTCGCGGTGAAATGAGAGGTCGATGGCCGTGGTGAACTGCACCGTGTGCCGCAGCCGCAGCCCGCCCGACACGTAGAAGCGCTGAATCGGAAAGGCGTCTTCCTCGGGCGCGGGCAGCGGGGTAGGCCGGTCATTCTCCGTGATGTAGTCGAGGTTGCGGCTTTGGTAGTACGAGATGCCGAAGCCCATGCCCACCCGGCGGCGGCGACCAAAGCCCGGCACTTCGTAAAACAGCTCGTACTTGCGGTTGAAGCCCAGCTGAAGGTTGGCCGTCAGCTGCTCGGCGCGGCCCCGAAAGTTGGTGTGCACCACGTGCAGGCCGTAGTCGAGGCGCTGCCAACGGTCGGGGCGCTGCCACCAGCGCTGAAAGTTGGGGTCGGCGATGGAAAAAATGGGCGTGGGGATAACGTACCATCGCTCCTGCACATTAAACAGCACGATAAGCTGGCCCGCACCCGTGCAGCTGGCCTGCACCAGCACCGCGTGAAAGAGCTGAAGATTATAAAGCCGGCGGCGGTTGGCTTCAAGGCGGGCGCGCAGGTCAGCCACGTCGAGCGAGTCGCCCTCCCGAAAATTGAGCTCGGCGCGCAGCGTGCGCTCGCGGGTGCGGTCGTTGCCGACAAACAGCAAGCCCATTACCCGCACGCGGGCCGCGCCGGGGCAGGCGCTGATGCGCACCAGCGTATCGGTGGGCACTACTACCGGGGGCAGCGCGGCCGGCCGACCTTCCTCCCCAAGGTGCAGCAGGCTATCGGGCGGGACGGCGGGCAGCGGCGTCTGGGCCCGCGCGGGCGCGGCGGCCAGCAGCAGCCAGCTCAGCAGCGCGCCTAAAAAACGACAAATCAAAAGCGGCCGGGCCCGAGCATTCACCCCGCAAAGTTAGATGCTGAGGTAGCGCAGCAGTGCGTCAAGGCGGTCCTGCTCGTCTTCGCTCACGGCGGCCGTGCCGCTGAACTGCGCCGACACCATGTAGCCAAACCGCTCCAGCGTGGCCGTAATGCGGGCCAGGTTATCGGTATTGAGGCGCAGCGTGAGGCGAATGCGATACGGGTCGTGCTCGTCGTTCACGACGTGGGCCGAGAGAATCTTGGCGTTATTTTCCTCCACGTAGCGGCTTATCTGCGAGAGCGAGTAGTCGCGCTCTTCCATCGTGAGCACCAGGATACTACCCTGCCCCGCCGGGCCGGGCACCGGCCCGAAGGCAGCCAGGGCGTCGCTCACCGTCACTACCCCCGCGTACTCTTGCTGCTCGTCGAGCACGGGCACGAGTTGAATGCGGTTTTGAATGGCCAGTTCCATCACCCGGAAGAAATGCTGGTCGTGCTGCACGTGCGTGTCGGCGTAGCGCAGCGGCAGTTCGGCCAGCTGAGTGTCCGGGTTTTCGTAGTCGGCGAGGTCGTTTTCGGTAATCAGGCCCCGGTAGCTTTTGCCGGCCAGCACGGGTAGCTGCCCCACGTGAAACTCCTCCAGCCACCGCGCGGCCTTGGCCGTGGTGTCGGTATTTTTGAGGGGCGGAATCATCTGGTTCAGTAGGTCTTCGGCGAGCAGGGCAGACATAGCGATGCAGACTAAAAAGGCGGAAAGGACGGCCCTACTCCTGCGAATAGGACTACAATACCCCGGGAAAGGTTGCCCTACCAGGGCAAAAAGCAAGCCGATACTCGGCGGGCGGCGGCGCTAGGCGGCTGAAATGGCCGGGGCGCTCGCCGGCTGCCAGCTAACTGAAGCTAACTGGGCGAGAAACGAAGCCAGACATCGGTTGAAGGCCGCCGGGCGCTCCATCATGGGAGCGTGGCCGCAGTGGTCGAGAAAGCGCAGCGTGGCGCGCGGCAGCAAGCGGGCAAAGTCGTGCGCCACCGACGGTGGGGTTATCGTGTCATTCAGCCCCCAGATGAGCAGCGTGGGCACTGCGATGCGGTGTAGCTCACGGGCCAGGTTGTGGCGCTGCGCCGAGCGCGCGATGCTAATCATGCGCAGGCACTTGGCGTTGGAGTTGGTGACGGCGAACACCTCATCGACCAGCTCCTTGGTAGCCACTTTGGGGTCGTAGAAAGTGTAGCCCACCCGCTCGCGCACGAAGTTGTAGTCGCCGCGCTTCGGAAACGAGCCGCCCATGCCGTCCTCAAACAGCCCGCTGCTGCCCGTG
The DNA here is from genome assembly GCA_964277755.1 of uncultured Hymenobacter sp. GTDB lineage: Bacteria > Bacteroidota > Bacteroidia > Cytophagales > Hymenobacteraceae > Hymenobacter. Next base: position 43,948 of record CAXYJY010000024.1, read on the forward strand.
AGCACCAGCTGGTTTACGCGGCCGGGGTTGTGCAGGGTATACACCAGCGCGATGTGGCCGCCCAGCGAGTTGCCCAGCACCGTGAAGGTGGTGGGTAATTTGAGCTTATCCACAAAGTTTTCCACATACTGTTGCAAACCGGGCACCGTGGCTTGCAGCAGCGGCATGTCATACACCGGCAGCACCGGGATGATAACCCGGTAACGCGGCGAAAACTCGGCCACTACGTCTTCCCAGTTGCTGAGCGCGCCAAACAGGCCGTGGAGCAGCAGCAACACCGGCCCCTGGCCTTCGTCGACGTACTCGAACCCGTGCTGATGCTGGCGGCGCAGTTCCACGTATGGCTTTTGGTAGGGGGTGGTGGGTTTAAGCAGTCACAACCGGGGCGACCGGCGCAATGTTACAACAGCGTAGCCAATTGCGCAGCCAGGCCAGGCCGTGGGTGGTGAGCAGCGCCTCGGGATGAAACTGCACGCCATAGAGCGGCAGCGTGGCGTGGCGCAGGGCCATGAGCTCGCGGTCGGCGTCGGCGGTGTAAGCCAGCGGCACCAGCGCAGCCGGCAAGGTACTGGCGTCCAGCGCCAGTGAGTGGTAGCGCGTCACGGGCTGGCGGCGGGGCTGGCCGGCCAGCAAGGGGTCGTCGCCGAACAATTCTATTTCGGACACCTTGCCGTGCATGGGCCGCGCCGAGCGCCGCAGCCGCGCCCCAAAAAACTCGCCCAGCGCCTGCTGCCCCAGGCACACGCCCAGCATCGGCAGCCGCTGGTAGTATTCTTCAATAACGCTCAGCAGGCTGCCCGCCGCGGCCGGCGCGCCGGGGCCGGGCGACAGCACGATGCCTTGCAAATCGAGCTCTCGCAGTTCGGCCAGGGGCACGTCGTTGCGGCGCACTGCTACCTTGGCCCCGGCCTGGTGCAGGTAGTCGGCGAGGGTGTATGTGAAGGAGTCGAAGTTGTCGAGCAGTAAAAGCACGCGGCAAAATAAAGGGCGTCTGCCTCAACGAATCAGACCAAGAGTTGAATAAGTAGTCAGGTGAGCCAGTAACTCAATGCGCTTCGGCGGGTTAGTGTTACGCGGCAGTGTAGACAGGCACAGCTTCGGGCGCGGGCTAGATTCACCATAAAGTTTGCGCTACGGCTTGCCCTCAAAACGACTCTTTATCCCGTTTCCGTATCCTCCGTGAAAAAGCATTTTCTGCCGTTGGCCCTCGGCGGCCTAGCCATCGGCACCACCGAGTTTGTGATGATGGGGCTGCTGCCCAACATCGCGGCCGATTTCCGCGTGACCATTCCGCAGGCGGGCTACGCCATCTCGGCCTACGCGCTGGGGGTAGTCACCGGCGCGCCGCTGCTGGTGCTGGGCAGCCGTCGCATGGCCCCCAAAACCACGCTCATGGTGCTCATGGGCTTGTTTGCCTTGTTTAATCTACTGTCTGCCTTTTCCCCCAGCAACGGCCTGCTGTGCGCGGCGCGGCTGCTGGCGGGGCTGCCGCACGGGGCGTTTTTTGGGGTAGGCTCGGTGGTGGCAAGCCGGCTGGCCGAGCCCGGCAAGCAAGCACAGGCCATCGCCAGTATGTTCAGCGGCCTCACGGTGGCTAATGTGGTGATGGTGCCGCTGGCTACTTATCTGGGGGCGACGTTTTCGTGGCGCGTGGCGCTGGGCGGCGTGGGCGGGTTGGGGCTGGCCACGATGGCCACCATCTTGTGGCTTTTGCCGGCGCTACCGCCCACCCCTACCCCACCGCTGCGCACCGAGCTGGCGCTGCTGGGGCGGCGCACTACCTGGCTCATTATGCTGCTCACGGCCATCGGCACGGGCGGGCTGTTTTGCTGGATTAGCTACATCGCGCCGCTCTTGACGCGGGTTTCTGGCTTCACGCCCGGGCAGGTGCCTTACCTGTTGGCCGTGGCTGGCCTGGGCATGGTGGCCGGCAACGCCCTCGGCGGCTACCTCGCCGACCGCCTTGCCCCCGCCCGCGCTTGCCTGCTGCTACTGCTGGCGATGGTGGGCACGCTGCTGCTCATGTACTGGCTGGCGCCCTATAAAATCCCCACGGTACTGCTCACGTTTGCCGGCGGCTGTTTTGCGCTGGCCGTGGCCGCACCCATTCAGCTCTTGATGATTCGCTCATCCCAAGGGGCCGAAATGCTGGGCGCGGCCTTCACGCAGGCGGCCTTTAATACGGGCAACGCGCTGGGGGCTTACCTCGGCGGGCTGCCGCTGGCGGCGGGCTTCGGCTACACCTCGCCCGAACTGGTGGGCGCGGCCATGGCGCTAGGCGGCGTGGGCTTCGCAGTGCTACTGCTACGCGACCGGGCGGCGGCGCAGCCGCCCGCGCCAGAAGCGGGGTCGGTAGCCGAACTAGCCGCCCCGCTTACATAACGGCTTTCAGCCGAACCCATAAATCTTGGGCAAAAGGTAGCACGTAACCCGCAAGCTGCAAGGCCAGCGGGGTGGCTTTCTGCACCCAGGGCAATACCACCGAGCCGGCCGTGAGGCCGGGCGTCAGCACGGCAAGGCCTGCCAGCGCCGTGCCGCGCAGCAGTAAACTCATCCCAAGCAGCCACTTGAGGGCCCCGGCCACACCGCCCAGCAGGCAGTCGAGCACGCCCAGCGGCGTGAGGTGCACGGCCTGCTTCACCAGCCCGCCCAGCACATGCACGCCCCACATAATGGCCACCAGCACCAGCAGAAACGAGGCCAGCGGCAGCAGCCCCCTCAGCTCGCCCACGTAGGAGCGCACCACCGGAATGGCCGTGCTCAACAAACTCAGCCCGCCCACCACACCCAGCACAAACGCCAGCAGCGACACCGCCTCCAGCACCAGCCCGCGCCGGTAGCCTTTGACGATACCCACGGCCAGCGGCAGCAGGAGCAGAATGTCGAGCGGGGTCATTTTTGGGCGAATGAATTTTGGTTTAAGTAGATGAGTAGTACCGTCATGCTGAACGCAGTGAAGCATCTCTATCACACCGTCGAACGGCCTGGAAGAAGCGGCAGAGATGCTTCACTGCGTTCAGCATGACGGACGCTCACCCACTAAAAGTCCGTGTTGTTCAGCAGCATGTTCACTACTTCCGAGATGCGCTTGCCGTCGGCTTGGCCGCTGAGCTCGCGGGCGGCTACGCCCATCACCTTGCCCAGGTCGGAGGGGCCTTTGGCACCGGTGCGCTGAATGATGCCCACGAGCTTTTCGACCAGCTCACCTTCGGTAAGCTGCTGGGGTAGAAACTCTTCGATGATGGCCAGCTCGGCCAGCTCCACTTCTTCGAGGTCCGAGCGAAACTGCTCCTTATAGGTAGCGGCCGACTCGCGGCGCTGCTTGGCGGCTTTGTTGAGGAGCTTCAGCTCCTGGTCGGCGCTGAGGCCGCTGGCGCTGGCACCCTCGGCGGTTTCGGCCAGCAAAATTTGCGACTTGACGCTGCGTAGGGCCGTGAGGCGCACTTTGTCTTTGGCCAGCATGGCCTGCTTGATGTGGGCGTCGATGGTTTCTTTGAGAGCCATTGGAAAGAATGAGGTGAGAAAGTGAAAATGCCTACTAAACGGCCGCCAGCTAAAACCGGCCAGCCGCCCGCCAAGCTGGCAGCGACGTAATTCGCCCAAAAAACGAAACATCCACCTGACCCGGCCGAAGGGCAAATGTACCTTGCGCCACCCGCGCGCCTCAAGTGCCTACTCAAAGCCCGCGCCCAATATCCACCAGCCTAGTCAGCCCGGCGTAGCCGGGCGTATCCGTTAAATCCTAAAAATCCGTTTGCATCTGCGGTCTTGTCTATGATCAAGTTAAGTGTCAACATCAACAAAATAGCCACCCTGCGCAACGCTCGCGGCCTGCACGCGCGGCCCGACTTGCTGCAAGCTGCCCGCGACATCGAGCGCTTCGGGGCCGAGGGCATCACGGTGCATCCGCGGCCCGACGAGCGCCACATCCGTTACCAGGATGTGCGCGATTTGAAAGGCGTCGTCACCACCGAGCTCAACGTGGAGGGCAACCCCACGCCCGACTTCGTGGCCCTGTGCCGCGAGGTGCGCCCCGAGCAAGTGACGCTGGTGCCCGACGCGCCCGACGCCATCACCTCCAACGCCGGCTGGGACGTGGTGACGCACCAGGATTTTTTGCGCCGCGTAGTGGCTGAGTTCAAAAGCTATGGCGCGCGTGTCAGCATTTTCCTCGACCCCGACCCGACCTTAGTGGCCGCCGCCGCCAGCACCGGCACCGACCGCATCGAGCTTTACACCGAAGCCTACGCCCGGCACTACGCCCACGACCGGGAGGCGGCCGTGGCTCCCTACCGCGCTACCGCCGAGGCGGCCGTAGCCGCCGGCCTTGGCCTCAACGCTGGCCACGACCTCGACCTCGAAAACCTGGCTTACCTGGCGCAGGAGTTGCCCGGCTTGCAGGAGGTCAGCATCGGCCACGCGCTGGTGGCCGACGCGCTGTACCTCGGACTCGAAAACGTGGTACAGTTGTATAAACGCCAGCTGCGCTAGGCATATCATCTAGTAATTCAGCTTTTTATGTAGCCACATACTTCTTACTACTATAAGAGTAGTTATGAGACTATTTTTATAGTAAAAGGAAGAAAGTAGCTCTTTTTGTGGTCTATTCAGTCTCCGGGCGCAAGTTATTCGGCATTTCGCTCTCATGGATTTTTCTTTCCCCGAACTCACTCGCGCCGAAGAGCAGGTAATGCTAGTGCTGTGGCAGCGCGGCCCCAGCTTCGCTAGGGACGTGCAGGCGGCGTTGCCGACCAGTCCGCCGCCTGCCTACACCACGGTTTCGACCGTGATGCGGGTGCTGGTGCAAAAGGGCTTTTTGGAGTTTGAGGCGTTTGGGCGCACGCACCGCTACCGGCCGCTGGTGGCGCAGGAGGCGTACCGGGAGTTTTTGCTGCGCCGGCTGCTCGACACTTATTTCGACGGCTCGATAGGCAGCTTACTGGGCTTCCACATTCGCACGGCGGGGCTCGATGCGGCGCAGCTGGGCCAGCTCGTGGGCCAGGCCTACCAGCAGTTGGCACCGGCCGCCTCCACCGAGTTGAAAAAATAAAAACCGGCCCCAAAACTGCTAGCAAGCCGCCTCCGGGCATTATTACCTTTGCCAGTACTGCTATTCTACTACCCAATTTCCTCTCCAAGCCCTGTGTTTTTTACTTCTAAACCCGGCGCTACGCTAGGCATGCTGGGGCTGCTGGCCACGCTGGCCGCCTGCCAAAACCGCGCGGGCCAGGGCGAAAAAGCTGCCGCCGACTCGCTCGCAGCCAGCCGGCCAGCGCCCGTTGACACTGCCAAAACCAGGCGCGTGCTCGCAATGCGGCGCGACTCGCTGCGGGCCGACAGCATCGGCCACGCAGCCGGGCAGCTGCCGGGCGCCATTTTACCAGGGCACCGCATTGTGGCGTTCTATGGCAATATCCGCTCGAAGGGCATGGGTATTTTGGGGCGCGTGCCCAAAGACTCGATGATGCGGCAGTTTGACCGCGTGCTGAAGGAGTGGCAGGATGCCGACCCCAGCCTGCCCGTGATGCCGTGCTTCCACAGCGTTACCATCACGGCGCAGGCCGCGGCTGGGGCCGACAAGAAATACCGGCTGATGAACTCGGCCTCGACCATTGAGGAAACCCGCGCCTGGGCCAAGGAGAAAAACGCTATTCTGTTTCTTGATGTGCAGGTGGGCCTCAGCGACCTGGAGCACGAGCTGCCCAAGCTGGCCGAGTACATGAAGGACCCGACCATTCACCTAGGCATCGACCCCGAGTTTGCGATGGTAACTAAAAAGGTGCGCCCCGGCAAAAAAATCGGCACCTACGATGCCAAGGACATCAACTACGCCATTGATTTCCTGGCCCGCATCGTCACCGAAAACCATCTGCCGCCCAAAATGCTGATGGTTCATCGCTTCACGAAGGGCATGGTGACTAACTACAAGGACATCAAGCTTGACCCGCGCGTGCAGGTGATTATGGACATGGACGGCTGGGGCGACCCCATCTTGAAAAAGAATACCTACAAGAAATACATTCAGCAAGAACCTGTGCAATACGCTGGCTTCAAGCTGTTTTACATCTACGACATCAAGCGCAAGCCCTTCCACATGATGACGCCCGCCGAGGTGCTCGACCCCAAAAACCTCACTCCCACGCCGCTCTACGTGCAGTACCAGTAGTGGTAGCGCTAGTGAGCCAGCGCCACGCGAAGCGGAGCATCGCGGCTACAAAAAAGAAGCCTTCCCAATGCGGGAAGGCTTCTTTTTTTGGGCTTCTATAAGCTCAACAAATCTATTTCAGCAAGTCGCTCTGGGCGCGCAGCACCTCGCGGGCGATGGCCAGGTTGGTATCGCGCGAGTTCACTACCAGGTAGATAAACTTCTTGCCTTCGCCCACCAGCTTGATGAGGTGCAGCTGGTTGGTGAGCGTGATGAGAATGTCGTCCATGGCTTCGCCTTGCAGCTTAAGGGCGGCCATGGCCTTCTGCTTTTGCTTCACCACTTCGGTGTTGTAAGCGGCAGCCGTATCGGGGTTGATGCCCGAGTTGGAGTGCGAAGCCAGGCTCATGCCCGAGCTGATGTCGACCACGGCAATGGCCATGAGGCCGGGCAAGTCGTTGAGAATATTTTGAACGGCCTGGCCGGCGGGGGTGGAGGTAGAGTATGCCATTGGGAGTAATGAATAAAAAATGGTGAAATGAAAAAAGAAAAATAAAAAAAATACTTGTCAATCAATAGCTTGCAGCACACCCCGCGCTAGAGCGGGGTTAGTGTCCTGGGCGCGCACGGCCAGGTAGAGCAGCCACCCGGCCTGGGGTAGCACCCGCAGCAGGTGCAGCTGGTGGCGCAGCGTTAGCAGTACATCGGCTAGTTGCTCGGTATCGGCGAGGCGCAGCGCCGCGAGGCCCAGGTTTACTTGGCGCACCAGTTCGGCATGGGCGGCGGCCTCGGCCACGGCCCCGCCGCTGGAGCCGGCCCACTGCCCGGCCACAATGCGGCCAGTAGCCGCCTCTACCACCGCCACCGCCAAGAAGGTGGGCAGCTCCTGCCCCACGCGGCGCACCAGCGCCTCGGCCTCGGCCTGCGTGCCCGGCACTGTCGCCGGTTCCTCAGCTACTACCGCAGCAGCGGTAGCGGGCTCGGCTTCAGTAGCCGGCGTAGGCGGGCTGCGCTTGCGAAAAGACAGGGTAGTGAAGAGTCCCATACGGTGCTACTGGCGGCGGGCGGCCACCTACGTCAGGCGGTTACTAATTGCTAAAATCGGTTTTACAATCTACTTATTTTAAGGGTGATACCTTGCAGGGCAGCCTGTTTCTCGGCCGAGTTGTTGTCGCTGGGCAGCTCGGTCGAGAGCATGCCCTGCGCCTGGAGGCGGTCGGCCGCGATACCCTGCTTCAGCAGCTCCTCTACGGCCAGGTTGGCGCGCTGCAAGCCTAGGCGGATGGCCTGCGCCTCGTGGTTGTTGGCGTGGCCCACCACCACGAGGCGCGCCTTCGGGAAGGTTTTGAGCAAGCTGGCGATGCTGCCGAGCTGCTGCGCGCCCTCGGCCCCAAGCCTCGCCTGGCCCAGGTCGAAGCTGAGGCGGTCGACGGCAATATCGGTGGGCCGGGGCAGGCTGGGGTGCGCCAGCCGCTTATACAGCAGGCTTTCGGTAGAGTTGATGCCCACCGTGAGGGTAGCACGGTTTACGAGCTTGATAATCAGAGGCTGGCCTTCGCCCTTGGGGTAGCGCCCGGTGGCCGCGTTGAAGCGCCCGCCTACCTGCCGGGCCATGCCGGCATTGCCCACCGTATCGCGCAGACCAGCCGGCGAGGCTACCACTGGTTTCGGCTTGGCAGTTGGCTTGGCGGGGGCCGCAGCCAAGGCTGGCATGGCCGCCGCTGGGGCTTCGGCAGCGGACGCGGGCGCGGCAGCCGCCACCGGGGCTGGGGCAGCGGGCGACTCGGCGGGCGCTGGAGTAGCCTCGGCCACTGCAGCGGCTGGGGCAGTGGCAGCGGCGGGTGGTGTAGCGCCGGTGGCAGGGCCCAGCAGCAGGTAAGCCCCTACCAACCCGGCTACTACCAACGTGCCACTAATAGACAGCGCGGCCAGCTTGGCCTTGCCGGCTGCGGCGGTCGGGTGGGCGGGCCGCGGGGCCTCGGGCCGGGCGGGCGCGGCCGGCACCACTGTTGGTGCTTGTTGCGCGCTCAGCCAGCCGCCCAGCTGCTCGGGCGTGAGGCCGGCATGGCTGGCGTGCTCGCCCACCAGGGCCAACACCACGATGGTGAGGTAGCCCAGCAGCGTGCCAGCCTGGGCGGGTTGGCCGGCGGCTTCAGCCAACGCGGCTACTTGCTTGCTGCCCAGCATTTTCTGACTAAGGTAGCGGCGGCGGTCGGGCCAGCCCATGTCGATGCGCAGCAGTTCGGCGGGCTCCGTCAGCAGCTGGCTGAGGTAGAGCTGCCGGCACATATCCCAGCGCGCGTTTAGCTCATCGAGGTCGGTGGGTGCTGCCAACTGCCGCACCAGCGCCGGCACGGCAGCCGCTGCCGTGGCCCGGCCGGCGGCCGGGGACAGCGCCGAGGCGGCGGCCAGCTGCCCCAGCAGCTCGTCGGTCAGGTAGCGGTTGATAGTGGCAAACAAGCCCATGATAAAAATAGCAGACTAGCAGGCGGAGGTATAAAGCAACTGGCGGAGCAGCCTATCGGGTGGCCGGCGCGGATAGGTAGCGGCGGTCAATACAAAACGTATAGTCAGGTAATAATATGGCTACTCGCTGTTGCGAGCAGCTATCTAAAGGAAGTACAAATTAACAAAATAATTTCTAATTAATCTTCCGCTTGCCAATAAAATCTTTTCGAACCTCGCCAAACAAGCAATTTATCTCTTTCAATGGCCTATTTATAGCTTTTTTGCCGTTCAGGCAATAGTAAAAAAGCCCCTAGCGCACGAAAAGCGCCAGGGGCTTATACCTAATTTATTATTGAAATAATTATACCAATCATTTAGTGCGCGGCGTTCATATCTATCTTTTCGCCGGGCTTGTTGCGCTTCACCAGCAAGATGAGCGGCACGCAGGAGATGAAGAAGATGCCCAGCGCGTAAAAAATCTGGGTGTAGGTAATGAGCGACACCTGCTTCATGAGCATGCCATCCATAGCGGCGTAGGCAGCCTGCCGGGCCTGGTCGAGGGCGAGGCCCTTATTAATAAAGCTCTGGGTGAAGCCTTGCAGGCGCTGCACGGTTTCAGGGTTGTAGAGCGAGATGTTGGGTAGTAGCGCCACGCGGTTGTTTTGGACGCTACGTTCGAGGTAGGTGCCCACGATGGCCACGCCGAAGGAGCCGCCGAGCTGGCGAATCATACCGGTGAGGCCGGCGGCCTGCCCGGCGTCGCGGCCTTGCAGGCCGGCGAGGCTCATGGTGGTGATGGGCATGAAGATGAGGCCCAGGCCCACGCCGCGCACGATGAGCGGCCAGAAGAAGTCGTGCTCGCCGGCAGTGGGCGAGATGCGGCTTCCCATCCAGAAGGTGAAGCCAAAGAAGATGGCGAACCCCACCGGCAGCATGGCCTTTTGGGGTACACCGTTCATGAGCAGGCGGCCCACGATGGGCATCATGAAGCCCGAGGCCAGCGCGCCGGGCAGCAGTATCCAGCCGGTTTGCTCGGCCGAGAAACCCAGGATGCGTTGCGTGAAAATGGGAAACACGAACACCGAGGCGAACAACCCGAAGCCCAGCACGAACGACAAAAACGCGCCCACCGCCAGGTTGCGGCTCTTGCCCAGCACGCGCAGGTCTACTATCGGGGCCTTGGCCGTGAGCTCGCGCCACAAGAAGCCCACGAGGCCAAAAACGGCCAAGCCCGTGAACAGGCGGATGCTGGTATCGTCGAACCAGTCGTTGGTTTCGCCCTGCTCCAGCACGTATTGCAGCGAGCCTACGCCGAGTATCAGCAAACCGATGCCGGCCCAGTCGATTTCGCGCAACGGCCGGGGAATGGCGTTTTTGATGCGCTCGGGGTCGCGGATGAACAGCAGCGTGAAGATGCTGGCCAGGATGCCCACCGGCACGTTGACGTAGAAAATCCAGGGCCAGGAGTAGTTCTCCACAATGTAGCCGCCCAGCGTGGGGCCGATGGTGGGCCCAATAATCACGCCCATGCCAAACAAAGCCTGCCCCAGCGGCAGCTGCTTGGGCGGGAAGGTATCAATCAGGATGGCCTGCGAGGTGGCCATGAGCGCGCCGCCGCCCACGCCCTGGATGAAGCGGAACACGACCAGCTCGCCCAGCGAGGTGCTTTGCCCGCAGGCCATCGAGGCCAGCGTGAACAGGATGACCGAGGCGAGGTAGTAGTTTTTGCGCCCGAACTGCTCGGCCAGGAAGCCGGTCATCGGAATCACAATCACATTGGCGATGGCGTAGGAGGCGATAACCCAGCTTACTTCCTGCTGCGTGGCCGAGAGGTTGCCCATCATCTGGGTCAGGGCCACGTTCACGATACTGGTATCGATAAGCTCTAGCAGACAGCAGAATACCACCGTCACGACGATAATCCACTTTCTAAATCCGGTTTCCATATAGGTATGGGGTAGGGATGATTAAGTAATATAATGCTTGTAAAAAAGCCGTCATGCTGAGCGCAGCGCAGCGGAGTCGAAGCATCTCTACCGCTTCATTACCAGCGTATAGAGTTAGTTCACCA
>CAXYJY010000025.1:0-125310 GCA_964277755.1 uncultured Hymenobacter sp.
TTGCTGTTGGAGAATGGCCACAATCTGGGCCTCGCTGAATCGTCCCTTTTTCATTTCTCAGTCGTCAGGTAGTGAAAGTTACGCCTTTCTCTACTCACAACTGGCGCTCGATTCGGGGAAGCGTACATGAGCGCTCCGCAACAGCAGGCCTTGCTCACTCGCGTGCTACGCAGCTACCAGCCAGCCGCTACCTATGGAGAGCTGGAGTCCTACCTACGCTCACTGGCGCAAAGCAAGCCAGAGGTGTACAAATGGGCGACGTTTGCTTTGCTTCAGGCTTACGATTATACCGACCACATTGCCGACGCCCAGCGCCTGCGCAACACGCTGGCTCCGCTAGCGGCTACCGATGGCGAATTGCTCAGCCAGCTACGCTTGCAAGAGGTGCGCGGCCACCTGCGCCGCCAGTACCGCACCCTGCCCGGCAGCGACCCCACCGAGGCCGACCTGGCCCTGCTACGGCTGGCGGCGGCTCCCAATACACCCGCTGGCCATCAGGCCTGCCAGTTTTTGCAAGTCTACGAGCCGGCCTGCGCCTGCACGCAACACCTGACTACGCGGTACGCACCCGCGCCTGCCCGGCCTGCCTCCCCCCTACCCGAGGTAACGTCCCTGCTCGGGGAAGGCCACCCCAATCCCGCCACCGAGCAGGTCAGCTTTGCTTACCGGCTACCGGCCGCCGCGTCAGCGGCGAGCTTGCTTATCTACAATCTGCTGGGCCAGCAGGTAGCCGCACAACGGGTAACGGCCGCGGCCGGTGAGGTAGTCCTGTCGGTCAACACCCTGCCGGCCGGGCTCTATCTGGCGGCGCTGGAAGCCGATGGGCACCGGCTGGCTACGCGCAAACTATTGGTTATCCATTAAATCTTATGCTGTGATGAAAAAGCTTTTCCTGTTGCTCCTGGTAGTGGGTCGCGTGCTGCATGTTCACGCCCAGCAAATCTTGTGTGAGCGGGTGATGACCGCCACGGCCGGGCAGCCCACCCTGTTCCTCTCGGGCCTGCTACAGGTGCGGCCCGATTCGCTACGCCTGCTAGGCGACTTCCACGCCCCGGTTCCGGGAGGCATCGGTGGCTCTACGGCTCCCCGCCCCGCCCGCACCTGGCTCTATCCCTGGCAGCCTACTACTTGCGACACCTTGCCCGGCCAGTCCGTCTTTGTCAACCAGCATTATTACAACGGTGCCAGCGTGGCCCGCCCCAATCGACGAGGGCAAGTGCTGCTAGCAACGGCCATTGATGGCCCGCCGCCTTACACTGATAGCATTCGGGTGCTACTGCACTTGTTTGGCCGCAACGGACAGCGGCGCTGGAGCCGCGTGCTGCCACCTTCCTTTAAACAGGAGTCGGCGGCCGGCGTGCTGGAAGCGCCCGGTGGCGGCTTCTACGTGTGCGGGGTCAACTTTCTGGCCCGAATCGATAGTACGGGACAGGTGCGCTGGCGACGAAATTATCGTTGCGGCACCTTGCTCTCACCTACCTACACCCGACGCGGCACCCTGCTGGTAGCTCTGCAAAATTATGGCCGCTTACTACTCATGGAACTCAACCAGCAGGGCGACTCACTTACCAGCAAGCCCCTTTCGCCTATACCTACCCAATCATCCAGCCCCGGACCCGCTATTTCCTGGCCCTTAAGCGGCCACATCCTGCTTCCCCTACGCGATGGATGCTTTGCGGCTATCGGGCGAGTAGATTCCGCCTCGACAGGTATTTTTCGTCCCTTTTTAGTCAGGCTCGACCAGAATCTGAATGTACAATGGTCCTATATTTATCGCCCGCAGCAGACGGCTGGTACTTCCTACTACCTCGAAAACCAGTTTAGCTTTCCCTACGAACTGGCCGATGGCTCGCTGACCGTACTGCAAAAAAATGTTAGTAGTGGCTATAGCAAGCCCTTTTGGTTGTTCCGTTTCTCGGCCAGCGGCACTTTGCAAAATACTTACGCCTTCACGCCACAGGTGCTACCCCCTCCTGTTTGTTCTTCTGGTAGTTGCCGGGGGTATTTAGGCTTTGCCAAAGGCTTGCAGCCCCTTTCCGATTCCACCTTTGTGTTGGCTGCCAACACTACTTACTACTACGTCAACGGCCAGTACCTCAACCTCAACTACCTGGCCCGGCTGAAAGTACCAGGCCTGCGCCGCGTAGTCAATTCCTTCCAGGTGCCCCCCGCCACGCCCCTGGCCGCCCGCCCCGGCAGCGCCGCCTGGCCCGCCCCGGCCTACCCCAACCCCGCCGCCGCCACCCTGCGCGTGCCTCTGCCCGCCCATACCCCCAGCGCCCGCCTCGTGCTCACCGACCTGGCCGGCCGCCGCGTGCGCGCCCAGGCAGTGCCTGCCACCACCGCCGAGGCCGAGCTCAGCGTGAGCGGGCTGGCGGCCGGCGTGTACCTGCTGCGCCTCGAAAGCGCGGACGCGCCCACCGCCACGCAGCGCGTCACCGTCGGCCCGTAGCGCAAGCTGCGCGGCGACAAGCACCTTTTACAAAAAACGGCGACCTGTAAGCAGGTCGCCGTTTTTTGTTTACTAGCAGTAGCCAGTTGCCTACTTCTTCATTCGTGTTTCTTTCTTGTACCCCTTCGGGATGCTGAATGGAAAATCCAGGTGGCCCGCCCCTACTTCCACCTTCTGAAAACTTAGTGTGGCCGTGGTAGTGCCGGCGCTGGCCTGCTGGCCTACTACGCTGGTAGTGAAGGCGAACGGCAGCTCGGTGCCGCTGGGCTTTTGAAAATCGGAGTAGCCCACCGTGAGGCTACGCTGGGCGGCGCTCTCGCTCACTTTCAGCTGCTGCAAGCGGCCGGTGGCGGTGCTCACCAGCTGCTCGATGACGAGCGGGGGCTGCGGGTAGGTCACATTCTGGTTGTCGCCCTCGGCCTTCACCACGGGCAGCGCACCCTTGGGGGCGGGCTGGTAGTCGCCGAGCAGGATGGCCTGCATCTGCTGGTAGCTCACGGGCACGCCCAGCAGCTGGCTCAGGTAGGCGTAGTCGCCGGCGAAGTAGCTCTTTTGCAGGCGGTTCACTACCCGCACCGAGTCGGGCGTAAGCAGCGCCCGCACGCCCTCGATACCAATGAGCGAGCCCGACAGCCAGATGGCCGAGTCGCGCCGCACCCGCAGGTTGAAATTGGCCGTCTGGTCGGTGCTACCGTGCGTAAAGTGCACCTTGCCCTTGCCGCTGAGGTACTGAAAATCAGTGATGGTAGTCTTCACGCCGGCCGGCGTTTTCACGGTAGCGGCGGCGGTAGAGGTGCCCGGCCCCAGTTTGCCGCCCGACGACGGGACGCGGTGGCAGCTGGCCAGCGCCAGCACGGCCAGCACGAGAGCAGATTTATTCATACAGTTTTTGGTCTTTGATTTTGCGGTCGAGCAGCGGCGACGCGCCGGGGCCGGCCTTGCGGGCGCGCTGCCACTCGGCCACGGCCTGCGGGTGCTGGCCCAGCTGCCACAGCACATCGCCGTAGTGCTCGATTACGGCGGCGTCCTTGGTGGTTTTGAGGGCGCGCTCCAGATTTTCGCGGGCCCCCGCGTAGTCTTTCAGCTTGTAGAGCACCCAGGCATACGTGTCGAGGTAGGTATCGTTGTCGGGAAATTTCTTCACCGTGCGGCCCGACATTTCCTTGGCCTTGTCAAGCTTCTCGCCACGTAGGCTCAGGTAGTAGCTGTAGTTGTTGAGCGCGCCGTAGTTGTTGGGGTCGATGGCCAGGGCCGCATCGTAGGCCGCGTCCGACTTGGCGTAGTCCTTCAATTCGTGGTACACGTCGCCGAGCTGCACATCAAATTGCGCCTGCAATTCCAGATTGGCGCTGGAGAGCTTGCGGCCGTGCTCCAGGGCCGCCACCGCCTGCTTGGGCTGGTGCTTGAGCGAGTGCCCGATGCCGTTGAAAAACCACAGCTGCGCCTGGTTTGGGAACAGCTCCAGCGCCCGGTCGCTGTGCACGAGCAGCGAGTCGGTCTGGTTCAGCTCGGCGTCGAGCAATACTACCTGCTGCCAGAGCTGGTACTTCGAGTTGTCGTAGCGCAGCGCCTTGAGGTACGTGTCGCGGGCTTCGCGCTTTTTGCCGGTCAGGGTTTGCACGTCGCCGGCCACGCTATAGGCTTTGGCCTCCTTGGGGTGGCTGCGCACGGTAGCGGCGGCCAAGTCGAGGGCCACGGCATTCACTTTAGGGTCAGGCAGTTGCTTGAGGTAGCCCACTAGTATCCGCACCGCCTGGTCGATGTCGAGCGAGGGGTTGTCGAAGGCCAGCCGCAGCTGCTGCTGCGACTCGGGCTCCTGCTTTTGCTGGCGATACACTTCGGCCAGTATCAGGTGGGCCTGGGCATTGCCGGGGTCGAGGCGCAGGGCCTGCTCGGCTACCCGGATGGCATCGGGCAGGCGGTTGTTGGCGGCGTACATCTCGGCCTGGGCCAGCACGTAGCGCGGCTCGGTGGGGTTGGCCGCGATGAGGCTTTCGCCCTCTTTCAACGCCAGCGGCAGGTTGTTCTGCTTGAGGTAAATCTGCTGCTTTTTAAACGAAATCTCGTCGAGGTCGCCAAACTGCTGCTGCGCTTTTTCGAGCGTGGCCAGCGCCTCGGGCAGCTTGTTTTGGGCCAGGTAGAGGTCGGCCAGCTGAAACAGGTAGTTGCCCGTGCCGGGCACCTCGCGCACCAGCGTGGCGTAGGTGTTGGTGGCCGCGTCAAACTGCTTCTGGTTGGCCTGGGTTTGGGCCAGCAGCAGGTAGTAGTAGGCGTTTTTGGGGTCGAGCTGCACGGCCGCCTGGGCGTAGTTGGTGGCGTCGCGCAGGTTGCCGCTCAGCAGGTTAGCCTCAGCCAGCTTGTAGTTTACGGCCGCGTTGCCGGGGCTCAGGGCGTAGGCTTTCAGCAGGCGGTCGAGGGCCTTGGGGTAGTCTTCGAGCGTGATGTACTTCACGCCGTCCACAAACAGCGCCTCGCTCACTTCCCGGTCTTTGGCCGTGAGCACGGGCGTGGCGGCGCGCTGCTTTTCGGCGTCGGCGGCGCGGCGCTCCAGCTCGCGCCGCTCCTGGCGACTCAGCTTAGTGGGCTTGCGAATAATGGCCATGCTGTCGGCCGAGGGGCGGCGCTGCGCCTGGCCCACGCCGGCCGACCCAACCAATGACAAAAACAGCAGGCTTACAGCTACTTGACGCATACGCTAATTCGGGCAGGCTGGGGCCTGCTGCGCGAAAGTAAGGGGATATGAAAGACGAACGACGCGACCCCGCCAAGGGGCCGCGTCGCCGATAACGTCAAAACTTACTAAAAAATCACACTTGCAGCACGTTATAATCGCCGAGGCTGAGGTCGGCGGCTTTGCTGGTGACGCTGGCGAAGTTGCCAATCATCGAATTGCTGATGGCGGCGTTGAGCACCGAGGCCGACGTTTGCACGATGGAGTTCGACACGCGCGAGTCGCGCACGTTGCTCTTGTCGCCCACGCTCACGTGCGGGCCCACTACCGAGTTGGTAATCACGGCATCTTCGCCGATGTACACCGGCTCGATAATCACCGAATTAGTGATTTTAGCCGACTCGGCCACCAGGTTTTCGCCGCGCTCTTTCAGGTATTCGAGGTAGCGCTGGTTGGTGAACACGGTGGCGTCTTTGTTGCCGCAGTCGAGCCACTCCGTTACCTGGCCGGGCACGAAGATGGTGCCCTTGTTCTTCATGTTTTCGAGGGCGTTGGTGAGCTGATATTCACCTTTGTCCTTGATGTCATTGTCGAGCAGGTATTGCAGCTCGTCGCGCAGGTAGGCCCCGTCCTGGAAGTAGTAGATGCCGATGATGGCCAAGTCCGACACGAAGGTTTCGGGCTTCTCCACAAACTCCGTAATTTGGCCTTGCTCGTTGAGTTTCACCACGCCGAAGGGCTTGGGGTCTTCCACTTTCTGCACCCAGATGGTACCGGGCACCGAGCTATCGAGCGTAAAATCAGCCTTGAACAGCGTGTCGGCGAAGGCTACCACGAGCGGGCCGGTCAGCGACTCTTTGGCGCACAAAATGGCGTGGGCGGTGCCCAGCGGCTCGTCCTGGTAGCAGATGGTGCCTTTGGCGCCTACCGACTCGGCGATTTTAATCAGGCTTTTCTCGACCTCGGCCCCGAAGCGGCCGATGATGAAGGCTACTTCGTCTACTTGCTCGCCGCACACTTTGGCGATGTCTTCCACGAGGCGCTGCACGATGGGCTTACCGGCAATCGGAATCAGGGGCTTGGGGACGGTGAGCGTGTGGGGGCGCATGCGCTTGCCCATGCCAGCCATCGGAACGATTATTTTCATGTTCAGGGGTAAGGTGTGTAAATGGGGGGAATTAGTCTAGAATAGTGAAAATTTTCGCACCGTTTCGGCACAAAGAAACGCCCGAAGCCCAGATATTTCGGCGGGCTTCGCAAATTAGTCACGCAGCAAGTCGGCCAATATCGCTGGGTCGGCATTGCCCCCGCTAAGGATGAGCACCGTATGGCGGCTAGTGGGCAGCTTAGCGCGGTGGTGCAGCAGGGCGGCCAGCGGCAGCGCGGCCGTGGGCTCCACTATCAAGCGGGCTTCGAGCAGCAGGCGGCGGGCGGCGGCGCGCAGCTCGGCTTCGCTCACGGTCACCACGTCGTCGGCGTACTGGCGCAGGTGCGCCAGCGTAAGCTCGCTCAACGCCAGGGTACGCACCCCGTCGGCCAGGGTTCGGTTGGTGTCGGCGGCTGCCCACTCCACCACCTGCCCCGCCCGAAACGAGGCCTGCGCATCGGCGGCCAGCTCAGGCTCGACACCGATTATTTTCACGCTGGGCTTCAATAATTTGAGCGCGGCGGCCACGCCGCCCAGCAGCCCGCCGCCGCCCACCGGAGCCAGCACCAGTTCCACCTCGGGCAGGTCTTCCAAGATTTCCAGCCCGATGGTGCCCTGCCCGGCTATCACATGGGCATCGTCGAAGGGCGGCACCAGCACGGGCGGGTGGACGGCCTGGGCCAGCAGGCGGGCGGCCACGGCTTCGCGCTTTTCGTGGGCGGGGTCGTAGAGCAACACCTCGGCCCCGAGCACGCGGGTAGCGGCTATCTTGACCTGCGGGGCATTGGTGGGCATGATGATGGTAGCCCGGATGCCCAGCTGCCGGGCCGCGTAGGCCACGCCCTGCGCGTGGTTGCCGCTGCTGTAGGCCAGCACGCCGCGCGCCCGCTCCTCGGCCGTGAGGGCCAGGATGCGGTTGCCAGCGCCCCGGATTTTGAAGGAGCCGATGGGTTGCAGGCTTTCGGGCTTGAGGTAAATGGCTTCGCCGGGTAGCTCGGCTACCTCAAAGGGTAGTAGCGGCGGGCGGCGGGCCAAGCCGCGCAGGCGCTGCCGGGCCTGCTCGATGTCGGAAAGGGAAACGAGGCTCATGCGGAAAAGGTAGCTAAAGCGGCGATGGGCACAAAGTTGCCGCCAAAACCGCCCGCCGGCCTTCGGCGTTAGCTTTTCCGTCCCGTACTTTGCTCTTATGAATCATTTCAATGAAATCGAAGCCGGCATTCAGAGCCTGTTTGCCGCTACCAACGCTGGGTTTATGAACGATGCCAGCGCGGGCCAGGACCAGCTCAGCACCTGGCTCAACGAGCTGCGTAGCAGCAACGACCCGGCCCTGCGCCCCGTGGCCCAGGAGCTCGAAACCCTCAGCCAGACCATCAGCAAAAACGACTTGCCCGCCATGTCCAAGTCGTTTTACCAGCTTGGCCACCTCACCGCTACGGCGGCTCTCAGCCTGCACAGCTTTGCTGGCACCGGCGACAAGCTGCGTGAGCTAAGCCAGAAGCTCATCGCCGCTGGCGGCAACATTCACATAATCGCTCAGCAACGCGGCCTCATCCACGCCGCTCCCGCGCACCACTAATCAGTGATTAGTGACTAATGGGTAGTGACTAATGACCGATATTACTATGCAGTCATTAATCACTATCCATTAGTCACTACTTGCCCGTGCTGCCGTAGCCGCCCGCGCCGCGGACGGTTTCGCTCAGGGTTTTGGTAGGCTGCCAGGTTATGGTTTCGTGGTGGGCCACTACCAGCTGGGCGATGCGCTCGCCGTCGCGCACGGTAAAAGGCTCGTTGGAGAGGTTGACCAGCAACACCTTGACTTCTCCGCGATAATCGGCGTCGATAGTACCGGGGCTGTTTACAATGCCGATACCGTGCTTGTAAGCCAGGCCGCTGCGCGGGCGCACCTGCGCTTCGTAGCCTACCGGCAGCGCGATGCTGAGGCCGGTCGGGATGAGCCTTCGCTCCAGCGGGCCAAGCTCGACGGGGCCATTGGGTAAGTCGGCCAGCAGGTCAAGGCCGGCGGCGTGTTCGGTTTGGTAAGCGGGTAGTGGGTGCCGCGAGTGGTTTATTACGGGTACTTCAAGCATAAGGTGGGCAAAATTACAGATACCCACCACGCAAAAAGCCCGGCCGCTGGCCGGGCTTTTGCTTTTTTATCGCAGCAGGCTACCCCGCTTTTACAGCGCGGCCATCTCCGCCCGCACAAAATCAGCGAGTTGAGTGAGGTATTCGGTACTGAAATCGAAGCGGATGCCCGCCGCCTCATACACCTCGCCGATGGGCCGGGTATAGCCCAGCGCCAGCGCCCGCTGATAGCCGGCGAGCGCGGCGGCTGGGTCTCGCCGGAAATTGCGCCATACGGCGATGGCACCAAGCTGCGCCAGGGCATACTCAATGTAGTAGAACGGCACTTCGTAGAGGTGCAACTGCTTCTGCCACAAGTAAGGTTGAAACTCTTCGAGCCCGCGCCAGCTTACGCTACGCTGGTTGAAATCCTGAAAAATCTGCGTCCAGCGCTCATGGCGTTGCGCCTCGGTGTGGGTAGGATTTTCGTAAATCCAGTGCTGGAACCTGTCGATGGTGGCCACCCACGGAAAGGTTTCGAGCACACTTTCGAGGTGCGTTTGCTTGGCGCGGCGCAGCTCGGTGGGGTCGTTGAAAAATACATCCCAGTGGTCCATGCTCATTAGCTCCATGCTCATGGAGGCCAGCTCGGCTACCTCGCTCGGCGGGTGCTTGTCGGCCGAGAGCGGCAGGCGGCGCGTGAGGAAGGAATGCACGGCGTGGCCGCCTTCGTGCAGCATCGTCACCACATCGCGCAAGGACGAGGTGGCGTTCATGAAAATAAACGGCACACCCGTTTCATCGAGCGGGTAATTGTAGCCGCCAGGGGCCTTGCCGATGCGGCTTTCCAAGTCGAGGTGGCCCATCTGGCGCATGGTGCTTAGGCACTGACCCAGGAAAGGGTCGAGGCGCTGAAACACGGTAATGGTTTTCTCCAGCAACTCGACCCCGGTCTGGAAGGGCACGAGCGGCGGGCGGCCGCTGGGGTCCACGTCAAGGTCCCAGGGACGCAAATTCTCCAAAATCAGCTTTTTACGGCGCGCTTCATCAAACTCGTCAATGAGTGGCACCACGGTAGCCCGGATGGCGGCGTGAAAATTGAACGTATCCTCGGGCGTGTAGTCGAAGCGCCCGAGCGCGGCAAACATGTAGTCGCGAAAGTTGGTAAAGCCTGCATTCAGCGCCAGCTGATGGCGCAGGCGCACGAGCTCGGTAAAGAGCTCATCGAGCGGCTGGCTGTCTTGCAGGCGGCGCGCCTGAATGGCGCGCCAAGCCTGCTCGCGCACGGGGCGCGAGAGGCTCTTGAGGCGGTCGGCGGCGCGGGGCAATGTCATTTCCTCGCCGTCGAGCGTTACGGTCATGGCTCCCACAGTGGCGGCGTACTGCTGCTGCTTGGTCGATATTTCGGTTTTGAGCGGGATGTTTTCCTCGCGGTAAATCTCGGAGGCCCGGCGCACCGAGCGCAAAAACACACCGTAGCGCGCCGCATCGAGCTCGCCCAGGCTGGGGGCGGCGAGCAGCTTTTCGTTGAGGGCGTGGTCGTAGGGGGCAATTTGGGGCTCGATTTCCTGCACGAAATACTGGAAGGCCTCAGCGTGGCTGATATCCTGGGTATCGCAGGTCATGTGGATGTAGCGCCAAGCCAAGTCTTCGCTGAGCGCGGCTTCGAGCTCCGAGCGGTCGAGCAGCCACTGTTCGAGGGCGGCGACATCGGGTAAGGCGCGCGTTTGCAACTCCTTAAAAAAAGGCTCCAACGTAACCCAGTCCGTCACCAAAAAATCCTCGGGCAGGTAGTGGCGCGGCGGGCGCGCGGTGTCGGTGGCCAGGTCGGCTACCGTCGTGTCAAGCTCAGAAATCACCATAAATAATACGTACGCAAAACGATAGCGAAACGGTCGGCGCGGCCCGGCCTTTTTTTGGGCTGCGCCCCGGCCGGCTGCCCGCAGAAAAGTAAGCACTACCGCCTGAATATAGCCCACCGTGCCGCGCGCCACGGGCCGGCGCAACCCACGGCCGGGTTTATAAGAAGTATACTCTGCGAAAAAAGTTAAGCTTTCTTTTCGAGCCGACCCCAAACAAGGCCGCCCGCCACCGGGGGGTGGCGGGCGGCGGGTGGCGGTGGTGGCGGGCTAGTCTATCTCAATCACGACGTCGGCCGTGAGCGGGTGGGCCACGCACGTCAGCACGTAGCCTTTGGCCAGCTCGGCATCAGAAAGGCCCTCGCGCTCGTCGAGGTGCACCTTGCCCGAGAGGCATTTGCCGCGGCAGGCCGTGCAGAGGCCGGCTTGGCAGGAGTAGGGCAGGTCCACGTCCTCGTCCAGCGCCGCGTCGAGGATGGTTTTGCCCACGGGCACGTCGATAATATACTCACTACCTTCGTAGTGCAGAGTCACTTTGCGGCTGGTAACGGGGCCGTCGTCGGGGCCAGCCAGCACGTCGCCGTGGCTGTCGCCAGCCTCGGCCGAGTCGGCGGCGGCCACGAAGCTTTCGCGGCGCACGCGGCTGGCGGGCACGTTTAGGAGCTCTAGGGCGGCCTGGCTTTCGGTCATCAGGCCCTCGGGCCCGCAGATGTAGTATTCGGCCTGCGGGGCCGGAAACTGGTGGCGCTGCTCCAGAATGCGCAGCAGCGTGGTGCGATTGACGCGGCCGGTGTGCTGGTGCGGGCCGGCCGGGCGCAGCGGCTGGCTGTACACGTGCTCGACTTGCAGGCGGCCCCGGCTACTGGCTTCCAGCTCATCGAGCTGCTGCTTGAAAATCACGGACTCCTCGTTGCGGTTGCCGTAGATGAGCAGCACGTGGCTCTGGGGCTCTTCGCGCAGCACGGCCTTGAGCATGCTCATGAGCGGCGTGATGCCCGAGCCAGCCCCGATGAGTACCAGCGAGCGGGCGGCCTTGGGGCTGGGCTGCACTACGAAGTTGCCGAGTGGCGGCAGCACCTCATACTGCTGGCCTACCCGCACGTTGTCAAGCAGGTAGTTGCTGACGAGGCCGCCCACCACACGCTTCACGGTCACGGACAGGCGCGGGGCGTCGGCGGGGGTGCTGCTGAGCGAGTAGGCGCGGCGCTCGGGGCGCTTGGCGGTGGGGTCGCAGGGCACGAGCAGGGTCAGGTACTGGCCGGGCTTGCTGGCCACGGGCTGGCCATCGGGCCGCTCAAGGTGGATGGTAACGGTGTCGGGCGTTTCCTGGGTCAGGGCCACGACGGTCAGCGTCAGATACGACGACATGGGCTAATGCTTAACTTAGGATAGAGGGGCAAATTTACGGGCGAGTGCAGCATAAGCTTTAGCTTGTGCCGATACCGCGCACCTTTGTACGCACAAGCCAACGCTTATGCTACACTCCCTCCTTTCGCGGCACCGCGCCACTTTCGCGCCGGTGCTGCCCACGCTGGCCGGGCCGGTGGCCCCGCTCGATTTCTCGGCCAGTAACCCGCGCCTCGCCCACCCCGAGCAATTGCACGATACGGCGCACTTCGACCAGGTAGTGCGCGAGATGCTGGCCGAGCAGCACGCTACCGCCGGCATCGGTGGCTACCTCGAAAACCGCGTCATCTACCGCCGCAGCCCGCATTTCGAAGACACTACCGAGCCCCGCTCGCTGCACCTGGGCGTGGACGTGTGGGTGCCCGCTGGCACGCCCGTGGCCGCGCCGCTGGCGGGCGTGGTGCATAGCCTGGCCGATAATAATAATTTCGGCGACTACGGCCCTACCATCATCTTGCAGCATGAGCTGGAGGGTATTACGTTTTTCAGCCTTTATGGCCACCTCACCCGCACCGACCTGCCGGGCCTGCGGCCGGGCCAGGCTATTGCGCCGGGCGAGGTGTTCGCCCACGTGGGCCCCTACCCCGAAAACGGCGACTGGCCGCCGCACCTGCACTTGCAGCTCATCGCCGACATGCAGGGCCGCTGGGGCGACTTTCCGGGCGTGGCCCCGCCCAGCGAGCGCGCCTACTGGGCCGCGCTATGCCCGGACGCGGGATTGTTCATTTAACAATTAACAATTAACAGTTAACAGTTAACAGTTAACAGCTAGTCTAACGGTACAATACCCGCTAGGTAAGCTGTTAACTGCTTAAATGACACTTACTTCTCCCGCTCTATCGTGTAGTTTATCAGCGCTTCCAGCGCCGTGCGGGCGGCCGACTCGGGAAACTCGTGCAGGATGGCCAGGGCCTCGTCGCGGTAGCGCTCCATGGTTTGCACGGCGTATTCGAGGCCGCCCGACTTCTTCACGAAGTCGATGACCTGCTGCACGCGCTCGCGGTGGCCGGCGTTGTTCTTGACGTTGTAAATGACGCGGCGCTTGTCGAGCCAGCTCGCCTGCTGCAAGGCGTAGATGAGCGGCAAGGTCATTTTTTTCTCTTTGATGTCGATGCCCACCGGCTTGCCGATTTCGGCGGTGCCGTAGTCGAAGAGGTCATCTTTTATCTGAAACGCCATGCCCACTTTCTCGCCAAAAAGGCGGGCGCGCTCCACGGTTTCCTTGCTCGCGCCCACCGAGGCCGCGCCCACGGCGGTGCAGGAGGCAATGAGCGAGGCCGTTTTTTGGCGGATGATGTCGAAATAAACCTGCTCCGTGATGTCGAGGCGGCGGGCTTTCTCGATTTGCAAGAGCTCGCCTTCGCTGAGCTCGCGCACGGCGCGGTTCACGATTTTGAGCAGGTCGAAGTCGTCGTGCTCCAGCGCCAGCTGCAAGCCGCGCGAGAGGAGGTAGTCGCCCACCAGCACGGCTATCTTATTCTTCCAGAGCGCATTGATTGAGAAAAAGCCCCGGCGGTAGTTGCTTTCGTCCACCACGTCGTCGTGCACCAGCGTGGCGGTGTGCAGCAGCTCGATGAGCGCCGCCCCGCGAAAGGCGGCCGGGTCGAGCGGGCCGTCGGGGTCGGCGGCGGCGGTGCGCGCCGTGAGAAACACGAACATGGGGCGCACCTGCTTGCCTTTGCGGCGCACGATGTAGCCCATTATCTTGTCGAGCAGCAGCACATTGGTTTGCATCGACTGGCGAAACTTCACCTCAAACTCCGCCATCTCGGCGGCAATGGGAGCCTGGATAGAGTCGAGCGGGTTTGCCATGCGGGCGCAATGATACGGCGGGCGGGCGCATTCGCCTCCCCGCCGTGGGAAGTAGCTTGCGGCACTTTTTGCCGCTAATACGTATGCTTACTACTGTTGAGTTCGTGCTAAAGAGCACCGGCCACGGCCGCCCTTTAGCCGCTGATGCTACCTACCAAACCACCGACGGCGCGCCCGTGGCCCGGCCCGTGGTCGTGTTCGTGCATGGCTTTAAGGGCTTTAAGGATTGGGGCCATTTTCCCTTGCTGGGGCGCTTTTTCGCCGAGCGCGGTTTTGTATTTATCAAGCTCAACCTCTCGCACAACGGCGTGGTAGTGGGCGGCACCGGCGACCTCGAAGATTTGGAGGCGTTTGGGAATAATAATTTCAGCCACGAGCTCAACGACCTGGGCCAACTGCTCGACGCGTTGCACACGCCGGGCGCTACTCCCCTACCCGCCGCCGCGCTCGACCTCGGCCGGATTTACCTCATCGGCCACAGCCGGGGCGGCGGGCTGGTGCTGGCCAAGGCGGCCGAAGACCCACGCATCAGGGCCATGGCTACCTGGGCGGCGGTGGCCAGCCTGGCCCCGCGCTGGCCCGCCGAGGTCATTGGCGAGTGGCAGCGCGCGGGCGTGCTCTACGTGCCCAATGCGCGCACCGGGCAGCAACTACCGCTCTACTACCAGATTGCCGAAGACTACTACGCCCACCAGCCGCGCTTCGACCTAGCCGCGCTGGTGCCGCAGCTGCGCCAGCCGCTACTCATCGTGCACGGCGACCCCGACGAAACCGTGCCCCTGAGCGCCGCCGAGGAGCTGCTGGCCCGCCAGCCCGCGGCCGAGCTGTTCATCGTGCCCGAGGCGGGGCACCAGTTTGGTGGCCGCCACCCGTGGCCCGAGGCCCAGCTGCCGCCCCTGGCCCGGCTGGTAGCTGAGCGCACCGCCGCTTTTTTCAATGAGCACGCATGAATGAAATCGTAGCCTACCTGCTGCTAGGCAGTAATATCGGCGACCGCGCCGCGCATTTACAGCAGGCCCGACAAACGCTGGCGGCCACGGCCGGCGTAGTCGTGGCCGCGTCGGCTTTTTACGAAACGGCGGCCTGGGGCCTGGAGGACCAGCCCGCGTTTCTCAACCAAGTACTTGCTATCAAGACAGATTTAGATGCGCCCGCGCTGCTCGCCGCCTGCCTCGCTACCGAGCAGCAGGCCGGCCGCGAGCGCATCCGGCGCTGGGCCGCCCGCACCCTCGACGTGGATATTCTGCTCTACGGCGACGCCGTTATCGACACGCCCACGCTCAGCGTGCCGCACCCGGCGCTGCCGCAGCGGCGCTTCGCCCTCACACCACTGGCCGAGGTAGCGCCGCAGCTCGTACATCCACAGTTGGGGCAAACGGTTGCTGACTTGCTAGCAAACTGCCCTGATTTACTGGCAGTAGCAAAGGTGTAAAATTGTCATTGCGAGCGTAGCGAAGCAATGACAATTTTACTCTATAGCGAACCCGCCGTGGCAGCCGGCTCGATTTTCTTCACTAGGCCTTGCAGCACCTTGCCGGGGCCGCACTCCAGGAAGGTAGTCGCGCCGTCTTTGGCCATGGCCTGCACGCTCTGGGTCCAGCGCACGGGGGCCGTGAGCTGGGCCAGCAGGTTGGCTTTAATCTCGGCGGGGTCGGCGTGGGGGGCGGCGTCCACGTTCTGGTACACGGGGCAGCGGGCGGGCTGGAAGGTCGTTTTCTCGATGGCCTCGGCCAGCGCGGCCTGGGCCGACTGCATCAGGGGCGAGTGGAAGGCGCCGCCCACGGGCAGCGGCAGGGCGCGCTTGGCGCCAGCGGCTTTCAGGGCCTCGCAGGCTTTGGTAATGCCCTCGGTAGAGCCCGAGATGACGAGCTGGCCGGGGCAGTTGTAGTTGGCGGCTACTACTACGTCGCCGGCGGCGGCTACTTCTTGGCACACGCGCTCTACCACGTCATCGGCGAGGCCCAGGATGGCGGCCATCGTGCCGGGCTGCTCGTCGCAGGCGGCCTGCATAGCCTGGGCGCGGCGGGCCACCAGCGGCAGCGCATCGGCGAAGGACAGCACGCCGGCCGCCACCAGCGCCGAAAACTCGCCCAGCGAGTGCCCGGCCACCATCGCGGGCTGCACCTCGCTTTGGGCCATAAACTGCGCCACCGAATGCACAAACACGGCGGGCTGCGTGACGTCGGTGCGGCGCAAATCGGCCTCGGTGCCCGAGAACATGATGTCCGTCAAACTAAAGCCCAGAATGTCGTTGGCCTGCGTGAGCAGAGCGCGGGCGGCCTCGCTTTGGTCAAACAGCTCGCGGGCCATGCCCGGAAACTGGCTGCCCTGGCCCGGAAAAATAACGGCCGTAGCGCCGGCGGTGGGGTCGGAAGGTGTCAAGGGAGTTAAGAATTTTGAGTTAGGAGTTTTGAGTCTGGCCGAATAATTTTTCGGTTAAGACCTGGGCTATCTGGGCGGCAAAATCCACCTTTTCGCGGGCAAACTTAGCGCAAAAAAAGCCGCCCCTATCGGGAGCGGCTTTCTCTGAAAAGGCAGTTGGGCAGGGCTAACGCACTATCTCTACCCAGCCTTTGAAGGTGCGCTTGGTGCGGGCAAAGTCGGCAAACTCGACCTCGGCCAGGTAGTAGTACACGCCATCCGAGGCCTTGCTGGCGCTGCCGGCTTCTCCGTAGGCCCCGCCGCCATCCCAGTTGATGTAGGGGTCCTGGTCGCTTTCGTACACCTTGCGGCCCCAGCGGTTGAAAATCTGGATGTGCGTGCGCAGCACTGGGCTGCTGGTCTTAGGGCGGAACTTCTCATTCAGGCCCTGCACATCGTTGTTGGGCGTGAAGATGTTGGGCAAGATGAAGAACACGCACTCATCCTGGCAGGCTATGTTGCTGACGGCGCTACGCACGCCGCTCGGGCTCACGGCCTGCACGGCGTAGCAGCCCGCGCCGTTGGTCAGGTTGCGGTGCAGGTAGGTGAACTGCGTGCCCGCTACCGAATCGAGCAGCGCCAGCGGCCCATCGGCCGTGGTGCGGTAGAACAGGCGGAAATAGGCGATGTCCGTGCTGCATCCGGTGGGCGTGTTGCCTACCGTCCAGCGCAGGCGGTTTTGGTAGCGCTGGTTTTGCAGCGGAAAATTCGAGCCCAGATTCAGGCCCGCCAGGCTGTCGCAGTTGGTGGGGGCCAGCGTGAGCACCGGCGTGCAGGGCGTGGGAATCAGGGCTGCGCACTGCTCCTGGCTGTTGTTAATCAGGTTGGTGTAGATGAGCTGGTTAAGCGAGTTCACCGGCGCGGCGTACTGGCCGTTGGTTTGCACGTAGTAGCAGTACGTTTGGCCGCGCACCAGCGTGGGGTCCTGGTCGGTGTAGTTGCCGCTGGCCGTGCCGCCCGTCACGGTCGCAATCTGGGCGTAGGTGCCGGTAGTACCCGTGCGGCGGAAAATGCGGGTGGGCTGTTTGGTATTGTCCCACGGCACTTGGTAGGCCCAGGTGAGGGCGTTGGTATTATTTAGGCCGTTGGGCACTAGGTTCAGGCGCACGCTGCTGGCCAGCGGAGCGGTTTCGGTGGTTTCGGGGCTGCCCGGCTGGTTGGTAGCCGCGCTGAAGAACACCAGCTGGTAGGTGTACTGCGAAGCCTGCGTGTTCACGTTGTCCACGTAAGTAGTGTCGGTCAGGCTGGTCTTGGTCGCCACGAGTGTGAAGGGAGCTGCGCCCGTGGCGCTACGGCTGAGGCGGTAGCCCAGCGGCGCGTTAAAATTGGTACCCGTGCTGGGCAGCGGCTTGGTCCACTTCACCGAAATCTGGCCGGTGGGGCTGGTGCTCAGCACATCCACGTTAGTAATCTGCGCCGAGCGCCCGCCCAGCGTAATGCACGCTTCATTGGACACGATGCTGGAGCCCCCCGCCGGCAGCGGGAACTCGGCATAGATGCGATACGAATATGTGCGGCCCCGCACCAGGCCCGCCCCGCCATTGGTATCGTTGAAGGCCGTCACGTTGGCCGGCACGCTGCCGATGAGCGTGTAGCCCGCCCCGGCCGGAATACCCGTTTCGCAAGCGCTGGGCGTGTACGGGAAGCAGCCCTCGCGCCGATAAATGCGGATAGTCGGTAGTTGCCCGGCCACGCTAGTAGTCTGGCAGCCATAGGGGTTCCAGCTCAGCAGAATGGCTCCGCTGCCATTGGGTGCGGCCTGCAGGTTGGTGGGCGCGGGCCCGATGACGGTGATGCGCCAGGTTTTTTCGTCAATCAGAGGTGGGTCGGGGGCGCGGGGCGTGTCCTGCGCCTTGAATACGACTAGATAAGGTAGCGCCGCCACGTTGGTGCAATTGGGCGTCCAGCGGAAGGTGCCCACGGCGCGGGGCGGCCCCTGTGTGCTTTGAGTAAACGAGCCCGTGGCCGAGGGCAGCATGCCGCCGTAGGCGAACAGCTGCACCGCCGTGGCCGGCGAGGCCGCGCTGTTGCCATCCACCGCCGTTACGTTTTTGATAATCTGCGAGCCGGCTATTACGCACGTGTCTCGCGGAATGGTGATAATGGGCGGCAGATTGTTAGTCGCCTCCACGTTTATCTGCATGTCGCGCACCACCTCGCCTATCTTGTAGGCCGGGGCCAGGGCCGTGCGCCGCCATTCTTCTACTACTATCGCCACGTTGTACACGCCCAGTCGCACGGGGGCATTCCAAGTCAACTGCCCATTCCGGTCTATCGCGAACGTAGCCGGGGCCCCGCCCGGCGCGCCGTTAAAGGGTATCGTCAGGGGCGGGGTACCGCCCACATTAATGCTTGGGTTGTTAGGGAACTGGAAACCGGTCGTGACGCTGGGCACGGGCGTGTAGTTGGCCGGCGGGTTTTGCGGGTAGTTGATTACCTGCTGGCTTTCCGTGATGCGGAAGCCCAGCGAATCGCCGTCGGCATCGAAGGCAGCCGGATTGTGCAAAAACACTTGCCCCGCCGCCGCAATATCGATGGCGGGCGCTTTCAGCACCGGCAGGTGATTGAAGCCGATGCCCGGCAGCGTTGAGATGGTAGTATTGAGGTAAAACGTCTGCCCTACCGAGCCCACCATGTTCACCACGTTGGCCACCCGGTTGGCTTCCACAAACGACACGTTGTAGATACCCCCGCCGGGGTAAGTATGGTCGAAGTAAAAGGTCAATACACTAGTGTTCAGCCGCGCGACATTGTTCGTCAGCGTTACCTCGCTGGTTTTAGCTACCGGCCCCGAGTTGGTACCGTCGCCGAAGTAGAGCGTGGCGTTGGGCTGCTGCGCCTGGGTAGGGTCGCGGTAAAGCGTCAGCTTGAAAAAGATGCGGTTGGGGTTGCGCGTAGGCGTAGTATCCACCTTAGCCTGAATGTCGCCGGCCCGCAGGTGGGTAGCGTGGGCCGTGGCCGGAATAAGCCAGCCCAGCGCCAGCAGCAGCAAACCCAACAGCCACGCGCCGGGCCGGCGCGGGGGCTTCGCAGAGGAAAGAATTTTCATAAAACTAAAGTAAGCGCGTTGCAGGTGATTCCTTCACAGCCAGGCGGCTAGCAGAACAACCTTTTTTGCAGAAGTTAGTTGTGGGTGGGAAGTTTCAGGCTTAACGGCAACGGCGCTATATTGATTCATGCCCGGCCGTAAGTCAGGATTAATACAATATTTAACCATTCTAAATAGCACGTCCCCGGGGGGCCGGGCTTGGGAGGCACCCCGTCCGGCGCTACCTTTGGGCGCATTAAGTAAGTTCTTTCTTTGTTAATAATTGTATGAATTGGTTTACCAAAACCTTCACCAGCAGCATCGGCCGCAAGATTATCATGTCCCTTACGGGCTTGTTTCTCTGCACCTTTCTGGTAGTACACCTGGTGGGCAACCTCCAGCTCTTCAAAAATGACGATGGGGTCGCGTTCAACGTGTACTCGCACTTCATGGGCCACAATCCCATTATCCGCACCGTGGAGTGGGGCCTGGTGCTGGGCTTCGGATTCCACATCTACGAAGCGCTGATGCTGACGCTACGCAACAAAAAGGCCCGCACGCACGGCTACGCCAAGTGGGAAGCCAAGCAAAACTCGGAGTGGACCTCGCGCAACATGGGCATTCTGGGCTCTATCATCCTGGTTTTCCTGATTGTCCACCTCTACAATTTCTTCTGGCGCGCCCGCTTTGGCACGCCCGACCCGGACATCAACCACAATGACAACCTCTACAAAGTAGTGGTAACGTCGTTTCACCAGCTTTGGTATGTAGTGCTGTACGTGGCGGCGCAGGCCAGCCTCGGCTACCACCTGTGGCACGGCTTCCGCTCGGGCTTCCAGACCCTGGGTTTGAACCACCGCAAATACATGCCGCTCATCAAGAACTTTGGCTACGCTTTCGCTGTCGTGGTTTCGGCCGGCTTCGCTTCGATGCCGCTGTATTTCTATCTCTTCACCAATGAGCAGGGCGCGCTGAAAGACGGCGTGGCGCTCACGGTGAAGCACCTCACGCTGGCTTTCAACTAAGTGTTACGCTAGTAGGCAGTTGGGTAGGCAGGCTTTTCGGTAAGTTGCTTGCTACTTGACCACCTATCCCTTCGACTACCTAACCACCCAATTAAGATATGGTACTGAACTCCAAAGCGCCCGAAGGCCCCTTGGCCGAGAAATGGGACAAGCACAAGTTCAACGTCAAGCTCGTCAACCCCGCCAACAAGCGGAAATACGACGTGATAGTGGTGGGCACCGGCCTGGCCGGCGCGGCCGCCGCCGCCTCGCTCGCCGAGCTGGGCTACAACGTGAAGGCCTTCACCTACCACGACTCGCCCCGCCGGGCGCACTCCATCGCGGCGCAGGGTGGCATCAACGCCGCCAAAAACTACCAGAACGACGGCGACTCGGTGTTCCGCTTGTTTTACGACACCATCAAGGGCGGCGACTACCGCGCCCGTGAGGCCAACGTGTACCGCCTGGCTCAGGTATCGGTGAACATCATCGACCAGTGCGTGGCGCAGGGCGTACCCTTCGCCCGCGAGTACGGTGGACTGCTGGCTAACCGCTCGTTTGGCGGCGCGCAGGTATCGCGCACGTTCTACGCCCGCGGCCAGACCGGGCAGCAGCTGCTGCTGGGGGCCTACTCGGCCCTGAGCCGGCAGATTGCCTACGGCAAGGTGAAGATGTACACCCGCTCGGAAATGCTCGACGTGGTGGTGGTCGACGGCCACGCCCGCGGCATCGTGACCCGCAACCTGGTGACGGGCGAAGTGCAGACGCACGCGGCCCACGCCGTGGTGCTGGCCACCGGCGGCTACGGCAACGTGTTCTATCTGAGCACCAACGCCATGTACTGCAACGTAACCGCCCCGTGGCGGGCGCACAAGAAGGGCGCATTCTTCGCCAACCCCTGCTTCACCCAGATTCACCCCACCTGCATTCCGGTGTCGGGCGACTACCAGTCGAAGCTGACGCTGATGTCGGAGTCGCTGCGCAACGACGGCCGCGTGTGGGTGCCCAAGACCAAGGAGATGGCCGAGCGCGTGCGCAAAGGCGAGCTCCGGCCGCAGGACATTCAGGAAGACGACCGCGACTACTTCCTGGAGCGCAAGTACCCCGCTTTCGGTAACCTCGTGCCGCGCGACGTAGCCTCGCGCAACGCCAAGCAGATGTGCGATGAAGGCCGCGGCGTGGGCTCGTCGGGCCTGGCCGTGTACCTCGACTTCGCCGACGTTATCAAGCGCACTAGCGCCGAGGCGGTAAGCCAGAAATACGGCAACCTTTTCGAGATGTACGAAAAGATTACCGACGAGAATCCCTACGAGCGGCCCATGCGCATCTACCCGGCTGTACACTACACGATGGGTGGCCTGTGGGTAGACTATAACTTGCAAACCACCGTGCCTGGCCTCTACGCCACCGGCGAATGCAACTTCTCGGACCACGGCGCTAACCGCCTCGGGGCTTCGGCCCTCATGCAGGGCCTGGCCGACGGCTACTTCGTAATTCCGTACACCATCGGCGATTACTTGGCCAACACGGCCCCCAAACCGGTGACTACCGACCATCCGGCCTTTGCCGAGGCCAAGGCCGGCGTGCAGGCCCGAACCGAGCTGCTGTTAAGCATTAATGGAAGCAAGACGCCCGATGAGTTCCATAAGGCCTTAGGGCACATTATGTGGGAGTACTGCGGCATGGCTCGCAACGCCGAGGGCCTCAAGTACGCCAAAGCCGAGATTCAGAAAATCAAGAAGGAATTCTGGACCAACGTGAAGGTGGTGGGCAGCGGCGAAGAAATGAACCAGGCGCTGGAGAAAGCCGGCCGCGTGGCCGACTTCATCGAACTCGGCGAGCTGATGGTAGACGACGCCCTCGACCGAAACGAAAGCTGCGGCGGCCACTTCCGCGAGGAATATGCTACCGAGGACGGCGAAGCCAAGCGCGACGACGACAACTACGCCTACGTAGCCGCCTGGGAATACATGGGCGAAAACCAGCCCGAGCGCCTCAACAAGGAAGAGCTGGTGTTCGAAAACGTGAAGCTGACCCAGCGCAGCTACAAATAATAACTTGATTGTCATGCTGAACGCAGTGAAGCATCTCGCGGGCAGCAGTAATTACCTACTATCACCACGGCGCGAGCGAGATGCTTCACTGCGTTCAGCATGACGTTTTACTATAATGGCTGGAAGTAACCCCAACGCTAAACCCATGAACCTGACGCTGAAAGTTTGGCGTCAGCCCAACCGCCAGACGGAAGGGCAAATGGTAGACTACCAGGTAAAGGACATTTCGCCCGATATGTCGTTCCTGGAAATGCTCGACGTGCTCAACGAGGACTTGCTGCACAAAGGGCAAGACCCGGTGGCCTTCGACCACGACTGTCGCGAAGGCATCTGCGGCTCGTGCGACCTCTTCATCAACGGCCGCTCGCACGGCCCCGAGAAGGGCACGACCACCTGCCAGCTGCACATGCGTAAGTTCTCGGATGGCGACACCATCACCATCGAGCCCTGGCGCGCTACCTCGTTCCCGGTCAACAAAGACCTGAGCGTGGACCGCTCGGCCTTCGACCGCATCATCCAGGCGGGCGGCTACGTGAGCGTGAACACCGGCGGCGCGCCCGACGGCAACGAAATTCCGATTCCGAAGGAAATCGCCGACCGCGCCTTCGAGGCGGCTACCTGCATCGGCTGCGGCGCGTGCGTGGCAGCTTGTAAGAATGCCTCGGCTATGCTCTTCGTATCGGCCAAGGTATCGCAGCTCGCGCTGCTGCCTCAGGGCAAGGTAGAAGCCCAGACCCGCGTGGAGAATATGGTGGCCCAGATGGACATAGAAGGCTTCGGTGCCTGCTCCAACATTGGCTCGTGCGCGGCCGAGTGCCCGGTGGGCATTTCGCTGGAAAATATCGCTATTCTAAACCGCGAGTTTCTGACGGCCAAAGTGGCTTCGAATAATTTGGCTTGAGGGTTCGGATTCTAACAAAAAAAGCGCGATGGGTGACCATCGCGCTTTTTTTGTGGCCTACTCATCCCCTAGCACGAGCGGCATTATTCGGCTGGGTAGCGATGTCTCGGCGTTCACCAGCTAGCCTACCGGCGTGTTACGCACCCGGCACCCACCACCAGAAGCGTGGGCAAGCTGGTAGCTAAAACCTAGCACCCCGGCCCTACTGGCGCAAAGTCTGAGCCTTTGTTGCCAAACTTCGCCCTATTGGCCCCAGAATATAGCTGGTATGGTGCAGACAAATAACTTGGACACCTCTACCAGCGCTCGGCTGCCCCGCTGGTAGGTGAAGAGGATGTGCCAAACCACCCGCCCCTAGCCGACTTACAAAGCACCCAGGCATCGCTACCGCAGCTCTACCCGGTATGGCTTTTCCTTGGCCAGCTTGGCCAAGTGAACCATGCTGTGGTCGCGGCCGATAATTTCAACTGTGAAGTTATCTATTTCGCTTTTGCTATCGGACGCCTCCGCTGGTGACGCTAGTACCTCCGGAATTGGGAAGGCAGCTTTGATTTCGAGGTGGGTCTGGCAGTTGGCACAGAAGCCCGAATCCCAGCGGTTCAGCACCGCCTTGAGGCCGATTAGCTGCTTTTTGCCGCCCTCGCCCAGCCGGTAGGCGGCCACCAGAAACGAGCCTTTGATGGGTGCCTTGTTGATGCGCGAAACGCTCAGGGCCTTAGTGCTGGTAGGCGTAGCCGCAACAGCGGCCAACAGGTGGTCATCGTGCTCGAGCGAACCGGGGCTGTAGGTGTAGCCCAACTGCTTTTCGATGTTCACGCAGTCGAGCGAGGTATATGGCCGCTCGCTGTTGCCTTCGCGCTTTTTAAACGGTGTGAGGGGCGTTTCCAGGGTCAGCCACTGGTTGGATGGCACGCCGGGCGTGGGCCCTTGGTTGTCGGTAGAATTGGTACCGGGATACTCGGCGATGAGGTCAAGCCGGTCGGTGTAGCCTTTTTTGGCGTGCTTCTTCTGCCACAGCCAGAACACCCGGTCGATGTTGCAGTGGTGGAAGTAAAAGATGGGGTCCATGGCCGCCGTGTCGTTCTCGCCCATGTCGCCATTGGCACCTTCTACCGGTGAAAAGTCGGACTGCTTGTAAACCAAGGGCAAATCGAAGCCGCCAAGGGCCAGGTGAATGTGGTTGTGGGGCTCCTCTAGCGGCACCACCACCGGCTCGCCCTCCTTGCGAATTGAATTCCATTGCTGGGCCGAGGTCGTGTTGGAAAACAGCGTATAGTTCGGCGCATCCAGACACCGGGCGTACTGGGTGGCCACGCCAAACCCCTGCGCGTGCTTTTTACCGTCAATAACGAGAGTATCGTCCAGCCAGGCCAGTACGTTCTGGTTGAGCAGGTCCACGGCTTGCGCGTCGGAATACCGGGCATTGTGCTTCTCAGAAGCGGCTTTCGCCTCGGGCGTGCCCACTAGGCCCGAGAGCGGGTAGCGCACCGTTTCGTAGCCCAGATACTTGGAGTAGACCCCGCCCCCAATAGCTAGTGACTCCCCATCGGAAATATTGTCGGCGATGGCTAAGGGCAGCACGAACGAGCGCAGCGGATTAGGAATTTCCACCCCATCCAGCTCAAACGTTTTGCGGGTGAAGGCCCAGGGAATCGCCTGGTACTGTGGCTCTTTGGTTTTTTTATCCGGCACCCGCACAGTTTCGTCCCAGTAGGGCAGCATCACGCTGGCACAGCCCGGAATACTTTGCAGCGCCTCTTCCAACTTTAAGCAGTAGACGCGGTGCCAGGTCGGAAACAGCACGTTGCCGTGGTTACAATAGCCGCCCCAGAAGGTGCCGTTGCCGTATCCGGCCCCGCGAAAAGGCTCGCCATGGTAGCCGGCCAGCATGAAAAAGGAGCGCGGGTCATCGTATTTCAATTCCTTAATGCCTTTCCAGGCGCGCATCAAATCTTCGAGGGGCTTCTTGTTGCCCTGCTCGTAGTCGTGTTGCAGCTCCATGATGGAGCGGCGAATGCGGGGTGCGGACGGTGTTTTCATGAAACTGGTTTAGGTTGAAGCTTTTGAAAGGGTAGACGAAAAATTATTCAGTAAAGAGCCAGCTATCAGCAAGCCGATACCCAGCAGTAAGAGGCCCGACTGCTGGCCGCTCCCGCTCCGCCCCAGCAGCACGCACGCGGCCCCCAGCGCACTGCACACGAAGGGCCAGTACCGTTTGCGGGCCAGCTGCCTCAGCAGCAGCAGCAGGTGCACGGCCAGCAGGGCCAGCAGCACGGGCAGCATCCAGGGCAGGTAGGGCAGCTTGGCGATGCCGATGCTGCCGAGCACGCTCATGTAAGCCGCCCAGCAAAAGGGGCATTTGGGAAAAAAGGCAATACCAAGGCTGATGAGGGCCGCAGGCAGCGTTTTGGCCGTGCGGCTGGCCTGCACGGCGGCCCCCGCGCGGGCCGGCGCGGGGGCCGCGCCGGGGCAATTGCAGCTGGGGGTGGAAAGAGAGTTTGCCATAGCGTATTTGGGTAGAAGTAGAGATGGACGTAGCAGCAAGTGGAGACGGGGGCTAAAACTTGACCGCCACGAACGAGGCCACCACCCCGGCCGGGCTCTGGGGGCCGTGGGCTACCACCCGCACCACGGTACCGGCCAGCACCGGCATCTCATCGGTGCCGAAGGGCCAGGCGGGCAGCAGCCAGCCCCGGTAGGCGTATACCCAGCCCTCTGTTTTGGTGCCCGCTACACCGAAGGCGGTGGCCTCCAGGCTAAGCTGGGGCACATTGCTACAGCCGGAAAACGGCGCGAGCGCCTGCCCGGTAAAGCGCATGGGAAAGCCATCGCCAAACGACAGCTGGCCCGCCGAAATCAACCCGTTGGCGGCCGGCGTCATCTCCAGCAAGCCCTCGCCGAAGAGCAGGTCGGCCAGCTTCTCGGCCGGTGGCAGCACGTTGAGAAAGCTGCGGTAGCGCCACTGCCCCGCCAAAACGGCGTAGGGATTGGCAAGGTCGGAGATTTCAGATTTCTTCATTTTTTTACTTGGCAAGCCAATTGACAAAGTGAAAATTACCCGTATTTAAACCCCAACTTGCTGGCGATGAAGGGGGCGTACAGTACTGACCGAAAAGATTGCGGCGGCCCAGTAGGGCCAGCTTCACCGCGCAGGTAGGCGCGCGGCTTACCGGGCCGCTGCACAGGCAGGGGCGGGCATAGGCAGCACAGGGTATTCGGTTAAGAAAGCGTTGGGGGGTCGGCTAGTGGCAGCGGCCAGCCAGGCGCGCTAGCGCGTGGCGCGGATGTAGCGGCCCAGCTTGCCGGTGGCCTCCTGGGAGCTGTTGCTAAACCGGATGGTGCGGCTGCTCATTTTGGCCAGCGTTGGCCGGGGCGGGTACTGGCTTGAGGCGGGGTCGGGGGCGCGCACCGGCTTGCCGACGTTATCGAGCAGAAACGAGAAGTCGGTGCCCAGCGTGAACTGCGCTACCCCGTGGCAGCCCTGGCAGCCACCCGCCGACAGCCGCTTGCCCAGGTACAAGGTATTGGTGCCCAAGTCGTAGGGATGCCCAATGCCGCTGCCGTGAAAGTTGGCCAGCGTACTATCCGACTCCACCACGTAGTTGGCCAGGTAAAAATTGGTCGTTTTCGGGTCGCTGGTGGGCGTGCCCTGCACGCCCACCAGGCGGTAGTTCAGCAGCACCGACTTCGGGTTGAGCTGCCGCAACTTGGCGTGGGCGGCGGCGGTAGCCTGATTGGCTACCGTGGTAATGGGGTGCAGGCGCGGGTAGGGGCTGAAGAGCCCACTCGACAGAAACCCATTCTCATCCAGCAGCTGAAAGCCCATGTGCTCTTTCTCCACATCGACGTGCTCCCAGGTCGCAAACACAAAGTCCGGGTAATTCACGGTTTTGTGGATGATGTGCATCCCAATCAGGGCAAACACGGCATTATGATATAAAGTAACCATGCTATCACCTGTGGCACTGGGCTTTTGGGTGTAATATATCACTTGGCGCGTGAGGAAGCGCGCGGGGTCGTCGGAAGGAGTCAGCCTTCGCCAGGCCGTTTTCATCTCAATGCTGCCCACGCCCTGGCCCCCCTTGGCGGGGTCGCCGCCGCAGGGCAGGCACAGCACGCCCGGCGGGCAGTAGCAGGTGCTGCCCTTGTAGCGGTCGTTCAGGGTATCGGGTTTGTAGTAAGCGTCGTACTTCCTGATGCTTTTGAGCGTATTCTGCCGCGCCTGGCTTAGCGCTGCTGGCGTGCCAAAATTCTTTTGCACGTATTCGTACTCCGCCCGGTTTACCTTGGCTTGGTACAGCACCATGCTCTTGCCGTTGGGTACGCTGTCCTGCACTTGGCCGAACATGGTGCAGGAGCCTATCTCGCTGTTTTCATCGAGGTTATCAAATAGTTCCAGGCCCGCACTAGCCTTGCCGGCAACGGGCATGGTACCATAGCTGTAGTGCGGGGCTTGGTCGAAGGGCAGAATCTTACCGTAGTAGGGCCGCAGCTCGGCGCGGTGGGCAAAGGTTTCCCACACGGCCAGAGTGGCGTCGGGCGACTGGTAGGTCCAGGTGGCGTCGGGGTGGTCGCGCAGGTTGTCTTGCTTGTAAGACGACTGCCAGTTGACGGCGAAAAATTCGGCCCAGGCAAATTCAGCCAGTTTTACCGAGTCCGAGCCGGGGGCCAGGTCCTGGGGCGGGGTCGGCGCAATGGTGATAGTGAACGCCGGGGCCGGGGCTTCGGGGGTAGCCGGGTGGGCGGTGCCGGGCTGGCAACTGCCGAGTAGCAGCCCGCTGCCGGCAGTCAGGCTGACTAGTGCTAATAGCGCGCAAGAAGTTTTCATAAGGATGCAGGAAAGAGGTGTCTCTGCTGACCGCCCGGCCGGGCTTCGCTTCGCAGACTCGAAGGAAGCACTTTCGGGAGGTGAGCAAAGGTATCGGAGCTCCTACCCCGCCTATACCCGTGGAAACACCTGTTTTCTTTCCAAGTATAAACCCCTGTTTCGCGCACCAACACTGCCGCCACGCGCACCAGTAGCCCTTACGCCACCACGCGCGCCGTGGGCTGCACAAACACATGCTGCACGCTGGGGTGCGCCGCCTGGATGGCCGCCCGCAGCTGCTCGATGGCTTGCGTAACCTGGGCCGCCGCCAGTTCGGGCGCAAACTCGACGGGCAGCACTACCAAGATTTCCTGCGGCCCGAGGTACGACGAGAGCGGGGCCGCTACGTACCGGATGGCTGGCTCGGCGCAGGCCAGAGTTATTATTTTTTCGAGCAGGACCGGCTCGGCGGGCTCGCCCAGCAGCAGGCTCTTGGTTTCGCGCAGCAGCAGGCCGGACACTACTGCCAGCAGCAGCCCGATGGCGATAGAAGCTACCCCATCGAGGGCGGGCATGTGCAGCCAGTGGCTGAAGAAAATGCCCAGGAAAGCCAGCAGCAGCCCCAGCAGCGCCGAGGCATCTTCAAATAGCACCACAAAAATAGAGGGGTCTTTGCTGGCGCGGAAGGCCGTCCAGAACGGGCGGCGCCCCCGCTGCTTGTCGAAGCTTCGCCGCGCTATCACAAACGACGCCCCGTCGAAGGCAAAGGCCAAAGCCAGCACCAAGTAGTTCCAGGTGGGGTCGGCCAGGGGCGCGGGGTGGCGCAGGTGCTCGTAGCCCTCGTAGAGCGACACGCCGCTGCCAATGGCGAAGATGAACACTGCCACGATAAACGACCAGAAATACAGCTCGCGCCCGTGCCCGAACGGCCGATGTGGGCTGGCCGGCTGCCGGCTCTGGCGCAGCCCCAGCAGCAACAAGAGCTCGTTGCTGGTATCGACGGTGGAGTGGATGGCCTCGGAGAGCATGGCCGACGAGCCCGTGACCCACGCCGCCAGAAACTTGACGACGGCAATGGCCAGGTTGGCGAATAAGGCGGCGTAAATGGTAAGCTTGGACTCGGGCGCGGCGGTAGACAAAGCAACGAACGGAGAGGTGCGGCCCCTACTACGGGCCGGCCGGGCCCAGGGGTGGCCCGGCCGGCCCGTAGTAGGGGCGCGGCAGCCGGCCCTACCCCAGCCAGTGCAGGCTTATTTCCGCAAAGCCCGCCGCCACTACCAGCGCCACGCCGTGGGCCAAGCCCACGGGCTGCCCATCGGCCGTGGCCGCGCGCGGCGCGCCCGGCAGGCCGTGCAGCACCACGCGGTAGGTGGCGTAGCTGGGCTGATAGTCGCCCTCAATTCCCTGCCTGATTAGCAGCGAATTCCTATCGCCAACTACCATAAAGCGGCGCACCGACTGCTGGCCCTGCTGGTAGGCGTAGCCCTCGCCGCCGTCGTCGTAGAGCACGCTTTGGTAGGTGCCGCTTTTATAGTAAATGTGCAGCGTAAGCTCGTCCACCGGCTTTTCGCCCACGTATTGCAGCACGGGCTGCATGGGCAGCACGGCCCCGGCCCGCACGTAGAGCGGAATGCGGGTGAGGTCGGCGGCGGCCCACACCTCACGGCCACCGGCCGTGGGCGCGTCGTCCCAGTAGTAGTACCACTCGCCGCGGGGCAGGTATAACCAGCGGCCGTCGGCCCCGGCCTGCGTCACGGGGCAGACCAATAGATTGTCGCCGAAGCCGAACTCGGCCTGGCGCAGGTAGGTTTCGGGGTCGTGCTGGTCGAGGAAGGTGAGC
Source organism: uncultured Hymenobacter sp. (assembly GCA_964277755.1). GTDB lineage: Bacteria > Bacteroidota > Bacteroidia > Cytophagales > Hymenobacteraceae > Hymenobacter. The sequence continues at coordinate 29,471 of CAXYJY010000025.1, forward strand.
GGGCGCAGCATGGGCGTGCCGCGCGTGCTGTACTGCCAGAAGGCCGTGTACACGTAGGGCAGCAACTGGTAGCGCAATTCGATAAACTGCCGCACCCGGCTGGTATAAGGCTCACCAAAGCTCCAAGGCTCCTGGTCGCCGTGGTCGCCGCTGCTGTGGGTGCGAAAAAACGGGTGAAACGCCCCCAGCGCCACCCAGCGGGCATACAGTTCGCCGCCCGGCGTGCCAATAAAGCCGCCGATATCGGAACCCGCGAAGCTGAAGCCACTGATGCTGAGGCGCTGGCACTGCACATTGGCCAGCGCCAGGTGCTCCCAGGTGGCCACATTGTCGCCGGTCCACACGCAGGCGTGGCGCTGTCCGCCCGCGTAGGTGCTGCGCGTGATGGCAAACGGCCTATTGGGATAGCCGAAGCGCGCCGCGCCCGCCGCCGTAGCGCGGGCCATCTGCATGCCGTAGATGTTGTGGGCCTTGCGGTGCGAGCCGGGCTGCCCGTCGTAGCCAAAGCGCACGTCGTCGGGAAAGGTGCCGCGCTCGAACACGGCTGGCTCGTTCATGTCGGTCCAGATGCCGCGCACGCCCACGTCCCGTATCAGTTCCTCAAACAGGCTGGCCCACCACGCCCGCACCTCGGGCCGGGTGTAGTCGGGAAAATGGCACGGGCCCGGCCACACCGAGCCGCGCATCAGCGGCCCATCGGCCCGGCGGCAGAAGTAGTCGTTTTCTACTCCCTCTTGATATACCCAGTAAGCCGGGTCGATTTTAATGCCGGGGTCGATAATCACGACCAGCTTAAAGCCGTCCTCCGCCAGCTCGCGCACCAGCCGCTGGGGCTCTGGGAAGTGCTCGGGGTGCCAGGTAAAACAGCGGTAGCCATCCATGTAGTCGATGTCGAGGTACACGGCATCGCACGGAATACGGCGCGTGCGCAGCCCTTGGGCTATTTCGCGCAAATTGCTTTCGGGGAAGTAGCTCCACTTGCACTGGTGGTAGCCCAGCGCCCAAAGCGGCGGCAGCGGCGGCGGCCCGGTGAGGCCGGTGTAGGCCTCAGCCACGTCGAGCAGCGCCGGCCCGGCGATGAAGTAGTAATTGAGCTCGCCACCCTCGGCCCCGAAGCTGGCAGCCTCGGGCCGCTCGGCCCCAAAGTCGAAGTGCGCCTTAAAGGTGTTGTCGAAGAAGATGCCGTGCGCCCGGCCCTGGTGCAGCACGTAGTAGAAGGGGATATTTTTATATAGTGGGTCGCGGCCGCGCTCGTAGCCGTAGGTATCGCTACCCCAGTTCACGAGGCGCTGCCCGCGCAGGTTGAGGGCGGTGGGCTTGTCGCCGAGGCCGTAGTAGGCCGCGCCGGCGGGCACATGGTGGCTTAGCTGCACGTGGTCGTTGCCGGTGTCGTCGTCGTAGCGCCAGTGAAAGCCCTTTTCGTCGGCGCTCAGCAGATTGCCCGCGTGGTCGAGCACGCGGGTGCGCAGCACGGCCTTTTCGACCACGCACACGAGCTGCGCCGTGGCGAGGCGGTAGCGGTCGGCTTCCTCCTTGAAGTCCAAGAAAGTAGGCGCTACCGGGCGCGTGGGATACGGCTCATCGGGGCCAGGCAGGGCGTAGCTAAAATCGGGCTCGGCCGGCGCGCCGGGCGGCAGATAGCGAAAGCGCAGGATGCCATCGGCCACGGCGTGTAGCAGCAGGCGGGTGCCGTTCTGGGTGGTGAAGATGAAGCTGAAATCGGTGGTTTGGGCGGCGTGGGCCACGGGGCCGGGCAGCTGCTCTTTCTGGCCGTGGGCGGTCAGGTCGTTGAGCATGTAATTATTTTCCTGGAGAAAATTGGTCATAAAACGGGGCGGGGCACGGCAGGGGGCCGCGCGCCCGGCAAAGGCGATAAGTGGAGGCTACCGCCCGAAAGTACGGCCGATAATTTAGCTTTTGCGCAGCTTATCAACTTGCAAAAAGACAAGCTAAAACCAGTTTAGCGCGGTGGCGTGGAGGTTATTTTTTGGATTTTGCAACCAACCTACGGTACTTGGCCCCGTTATTCGTAGGCGTATTCCTTGCCCATGAGTTTGCCCGCCGCCTCCCCCGTTGCCGTCCTGGTTTTAGCCTGGGATGAAACCACGCCCGCCGCCCGCGTGCTGGTCGAAGCCCCCAAAACCGCCGCGCCGGCCGTGGCCTCGGTGGCGGTGCTGGTGCCGGCCGGCCTCGCCACCGCCGCACTCACGACGGAGGAATACCTGCCCCTGGCCTCCAGCCTGGAGCTACTAGCGCCCGAACTGCTGGCTGAAGCGCCTGCTACTGAAGAAGACCAACCGGCAGCGGCGGTCGCGGCCAGCGCAAACCAGGCCCACCCCACCGGGAACAGCCACGAGGAAGACGAAGAGCCCTCCTCCAGCAGCGAGCCAGCAGCCCCGGCTACCGAAGCAGCCGAAGAAACGCCGGCTCCGGTAGCACCGGCCGCTAATGAAGCAGCTGAAACCGACCCGCTACCTGCCCCGCCCGAGGCCATTGCCTCGCCCCTACCCGTTACTACGGCGGCCGCGCTCGTCAGGCCGGCGCTGGTGTGGCAGGAGGTGCGGGTGCTGCGTTTTACCCGCGCTACGCTGGTTGAGCCGACGCTGGTGTGGGACGGCGTGGCTGCTGCGCCGGCCGCGCCTTATATCGGCAGCTCGGTGCCTGGCCCGAGCGCCCTGGCTACCTCCGAAGCCAGAGTCCCGGCCGTGGCGGCCGCTTACCTGGCGGGCACGGGCAGCCCGGCGGCGGCGCTGGGCGCGCTACGCGGGCCGGAGCTGCCCGGCCGCGAACCGGCTCCGGCCCCGGAAAGCTTACCAGCGGCCACGCCGCCCCCGGCCTACCTACTCGCCGAGCTACCCGCCGCGCCCGATGCCGAATCGGATGCCACGCCCGCGCCCGGCACCAACGAGCCAGTGCTCACTCCTGATTCCTCCATCACCGAATTAAGCGAAGCGGCGGCCAGCCCGGCCGATGACCTTACCGTCGATACCAGCGCGGTGCAAGCCGGGCCTACGCAACCAGAAGCACTGCCAGCCGCAACCGCTGAGGCTGCCGATAGCATAGTACCCCCAGCAGCTGAAATTCAGCTTACCCCAGCGCCCGAGTCAGCTGCGTTTTTCAGCCTAGGTGCACTGCACCCGGCCGGGCAGCCGTTCGACGCGCCCGACCTCAATTTTCAGATTATCCAGTACGCGCGTCGGGCCGTGCCGCAGGCGCTGGCCGAGCAGCCGTTCGGCGTTATTTATGCGCCGGCCTGGCCTACCTGGCTGGCCGCCCAGGAACTGCGCCAGCGCACCGGCCAGCCGCTGGTGCTGCACCTGGCCCAGCTCGCGGCAGCCGACGACGAGCCCATCGGCCTGGCCGCCGGCTGGGTGGCTGAGATTCAGCGCCAGGCGCTGCACCGTGCCGACCTCATCCTCACCGAAACGCCTACCCTGGCCCAGCGTTTGCGCCACGAGCTGGCCTTGCCGGCCCACCGCGTGCGGTCCGTGCCCGCCGCCGACGCGGCGGCCGTAGCGCGGGCCGTATGCGGGGTGGAGCGGGGGTAGGTTTCTGGTTGCATCTGTCCGTCCGTCATGCTGAGCGTAGCGCAGCGGAGTCGAAGCATCTCTATCGGTGAACTAACTTCTGGCACTAGCAACGAAGCGGCAGAGATGCTTCGACTGCGCTGCGCTACGCTCAGCATGACAGGTAGCACCCGTACTTTTGCACCTCATGACGGACTTTGAACAGGAATTTGACGCGGCGCTCGAAGACGACCCGCGCACCGGCGACGTATTCGTGGTAGCGCCCTTCTCGGTGGCCGACACCTACGGCACCAAGGAAACGCTGCCCGTGGCCACGGCCATCGACGGCTTCCCGTACCGGGGCGAGCTCACGGCCATCGGCGATGGCTACCACGCCCTGGTGATACCGCGCGAGGTGCGCCGCGCCGTGGGCAAAACCGTGGGCGACGTGCTGCACGTGGCCCTACGCCACGACCTCGAAGAGCGGGTAGTAGACCTGCCCGAAGACCTGGCCGCCGCCCTCGCCGAAAACGCCGCCGCTCAGGCTTTTTTCAAAAAGCTCGACAAGCCCGACCAGCGCGCCTACGTGCGCTACCTCAAGGGCGGCCGCACCCCCGAGGCCCGCGCCAAGCGCCTCACCGAAACCGTGTACCGCCTCAGCGTGGGCCGCAAGCGCGACACGGGCAACGGCTAAAGCACCACAAACCAGCGAACCCCAGCTGCCAACTAGCCGCGAAGCGGCGGCAGGTTGATGGCCTGGGTGATGTTTAATATTCTGGAGCCGCAAAGCGGTGGCACCCTATCGGTGGGCGCCACCGCTTTGCGGCTCCAGGCAGTTTGCTGGCTGTTTGAGCTACCAGCCTGCCGCCGCTTCGCGGCTAGTCGGCAGCTTGGGACAGATGATTTATAATCAATAATTTATTTAACAAAGCAGGCTAATAGCCGCTGCGGCAGCTTCTAGAACTTTGCGTGCCCCGGCGCGGCGTTGGCTACGCGGCCGGCCAGTTCCTGCGGGCTGCACGTGTGCGCGTGCGACACTTCGCCGCAATAGACAAATTCGTCGTCGTAGCGCGTGATGCTGGCCACGTTGAGGCAGGTGCGGCGATTGATGCGCAGGAAATGGCTTTGCAGACTGGGCGGCACCAGCTGGTCGAGCACGTAGGTGAGCGAGCCCCGCACGGGGTAGCCGGCCTGCTGCCCGGCCAGGTGCAGGGTCACGTAGTTTTTGCCGGCTTCGAGGCGCTGCACGGCCGTCCAGGGCAGCTTGTGGGTGCGCTCGCCGAGCTTCACGAAGAAAAACGCGGGCGTTTCCGGGGCAGCGGGCAGCGCGGGCAGGGGCGCGGGCTGCCGGGAGGCCGCCCTGTCGAGGGCCAGCTGAATGGCCGCAAACAGCGCCCCACTGCCCACGGGCTTGACGAGGTAGCCGCTGGGGCGCAACTGCGTGGCCTGGCGCACGGTGCCGAGGTCGGAATAAGCGGTGAGAAAAATAAACGGCGGGCCGCCCTGCCCGGCCAGCTGCCGGGCCAGCGCCAGGCCGGTGCGGGCCGGGTCGGCGTGGCCGAGGTTGATGTCGAGCAGCACCAAATCGGGCACCGGGGCGGGGGCCGCCAGGGCCGCCTGCGCCTCGGCAAAAGTGTAGCAGGTGGCCAGCACCTCGTAGCCCAGGTCTTCGAGGGTGAAGCGCAGGTTTTCGGCAATCACGGCCTCGTCTTCCACCACCAGTATCGTTAGTTTAGGCAGGCTTTCCATAGGGGATGCATAGGTCGTAGTGGTAGGGCTGGCCGGGCGGCGTGCGCAGCGTGGCCCCCAGCTGCCGCGTCAGCAAGGCGATGAGCTGCGTGCCCAGGCCGGGCGGGCGGCCGGCGGCGGGCGGCTGGCCATTATCGGCGTAGGTGAGGCAGGCTGTGCCGGCCTCGTGGCGCACGCGCACGCTGATTTCGAGCACGGGGCCGCCGGGCGCGGCGTACTTGATGGAGTTGGTCACCCACTCGTTGAGGATGAGCGAGAGGGCCAGGTAGCTGCTGGCGGGCAGCGGCAGCGCGTCGGTTTGCAGGTGCGTCACTACCTGGCGGTCGTTGGCCAGGCAGCTCACCGCCGATGAAATGAGGCCGCGCAGGTAAGCGGCCAGGTCGGGCGCGTCGGGGTTGGTCAGCAGTTGGTTGTGCAGCGCCGCGATGCTTTCCACGCGCAGGCGGGCGGCTTGCAGGTGCGCGATAACCTCCTCGTTGTCGGTGCGGCGCTCCTGCATCTGAAGCAGGCTGTAGACCATGTGCAGGTTGTTTTTCACGCGGTGCTGAATTTCCTTGTTCAGCAATTCTACCTGCGCCACCTGCTGGTCGAGGCGCTGGTTCGATTCGGCCAGGGCCGCGTTGGCCAGGGCCAGCGCCTGCGCCCGCCGCCGCGAGAGGCGCTGCTGCCGGTACAAGTAAAAGCTCAGCAGCGTGATAACGCCCAACCCCACGCTCAGCCCCCACAGCCCCCAGGTGCGCGCCCGCTGGCGGGCGGCCTCGTACTGGCGCTGGCGCTGGGCGGCGCGCTCTTCGCTGTGCAGCAGGCTGAGGCGCACCTGGGCCACCTCGCTGCCGCTGCTGAGGCTGTCGCCGAGGCGGGCGGCGCGGGTGCGGGCGGCGTAGGCTGCCGGGTACTGGCCGGCGGCGGCGTAGAGCTCGGCCAGGTTGTGGCCGTAGTACACCTGGTCGAGGATGTTGGTGGCGCGGGTGGCGGCCAGCGAGTCGAGGTAGGGCGAGGGGCGGCGGTGGCGGTACAGCACATCGAGGCGGGCCTGCGCCAGGTAGTAGTGCGTGAGGTAGTCGTAGGTTTCGGGGTCGTTGCGCACCCAGGCGCGGCGCACCAGCTGGCGCAGCAGGCTGTCGGCCAGGGCATAATTATGCACCTGGGTGGCGGTGAGGGCCATTTCGACGGTGCTGGGCACCTGGCGCAGCAGGGTATCGGGCTGGCGGGCCAGCTCGCGGCGCAGCTGGCGCAGCACCTGCACGGTGCGCAGGCTGTCGGGCACCTTGTCGTAGGCGTGGGCCAGCAGAAACTTGGCGTAGAAGTAGCGCCGCCGCTGCGCGGGCAGGCGGGCAAACAGGTCGGCCGCCTGCCGGAAATACGCCACCGTTTTGTGGGGCTCCCGGTTCCAGGCGTCGTACACGCGGCCCCGGGCAAAGACGGCCTCGGCCAGCAGCAGCGTGTCGCCGGCGCGGTCGGCCAGCACCTGGGCGCTGTCGTAGTAGCGTTGGGCGTGGGCAAAGCTGCGGTAGCCCTTCTTCTGGGCATACACCGAGTCGCCGGCCCGTAGCAGCCGGAAAAACTGCGCGGCCCCCGGCCCGGGCTGCGCCCGTGCGGCCGGGCCGGCCACCGCTACCAGCAGCGCCAGCCCGCGCTGCCAACAGGAGGTCATCCTCCTCCCAAACATCTTAGTTGACAGCCATCGAAACACCAGCTAAAGGTAGGTAGCCCCCGTCGCTTCGCAGCGGTTTTTGACCTCAAAAAGGAACGGCTCGTGCTCAATTACAGCCTTCCGAAGGTGGCGACAGGCCCAGCTTACACGCTTAATGGCATTTGGCGGCATCCGCGTCGATGCTGGGCGGGCGAAGGCTTAGCTACGCGTTAGACTAGGGTCATTTTAAGGATTATTTCAGGGAAAAACCCGGCCACAGCGCGCAGCAGAAGCGGATGTAGCGAGTGACCAGCTTCTGGTGACAGCCCTATGCTTTTAGTATATTATCAAGTAGGACTATAAATATTTTTCCTTCAATTTAAGCTCAACCTCAAATGCGGCTACTTCAACCTCAAATTCCTTGACAAGCAGCACCGGGCGCGCTCCTTTTGTGCTTTTAAGATGGCGCTTATATCCGCTCGGCTCCACCTCTTTTTATCTTCTTTTTATTTATGAAAAAGCACGCTACTCCCGCTACCTTCCGCCACTGGCTGCTGCCGGCCTTGCTGCTGGCTGGGGCCACTACCGCCGCCCAGGCCCAGAACAACGTGGGCATCGGCACCAATGCCGCCAACCCCGCCGCCTCGGCCGTGCTCGACCTGAGCAGCACCACCCAGGGCCTGCTCGTGCCCCGCATGAGCGCCAGCCAGCGCACCAGCATCGGCGGCCCCGCCACCGGCCTGCTCGTGTACCAGACCGATGGCACGGCCGGCTTCTACTACTACAGCGGCAGCGCCTGGACGGCCCTGGGCGGCGGCAGCGGCGGTATGAACGGCACCAATGGCACGAATGGCCTGAATGCCCTCATTCGCAGCACGGCCGAAGCGGCGGGCAGCAACTGCGCCACCGGCGGCACCAAAATAGAAGTGGGCCAGGATGCCAACGCCAACGGCACGCTCGACGCCGGCGAAATCAGCAGCATCCGCTACGTGTGCAACGGCGCGAACGGGACTAATGGCACGAATGGCACCAACGGAACCAATGGTACCAACGGCGCGGCCGGAACTAACGGCACGAATGGCACCAACGGCCTGAACGCCCTGGTGAAAAACACCGCCGAAGCGGCCGGCGCGAACTGCGCCACCGGCGGCGTCCGCATCGACAGCGGCCAGGACACCAACGCCAACGGCACCCTTGATGCCAGCGAAATCACGGCCACGCGCTACGTGTGCAACGGCGTGGCCGGGACGAATGGGACGAACGGTACCAATGGTACCAACGGCCAGGGCGTACCCACCGGCGGCACGGCCGGGCAGGTGCTTACCAAAGTAAACGCTACTGACTACAACACGCAGTGGACCGCGCCCAGCGCATCGGCCAGCACCTCGGCTTATCCCAGTATTGAGTTGAATACTACCGTCACGTCTTCGCAGACGATAACGCAGCTGGCCGGGTCCAATACCTACACGCCACTGCTTTTTTCGGCCAGCAACAACGCCAATGCCGCCTTCACGGGCGGCAACAGCTGGAACGGCAGCGTCTTCACGGTAGGGGCTACCGGTGCTGGCTGGTACCAGGTAGTTGCGCAGATAACGCAAGTATCTAATACTGGTGCATCCACCCAAGTAGGGATTCAGTTCTTCCTGGACAAGAACAATGCGATAGGCAATACCTCTTCCAACAACGGCACTTACCCCTATGCCTTCAGTACATACGACTTCAATAGTAGCGCAGGAAATTATCGCAGCCGGTCGGGCCTCAGCACCATCATCTACCTGGCGGCCGGCGACCAGCTGACGCTGCGGGGCCAGTCGTGGAGTACCAGCGTAAGCGCCTATACCAGCACCGATGGCAGCAGCAACCTCACCATCGTGCGGCTGAAATAACGCAGGGCTTCCTTCTTTATAAGCTGATTCGCCCCATGCGCTATCCTCCTCAACAATCCGGCTTTCTGGCCCTGCTGGGCCTGGGCCTGCTAGCCGCCAGCCCTGCCACCGCCCAGGTCTTTTACAGCAACGGCGCTACCGTGGTGGTGAACCCCAGCGGCGCGCTCTACGTGAACGGCGCGGCCCAGCAGGCCGGCGCGGCCACGCTGCGCACCACCGGCACGGCCACCGTGGCCGGCAGCCTCACCAGCGCCCCCGCCGCCACTCTCGACCTGAGCACCGGCCAGCTGAGCGTGGCCGGCAACGTAGCCCACCAGGGTGCCACCACCGGCACCACGGGCACGCTGCGCCTCACCGGCCCGACTGCCCAAAGCGTGGGCCTGGCCGGCGGCACCGTGCCCAACCTCACCGTGGACAAAGCCAGCGGCACGGCCAGCCTCACCAGCCCCGTGCAGGTGCGCCGCGTGCTCACCGTGGCCAGCGCCGGCAACCTCGACGCCAACGGCCAAAGCCTCACCCTGCTTTCGGATGCCAGCGGCACGGCCCTGGCCGTGAACAGCGGCACGGGCGTGGTGCAGGGCACGGCCACCGTGCAGCGCTACATCGACGGCGGCCTGAACCCCGGCGCGGGCTACCGCCACTACAGCGCCCCGGTCACGAATACTACCGTGGCCGATTTGACTACCAGCGGCTTCGCGCCCGTGCTCACGCAGGGCTACAACACCAGCGCCACGCCCGGCCTCACCACGCCCTTCCCCAACGTGTTTGGCTACGACCAGAGCCGCCTGGCCACGGCTGTGAACAACTACTCGGCGTTCGACAAAGGCTTCTTCGTGCCGCAGGCCACCGATGCCCTCACCCCCGGCCAGGGCTACGCCGTGAACATCGGGGCCAGCCAGCTCGTGGATTTCAGCGGCACGCTGGGCACCGGCCCGCTCACCGTGAACCTGGCCCGCAACAGCGGCGCTACGGCCGCCGACGCCGGCTGGGCGCTGCTGGGCAACCCCTACCCCGCCCCGCTCGACTACGCCGAGGTAGCCCCCACCGACCGCGTCGGCCTCGACGAGGCCATGTACGTGGTGCAAAGCACCGGCCAGTACGCCGGCGGCTACCGCGCCTACGTAAACGGCCAAAGCACCACCGGCACCACGGGCTCGCTCATTGCCAGCGGCCAGGGCTTCTTCGTGCGGGTGAGCAGCGGCAACACCAGCGGCAGCCTCACTTTCCGCAACAGCCAGCGCGTGACCGACTACGCCACGGCCCAGGGCGTCAGCTTTCAGCGCCCCCTCGTCGACCAGCGCCCCGCCCTGCGCCTTACCCTGAGCGGCCAGGGCCTGGCCGACGGCTGGGTAGCCTACGCCGAAAGCGGAGCCACTGCCGGCTTCGAAAGCGCCTACGACGCCGCCAAGCTGCCCAACGGCCACGGCCTGAACCTGAGCAGCGCCAGTGACCCGGCGCAGCTGGCCATCGATGGGCAGCCCGCCTTCACCACGGCCACGGTGCTGCCGCTGGCCGTGGGCGTGCCCGCCGCTGGCACCTACGCCCTCAGCGCTGCCGCGCTCAGCAACCTGCCGGCCGGCCTCACGGCCTACCTGCGCGATGCCCTCGCTGGCACTACCACGCCGCTGGCCGTGGGCCAGGCGTATAGTTTTTCGGTAACGGCGGCTCAGGCGCAGGCGCTGGTGCAGGGCCGCTTTGCAGTACAGTTTGCGCCGGCCGCGCCGCTGGCGGCTACCCCGGCCGCGCTGGCGGCGCAGGTTACGCTTTACCCCAACCCGGCCACCACGCAGGTGACGGTGGCGCTGCCCGGCATTGCCGGGGCCCGCACCGTGCAGGCCGAGGTCCTCGATGCCGTGGGCCGGGTAGTGCTGCGCCAGTCGGCCGCGCTGCCGGCCGTGGGCACCACGCTCACGCTGCCCACGGCCGGCCTGGCCCAGGGCGTGTACGTGGTGCGCCTCACGGCCGGCGAGGCCGTGATAGCCAAGCGCCTCACCATTCAATAGTCCGTCGGCGGGGGCTGGCTTTTTTAGTAGTCAGTTCCCGCCGACACTTTTCTTCCATTCCATGAAACACGCCTTCCTCATGGCGCTGCTACTCGGGCTGGGGCAATTGGCGCTGGCGCAGGGCAGCACCGGCCCCACGCCCCAAGCGCCCGCCGCCGTGCCCCTCGATGGCGGGGCCTCGCTGCTACTGGCCGGTGGCGCGGCCTACGGCCTGCGCCGGCTACGCCAGCGCTTTCGCGCTTAAACAATCTAGCACAACCTAAATACAAGCCTAACCTTCCGCTCCTTTAGCTAGTCCTACGCACCACCCTTGAGCTAACTGAAAACCGACCAAAAGAAAGTGCCGCGCGGCGGTGCCCACAAACGCCATCAAAGGCGTTTCGGCACTGCCACGCGGCACTTCTACTTTCTAGCCCAAGCCACCAAGCAGCCTGAGTCAGCGCTCCTTGAAAAACAACTACTTGCCCACCGCCAGCGCGAGTGCCGTGCGGTTGGGCAGATAGAGGCTGAGGCGCGGGGCCTCGGCCATACCGCCGCCGCCCACCGTGTCGTACACCACGCTTTCATCGAGCCGCTCGAAGCCGCCGAACGCGCCGCAGTCGGAGTGCAGCGCGAGGCGGTAGCGGCCGGCTTTGGGCACCGGAATGCCGTAGCCGAAAAAGCTTTCGGTGGGGTTGAAATTGAACACGAACACCAGCCCGGCGCGCTCGAAGGCGATGACCTTATTGCCGTGGTCGATGTTGAGCAGCGCGGCCGGGCCTTTGATGAGCAGCTGGCGCTCGCGGGCCAGCGCCAGCATGGCTTTGTCGAAGGCCAGCAGCTGCGAAAAGCGCAGGTCGGGGTTGTCGGCCAGGCTCCACTGGCGGCGGGCGTAGTGGTAGCTCCAGTCGTTGCCGGCGCGCGGGAAGTCCACCCATTCGGGGTGGCCAAACTCGTTGCCCATGAAGTTGAGGTAGGCCTCACCGCCCGCGCTCAGCGTGATGAGCCGGATGAGCTTGTGCAGCGCCGTGGCGCGGGCGGCCTGCATGTTGCCGTCGAGCACGCCCATGTTGGTGTAGATGGCCCCGTCGTAGAGCCAGTGCGAGAGGGTTTTATCGCCCACCAGCGCCTGGTCGTGGCTTTCGGCGTAGGCCACGGTTTTTTCGCCCTGGCGGCGGTTCACGAGCTGGTGCCAGAGCTCACCGAGGTCCCAGTCTTCGTCGCGCTTGTGCTTGAGGGTTTTAATCCAGAAATCGGGCACGCCCATGGCCAGGCGGTAGTCGAAGCCCACGCCGCCTTCGGCAATGGGGCGGCACAGGCCGGGCAGGCCGCTCATGTCCTCGGCTATCAGCAGGGCCGATTTCTTGATTTCGCGCACCAACGTGCTGGCCAGCATGAGGTACAAGATGGCGTCGTCATCGGCATCGGGGCCGAAGTAGCTGTCGTAGCCGCCAAAGGCGTGGCCCTCGCCGTGGTGATGATACAGCATCGAGGTCACACCATCGAAGCGGAAGCCGTCGAAATGAAACTCTTCAAGCCAATAGCGCAGGTTGCTGAGCAAAAATTGCTGCACCTCAGGCCGGCCGTAGTCGAAGAGCTTGGAGTCCCAGCCGGGGTGGTTGCCGCGCTCGCCTTTGTGGAAGTAGAGGTTGCCCGAGCCGTCGAAATCGGCCAAGCCCTCGGCCTCGTTTTTCACGGCGTGCGAGTGCACGAGGTCGAGCAGCACCACGAGGCCGCGCTGGTGGGCCTCATTCACCAGGTATTTCAAGTCTTCGGGCGTGCCAAAGCGCGAGCTGGGCGCGAAGAAATTGGCCACGTGGTAGCCAAACGAGCCGTAGTACGGGTGCTCCAGAATGGCCATCAGCTGGATGGTATTGTAGCCCTCGGCCTGGATGCGCGGCAAAATGAGGTCGGCAAACTCGCGGTAGGTGCCCACGCGGCCTTCCTCCTGGGCCATGCCCACGTGCGCCTCGTAGATGAGCGGCTGGCCCTTGGTGGCGTTGGCCACGCGGAAGGTTTTGTCGGTCCACTCGAAGGGCTTCTCGGGTACCCACAATTGGGCCGAAAAGTCCTTGCTTTCCTCATCCTGCACGGCGCGGCGCAGGTAGGCGGGCAGGCGGTCTTTGCCCTGGCCGTGGGCCACCACGTGCAGCTTGTAGCGCGAGTTGGCGGCCGGGCGGCGGCCACTTTCGTCGTCGGCCACGAAGCCTTCCCACACGCCGGTAGCCTCGTCTTTGGTGAGCGGGTCGGCCTGGCGGTTCCAGTAGTTGAAGTCGCCGACGAGGCTCACGGCCTCGGCACCGGGGGCCCACTCGCGCACCACGTAGCCGCGGCGCTTGGGGTCGTAATGCAAACCCAGGCGCTGGTGGGCGGTGGCGAATTTGCTCAGCGAGCCGTATTCTTTGGTGATGACGGCAAGGCGGTCGGCCAGCCGCTGCTGGCGGGCCAGCAGCACCGGCTCGAAGGGGTGCAACCAGGCGTCTTCCTGGGTGAGCGTCAGGGCTGGGGCGGCGGGGGCGGCGGCGGTAGCAAGGGCGTCGGCAGACATGGAGAAAGAAAGAAATTGGCGTGCTCAAAGGTAGGCAACTCCCCCATTGCCGGGGGCTTGTGCCTAATTTGCAGGATGCATACGCTTTCTCGCTTCGCTTCGGCTACGCTCCTTTCTACCCTGTTTATCGGCCCGGCGCTGGCCCAAACCGCCCGCCGCGCGCCCGCCCCGGTGCGCGACCAGCTGCCGCCCGCCGCGCCCGTGGTGGCCCGCCACGCGCTGGTGGTGTCGGCCCACCCGCTGGCCTCGCAGGTGGGGCGCGACATCATGCAGCAAGGTGGCAACGCTTACGATGCGGCCGTGGCCGTGCAGTTTGCGCTGGCCGTGGTGCATCCGTCGGCGGGTAACATCGGGGGCGGCGGCTTCTTGGTGTACCGGGGGAAAGGCGGGGCGGTAGGCGCGCTGGATTTTCGGGAAACCGCGCCGGCAAAAGCCTCGCGGGATATGTATTTAGATTCGGCTGCCAACGTGGTGCCGGGCTTAAGTACAGCCGGGCCTTTATCAGTGGGGGTGCCAGGCACAGTGGCTGGGATGGTAGCGCTGCACCAGAAACTTGGCAAGTTGCCCTGGGCCACGCTGGTAGCGCCTGCCGTGAAACTGGCCCGACAAGGCGTAGCGCTGACGGAGAAGGAAGCAGCGGGACTGAACGACAATCGGGAAGCATTCTTGAAATACAGCGCGCTCTACGGGGTAGCTCGCGTTGCCAAGGATGCAGCAAGTGTCGATGATATCACCTATAGCGCTAAATTTCGCGCCCCCGACCTGACGGCTCGTGAAAAGTGGAAAACTGGGGACCTATTGAAACAGCCAGCCCTTGCGGCTACGTTGGAGCGTATTCAATTACAAGGCCGTGCGGGCTTCTATAAGGGCAAGACAGCTCAATTTTTGCTGGCCGAGATGGGCGGGATACAAAAGCTGGGCGATATGGACAGGATGCCAAAGAAGCGTGGCCTCATCACCCAAGCCGACCTCGACGCCTACCAGCCCAAATGGCGCACGCCGCTCAAGGGCCAGTACCGGGGCTACGAGGTCATCACGATGCCGCCGCCCAGCAGCGGCGGCGTGGCGCTGCTGCAAATCCTGCAAATGCTGGAGCCGCACAACCTGGCCAAGCTAGGCTACCACACGCCGGCCGCCGTGGCCCTCATTACCGAGGCCGAGCGCCGCGCCTACGCCGACCGCGCCACCTACCTCGGCGACCCCGATTTTGGCAAGGTACCGGTGGCGCAGCTGCTAGCCTCGGCCTATAATAAGCAGCGCGCCAGCACCATCCCGGCCGATGGCCGGGCCACGCCCAGCGCCCAGGTGGCGGCCGGCCCCGGCCTGCCCGGCTACGAAAGCCCCCAAACCACCCACTACGACGTGGTAGACGCCGAAGGCAACGCCGTGAGTTGCACCACCACCCTCAACGGAGCCTACGGCAGCAAGGTAATCGTGGCTGGCGCGGGCTTCCTGCTTAATAATGAGATGGATGACTTCTCCGCCAAGCCCGGCGTGCCCAACTCCTACGGCTTGGTAGGCGGCACCGCCAACGCCATCGCGCCCGGCAAGCGGATGCTCAGCAGCATGACGCCCACCATCCTCACCAAAGGCGGCAAGCTGGCGCTCGTGACGGGCTCGCCCGGCGGCAGCACCATCATTACCAGCGTGTTGCAGTCCATCCTCAACGTGGTAGACTACGGCGGCAACGCCCAGCAGGCGGTGGCCGCGCCGCGCCTGCACCACCAGTGGCTGCCTGACCAGCTCGACGTAGAAGCCGGTGCGCTCACGCCCGCCGCCGAGCAAACCTTGCAGGAAAAGGGCTTCAACCCCAAGCCCCGCGCCGGCTGGGGGCGGCTCGATGCCATCCGGGTGCTGCCCGGCGGGCAGCTGGAAGGCGGGGCCGACCCGCGCGGCGACGATGCGGCGGTGGGGTATTAAGCCTCACGCCTGTCATGCTGACGGAGGAAGCATCTTGCTCGCTTCATCAAAATGCACTACTTGCAAACCTGACAAGATGCTTCCTCCGTCAGCATGACAGGCACCTTATGACGCGGCTAAACTAGTGTTTTTGCAATACGCCCGAAAAGCCGTATCTTTGCACCAGAATTGGTATCTAATCTGAAAGGAGGGGACGCGCAGTCCCCTCTTTTTTTGCCCTACACCCCGCCTATTATGGCTCAATTTGACCGCCAACGCATTCAGCAGCTGCTCTCCGAGGCCATCGGCGAGACGGGGCTGTTCGTGGTTAGCCTCACCGTGTCCGACTCGGTGCTGCCCAAAATCACCGTCACGCTCGACGGGCCCAATGGCCTGGGTATCGATGAAATTGTGACCATCACGCGCCGCCTCAACCGGGGCATGGAGGAGATTTACGGCGAGGAGGCTGCCTACTCGCTCGAAGTGACCTCGCCGGGGGCCGACCAGCCGCTCACCGACCCGCGCCAATACCATCGTCACGTAGGCCGCAGCCTCGCGCTGAAGCTGCAAGATGGCACCGAGAAAACCGGTCCGCTCACGGCCGTGACCGACGAAGGCATTGAGCTGACGGAAGTTATCAAAGTAAAAACCAAGAAGACGACCCTGCCCGCTGCCTTTTTCCCGTTCGGGGACATTAAGGAGGCCAAGGTTGTTATATCGTTCAAATAGACCGCAGATTCAAACGGATTAAACGGATTTCGCAGATACGCTTGGCTGCGCCAAGCTGACTGGCCGGTTTTCTTTCGTTTAGATTTTTTAGACGCTTTCAACTACTCTCTCATGGCTAAAAAAGCAGCAGGCCCCAGCCCGCAGGAAGTAGCCGCCGCGGCGGCCGACCTCAACGCCCGGATGCTCATCGAGAACTTTCAGGAGTTCGCCAAGAGCCGCAACATCGACCGGCCCACGATGATGTCGATTCTCGACGACGTGTTTCGGACGATGATTAAGAAGAAGTTCGAGGACGACTCGAACTTCGACGTGATTATCAACCCCGACAACGGCGACCTCGAAATCTGGCGCAACCGCGAAATCGTGGACGACGACTCGGAGGACATCTGGGACTTGGACAAGATTCCGCTGGCGGAGGCTCAGAAGATTGAGCCCGACTTCGAAATTGGCGAGTCGGTGGCCGAGCCGATTAAGATTGACGACTTTGGCCGCCGTGCCGTGCTCCTGGCCCGCCAGACGCTGATTCAGCGCGTGAAGGACATGGAGCGCGACAACTTGTACCAGAAATACAAGGACTTGGTTGGCGAAATCATCACCGGCGAAGTCTATCAGGTATGGAGCCGCGAGGCGCTCATCCTGGACAAAGACGAAAACGAGCTGGTGCTGCCCAAGGCCGAGCAAATCCCGAAGGACCGCTACCGCAAGGGCGACACCGTGCGCGCCGTGGTACACCGCGTAGACGTAGTAAACGGCACGCCCAAGGTTATCCTGAGCCGCGCCGCGCCCGCCTTTTTGGAGCGCTTGTTTGAGCAGGAAGTACCCGAGATTTTCGACGGCCTCATCACCATCAAAAACGTGGTGCGCGAGCCCGGCGAGCGCGCCAAAGTAGCCGTGGAAAGCTACGACGAGCGCATCGACCCGGTGGGCGCGTGCGTGGGTATGAAGGGCAGCCGCATTCACCCCGTGGTGCGTGAGCTGATGAACGAGAACATCGACATCATCAACTACACCGACAACCTGGAGCTGTTCATCGCCCGCGCGCTGAGCCCGGCCAAGGTTGGCTCGATGAAAATCAGTGAACAAACGGGCCGCGTTTCCGTGTTCATGAAGCCCGACCAGGTGAGCCTGGCCATCGGCCGGGGCGGTGCCAATATCAAGCTGGCCTCGCGGCTGGTGGGTATGGAAATCGACGTGTTCCGCGAAGCAACCGACTACGAGGAAGACATTTCGCTCGACGAGTTCAGCGACGAAATCGAGCCCTGGATTATCGCCGAGCTCAAGAAAATCGGCCTCGACACCGGCCGCGCCGTACTGGCCGTCAAGAAAGACGACATCGTGCGCCGCACGGAGCTGGAGGAAGAAACGGTAGACGACGTGTACCGCATTATCCGCCAGGAATTTGCGGACGACGACGACCTGCCGACTGAAGAAGCGGCCCCGCAGGCCGCCGCTACTACCGACGAAGCGGCCCCCGCCGCGTCGGCCAACCCCGACAGCGCTCCGGCCGCCCAATGAGGGCCGGGGCCAGCTGCCCGCAGGTAAGTTATTAAATCAAGCCAGCAGGCTTGGTTTATAGCCTGCTGGCCAGATTTAATCTTTACCTTTGCACTCCAGAACGTATCGTTCGCAACTTCATAGAATGGCGGAAGCAACCCCGAAACGGCTTTTACAGGCAGCCAAAGACCTGAATATTGGTATCGACCGGGCAGTCGAGACCCTTGCCCGCAAGGGCATTGCAGTCGAAAACAAGCCCACCACCAAGCTCACCGGTGAGCAGGTGGCTCTCCTAGAAAAAGAATTTGCCGCCTCGGCCCAGGATAAGCAGGAAGCGCAGCGCCACACCCAGGCGCGCCGCCAAAGCGAGCTAAACGCCCAGGCGCAGGCCGCCGCGGCCAAGCCCGCCGCGCCCGCTCCTAAGCCCGCCGCGCCGGTAGCTGCTACGCCCCAGGCGGCACCCGTAGCCGCCGCGCCGCAGGCTGCTCCTGCCGCCGTAGCCCAGCCAGCTGCCGCTCCGGCTCCTGCCCCAGCAGCTACTCCAGCGCCTGCGCCGGTAGCTGCTACGCCTGCGCCGGCTTCCGCCGCCGAAGCGCCTAAAACGCCGGGTCTGAAGGTATTGGGCAAAATCGAGCTCGATAGCAAAGGCCGCGTAGTACCGCCGCGTCCGGCCCAGCCGACGCCAGCTCCCGCGCCCGCAGCAGCTACGCCTGCCGCGCAGCCCGCACCGGTAGCACAATCTAAGCCCGAAGCCCAACCGGCTCCGGTAACCGCTGCCCTGGCGCAAGCCGCCCCGGTGACCAAGCCTGCCCCGGTAGCGGAGGCTACTCCTGCCCCAACTACTCCGACGCCCGCGCCGACGGCCCAGACTCCGGTCAAGCCCTCGTACACGCCGGCTCCCGCACCGGCTGCTGCTACTCCGGTAGCGGCCGCTCCGGCAGCAACGCCTACTCCTGCCGCTGCCCCCGAGGCTTCGGCACCTGCTGCGCCGGAGGCTTCGGCCCCGGCCGCTGAGGAAGGCACGATTACGGCCAAGGCCGACCAGCTGAAAGGTCTGACGGTACTGGGCAAAATCCAGCTGCCGGTCGACTCTAGCCGCCGTGGGCCGGGTGGCCGTGGCGCGCGCCCGGTGGCCTCGTCTGATGTTCGCAAGAGCGGCGTTGGCAATAACAATAACAACCAGAAGAAGCGTCAGCGGCTGCCCGCTCCCGGCCAGCCGGGTGGCGGTGCCAACACGGGCACGGGTACCGGCACGGGCCAGCAAGGTGGTGGCTACCAAGGTAATCGTCCCGGTGGCGGGCAAGGTCAAGGCGGCAACCGCCCCGGCCAGCAAGGTGGCAATCGCCCCGGCCAAAACAACCGCCCTGGCCAGAATGCGCCTCGCACGCCGCAGGTACCGCTCACGCCCGAGCAGAACGACAAGCAGATTCAGGAGCAAATCAAGGCGACGTTGGCCAAGTTGAGCGGCGGCAAAAACAACGCCGCTGCCAACCGCGCCAAGTACCGCCGCGACAAGCGCGGCATGGCCGCCGAAGAGCGCGAAGCCCTGCGCGCCCAGAACGAGCTCGACGCCAAAACGCTCAAAATCACCGAGTTTATTTCGGCCAACGACTTTGCGTCCCTCATGGATGTGAACGTGAACGAGGTAATTCGGGTGTGCTTGAGCATGGGTATGTTCGTGTCGATTAACCAGCGCCTCGACGCCGAAGCCATCACGGTTATCGCCGATGAGTTTGGCTACGACGTAGAGTTCCTGTCGGCTGAAGAGGACGAGGAGGCCATCGACATGAGCGATGCGCCCGAGGACTTGCAGCCCCGCGCGCCCATCGTGACCATCATGGGTCACGTCGACCACGGCAAAACGTCGCTGCTTGACTATATCCGCAGTGCGAGCGTGGCCAAAGGCGAAGCCGGCGGTATTACGCAGCACATTGGTGCCTACGAGGTTACGACCAAGTCGGGCTCGCCCATCACTTTCCTTGATACGCCGGGTCACGAAGCCTTTACGGCCATGCGTGCCCGTGGTGCCAAGGTAACGGACATTGCCATCATCGTGGTGGCGGCTGACGACTCGGTGATGCCGCAGACCAAGGAAGCCATCAACCACGCACAAGCGGCGGGGGTACCGATTATCATCGCCCTCAACAAGGTGGATAAGCCCACGGCCAACCCGGAGAAAATCCGCGAAGAGCTTTCGCAGATGAACATCCTAGTGGAAGAATGGGGCGGTAAATACCAGAGCCAGGAGGTTTCGGCTAAGTCGGGCCTCGGCGTAGAGGAGTTGCTTGAGAAAGTGCTGCTTGAAGCTGAACTACTGGAGCTTACGGCTAACCCTGACCGCAACGCCATCGGTACCGTTATCGAAGCCGAGCTGGACAAAGGCCGTGGCTATGTAACCACCGTGCTGGTGCAGACTGGCACCCTGAACGTGGGCGACGTGGTGCTGGCCGGCCCGCACTACGGCCGCGTGAAGGCCATGACCGACTACCGCGGCAAGAAGAAGAAAGTAGCCGGCCCGGCTACCCCGGTGCAGGTACTCGGCCTTACGGGTGCCCCGCAGGCTGGCGACCGCATCCAAGTGATGGAAACCGAGCGCGAAGCCCGCGAGCTGGCTACCCAGCGCCAGCAGCTGGCCCGCGAGCAGAGCATCCGCACCAAGAAGCACATCACCCTCGACGAGATTGGTCGCCGCCTGGCTATCGGCTCGTTTAAGGAGCTCAACATCCTGGTGAAAGGCGACGTGGACGGCTCGGTAGAAGCCCTCTCCGACTCGCTGCTGAAGCTGAGCACGCCCGAAGTGAAGGTGAACATCCTGACCAAAGGCGTAGGTGCCATCTCGGAAAGCGACGTACTGCTGGCTTCGGCTTCCGACGCTATCATCATCGGCTTCCAGGTGCGTCCGTCGCAAAGCGCGCGCCGCCTGGCCGAGCAGGAGCAGATTGACATTCGCCTCTACAGCATCATTTACAACGCCATCAACGAGGTAAAAGACGCCATGGAGGGCATGTTGGCCCCGACCTTGCACGAGGTAGTAACGGCCAACGCTGAGGTGCGCCAAGTGTTCAACATCACCAAAGTCGGCACTATCGCCGGCTGTATGATGACGGAAGGCACGCTGACCCGCAAAACCAAGGTGCGGGTGGTGCGCAACGGCATTGTGCAGTACACGGGCGACATTCAGGACCTCAAGCGCTTCAAAGATGACGTGTCGGAAGTGCGCCAGGGCTACGAATGCGGTATTTCCATCAAAGGCTTCAACGACCTGCAAGAAGGCGACAACATTGAGGGCTTCGAAGAACAGGAAATCAAGCGCAAACTTTAATCGCAGATTCAAACGGATTTGTCGGATTTAACGGATACGCCTGCTGCGCAGGCTGACTAGTTCGTTCATCGGTTTATATTAAATACTAGTAGAAACAAGAAAGGCCACCCATTTGGGTGGCCTTTCTTGTTTCTGTTTTTACGCAGCCAAGCCCAGAACAGCTAGTCAGCCTGCGCAGCAGGCGTATCCGTTACATCCTGGAAATCCGTTCGAATCTGCGGTCAATCATGCAGTTATAAGGAAAAGAAGTTCTTCTTGTGTTTGCGCTGAGTCAGGGGCTCACCTTTCGGGTCGATGCCTGGGGCTTGATGGCCTTCGCCACGCTTGTTTTCCTGACCGCGTAGCGACTTAAACTTACGCACCGTGAAGCCGCCGTTGCTCTTATCCATCTGGCGAAACGCGCCGCCGTTGCCATCGCCAAAGCTGGTGTTACCAGCGCGGGCCTCCAAGATGCGTAGCTGCTGTTCCTGGGCCACTTCTTCGGGCGTTTTCTCCTTGGTGGGCTGGGCCTGGGTCAGGATGGCGGCGGCGCGCTTTTCCTTGCGGCTTTGCGCCTGGGCGGCGGTGGTAGAGAATAGGCAGGCCACCCCGAGTAGTAGCACGGCAGAAACGATATTTTTCACGCGGAAAAAAAGGAAAATGAAATAACGCTGAAGACAAGCCCCCAACTACCCGCCTGGGGTGCTAAGTTCCGAGCCAGGCTGGGCAAACGGGCAGCAGGGCAACTAAGATAGGGCGCTTTTGGGTGGGCTTAGCTGCGGGCGCGCAGCGCGTCGCGGATTTCAGTCAGCAGCACCTCTTCTTTGCTGGCCACGGGGGCGGGCGGCGTCACTATCGGGGCTGGGCGCTTGAAGCGGTTGGCGGCCTTCACAACCAGGAAAATACAGAACGCAATGATAAAGAAATTGAGCACTGCGTTAATAAACAATCCAATTTTCATCGGCCCCAGCGTGATGGTAGAGTAGTCCATTTTGCCTACTACAAGGCCGAGCACCGGCATCAGAATATCATCGGTCAGCGACGACACAATTTTACCGAACGCCGCGCCGATGATAACACCGACAGCCAAATCGAGCACATTACCCTTGGAAATGAACTCCTTGAACTCTGAAACGATACTCATGAGGAAAGAAAGAAAAACGTGAAAGGGTAGTAAGCCAGCAAACCTAATGCGCTAGTAAAGCAGCCTGTAGCAGCCCAAGCTACATCAGCCCACCACTAAGTGCCCTCAATTATACTACAATAAATAGGCAATATCCTATCGCTGGCTGTTAATGATTCGCCTCGGGCTCGCCGCAACTCTATAAGGGCAGCCGCTATTGGCCCGGCCGTACCTTTGGCGCGGCATTACCTACCCTTTTTCCTTATGGCTTCTACCTTCGAGAACTTGCTTTACGACCTCGATGCCACCACCGGCATCCTGACTATCACCGTCAATCGCCCTACCAAGCTCAACGCCCTGAACGCGGCTACCATCGCCGAGCTGGGCGAGGCTATTGCCGAGGCGCGGCAGGATGCGGCGGTGCGCGGTATCCTGCTCACGGGCAGCGGCGAAAAAGCCTTCGTGGCCGGGGCCGACATTGCCGAGCTGGCCCGGCTCGACGAGCCGGGCGCGCAAGACGCCTCGGCGCGGGGGCAGGCGGTGTTCCGGCAATTCGAAACCAGCCCCAAGCCCGTGGTGGCGGCCGTGAACGGCTTTGCGCTGGGCGGCGGCTGCGAGCTGGCGATGGCCTGCCACATCCGCGTGGCCGCCGACAATGCCCGCTTCGGCCAGCCCGAAGTAAACCTGGGTTTGCTGCCCGGCTACGGCGGCACGCAGCGGCTGGTGCAGTTGGTGGGCAAGGGCAAGGCCTTGGAGCTGCTACTCACCGCCGACCAGGTGAAGGCCGACGAGGCCCTGCGCTTGGGCCTGGCCAACCACGTAGTGCCGCAGGCCGAGCTACTCGATTTCAGTAAAAATCTGCTACTTAAAATTTTGAGCAAAGCCCCTGTGGCCGTAGCCCTCACCATCGCGTGCGTCGATACCTACTTTGAGCAGGGCGGCGCGGCCGGCTACACGGCCGAGGCCGAGGCGTTTGGCCGGGCATTTGGCACCGCCGATTTCCGCGAAGGCACGGCCGCTTTCCTGGAAAAACGGACGGCGGCATTTAAGGGAAATTAAATTTTATAAATTAAAAACCAGAAGTCAGGTAGCAATCAATTAAGCGCCTGACTTCTGATTTTTGATTCATGACCCTACTGAATGAGTATTGCGAAAAAGCTGGCCTCGCAGGCGGCGGTTTATGGCGTGAGCAGCATAGTGGGGCGAATGCTCAGCTACCTGCTCACGCCGGTGTACACGGCGCACCTGCTGCCGGCCGATTTCGGCATCATGACGAGCCTCTATGCCTACGTATCGTTTCTGAACGTGGTGTTTACCTACGGGCTCGAAACCACCTACCTGCGCTTTGCCAACCGGCCTGGCGAAGACCGCCGCGAGCTCTATAGCCGCGTAATGAGCCTACTGATTGTCAGCAGCGTACTGCTCACTGCGCTGTTGATAGCGCTGGTGCGCCCGCTGATGGAGTTGCTGCACCGGCCACCCAGCAACGGCATTTATGCCGTGTGGCTGGCGCTGGTGCTGGGGCTCGATGCCATCGCGGCGCTACCCTTTGCCCGGCTGCGGCTGGAGAACAAGGCTCGCAAGTTTGCCACCATTCGCCTGGTCAATATCGTGGCCACGGTGGTGCTTAACTTATTTTTTATTGCCCTGTGTCCCTCGGTGCTGGCGAGCGCGCCCGGCAGCCTGCTGGCCAGCCTCAAGCCGCTGGTGGCGGCCGTGTACAACCCGAGCCTAGGCATCGGCTACATTTTCCTCTCCAACCTCGCCGCCTCGGCCCTCACGCTGTTGCTGCTGTGGCGCGAGCTGTCCGATTTTCGCTTCCGCTGGCCTTATCTGGAGTTTTTGCGGCCGGTACTGGCTTACTCGCTACCCCTCATGCTGATGGGCCTGGCCGGCATGATAAACGAAACCCTCGACCGCATTATGCTGCCGGCCTGGCTGCCGGCGGGCTTCTACCCCGGCCTCAGCGCCGAGGGCGCCACGGGGGTGTACTCGGCCTGCTACAAGCTCAGTATTTTTATGTCTCTCGTCACGCAGGCGTTCCGCTATGCGGCCGAGCCGTTCTTTTTTGCTCAAAGCACCGAGAAGAACTCACCCGCCACGTTTGCGCTGGTGCTCAAGTGGTTTACGCTGTGCTGCGCGTTTATTTTTGTGGGTATAAGCCTGAATCTGAGCTGGCTGGCTCCGCTGTTTTTGCGGAGCGCCGTGTACCGCACGGGGCTGGGCATCGTGCCCGTCGTGCTCATGGCCAACTTGTTTTTGGGCGTTTATTTCAACTTGTCGGTGTGGTTCAAGCTCGCCGACAAAACCTACTACGGCACCTACATCGGGGCGGCGGGGGCGGTGCTCACTATCGCGCTCAATTTTTTATTGATACCCGTGCTGGGCTACATGGGCAGCGCCTGGGCCACGCTGGCCTGCTACTTTATGATGGCGGCGCTGTGCTGGTGGCTGGGCGAGCGAAATTTTCCGGTGCCCTACCCGGTGGGCCGACTTTTGGCGTGGCTGCTGGGGGCGGTAGCATTGGTAGCACTGGGGCAGGCCAGCATCGCGGCGGTGCCCAAAGGCGCGGGCTACGCGCTGGGTCTGGGGCTCTCGCTGGGGTTCGTGGGCCTGGTTTATATGGTGGAAGGCCGCCAACTGCGGCGACCTACTGCCTTGGCTAAGAAGTAGCTAACAAAAAAAACGCCAGGCAATACCCGGCGTCTTTCTGAGCTATGAAAACAAACTTAGCCAACTTCCCTTTCCCGAATCAGCCATGGGCCGATTACAGTGTCAGGTTGCTAACCTCTGCAAAGTTGGCAGATTTGCACCATATATGCATTATATCTGCGGCCCAAGCTTGAATTTTTTCGGCGAAAACTGTCTTCCTCTCGGTAAATAGGGCTAAAAAAGCCACCAATATATTCCTACCAAATTATTTATAGGTTAAAAATTAGTTAAGACTCGCCCTGTCCCCATCTGGTAGCGCGATTGAGCCGCCCGGCCACCACCAGCCGGGCAAAACCGCCAGAACCGGTACCTTTGCGGCAGTCCAAACCCGCTGGTTTATCGTATAGCTGATTTCAGCATCCGTCTTCTTCATTCGCCATCGCTTTTTACTCGCCCATGCTTCTCACGCTTTTGTTTCTCAGCAATCCGAAGACCATCATCTTCATCATCTTTGTGCTGGTGCTGTTTTTCGGTGCTAAACGCATTCCTGAGCTGTTTCGGGGCGTAGGCCAGGGCGTGCGCGAGTTTAAAGACGCCAGCACCGAGCAGCCACGCCCGCCCTTCCAGGCCCCCGGCCAGCCGCAGCAACCCTACGGGCAGCCCGGCCAGGCTCCTTATCAGGGCCAGCCCGGCCAGGCCTACGGCCAGCCGCATCCCGGCTACCAGGGCCAGCCCGGCCAGATACCCACGCCCCCGGCCGCGCCCTACAACCCCAACCACCCGGCTGCCTAGCCTCCCGCTACCGAGCCGGCATTTTTTCAGCTTCTTAATTTTTTGACTATGACTTCTTCCCTGCTTTTCTTAGGTGATATCGGCGGCTCCGAATTGATTTTGATTATGGTCGTCATTCTCATTTTCTTCGGGGCTAATAAAATTCCTGAACTCGCGCGCGGCCTCGGCAAGGGCATTCGCGAGTTTAAAGACGCCAGCAGCGAGATTCGCAACGAGTTTGAGAACGCGGGCCAGAACCGGCCCAACCAGTATCCCAACCAGCAGCCGTACGCCAACCAGTACCCGCCGCAGCAAGCGCCCTACGACGCCTCGCAGCAGCCCCAGTACGGCCACGTGCCGCCGGCTACGACCAGCTACGAGCCCGTGCCCCCGGTGTACAATGCCCACGATGCCGTAAATTCGCCGGCCGCCGCGCCGGCTCCCCACTCCCACGACACGCCCCTGCCGCCGTCGAACGGGGTGCCCGGCACCCGGCCGCGCCTCGACCAGTCTTCACCTGACGCCTAAGCATTGAAACCACAGTATTCTTCCCTTTCGGAAATTCAGCGCGAGCTGGCGGCGGGCACCACGTCCTGCCGCCAGCTCGTTGAGTATTACCTGGATAACATCGAGCGCCGCAACGCCGAGCTTAATGTTTTTCTGGAAGTATGGGCCGACGAGGCCCGCCAGCAAGCCGCCGCCGTAGACGAAAAGCTGGCCAACGGCACCGCCGGCCGCCTCGCCGGTATGGTCATCGGCCTCAAGGATGTGCTAGCCTACCAGGGCCACTCGCTGCAAAGTAGCAGCCGCATCCTCGATGGGTTTAAGTCGCTCTACACCGGCACGGCCGTGCAGCGGTTGCTGGACGAGGACGCCATTTTTATCGGCCGCCAGAACTGCGACGAGTTCGCGATGGGTGGCTCGAATGAAAACTCAGCCTTTGGCCCGGCGCGCAATGCGCAGGACCCCAGCCGGGTGCCCGGCGGCTCGTCTGGTGCCTCGGCAGTAGCCGTGCAGGCCGATATGTGTTTGGCGTCCATCGGCTCCGACACGGGCGGCTCGGTGCGCCAGCCGGCCGCGTTTTGCGGGGTTATTGGCCTGAAGCCTACTTACTCGCGCATTTCGCGCTACGGGCTGGTGGCGTTCGCCTCGTCGTTCGACCAGATTGGGCCTATCACCCACTCGGTAGAAGATGCCGCCCGCCTGCTCGAAGTGATGGCTGGCCCCGACGGGATGGACAGCACCGCCAGCGAGCAGCCCGTGCCCGCCTACAGCGCCTTGCTGGAGCCCATGCCCCACTACCGCATCGGCTACCTCAAGGAGGCCATCGAGCGGCCAGGCTTGCAGCCCGAGGTGCACGATGCGCTGCAAAGCACGCTCGACACGCTACGCAGCCAGGGCCACGTAGTAGAGGCCGTGGACTTCCCGTACCTCGACGAAATGATTCCGACCTACTACGTGCTCACGATGGCCGAGGCTAGCTCCAACCTCTCGCGCTTCGATGGCGTGAAGTACGGCTACCGCGCCCCCGATGCCACGGACCTGGAATCGCTCTACAAAAAGACCCGCGCCCAGGGCTTCGGCCCCGAGGTACAGCGGCGCATTATGCTGGGCACCTTCGTATTGAGCGCTAGCTACTACGATGCCTACTACACCAAAGCCCAGCGCGTGCGCCGGCTCATCAAGGAAAAAACCGACGAAATGCTGCGCCAGTACGACTTCCTGGTACTGCCGACCACGCCGACCACGGCCTTCAAAATCGGTGAAAAGCAAGACCCGGTGAGCATGTACCTGGCCGATATTTTCACGGTGCAGGCCTCGCTGGCGGGCGTGCCGGCCATCTCTATTCCGGCCGGGGCCGATGCCGAAGGGCTGCCGATTGGCGTGCAGGTGCTGAGCGGCGCGTTCCGCGAGGCGGATTTGCTGGCGTTTGCCAATACGCTGACAACTGTGCCCACGGTGTAGCGCTGCGTGAGAGCGCGGCCTGACAACCTTAAAATGACTGACTGCGTAGCTGCCTGCTCCGTAGTCAGTCATTTTTCTTAGCAAGTCTTGCTAACGGTTAGGTTGTTCAGAATATGGATTTTACCTTAGCTCAATGAAAGTACCACACCAAGTACCGGGGCCCGGCAATCGGCCCGCTTTCTGGGGGAAATTGACGGGCCGGCTGCTGGCGTGGGCCCTGGCGCTGGGGGCGCTGCCGGCCGCCGCGCAGCAGGTGCCACGCCCCACGCAGACCTTGCCGGAAGACACCGTCCGCCAAGTAGTTGACCTGCCCGCCGCTACCATCGACTCGCTGGCGACTGAGCCGCTGGAAATTGAAATCGACTCGGTGCGCTGGGCCTGGCTGCACACGCCGGCCACTCTGCAAGAGCTGGTGGGCGACCGCATGAGTTGCTTTGAGACAGCCGCCCCGCACCAGTTTAACAATGCCGTGATGGCCTACGTGCGGCTGTTTACCGAGCGGCAGCGCGGCTACACGCAGCGCGTGCTGGAACGCCGCGATTTTTATTTTCCGATTTTTGAGAAGTACCTCGCCAAGTACAACCTGCCCGACGAGCTGAAATACTTGTCGGTAGTGGAGTCGGCTTTGATACCCACCGCCAAGTCGCAGGTGGGGGCGGTGGGCCTCTGGCAGTTTATGCCGCCCACGGCCAGCGACATGCGCCTCAAGCGCGATGAATGGGTGGACGAGCGCATGCACCCCGAGAAATCGACCGAGGCGGCTTGTAAATATTTACGCGGCCTCTATGGCATGTTTCACGACTGGGAGCTGGTGCTGGCGGCCTACAACTGGGGCGCCGGCAACGTGCAGCGCGTGATGAAGCGCACCGGCAAGCGCAGCTTTTGGGAAATGTACCCGCACATGCCCGCCGAAACGCGCAACTACGTGCCCACCTTCACGGCCATCATGTACGCCATGACTTACGCCGAGGCGCACGCCCTGCCCAGCCCCGCGCTGCGCTACCAGCGCTACGAGCCGCTCGATACGCTGACCCTGCGCGGGCAGGCAGTAGACTTGCGCCGCCTCAGCCGCGCCCTGGGCTACGCCGATTCGCTGGCCTTGCTGCGCTACAACCCCGAGCTGCGCCACGCCGGCCTGCCGGCCGGCTACCGGCCCTACGTGCTACGCTACCCGAGCGCCGCCCGCGAACATTTGGGTGATGTCGATTACGCGACGCTAGTAGGCTACTGCCAGCCCGCCGCCGAGCTGCCGCAGCCGCTGCCGCCGCTGATGTCTCAAATTCCTGGCGTGGAGCCGTGGCCCACGGCTACCTTGGCGGCGGCTAGCAAACCAGCCGCGCCCGACAGCACCCCGCGCTACCGCCGCCTCAGCTACACGCTGCGCAAAGGCCAGACGCTGGCCACCGTGGCCGAGAAGTACGATGTCAGCCAAACGCAGCTGCGCAAGTGGAACAACCTGCGTAAAGGCCAGCCCCTGAAGCCCGGCAAGGCGCTGACCGTGCTGGTAGCTATACCAGCCGCCCCGGCACCGCGCCCCAGCACGCCCGCCGCCCCTACCCCGCCGCCCACCACGGTAGCCACCCTGCGCCGCGCCGCCGACGACGACCCGGCCTGGCAAGAGCTGAAAGCCGCCAATGCCCGCTACGCCCAGCAGGCGCAGCTGCGCATCGCCCAGGAAGCGGCCCAGGCCAAGGAACTGGCCCGCGTGCAAAAGCAAATGGCCGCCCGCGCCGCCGCTCAAAAACGCCTTTCCATTGCTCAGGCTGCCGCGGCGGCCAAGGCTACTGCCGCCGCCCGCCTGGGTTTGCCGGCCGACTCGACCAATACGGAAGCTAACGCTGCTACCGAAACCGCCGTGGCTAGCTTGAGCCCAGCGGCTCCGCTGGCCCCAGCCGGCCCCGCTACTCGGGAAGGCAAGCGCCGCTCGGTTGATGCGGCAGTCGCCGCCCGGCAGGCTGAGGTTAAAGCTGCGTTGGCTGCTAGAGTAGCTTCCACTGTTGCGTCCGCGCCCGAAAAGGCCGAAGCTGATGCGGAAGAAGTTGCGCCCGCCCGCCGCCCGGCGCGGCCGGTAGCCTCGGCGGCACCCGCCGAAACGCGGGCCGCCCGCGTCCAGACCGAGCCACGCCCGGCTAAGGAAGAAGCAACTACGGCTACCCTCTATACCGTGCGGCCCGGCGACAACCTCACCCGGCTGGCCCGCGAGCAGGGCGTGAGTCTGGAGCAATTAAAAGCTTGGAATAAGCTCACTGGCGAAACCGTGATGGTAGGCCAGCAGCTACGCCTCACGGCCCCGGCCGATGCTACGGCCGCGCCGGTAGCCACTGCGCCCGCTGCCGCCCGCCGCGCCAAAACTGACGCCAAGCTCTTGGCCGACAGCCCCAAGCTGGCTACGCACGTGGTGCAGCCCGGCGACACGCTGTTCAGCATCGCGCGGCGCTTTGGGCTGAGCCTGGAGGAGCTGAAACGGCTCAATCATTTGGCCTCCGACCAGGTAAAGCTGGGCCAAAAACTGGTAGTGGGCGGGTAATGCCCACCGATTAGCACGTAATTTTGCCGAACGGCCGCGATTGGTTCGCGGCCGTTTTTGTTTGGTCTCAGTTTCCCACCATGCTCAAAATAAACCCCCAAGACGCCCTCGACTACCACGAGCTCAGCCCCCAGGGCAAAATCGAGGTAGTGCCCACCAAGCCCGTGAGCACCCAGCTCGACCTGGCGCTGGCCTACTCGCCGGGCGTGGCCGAGCCGTGCAAAGCCATCGCCAAAAACCCCGACGATGTGTACAAGTACACGGCCAAGGGCAACCTGGTGGCGGTTATCTCCAACGGCACGGCTGTGCTGGGCCTGGGCAACATCGGTCCGGCGGCCTCCAAGCCGGTGATGGAAGGCAAGGGCGTGTTGTTCAAGAAGTTCGCGGGTATCGACTGCTTCGATATTGAGATTGACGCCGAAGACCCCGACGAGTTTATTCGCATCGTGAAGGCGCTGGAGCCGACGTTTGGCGGCATCAACCTGGAGGACATTAAGGCCCCCGAGTGCTTCCGCATCGAGACGGAGCTGCGCGACAAAATGAACATCCCGCTGATGCACGACGACCAGCACGGCACGGCCATCATCACGTCGGCCGCGCTCTTGAACGCGCTCGAAATCGTGGGCAAAAAGGTGGACGAGGTGAAGCTGGTCGTGAGCGGCGCGGGCGCGGCGGCCGTGTCGTGCCTGCGGCTGTACCTGGAGCTGGGCGTGAAGCTGGAAAACGTCGTAGTTTTTGACAAAGACGGCGTTATCAACGCCGGCCGCACCAACCTGGCCGACATGCAGATGCGCTTTGCCACCGCCCGGCCCGTAACCACGATGGCCGAGGCGCTGGAAGGAGCCGACGTGTTCCTGGGCCTGTCGGCGGCCAACGTGCTGCCCGCCGAGCTGCTATTGAAGATGGCCGACAACCCCATCGTATTCGCGCTGGCCAACCCCGACCCGGAAATCACCTATGACCTGGCCATGAGCACCCGGCCCGACCTGATAATGGCCACCGGCCGCTCGGACCATCCCAACCAGGTGAACAACGTACTGGGCTTTCCCTACATTTTCCGGGGGGCATTGGACGTGCGCGCTACCGAGATAAACGAGGCCATGAAGCTGGCCGCCGTGCACGCCCTGGCCGAGCTCAGCAAAGAGCCCGTGCCGGATATGGTGAATAAGGCCTACGGCGATAACACGCTGGCCTTCGGCCGTACCTACCTCATTCCCAAGCCCCTCGACCCGCGCCTTATCACCACGCTGTCGCCGGCCGTGGCCAAGGCTGCGATGGCGAGCGGCGTGGCCCGCCGCGATATCACCGACTGGGCGGCCTACGAGGACGAGCTACGCGCCCGCCTCGGCGTAAACCAGAAATTGATGAACCGCATCACGTCGGCCGCCCGCTCGGGGCCGCGCCGCGTGGTGTTTGCCGAAGCTGATAACTACAAGATTATCAAGGCCGCGCAGATTGTGCGTGATGAGAACGTCGCCTACCCCATCCTGCTGGGGCCGGTCGACCGCATTCAGGCCATCGCGCATGAGAACAACATCGACCTGGAAGGCTGCGAAATCGTTGACATTCTGCAAGATGAAGCTACGCGTCACCACTACGCCGAGCTATTCTACCAGAAGCGCCAGCGCCGGGGCATCACGCTCTACGAGGGCAAGCGCCTGATGCGCGAGCGCAACTACTTCGCCGCCATGATGGTGGAAACCGGCGCGGCCGACGCCTGCATCACCGGCTTCACCAAAGACTATGGCAAGAGCATCGTGCCCGCGCTGCAAGTAATCGGGCCGGCCGAGGGCGTGAGCCGGGTAGCCTCGATGTACATCATCCAGAACCGCCGTGGGCCGTTCTTCTTCGCCGACACCACGGTGAACATCAACCCCAGCGCCGAGGAGCTAGTGGGCATTATCGGCCTCACGGCGCGGGCGGTGCGCTTTTTCGACGCCGAGCCCCGCATCGCGGCCATCTCCTACTCCAACTTTGGCTCGAACTCGGGCGTGCTGCCCGACAAGATGCGGACCGCTACCGCAATGGCCAAGGAGAAGTACCCCGACCTACTCATCGACGGCGAGATGCAGGCCAACGTGGCCCTCAATCCCGAGCTGCTGCGCGAGCAGTACGGCTTCTCGCCGCTGGCCGAAAAAGGCGCTAACACGCTGGTTTTCCCGAATGTAGAGTCGGGCAACATTGCCTACAAAGTGCTCCAGGAAATCGGCGGGGCCGAAGTAATCGGGCCGGTGCTGATGGGCATGCGCAAGCCCATCCACATTTTGCAGCTCGGCGCGAGCGTGCGTGAGATTGTGAACATGACGGCCATCGCGGTGGTCGATGCGCAACGCGGCGGCAAGGCGCTGTAGGGTAGCGTAAAAACCAAAGTTGTCATTGCGAGCGCAGCGAAGCAATCGCACCCGGACGGGCTGTTTGGGTGTGATTGCTTCGCTGCGCTCGCAATGACATTTTTTTTGCCCGGCTGTCTGCTTTTCACCCAAATCATTAGGACATCACTATATATTGCCGCATGAAAAAGTTTTTCCTGCGGACGTTTCTAGCGATTGTGCTGATAATCGGCGTCTTCGCCGTCAACCTCATCTGGTTTAAGCCCTTCTTTATCCGCGAGTTCTACGAGCGCACGTTTCTACGCTTCGCGCTCGACTCGCCCGAGATACTGTCGAGCCTGCGGCTGGTGGAGCCGCTGGGCATCCGGGGGCACAACCGGGAGCTGGACAACGCTTCGCTAGCGTTTGAGGATGAAACGATGGCGCGGCTGCACCGCGACCTGGCCACGCTGCACAGCTACGACACGACGGGCATGGACGGGCAGGCGCGGCTGTCGTACCAAATCCTCGACTGGTACATGACCAACGAGGACGCGGGCGCGAAGTTTCGTTACGACAACTACCCGGTAAATCAGCTTTTTGGGGTGCAGAATAATTTTCCCACCTTCATGGCGACTACCCACCATGTGGGCGACGTGCGCGACGCAGAGGACTACAACATTCGGCTCAGCAAGCTACCCACCAAGTTTGCCCAGGTGCTGGAAGGGCTGAAAGTGCGCGAGCAGCACGGCGTGGTGCCGCCCACCTTTGTGATTGACAAGGTGCTGGCCGAAATGAAGAATTTCACGGCGCAAGCGCCCGAGCAAAATATTCTCTACACCACCCTGCAAACCAAGCTTGCCAAGCTGCCCGACCTGCCCGCCGCCAAAAAAACCGAGCTGCTGGCCGATACCAAAAAGCAGCTGCAAACGGCCGTCTACCCGGCTTACCAAAACCTGATTGCCTACTTCACGGCCCTGCGCCCGCGCTCGACGACCGACGCGGGCGTGTGGAAATTCCCCGATGGGGCGGCCTTCTATGCCTACTGCCTGCGGCAGAATACGACTACTAACCTCAGTGCCAAAGAGCTGCACGCGCTAGGCCTCAGCGAGGTGGCACGCATTACGGGCGAGATGCAGACCATCTTGCGGGCGCAACGCGAGGCTGGGGCCGACAGCGTAGGCCCGACGATGGCCCGGCTGGGCGAGGAGCCGCGCTTTCTGTACCCCGACACCGACAGCGGCCGGGCGCAGATACTGGCCGACTACCGGCGCATCCTGGCTGAGGTAGATAAGGGGTTGGGGGCGGCGTTCCGCATCCGGCCCAAAGCCAAGCTGGTAGTAGCGCGGGTGCCCGAGTTCAAACAAAAAACCGCGCCCGGCGCGTACTACGAGGCGGCGGCGCTCGACAACTCGCGGCCGGGCACGTTCTACGCTAACCTCTACGACGTGAAGGCGACGCCCAAATTCGGGATGCAGACGTTGGCGTACCACGAGGGTATTCCGGGGCACCATTTTCAGCTTAGCATCGCGCAGGAATTGAAGGGTTTGCCGACGTTTCGGGGCGTTATACCCTTCACGGCCTACACCGAGGGCTGGGCCTTGTACGCCGAGCGCCTGGCCTGGGAGCTGGGCTTCGAGAAAGCCCCCTACGCCAACCTGGGCCGGCTGCGCGCCGAGCTATTCCGGGCGGTGCGGCTGGTGGTAGACACCGGCATCCACGACCAGCGCTGGACGCGCGAGCAAGCCATCCGCTACATGCACCAGACTACCGGCATGGCTCAAACCGATGTGGAGGCCGAGATTGAGCGCTACATCGTGCTGCCCGGCCAGGCCTGCGCCTATAAGGTCGGGATGCTGAAAATCCTGGCACTGCGCGAGCGCGCTAAACAGCAGCTTGGCGCGAAGTTCGATTTGCGCGACTTCCACGACGCAGTGCTGAAAAACGGGGCCATGCCGCTGGAAGTACTAGAAGAGGTAGTAAATGACTACATCGTGACCAAAAAAGCGGCGTAATGCAGCGTTTGGGGCGGGCTGCCGGCTGTTCGCTCATCGTCGCTACTTGAAGGTGTAGCCCAAGGTCAGCAGAAAATTGCGCGGCGCGCCCGGAAACAGCCGGATGTAGTCGTAGCCGCCCACCCAGTAGGTGTGGTCGGCGAGATTATTAACGTTGAGCTGCAAGTTTACCCGGTTCAGGCGGTAGTAGAGGGCGGCGTTGAGCAGGGTGTAGGCCGGGATGGTTTGGGCGGTATTGAGCGAGAGCGTGCGGACGGTGGACAGGTTGGCCCCGAAGCCGAAGCCTAGGCCGCTGAGCGCGCCCCGGTCGAGCGAGTAGCGCGTCCAGAGGTTGGCGAGGTGGCGCGGGGCGTTGGGCTTTTGCGCGCCCACCTCGGCGGCTATCGGGCTCTCGCTGATACTGGCCTCGTTGTAGGCGTAGGACGCCGTGACGCTCCAATTCAGCGACAGCTGGCCCAGCACGTCCACCTCCGCGCCCTTCGACACCTCGGCCCCTACCTGGCGCAGCAGGTCGGGCTGGCCGGCGTCGTTGGCGTTGTAGAGCACATTGCGCTGCTCGATACGGTACGCCGCCGCCGTGATGCTCAGGCGGTCCTGGAGCCAGCTCGACTTCGCGCCCACTTCCAGCATGTTGCTGGTGAGGGGGTTGAAGGGCCCGCCCGCGTTGGGGTTGGCGATGGTGGCGGCCGTCTGGGGGTTGTAGCCCTGCACGTAGGTGCCGTAGATGTTCACGTGGTCATTGGCCGTGAACACTACCCCGGCGCGGGGCAGCAAGGCGTGCTGATACACTGGGGTTTCGGCGGCCGTTTTGTAGCCCACCAGGTCGGTATAGCGCTCATAGCGCAGCCCCAGCAGCGCCTGGAAGCGGCCCAGCCGCAGCTGGTCTTGCACGTAGCCGGCGTGCAGGTGGTAGTAGGTGGGGTCGAAGGCGCGGGGCGCGAAGAAGAGCTTGCTGTCGTCCTGCAGCCGCTGCGAGCCCAGCACGTCGTTGAGGTCGAAATGGGGCACGTTGGGCACGGGGTTGCCGCTGGCATCGAGCAGGTAGCGAGTGCGATTGGCGGCCACGTAAGTAGCGATGGTGCCGGTGTTGGCCGCGTTGCGGTAGCCGCTGGCCGTGAGCTGCGACGCACCGGGCGGCAGGGTTTCGCTGGCGAAGTCGTAGCCCAGCACTAGCCGGTGGGCCACTGGCCCGGTGGTGAGGTCGCAGTTGACGAACGCCGACAGGTTGTCGATATAGCGGCGGCGCTTGCGGGCAAATACCTGCATGGCTACTTTGCTCTCAATGTCCTGGCCGGCCGCGTTTTGGGCGTAGACGTTGGCGTTGCGGTGCTCGTAGAGGTCTTCTGAATAGCCAGTTTTGATGTAGGCTACGTTGGCCGTGAAGCCGGGCGCAAACTGGTGGCTGAGCGAGGCCGTGAGGTTGTAGGTCTGCTCGTTGAGGTAGTCGTTGCCGGTGGCCAGCGATAGCGAGGTAGGCGTTGAATACAGGTCGTTTTTCTGAGTAGTCTGGCCCCGGTCGAGGCGGCTATTCGAGCTGTTGTACACCACGTCGAGATTGAGCCGGGTGCGGGGCGAGGGCAGAAACGAAAAAGACGGCGCTACCACGAGGTTGCGGTCAAGCTGCAAATCGCGGAACGACTGCGCATCCTCGTAGCCCAGGTTGAGGCGGTAGAGCAGGGTACTGTCCTTGCTGAGCGGGCCGGTGAAGTCGGCCAGCGCCCGGAAATTCTGGAAGCTGCCCAGCGAAAAGCTCAGCGCCTTGCGGCTTTCGGCCAGCGGCTTTTTGGTGACGCGGTTGAGCACGCCGCCGGGGCTGGCGTTGCCAAACAAGGCCGACGACGGCCCTTTCAGCACTTCTACCCGCTCAAGATAGTTGGCCAGCGGCTGCTTCCAAAAGCCGGTGCTGGTGCGCAGGCCGTTGAGCAGCTGCGTGTTGCTCTGGCCATTGATGCGGAAGCCCCGAATTACGATGTCGTCGTAAAACGAAAACTGCGTAACGCCGCTGAAATTTTTAACTACCTCGCCCACCCGCATCAGGCCTTGGTCGGCGATGAGTTCCTTACTGGCGTAGGCCACCGACTGCGGCAAGTCCTTGATAGCGGTTTCCGACTTACTGCCGATGAAAGTGGCCTTGGTGCGGTAGGTGGTTTCCTTGCGGCCCAGCACCTCTACCTGCTGCAAGGCCTGGTGGGCGCTTTGCAGCGTGAAAGCCACGCGCAGGCCGTGGGTAGCGGGCAGCGCCACGGTGCGGGTATGCGGCTCGAAGCCCACGTAAGTCAGCCGGATTTTATATACTTGGCCAGCAAGTAGTTTCAATTCATAATTACCGGCAGCGTCGGTAGTGGTGCCCTGGGTAGTGCCCTCCACCACGATGCTGACGCCGGGCAGCTCCGCTCCGGCAGGGTCTTTTACGATGCCCTGCACCACGCCGGCCGGCACGCCTTGCTGCCCAAAGGCCACCAGATTCAGCAGAAAAAATAGCAAAAACAACGGAAAAAACTTCTGCATACCTTATTTAGAACAATTAAAAACAAGGCAAAGGTAGGCGGTTGAGCTTTTAGCCCAAGTAGTTTTCTGAGAAGATGGCGGAGCGGCAGCGCTGCTTCAGGCCGGAATCGCCTTTGATTAGGCTCTTGTGAAGTTGCATCCTGGCGAGTTGGATTGGGCCCAGTTGTCGCTACCGCCCGCCGCTGTAGCAAGATTCGGAGAGCAGCCCAATGGGTGGCGTTGAGTTTCGGTGGGTCGGGCCTATTTTTGGAAAGTATAAAGCCGCAAACCGCCCGCCCGGCTGGCAATTGCCTCTACCCGGCCTTTAGGGCGGGTTTGCGCTTCCTATTCTCCTGTCCTATGATTGCCTACCTCGACGGTAAACTCGCCTATAAAGACCCCACCCAAGCCATTATCGACACGGGCGGCGTGGGCTACGAAGTTAAAATATCGCTGGCTACCTACTCTAAGCTGCCCGCTGAGGACCAGAAGGTTAAAGTATATACCTACCAGCACATCAAGGAAGACGGGCAGACGCTGTACGGCTTTCTCGACCCCAACGAGAAGGCGCTGTTCCTGCACTTGATTTCGGTGTCGGGCATCGGGCCGGGCACGGGCATCATCATGGTAAGCAGCATGGGCGTGGGTGAAATTCGCCAGGCCATCGTGAACGAAGACGTGCGGGCCATCCAGAGCATTAAAGGTGTGGGCCCCAAAACGGCGCAGCGCGTGATACTCGACCTTAAAGACAAATTGCGTAAAGACGAGCTGCTGGCCAAGGCCGGCGTGGACACCGTGCCGCTGGCCCGCCAGCACAATACCCAGCGCCAGGAAGCGTTGCAGGCTCTGGTAATGCTAGGCTTTGCGCGGGCGGCGGCCGAGAAGACCCTCGACCAGATTCAGCACAAGCACGGTAACGACCTGAGCGTGGAAGAGCTCATCAAGTTCGCCCTCAAGTCGCACTAGGCAATCGGCCAGGCCGCGCTCACCAAGCCTGGGGCCTTGCGGGGCACCCGGCGTTGAAAATTCACTTCGTTAAACCCGGCAACCCGCAGCCTGCCTGCGGGGCCGCCGCACCCTTGCATCTGCTTGAAGTCTTTACTTTCTGCTGGCTCTAAATTATTTAGCTCCACCGCTATCCTGACGACTGCTTTTGCATCGTCGGTGTTTATAGCGGCGGCGTGGGCAGGCGCGGCGGGTCCGGCAGGCCGGTCGCGCCCCGCAGCTGGGGTCTTTACGTGGGCCAGCCGGCTTGGGTTGCCGCAGCAAGGCGTGCCGGCCGACACGGGCCGCTACCGCCCCAGCCGCCGCCCCAAGGTGCGCACCCGCGACCGGGCAGGCAGCCGCTTTTCGCCGCAGCGGCGGCGCTCGCCGCTGGTGCTGCCCCTGCCCAAAAGCGTGCAGCTCAATGTGACGCCCGACGACAGCGCCAAGCGCTACCAAGTGCGCGAAACGGTGGGCAACGAGGTCGACTACCGCGACCCCACCGAGATATCGCGCGAGGAGCTGCTGCGTTTTCAGGAGCGACAGGCCATCAGCGACTACTATCGCCTGAAGAGTCAGGGCGGCGTGGCGGGGCCGGGCGCGCAGCCGGGCTCGGCGCAGGCGCAGCGCCTGATTCCGAAAATCGACCTGGGGCCGGTGGCCGACCGCATTTTTGGCGGGCGCTACATCGACATGCGGCCGGCGGGCGCGCTCACGCTCAAGCTGGGCTGGCGCCAGAACGTGAACCGCAACCCCGCCCTCACCCTGCGCCAGCAGAGCGTGGGCGACTTTATTTTCGACCAGAACCTGAACTTGAACTTGAGCGGTACGGTAGGCACCAAGCTCAAACTCACGTTTAACTACGACACCAAGGCGGCGTTTGACTTCGACAATCAGATGAAGTTTGACTACGCCGGGCAGCCCACCGACATCCTGCGCAAGCTGGACCTGGGCAACGTGAGCATGCCCCTGAACAACTCGCTGATAACGGGCGGCTCGAACCTATTTGGCATCAAAACCCAGCTGCAATTTGGGCGGCTGGGCGTGACGGCGGTGGCCGCTACCCTGCGCGGCTCGGCCGACGAGGTGCGGGTGCAGAATGGCGCGCAAAGCC
The DNA here is from genome assembly GCA_964277755.1 of uncultured Hymenobacter sp. Classification (GTDB taxonomy): domain Bacteria; phylum Bacteroidota; class Bacteroidia; order Cytophagales; family Hymenobacteraceae; genus Hymenobacter. The sequence goes on from CAXYJY010000025.1 coordinate 68,145, forward strand.
GCACCTTCGAGCTGAAAGCCAGCCAGTACGAGCGCGACCGGCACTACTTTTTGTCGCAGTATTTCCGCGACAACTACGACCAGAACCTGCGCACGCTGCCCACGGTGCAGAGCGGCATCACCATCACCCGCCTCGAGGTGTACGTGACCAACGACAACCGCACCACTGACAACCTGCGCAACGTGGTGGCCCTGCAAGACCTGGGCGAGCCGCGCCAGGAGCGCATTCTGCGTACCAGGCTTTATAACCCGGCCACGGCGGCCACGGTAAAAACGCCCGCCCGCAACATTGCCAACTTTCTCTACAACAGCATTATCAATAGCGGACCCAGCAGCCGCGATAACCTACAGATAGAGCAAACGCTGGGTAACCTGAACCTGGGGCTGGGCGGGGGTACTGGCACCGTGAACCTAGTCAAAAACCTGGACTACGAGCGCATCCGGGCGCGCAAGCTGGCTACCTCCGAATACACCTTCAATGCCCAACTCGGCTATATTAACCTGAACACGGCCCTGCTGCCCGACCAGGTGCTGGCCGTGAGCTACTCGTACATCTACAACGGCCGCACCTACACGGTGGGCGAAACCGTGAACGAATACGGCGGCCTGGCCCAGCCCGACCAGGTTATCTTCCTGAAGCTGCTGAAAGCCACCAACCCCGGCGTGGGCGTGGTGAATGCCTCGCTGACGGACGTGAACCTGGCCTACCAGACGCCGCTGGGCAACTCGCCGACCTGGGATTTGATGATGAAAAACATCTACTCCCTGAACGCCTCGCAGCTCAACCGCGACAACTTCAACCTCCAGATTATCTACAAGGATGACGCCACGGGCGTGGACTTGATTTCGCTGAAGGAGGGCTCGCGCATCACCAACGTGCCGCTGATTCAGGTGCTGGGGCTCGACCGCGTGAACGCCAATAACGACCGCAACGCCGACGGCAACTTCGACTACTTTCCGGGCGTGACCATCGACCCCGAGCTGGGCAAGATTATCTTCCCGAGCGTGCAGCCATTTGGCACCTACCTGCAACAGCAGTTCGACCCTGGCGTGGCGGCCGACGTGGCGCTTATTCCGAAGTACGTGTACCAGGAGCTCTACAACCAGACTCAGAGCGACGCGCAGCAAGTCCAGACCAAAGACAAGTTTTTCATTCGTGGGCGCTTCCAGGGGGCGGCCGGGGCCGACGAGATAAGCCTGCCCGGCATCGGGGTGGCGCAGGGCTCGGTGAAGGTGTACTCGGGCAGCACGCTGCTGACGGAGGGCGTCGACTACCAGGTATTTTACGACCAGGCCAAGGTTAAAATCCTGAACACGGCCTACCTCAACGCCGCCAACGAGCTGCGGGTGGCCTTCGAGAAAAACGCCCTGGTGCAGGTGCAGCCGCGCAAGCTGCTGGGCACCCGCCTCGACTACGCCGTGAACAAGGACGCGCTGTTTGGCTTCACGGCCATGCACATTCTCGAAAACCAGGCCCCCGGCATCAACCGCGTGAACGTGGGCGACGAGCCGGCCAACAATACTATTCTGGGGGCCGACATGAGCTTCCGCAAGGACAGCCGGGTGCTCACCAAGCTGGTCGATGCCCTACCCATCGTATCGACCAAGGAGATTTCGACGGTGTCGTTTACGGGCGAGGTGGCCAAGCTCATCGCGGGCCGGGCGCAGCTCGGGCGCGGCGAAAACGGCGTAAGCTACATCGACGACTTCGAGAATGCCCGCACGCCTTACACGCTCTACGGGCTGGCCTCGGTGCCGGCGTGGCGGCTGGCGGCGACGCCGGCCCCCATCGTGGGGGCTACGCAGGGGCTGGCGACCAACTTCCTGCGCGGCAAGCTGGCCTGGTACACCGTCGACCAGAGCTACTACACGGGCGGCTCGGCGGTGTCGGGCAGCATCTCGACCGATGCGCTCAACAACCACTACACGCGGGGTATTCCACGCAGCGAGATATTCCCCAACAAAGACCTGGGCGCGACCGGCAACGGCTTCGAGTACTCGTTTGACATGGCCTACTTCCCGAGCGAGCGCGGGCCCTACAACTACTCGCCCAACGTGGACAGCGACGGGCGGCACTTCACGGCCGGCTCCAACACGCCGCTGGGCTTGCAGCGGCGCTACGCGGGCGTGTCGCGGGCCATCACCTTCGATACCGACTTCGACAACGCCAACGTGGAGTACCTGGAGTTCTGGATGATGGACCCCTTCCTCGGTGGCAAAAACGGCCTGGTAGACGGCCGCCTGACGCCCAACGGCCCCGTGGACCCGCGCGACGTGCCCACCAACAACACCACCGGCGGCCAGCTCATCCTGAACCTGGGCAACGTGAGCGAGGACGTGCTGAAAGACGGCAACCAGCACGAGTTTGAGAACGGGCTGCCGACGCCCGCCGACGCTAATCCGGCGCTTCTGACCGCACCCACCGTGTGGGGCCGCGTGACCACGCAGCAGTTCCTGACCGATGCCTTTAACGCGGCACCGGGGGCCCGCGCCAGCCAGGACATCGGGCTGGAAGGGCTGGTGAATATCGACGAGCAGGCTTTTTACACCCCGGCCAACGCGGGGGTCGCGCCGGTGTTCAGCACCTTGGCCGACCCCTCGGGCGACGACTTCCGCCACCACCTCGACCCGTCGTTTGCCCAGAGCAACACCCAGCTTATCGGGCGCTACAAAGACTACGACAACTACGAAGGCAACTCGCCCGAGGGCTCGCAGCTGAGCGCCACGGCCTACCCCGATAAGGAAGACCTGAACCGCGACAACGTGGTGCAGGACAGCGAAAACTACTACGAGTACACCATGAACCTGCGGCCGGGTGGCCTCGCCGTAGGCCAGAATTACGTTATTGACCAAGTCACGAACAAGGTGAACGGCGACGACGTGACGTGGTACCAGTTCCGCATTCCGGTGCGCGAGCCCTCGGCGGTGCAGGGCCAGCCCGCCGGCTTCAAGAACATTCGCTTTATGCGGATGTACCTCACGGGCTGGCAGCAGCCGGTGGTGCTGCGCCTGGTGCAGCCGCAGTTCGTAGCCAACCAGTGGCGCCGCTACCTCACGCGCATCACCGACCCCGCCCTCACGGTGGGCCAGCAGGTGATTGATGCCGCGGCCTTCAATATCTCGACAGTGAGCCTGGAAGAAAACGGCCTATCGAACGGCGGGGGCATCCCCTACGTGCAGCCGCCGGGCATCGCGCGCGACGTGGAGTACGGCTCCACGTCGGTATCGCGCCAGCAAAACGAGCAGAGCCTGCGCCTGTGCGTGGAAAACCTGACCGACGGCTACGCCAAGGCAGCTTACAAGAACATCACCATTAACCTGCTGCGCTACAAGCGCCTGCGCATGTACCTGCACGCCGACGCGCAGGACCCCAACACCAGAGACCGGGACGTGCAGGCCTTCATCCGCATCGGCACCGACTACACCCAGAACTACTACCAGTACTCGCTGCCGCTGCTGCTGACCAAAAACGGCGACACCGGCGTAGACCAGGTGTGGCCCGAAGCCAACCGCATCGACGTAGCGTTCCAGGACTTTATCGATGCCAAGTCGGCCCGCAACATCGCCCTGGCCCAGGGCGTGCCCGGCGTAAGCCTTACCCAGCCCTACTCCGTGACGCTGCCCAACGGCAACACTATCACGGTGCTGGGCAACCCCGACTTCTCGGCGGTGCAGGGCTGCATGATTGGGATGCTGAACCCGCTCGGCACTACCGACCGCCCCGACGACGACAAGCGCGCTAAAACCTTGTGTTTGTGGGCCGACGAGCTGCGCGTGTTTGACTTTGAAAGCCAGGGCGGCTGGGCCGCCAACGCCCGTCTGAACGTGAAGCTGGCCGACCTGGCCAACATCACGGCCACGGGCTCGTTTATCGGCGTGGGCTTCGGGGGCTTGCAGGACAAGGCCCAGGCCCGCTCGACGAGCGACGTGCTGCGCGGCGACCTCAACGCCACGGTGGCCGTCGACAAGTTTCTGCCCCCGGCCCTGCGCCTGAAGGTGCCTGTGCTGGTGCAGGCCAGCACTCAGACCATCACGCCGCAGTACGACCCCCTCGACCCCGACACCAAGCTGGAGCAAAGCCTGCGCAAGTTTCAGAGCTCGGAGGCCAAGGCCGAATACCAGAAACTGGTGGTCGACCGCACTACCAGCCGCAGCATCTCGGTGCTGAACGTACGCAAAGAGCGCGGCCCCACCCAAACCAAGGTGCATCCCTGGGACATCGAGAACGTGGCCGTGAGCTACGCCATCACCGAGCGCCAGCACTCCGACATCAACACCCAGCGCGACTACTCGCGCTCGTACACGGCGGCGCTGGCCTACGTGTACCAGACCACGCCGCGCAGCCTCACGCCCTTCAGCGGCGTGAAGCTGCTGGATAACCCCTACCTCAAGATTTTCAAGGAAGTCAATATCTCGCCGCTGCCTACGCGCTTCTCGTTCCGCATGGACCTCGACCGGCGCTACAACGAGCGGTTTTTGCAGCGCGTGCTGGAGCCCGGCACGCTGCCTACCACGGCCGGCATTCAGGGCGTGTTCTACAAGTCGTTTTTCGTGAATCGCGTGTACGACCTGCGCTGGGACATCTTCAAATCCTTGGCCCTCGACTACACGGCCAACAACCGCGGCGTGGTAGACGAGGGCGCGGGCTCTTCGATTGACGGCAGCGCCGTGGCCCAGGCCAACCGCGAGCAGCTGCGCAAAAACCTGCTGCTGGGCGGGCGCACCACCAACTTCGACCAGACCATCGCGGCTACCTACCGGCTGCCGCTCGACAAGTTTCCGCTCACCGACTGGCTCTCGGCCGACCTGCGCTACGCGGCGCACTACACCTGGCAGGCGGCCTCCACGGCGCTGCGCACGCCCAACCCCAACTACACTCCGCGCCGCCTGTCCGATGGCTCGGTGGACCCCACCGACACTTCGACGGTAGTCATCAACCTGGGCAACACGATACAGAACAACGCCGAGTTTACGGCCAACGGCAAGATTGACCTGGTGAAGCTCTACAACAAGGTGAAGTTCTTGAACATCATCAATAACGCCCAGCCCAAGCCCCGCCCGGCCCAGCCCGTTGCCGGCGCGCCCGTGGGCCCGCGCCTGCCCAAGCAGGAGGCCGCGCCCGACACTGCCAAGAAAGACCCGCTGCGCTTCGTGAAGGCCGCGCTGCGCGCCATCATGACGGCGCGCTCTATCAACTTCACCTACGCCCACTCCAACGGCACGCTGCTGCCGGGCTACCTGCCCAAAACCCGCTTTTTCGGGCTCACTGGGGGGGACAATTTCGACGGGCTGGCCCCCGGCATTCCCTTCGTGCTGGGCCGGCAGTACGACCTCGAAGCGCTGTACCAGCAGGCAGTAGCCAGCAACTGGTACACCCCCAACAGCCAGTACCTGAACACGGCGCTGAGCTCGCTGCTGACCGATAACATCTCGGCCCGCACCACGCTGGAGCCGTTCCGGGGCTTCAACATCCAGCTCGACGCGCGCTGGCAGCGCACCAAAAACGATGAGTCGTATTACCGCAACGCCATCGACACAACCACGGCGGCCTACCGCGACTTCGGTTATTTGTCACCAAATCTAAGCCTACCGATAACTCCCCAGATAGTGGGCACGGGCACGTTTAGCACCACCACCATCACCATCAAAACGATGTTTGGTGACCTAGGCAACAACGGCGAAACCAGCAAGGCCTTCGACCGCTTTGTGCAAAACCGGGCAGCGGTGCAGCAGCGCCTGCAAGCCGCCAACCCGGCCACAGCTCCGGCCAACACCACGGTGGGCCTCTACAGCTACAACTCGCAGGAAGTCTTGATTCAGAGCTTCCTGGATGCCTACCACGGCAAGTCGTCGGACGGCTACACGGCTAAGAAGTTCAACCCTTTCGGCGTGATACCGCTGCCCAACTGGCGCATCGAATACAACAGCTTTGCCGACTTGCCGGGCATCCGCGAGGTGTTCCGCTCGTTCACCATCAACCACGTGTACTCGTCGGTATACACGCTGGGCGCTTACACCAAGAACACGCAGTACTCGCGCGGCGAGCCCGATTTTAACAGCGACGTGCCCTTCACTTACAACGCCACCGGGCAGTACGTGCCCTACTACGTGGTGGGCCAGGTGAGCTTCCTGGAAAGCCTGACGCCGCTGCTGGGCGTCAACTTCCAGACCGTGAACAACGTGACCGGCCGCCTGCAATACAGCACCAGCCGCGCCGTGGCCCTGAACACCACCAATGCCCAGGTAACCGAGCTGCACACCTCCGACATAACCATCGGGCTGGGCTACGCGGCCACTGGCCTCAAGCTGCCCTTCCGGGTGGGCGGCGAGCAGCGCACCCTCAAAAACAACCTGCAAGCCCGCCTCGACCTCAGCATCCGCGACAACGTCACCATCCAGCGCAGCATTCTCAACTCGACCGACCCCATTCCCGACCTGCGGCAGCAGGGCAGCACCACGCTGCCGGTGAATGGCGACGTGGGCACCGCTACCTCGCAGATTACCAACGGCTCGCTGCAAGTGCAGTTGCGCCCCACCGTCGACTACCTGCTCAACTCGCGCCTCAACCTCCAGTTTTACTTCACCCAAACCATCACCCAGCCCCGCGTCAGCAACGCCTTCCGCAACTCGACCAGCGAGGGCGGCATTCAGCTGCGCTACAGCCTGCAATAGTAAATGCGTAAGTGAGTAATTGGGTAAAGTGGCGGCGGGCCGAAAGCTAGTGCGGAGCTACTGCCTGCGGCGGCGTACTTTTGCCCTACGCATTTACTCAGCTACTCATTTACCATTTTACCCATGACGCTCCCTACCACTCTGCACTACACCAAGGACCACGAATGGCTGCGCCTGGAAGGCGACGTGGCGTACATCGGCATCACCGACCACGCCCAGCGCGAGCTTGGTGACATCGTGTACGTGGACGTTGACACGGTTGACAAAGAGATTGCCCAGCACGACGTATTCGGCACGGTAGAGGCCGTGAAGACGGTTTCCGACCTGTTCAGCCCCATCAGCGGCACCGTGCTGGAAGTGAACGCCAAGCTGGCCGACGCCCCCGAAACTGTTAACTCGGACCCCTATGGCGACGGCTGGATTATCAAGATGTCGGTCGGCAACCCGTCGGAAATCGAGGGCCTGATGACGGCCGAAGCCTACGGCGAGCTCATCGGCGCCTAGTTTTTTTTGTTTTGCCTGAAAACGCCATGCCCGGCCGCGGGCATGGCGTTTTTGTGCGGTCCTTTCTTTCTTTTTATGCAAACGACTTTGCCCGCGCCGCGCCGCGCCTACGCCACCCTGCCCATTGCCTGGGCGCTCATCATGCTGTGGCTCACGCTCACGCCTTCGAAAAATCTACCCGAGACGCCGGAGTGGAAATTTTTGTCGTTTGACACGGCCGCGCACGCGGGCGTGTTCGCCGTGCTGGCCGCGCTGAGCTGGTTTTCCCTAAGCCGGCAGCGGCGCTGGCCCGCGCTGGCGCGCCACACCAGTCTGGTAGTGCTGGTAGGCTGCGTCTTGTTCGGGGCGTTCATTGAGGTAGCGCAGTACGCCATGCAGCTGGGCCGCCACGCCGAATGGACCGACCTAGTCGGCGACAGCGTGGGCGCGGCCCTGGCGCTGCTGCTCGTGAGCGGTGGCTGGCGCTGGTGGCAGCGCCGCCAACTAGCCATGTCGGCGCTGCTCGTGCTGCTACTTCTCAGTAGCAGCCTTTTTTTTGCCCCGCGCGCCCAGGCGCAGGCCCCCGACCTGGCCCGCGCCCGCCGCACCATCGAGGCACTAGCGTCGCCTAAGCTGCACGGCCGGGGTTACGTGCAGGGCGGCGAGCACCTGGCCGCCGCTTACCTTCGCGGGCGGCTGCGGCAACTGGGCGTGCAACCGCTCGCGCCCGACTACACGCAGCCATTTACGCTGGATGTGAATACGTTTCCGGGCGCAATAAGGCTTCAGAACAACGACTACAAGACCTTCCAACCGCTACGGCCCGCATTGGAGCCGGGCCGCGACTTTATTGCGGCCCCGGCCTCCGCCGGTAGCCGGGCCACTTTTGGCCGGCCGCTACGACTCGATTCACTGGTTTTCACGCGGCCCGATTCGGCAGCGGCGTGGCAGCGACGCCCCCTGAAAGGCCGCGTACTGGTACTCACCGGTAAGGAGCAGTCCCGTTTAGCCGCCTTACCTGCCTCTTTGCAGCAGCATCTGGACTCGGCGCTTGCCTGGGTCACGCTGGTTCCCAAACTCACGGCCTCGCTAGCGCTGGAACAAGCAACCCAGCCGCGCTTTGAAGTTTTAGCCAGTAGCTGGCAGCCGCGTTTCGTAACGCATATGCAGCTCGACGCCAAGCTCCTGCGCAACTACCAAACCCAGAACCTCGCCGCCGTGGTGCGCGGCAGCACGAAGCCCGATAGCTTCCTGGTAGTGTCGGCGCACTATGACCACCTGGGCATGATGGGCCGCGCCACCTACTTCCCCGGGGCCAACGACAACGCCAGCGGCGTGGCCCTGCTGCTGGAGCTGGCCGCCCACTACGCCCGCCCCGAAAACCGGCCCGCCTGCTCAGTGGTCTTCCTACTGTTCGGGGCCGAAGAGGCGGGGCTGGTGGGCTCGCGCTACTTCGTAGCGCACCCGTTGGTGCCGCTGCCGCGCATCAAGTTCTTGGTCAACCTCGACCTGCTGGGCACCGGTGAAGACGGTGCCACCGTCGTCAACGGCAAGGTATTCGAGCCCGCCTACCAGCGCCTTACCGCCCTCAACGACGCCCACCATTACCTGCCGCGCCTCGGCGCACGTGGCCGGGCCGCCAACTCCGACCATTTTCCTTTCTCTGAGGCCGGCGTGCCCGCGTTCTTTATTTATACACGCGGCGGCAGCACCGCCTACCACGATGTGAACGACCAACCGGCCGCGCTTTCGCTGGCCGGCTTTGCGGGGGCGTTCGGGCTGGTGCGCGACTTTCTGGACGCGCAAATGGGCCGCCGGCCTTAATCTGCAACGGGGTGGCGCACGCCGTACTTCATACCAAGCAAAAAGCCCCGGCCGCTAATCGGCCGGGGCTTTCGGAGATTTACCTTTTTCTAACAACTACCTATACACTGCGTTTATCTTAATTTTAACTCACTAACAATCAGTCACTAGTATCCCCCACTTATTGTCTGGCTCAGCTATTGGCTTTCAGCGAATTCAGAATCTTCTTGGCCAGCGGCTCCCACTCGGGCTTCTGGCGGTCGGCGCAGTTGAAGGTGCAGATGAGCAGCTTGCCCTGCACATCGGTGAAGAATACCAGCGTGTACACTTCGTGGCCCATCTCGGGCTTCATGAATTCGAGGTAGCCCACTTTGCGACCCGACACCTCCTTCACGCCTTCGCCAAACCAGGTGGTTTGCTTGTACTGCTTGTGATAGGTCTTGGAGAAGTTAGTCTGGTACACCTCCACCATGTCCTGGTCGGCCTCGTTGTCGGAGTAGTTGAAGGACAGCGTCACCAGATTATTGTTGGTGAACACCACGCTGGGGCGGCTGCTGGCGTGCGAGTAGATGAAGTCCATCTGCTGCTCGGTCATCAGCTCGAAGCCTTTCGGAATCAGCACTTCCACGCGCTCGCTGAGCACGCGCTTCTTAATGAGCTCAATCTCGGAGGCGGGGCGGGCCGCCATCAGCATACCCGACAAGGAAACGAGCAGCGTTAGTAAAAGAGATTTCATAACCAAACAAGAGGTAAAAGTGAGCGCTGAAGTAGGATGCCTGCTTTTGTTGATTCGAAGTTACGCTTAAAATCCAAACAACGACATACACAAGAAAATTGTACTATAACTAAGTTTAATCAAATATTAACGCCACAATGCACTGAATTAATACACTGAAAAACAGTGAAATTTATTAAAAATTCCAAATAACAAATTCATGAATTACGACTATTTTTACTTTTATTTCAGCAGGCATTTTATAATAAAAATACAATTCTTAGCTTGAAAGATGCAGTAAATAATCTGAAAATTTTTCGCGGCTTACAAAATATTATTAAGCTGCTCCTTGATTTTCTCTAACTCCTCCTTCATCCCGACTACCAGGTGCTGCACGGTGGCGTCGTTGGCCTTCGAGCCGATGGTATTGATTTCTCGGCCAATCTCCTGGGCCAGGAAGCTCAGCTTTTTGCCCACGGCCTCGTCGGGCTGCCCGATGGCCTGCTCGAAGTAGCTGAGGTGGGCGGCCAAGCGCACTTTCTCCTCGGCGATATCGAGCTTCTCTATATAATACAGCACTTCCTGCTCGAAGCGCGTGGCGTTGAACTGCTCGTGCTGCGTGAGCTCGGCGAGGTGGGCGGCCAGGCGCTGGCGCACATGCGCGATGCGCTGCGGGTCGTGCAGCTCCACGGCCGCCAGCTGCTGCCGGATGGTGGCGATGTAGCCCAGTATCTCGGCCTGCAAGGTCTGGCCTTCGTCGTGCCGAAACTGCTGCATGGCGGCCAGCGCCTCGGTCAGCAGCGGCTGAAGCTCGGCCCAGGTGGGCTCGTCGGGGGCGTCGGCCTGGGCAGCCTGGGCTTGCTCGGAGGCCGTGGGCACCACGCCGGGCAGGCGCAGGGCGGCCAGCAGGGTATCTTCGCCAGGCTTGATACCCAGCGTATTCGCTACGGCTTGCAGCTCGTGGTAGGCGGCTAGCAGCGCCTCGCGGCTGAAGGTGGCGGCGGCGGCCGGCGCGGCGGCCGAGCGCACGAAGTCGAGGCTGAAATTGACTTTGCCGCGCAGCAGGGCTTTGGTGATTTGCTGGCGGATTTCGAGTTCGTGGTTTTGCAGAAAGCGCGGCAGGCGCAGGCTTAAGTCGAGGGTTTTGGAGTTGAGCGAGCGCAGCTCGATAGTGGCGGTGTAGCGCTCGGTTTCGCGGTGGGCCTGGCCAAAGCCAGTCATGGAGAGTAGCATAGTAACAGAGCTGCGGGCACCGGCGGCACCGGCGCAGCGGTTAGGTGATACAAAGGTGAGCGGTAAAACTACCCCCCGCCGGGCATTGGCGACGGGCGCAGGTATTTAGCGGCTTAACGTGGCTTTCGACTGGCCGAATGGCGCGGCACGCTGCTCCCCTACCCGCCCGCGCCGCAATTAATAGGCGGCCGGGGTCGCGGCATCCTTTCATTATGCCAATGTTATACGATGGACGCCGAGCCAACAATTCAGTAACCAGCCGCCAACAATTCCATAACCGACTACCAATAATTCGGTAACCAACGCTGGCACTTAGCCGGGGGAACTTTGCACCAGCATTGGCTTAACCCCTTCTTATGCGAACTCTTACCCCTGGCCAACCCGCGACGCGGCTGGTCGCCTTGTTTTTTCTGCTGTTGCTGGCCCGCCTGGGCGCGGCCCAGGTTACTACCTCGTCGCTGGGCGGCAAGGTCGTTTCCGACAAGAATGAAGAGCTCATCGGCGTTACCGTCGTGGCTACCAACGTGCCCACCGGCACCAAGCGCGGCACCGCCACCGAAATGGATGGCCGCTTCAGCATCCCCAACCTGGCCCCCGGCGGGCCTTACTCGGTTACGGTCACGTACGTGGGCTACAAGCCCCAGACGGTCAACAATATCTATTTGACGCTGGGTAACACCACGCGCCTCAACTTTACGCTGGCCGCCGAGGCGCAGGCGCTGAATGAGGTCGTGATTACGGGCAACACGCAGGCCACCAAGACCGGCGCGGGCACCAACGTGGGCAAGGAAGCCATTCAGCAGCTACCCACCATTTCGCGTAGCATTCAGGACTTTACGCGCCTCGACCCGCGCAACTCGAACAACTCGTTCGCGGGCTCGTCGTTCCGCTACAACAACATCACGCTCGACGGGGCCGTGAACAACGACGCCATCGGCTTTTCGCCCTCGCTGGGCGGCACCAGCGGCACCTCGGGCCTGCCGGGCTCGTCGGCCCGCGCCAACCCGATTTCGCTCGACGCCATCCAGGAAATTCAGGCCTCGGTAGCGCCCTTCGATGTGAAGCTGGGCAACTTTACGGGCGGCTCGATTAACGCCGTGACGCGCTCGGGCACCAACGATTTCCACGGCTCGGTATATGGCTATGGCCGCAACCAGACCCTGACGGGCACCAGCGTAGACGGCGACCGCTCGAAAATCGGGAGCAGCTACCACGACTACCAGACGGGCTTCCGCCTGGGTGGCCCGATTGTGAAAAACAAGCTGTTTTTCTTCGTGAACGCCGAAATAGCCCGCCGCCAGGAGCCGCAGTTCTACGGCGCGGGTACGCCCGGCTCGCCGATTTCGACGGATTTGGCCCAGCTTATCGCGGCCAAGCTGCGCACTACCTACGGCTACAACGTGGGCGACTACAACGACTATAACATCCACGCCAACAGCGACAAGCTATTTGGCCGCATCGACTTCAACCTCGATGACAAGACGAGCATCGCCCTGCGCCACAACTACGTGAAGTCGGAGGCCACCAACCTGGAGCGCTCGGGCAGCTTGTTTAAGTTCGGCTCGCAGGACTTCAACCAGAACAACCTGCAAAACTCGACGGTGCTGGAAGTGAAGTCCAACTTCAACAGCAAAATCGCTAATAACCTGATTCTGGGCTACACCAATATCCACGACTACCGCTCGCTGCTGGGCGGGCAGAGCAACCTGTTCCCGTCGGTGCAGATAAACAACGTGGGCACTTCGGCCGGCGACGGTGCGGTGTATTCAGATACCTACTATAAGGGCTCGAACCAAGTGCTGCTGGGCTCGGACCGCGAGGCGAGCATCTTCAACACTCGCACCCGCACCTTCGAGATTACCGACAACCTGACCTACTTCCTGGGGAACCACACGCTGACGCTGGGCACCCACAACGAGCTGTACAAGATTGACTACGGCTTCATCAACTCCTGGAACGGCCGCATCGAGTACAACAGCGTATCGCAGTTTTTGAACGACCAGCCGACCCGCATCCGGGGCACGTACAACAAGACCGATAACAGCTACGCCTACAACTACAACAACCCGTCGGCGGCGTTCAATATCAATTTGTACTCGGCTTACGTGCAGGATGAGTGGGCCGTGACCGACCGCCTGAAAATCACGCCCGGCCTGCGCTTCGACCTGACCTCGCTGCCCAACCCGCCCGCCGTGCGCGCCGACCTCGTGAACACGGCCGCTAACGACGCCCGCACCCTCAACCAGACTTACCAGCACACCAGCTGGCAGAACTTCGATAACCGCCTCTTCGGCAAGGTGCAGGTGTCGCCCCGCCTGGGCTTCAACTACGACGTGAAGGGCGACGGCAGCGTGGTGGTGCGCGGCGGCACGGGCATCTTCACCGGCCGCGTGCCGTTTGCCTGGATTGGCTACGCCTACTACAACAACGGCGTGAACTACAACTCGGTGGATGCCAACAACCTGCAACCTACCGCCAGCGCCGACCAGCCGAAGGGTCCCAAATACCTGCTGAACCAGGACCCGAGCCAGATTTACAGCCAGCTGCCGGCCTCGGCCCAAAACACGACCGAGGTGAACCTCATCGACCCTAACTTCAAGCTGCCGCAAATCTGGCGCTCGTCGCTAGCCTTCGATTTCAAGCTGCCGATGGGTTTCCGCGCCTCGGTTGAGGGCCTGGTAACGAAAGTGATTCAGGACGTGCAGTTCTCGAACATAAACCTGGTCGACAACGTGACCTACTACGGCCAGGGCCCAACCCAGACGCCGCGCTACTCGGGCTACACTTTCCCCGGCGCTACCTCGGCCTCGACGCGGGTTAACCCGCTGCTCTCGAACGCCTTCCTGCTGACCAACACCAGCCAAGGCTACCGCTACCAGCTCACGGGCTCGGTGGGCAAGGGCTTCGGCAACTTCCTCGACGTGAACACGGCCTACACCTACGGCGTGAGCAAGGACATCAGCAACGGCATCCGCAACTCATTTCAGAGCAACTGGGAGCTGAACCCGGCCCTGAACGTGAACAACCCGGCCCTGGCGTACTCCAACTTCGACTTGCGCCACCGCGTGGTGGCCAGCATCAACCTGCACCACGGCCTGGGCCAGCGCTTTACGGGCTACTTCACCTCGGTGCTGACCTACGCCAGCGGCTCGCCCTACACCTGGGTGTATAACAACAACTTCTTTGGCAATGGCCAGCAGAACGTGCAGCTGGCCTACATCCCCGGTTCGGCTTCGGACATCACCCTCGTAGCCCGCAACGCGGCCGGAGCCTACGTGCTCGACGCCAGCGGCGCGCAGTACGCGGCCCTCAGCAACTTCATCGACAACGACGACTACCTGAAAAACCGCCGTGGCCAGTATGCCGAGCGCAACGCCGCCCGCACGCCTTGGAACAACCAGGCCGATGTGCGCCTGATGCTGGAAGCCAAGCTCGGTAAGCTCGAAGCCAACGAGGCCGGCCAGGTGCCCGCCCGCCACACCATCCAGATTTCGCTCGACGTGCAAAACGTGGGCAACCTACTGAACCGCAGCTGGGGCCGCCAGTACTTCGTGCCCAACACCTTCAACTCGACGCTCGGCACCGGCCTCTCGCAGGTGGCCTTCGCCGACGCGGCCGGCAATATCTCGAACAGCTACAGCAGCACCTTCAACCGCCCGGCCTTCACCTACAGCTCGCCGGCTACCTACTCCATCGACCAGTTGGCCTCGCGCTGGCAGGGCCAGCTGGGTGTGCGCTACTCGTTCTAGTAGCGCGTACCGCACAGCTAAAAAGCGGCTGCTCCACCGGGGCAGCCGCTTTTTTTTGGCCGGCCGGGCGGGGTGCCGGGCCTACCTTTGTCCAGGTTACTCCTCTTTTTTGCCGCTATGATAACCCGCCAGGAATTTCCTTATTTACAGGAACTACTCATTCACGACGCCTGCGTGGCGAAGCACCTGCGGGTGCCGGTGTTTGAGCCGGGGCAGGAGTTTCGGCACCTGGTGCTGACGGGGCGTAGCGGGGCCGGCAAAACGACGGTGCTGCGCGACCTGGCCACCAACGAGGCCATGCGCTTCCCCTACCCCAACGCCCGCCCGGCCCTGCGCCGCCCGGTAGAGGCGCGCTTTTACGGCCGCAGCCAGCAGCACTCGCTCGAAGTCATTTTGCGCAGCCGCTTCGTACTGGCCTTTTTTGAGGCCACCCGCCGGCTGCGGGTGCAGGAAGTAACCTCGGTGGTGCGGGCCGATGCCCTGGAGGCCGAGCTGTCGCACCCCGAAAACACGCAGCTCAAAACCGCATTTTTCAAGCAGTTTCTGGTCAATAAAAAAGTCTTCCACGTGTTCGACGCGCTGGATGGCAAAACCGAGAGCGCCCGCCAAAAGGAAAGCTTTTTTCGCCAGCTCGACGCCACCCTCACCCAGCTGTTCGAAGACCCCGGCGCCCGGCTGGAGTTCGTGCGCGAAAACTTCGAGTTTTACCTGCACCTCTCCGATGGCCGACGCCTCACGCTCAACGAGCTGTCGGCGGGCTACTCTGCTTTGCTGAGCATTTTCATGGAGCTGCTGATGCGGGTTGACCTGCTGCGCACCCAGGTAAGCGACTACGGCTACGACCCCTGCGGCTTTGTGCTCATCGATGAGCCCGAGGCGCACCTGCACCCAGAGATGCAGCGGCAGCTGCTGCCGCTACTTGCCGGCTTGTTTCCCAACTTGCAGTTTATCGTAGCTACGCACTCGCCGGCCGTGGCCTTCAGCCTGCCCAATGCCACGGTGTTTGACCTGAGCACCGGGCAGGCGCTCTCCGCGCCAAGCCCCGCGCCGCGCCGCAACGCCCTACCCGCGCCGCAACCCGCCGCGTAGCGGCCATTTCCCTACCTGCCTGCCGATGGCCGATTTAAGAATTCTGCACCTGCCCAAGTGGTACCCGCACCGCTACGACGACCAGGACGGCGACTTCGTGGCGCGGCACGTGGCGGCTATCGCGGCGCACGGCGGGGCCGGGGGCGGGCCGGTACCCTCGGCGGTGGTATTTGCCACAGTGGCGCGCGGGCCGCTACCCACCCTCATCGCCGAAGACCACGACCTGGGCGGGCCGGTGCCCACCTGGCGCTACTACTACCGCGCCCGCCTCACCGGCCTGCCCCCGCTCGACAAGCTGCTGAAGCTGCTGCTGTGGCTGTGGTGCCAGCGGCGCGGGCTGCAAGCCGTGCGGCGGCACTGGGCCGGGGCCCGGCCCACGGTGGTGCACGCCCACGTGCTGGTGCGCCCGGCCGCGCTGGCCTGGTGGCTGCGCCGCTGGCACGGCACGCCCTACGTACTCACCGAGCACCAAACCGCCCTGCTGCCCGCCCGCGCGGTACGGCTGGGCTGGCTGCGGCGCTGGCTGGTGGGCCGGCTGGTGCGCGGGGCGGCGGCCAGCCTGCCCGTATCGGCCGACCTGGGGCGGGCGCTGGCGGCGCTGGGCGGCACCAATGCCTACACCGTGGTAGTACCCAACGTGGTCGATACCGCCCTCTTCCACCTGCCCCCGGCCGGGCAGGCGCGGGCCGGGCTGCTGCACGTGGCCGCCTTCAACGAGCAGGCCAAGAACCTGAGCGGCCTGCTGCGCACCGTGGCGCGGCTGCGGGCCGACTATTCTGGCCTGCGCCTGCGCGTGGCCGGCTACGGCCCCGCCGAAAAGGCTTTGCACCAGCTGGCCGAGCAGTTAGGCTTGCTGGCCGATGGCACGGTAGTGTTCTTGGGCAAGCTGCCGCCCGCCGAGGTAGCGGCCGAAATGCGCCGGGCAGCCTGCTTCGTGCTTTTTTCTAACTTTGAAAACCTACCCTGCGTGCTCATCGAGGCGCAGGCCAGCGGGCTGCCGGCCGTGGCCACCCGCGTGGGCGGCGTGCCCGAGCTGCTGCCCGATACCACGCTGGGTCGGCTGGTGCCAGCCCGCGATGAAGCCGCTCTCGGCCAAGCCTTGCTAGAAGTACTAGCCGCCCCGCCCGGCCGCTTCGACGGGGCGCGGCTGCGGGCGCGGGCGGTGGCCGCCTACAGCTACCCGGCGGTGGGGCGGGCCTTCGGCGCGGTGTATGCCCGTATTTTGGGGCGATGAAACTGTTTCGCCCGCTGTTTGAGGCCGCCGTGGTGCTGGTGGTAGCGCTGGGTTTGGCGCGCTGGGCGCTGGGCCTGTTCCGCCGCAAAACCACCGTGTACCGCCCCACCGTGGCCGGGCACCTGTCGCTGCTGACGTGGCCAGTGCTGGCGGCGGGCGCGGGGCTGGTGGCGGCCGGGCCGGGCCTGCTGGCTTCTACCGCCGCCGAGCGCTGGCTGGCCTGGGGCCTGCTGCTGGCCGTGCTGGCGCTGGCCGCCCCCGCCCTGCTGCTGCACCTGCGCTACTATACCCTCAACGCGGCCACCACGCTGGTATTCGACCCCGGCCAGGGCCGCCTGCAAGTGGCCCTCGATGAGGTGCTGGCTTATGACCCCGCCCGCCAGGGCTGGCCCGGCCCCGGCCCTATCGAGTGGAGCCGCTGCCGCTGGCCCGGCGTGTTCTGGCGACGCTACGAGTACCTGCGGCTACCCCTGCCGCAGGGCGACATCATCCTCACCGCACTCGTGCTGCCCGACATGAAGCCGCTGGTGAGCTACCTGCGCCACTTCGGGGTGGAAGTGGCAGAGCGTCGGCGCGGCTGGGCCTTGGTATAGGGTAAGTAGCTGTCATGCTTCGACTCCGCTGCGCTCCACTCAGCATGACAGTCATTCCCAGTACCCATCAAACAACTGCTCTCCTACCTCATAAAACCGGACCTGGCCGGCGGGGATGCGGGCCGGATAGGCCACGGCCGCCACGTAGCCGGCGGCGGCGGCAAAGCTGCTCACCGTCCAGTCGGCTACCTGGTTGGGGGGCGGGGCCGGCCACTGGTGGCGGCCGTCGAGCGCGGGCACGCGGGCAAAATCAGCATTAATACCCTGGCCGGTAGCCTTCACAAAGGCCTCTTTGCGCGTCCAGAGCTGATAGAAAGCCGCCAGCGGCACCGCCTGCCGCGCCAAGAAGGTTTTTTCGTGCTCGCCAAAGCTGTGGTCCACTAGTTCTTGGAAGGGAAAGCTGGGGTTTATTTTCTCGACATCGATACCCAGCGCCACCGGCGCGAGGGCAATGAGCACCCAGTTGCCGGAGTGCGACACGTTGTAGTGCAGCTCGGGGGCAGTGGCCAGGATGGGCTTGTGGTTGCCGCCCGCCGCGAAGCACAGCGCGGTGGGTGGCAAGCCCAGGCCCGCGCCCAGCAGCAGGCGCAGCGCCGCCCGCCCCACCACAAAGCGTTGGTAGTCGGCCTCAGCGTGGTAGCGGCGGGCGCGCTGCTGCTCGGGCGGCGTCAGCAGGGCTAGCAGGGCGGGCACGCGGCGCTGGTTTTCGGCCACCGGCACCCGGCACACCGCCACCTCGCCCTGGCGGGCGGGCAGGGCCAGATTGGGCAGCGGCTCCCAGCGCGGGGCCGGTAGCGAGTGGCAGGTGAGGTGCATAGCGGTAGTGAGTGCGGATACCGGCCGGAACGGTGGCGGGGCCGCGTCAGGTAGGCGGGCGCAAAGGTCGGGCCGGATGAGCGCGGGCGCTGGCTGCCATCTTTGCAGCTCTATTCAGCTTTGCTCTTCTTTATGGCTACTCCCCTGCTGCACTTTCTCGAACAAGGCGACCCGGCCGCGCCGCCGCTGGTGATTTTGCACGGCCTCTTTGGCACGCTCGACAACTGGCAGACGCTGGCCCGGCGCTGGGCCGACGAGGCTGGCCTGCGCGTGCTCAGCGTGGACTTGCGCAACCACGGGCGCTCGTTTCACTCGCCCGAGCACAGCTATGCGCTGATGGCGCAGGACGTGCTGGCGCTGTTTGACCACCTGAAGCTCGACCCTACGCGCCTCACTTTGCTGGGGCACAGCATGGGCGGCAAGGTGGCCATGACCCTAGCCCTGGGCTACCCCGGGCGGCTGGCCCAGCTGATAGTGCTCGACATCGCGCCGCGCTTTTCGGATATGGAGCACCAGGACGACATTATCGCGGGCTTGCAGGCTGTGGACCTCGGCACTATCCAAAACCGGCAGCAGGCAGAGGCGGCGCTGTTACCACGCATTCCGCAGCTGGGCGTGCGGCAGTTTTTGCTGAAAAACCTGTACCGGCGCGAGGACAATTCCTTTGCCTGGCGCATCAATCTGCCGGCGTTGGTGGAGAACCTGGCGGCCGTGGGCGAGGAAATCTCGTCGGCCCAGCCATTTCTGAAGCCGACGCTATTCATCCGGGGCGGCAAGTCGGACTACATCACGGCCGACGACAAGCTGCACGGCATTCCGGCCCTGTTCCCCAACTCAAAGGTAGCCACCGTGCCCGACGCCGGCCACTGGGTACACGCCGAAAAGCCGGACGAGATTTTTGGACTGGTGCAAAACTTTGCCCGCCAGCAAGGCTGATGACAGCGGCAGGCGGGACTTTTCTGGCCGACTGGCGGCAGTCGCTGCCCAGCCGCTGGCGCGGCTTGGTAGTACCTTATGGCCAGGCGATGGGCACCTTCGTGGCGGGTTACGCGGGTGCTACCGCCCTGCTGCGGCCGTGGGCGCTGGGCCACTGGTGGAGCGCGGGCGCGGCGCTGGCGGCTGGCCTGGGCGTGTGCTGGTGGCTGTGGCGGCCCTGGGCGCGGCTGGCCGCCAACCCGCGCGGCGACAACCGCGTGCTGCCCCTCATGCTGACGTGGCTGCTGTGCCTGGGCCTGGGGCTGAGTTTGCGCGCTGGCCTCTACGCCCGGCTGGGGGCGGTGCGCGAGCTGGCCAGCGTGCGCGAGCTGGCGCAGCCGGGAGAAGCCGTTTTTTTTCGGCTGCGGGGGCCGTTTTATGCGGCCCGGGCGCTGCGGGGGCACTTCGAGTCGTTCGACATTAGCCAGGGCCGGAGTGGGCCCAGGCGCTTTTACAGCACCTGCTACCTGGCCTGCCCGCTGCTGGCCACGGCCGCCGACACGGCCCGGCCCTACCACCCGCCGCTGGCGTGGCTCAGCTACCGCTACAAAGATTACCTTGGCGATAACCTGCCGCCGGCCGAGCGCGAGTGGCGGCGGCTGAACTTCGTGAACCGCTGCGAGGCTGATTTTGACACCCTCGACCTTACCCGCTTTACCTACCTCAAACGGCCCGAAAACCTGGATGAAGGGGCCTTCCAGGCTACCTACGCCGCCCGCCTGCCCACCCGCGCCAATGTGCCGCTGCTGGTGCCCGTGCAAGCGCCCCTGGCCCAGCGCGGCCTGCAGCCGCTGGGCTGGGCTCTGGGGCTGCTGCTGGGCGGCAGCGCTCTCGTGGTGGGCTTGCTGCTGCTGATGCCCCTGCGGCCAAGCGAGGTGGCTTGTTGATTGCTTCGTGATTACGTCTATTATGCTGCGTGCAGCGTGGCAACCGCTACCAGCTACCAGTACCAACCTATGCTTTACCTTCTCCCTACCCCACTGGCCGACGGTACCGCGCCGCAGGTGCTGCCGCCGCAGGTGGTGGCGGCCGTGGCCCGGCTGCCCTATTTCCTGGTCGAAAACCTGCGCACTGCCCGCCGCTTTGTGAAGGAAGTAGCGCCGCACCGCGTCATCGAGGATATTCGCTTCGAGCTGATTGACAAGGATAGCACGCCCGCCCAGGTGCGCGCCGCGCTGGAGCCGCTGCTGAAGCAAAAAATTGAGGCGGGCGTACTCTCCGAGGCGGGCTGCCCCGGCATTGCCGACCCCGGCGCGGCGCTGGCCCAGGAGGCGCACCGGTTAGGGCTGCCAGTGCGGCCACTGGTGGGGCCGTCGAGCATCTTGCTGGCGCTCATGGGCTCGGGGCTCAACGGGCAGCGGTTTGCGTTCCACGGATATTTGCCCATCGAGAAGGGACCGCGCATCTCGGCCATAAAAAGCCTGGAAAAAGAAGCATTTCAGCGCGACCAGTCGCAGCTGTGCATCGAGACGCCCTACCGCAACGACCAACTGCTGGCCGACCTGCTGGCCCACCTCGGCCCCGGCACCCGCCTGTGCGTGGCCGCCGGCCTCACCGCCCCCACCGAGTACCTGCGTACGCTGCCCGTAGCCGACTGGCGCAAGCTGCCCGAGCTACCCCGGCTGCACAAGCGGCCGGCGGTGTTCGCGCTCGGCAAGTAGCAGGCAGGCTTGCACGCTTGTCATGCTTCACTGCGTTCAGCATGACAAGCGTGCAAGCCTGCCTGCTACTACCCTTGCTTTGCCATTGCCACCCTCAGTCGATTTTCAAAAACTTTGCCCGCTGGCCGGAGGCCGCATCCTGCAAAAAATACAGCCCGGCAGGCAGGCCACTGATATTCAGCCACTGCTGGCCGGGGCCGGTAGCCACGCGCTGCACGGGCCGGCCCAGTTGGTCTAGTATCATAAAATCGGAACCCGCCGCCCCGGCCACGGCGAGCGGGCCGGTGGTGGGGCTCGGGTACACCGATAGTCTGGGGGCCAGCGCCCCGGCATGCACCGCCACCACGGGCGAGTAGGTGGCCGTGCCATCGAGGTCGAGCTGCCGCAGGCGGTAGTAGTACCGAGCGGCGGGGGTGGCTTCGGCATCTACCAACTGGTAGGCGCGGGCCTGGGTGGTAGTGCCGCTGGCCGGCACCCGCCCGATGGCCTGGAAGCGGTCGGGCGCGTCGGCCGGGGCGCGCTCTACCACAAACTGGTCGGCCGCGCGCTCCGAGGCCGTGGCCCAGGTTAGCGCCACGCCGGCCGGCGTAGCCGTGGCTTGAAAGCTGGTGAGCACCACCGGCAACGGCGCTACCGTGCTAAAGGCTTCGTAAATTTCGATATCCTGCCCCAGCGCCAGCACCGAAAAGAAAACCAGCTCCATTTGGTTGAAGGGCTGGGTTGGGGTGAAGGCAATGCGTCGGATACCCGAGGCATCGATACTCAAATCCAGCAGGTTGCTGCTCAGTACGTAGCTATCGACTGGGGTGGTGGCAGGGCCGTCTTTGTAAAAGGTATTGAGGGTAGCGCCACCCAGCAGAGCGGCCGAAATCAAGATGTTGGGCCGCAGGTACATGCCGGCTTCTTTGCCGGCGGCGGCGGTAGCTGGAAAGCTGACCCGCAGCCGGGTATAGCCGAGCAGCAGCGAAGGCTTGATGGTGGCGTTGGTAGCTAGGTTGCCATCGGCCGCCCGGCTGTTGTTGGACACCACGCCCTCTTCGAGCACCACTTTATTGGCGTATTGCAGCTGGGCGGCCCCGGGCAAGCCCAGGCCCAGGCAAGCCAGCGCGAGCAGCAGCGCCCGCAGCCGGCAGAACGAAGAATAGTACATAACAAAAAAAGGTTAAAGCGTAAGCTTCCCCTTTTACAAACCCGCTGCCAGTGCTTTTTTCACTTTTATCATCCAGCTTCCTCTCCTCATTATCCTATTTTCAGCACCTGCAGCTTACCATATTGGGATGGGCGCGTCTCATTGCGGTAGCACCGGGCGCACCCTGGCGCACCACGAGCCGCGCGGCCGTGCTACGGCAAGGGCCCGCACGTAAAAAGCCCCCGTTCGGCCTGGCCGAACGGGGGCTTTGGGTTGCAGCTGGCAGCTACCAACCGGCGGCTACCGGATGCTTACCTGCTTGGTTACGTTGGCGTCGCCGGCCTGCACCCGCAGGGTGTAGATGCCGGGAGCCAGGCTGGCCGTGCCAAAGTCGAGCTGCGCACCCAAGCTAGTGAGTGGCGCGGCGCGGCGCGCCACCTGCTGGCCCAGGGCATTATAGAGGCACGCCTCGGTTTGCGCCACGCCCGCCAGGGCGGGCACCTGCACCGTGAAGGCCGTGGTGGCCGGGTTAGGATAAACGCTCACGCTGCCTGCGGCCAAGGCCGGGGTAGTGGCCAGCGCCGTGGCGGGCAGCGAGCCCTTAAACATGCCGCCCGTGGTGCCGGTAGATGATGCCGTGGCTACGCCGCCGCTCCAGCCCGTAGTGCCGTTGAGGAACGCCACGGCGGTATGAAGCACCTGGGTATCGAGTATCGACCAGGTAGTGCCGCCATCCGTCGTGTACGAGCTGCCGCTGAGTGCCCTCGTTGGGTTGATGGGGATATAGCCGGCGCACACAAACGTGTTGGGCTGGCCGGGCACGCCACTTACCGAGGTCGGGTACACGAGGCCGGCGCCGCCCGGCGTGCGCAGCTGCCAGGTAGCCCCGCCATCCTGGGTATAGGCAATAGAATTCGTGATGCTCGCCGCGTTGGCATTTAGGGCCAGGCCGACCGTGGCCGAGGTAAAGGCAAGGGCCGTTACCTGCGTGAGGCCGGTAGCCACGGCCGCCCAGGTCTTGCCGCTGTCGGTCGAGCGCAGCACCCGGCCAGTCGAGGTGCCAAACCAGCAGGCGCGGGCGGCTGGATTAGTGCCCGCTACGGTCGTCAGCGTGCCCCCGCTACCGATTTCATTCATGTTGGCCGCGGGCACCGAGGTAGCGGCCGTCCAGGTGGTGCCGGCATCGGCGGTGGTATAGACCTCAAAGCCCGTGAGGCCCGTGCGCGGGTCGCCCGCCACTACCGCGTTGGTAGCGCTGAAGGCCAGCACCCCGTTCTGGCGCCCGCTACTGGCCACCGGGAAGGCGCTGGCGAGCTGCGGCGTCCAGGTAGTGCCCCCGTCGGCGGTATAATAGAGGTAGCCCCCGGCACTATTGCTAGGCCCGGCAAACGAGGCCCAAGCCACCGCGCTGCTCGCCGCGCTGATGTTGTTGAGGGCGTAGCTGGCGGCGGCCGGGATGGTGCCTGCCGTCCAGGTAGTGCCGCCGTTAGTAGTGCGGGTATAGCCGTTATAGGCCGTGCCCCTGGGCTGGCTGTAATTGAAGCCCGCCGCCCACACGGTGTTGGCATCCACAATGGAAAGGTTAGTGATGCCTCCGCTAGCGGGCAAGTTGCTGTCTTGCTGCACCCATTGGGCGGTAGCGGGAGTGCGGGCGGCCAGCAGGCTTCCTGCCGTCAGCAGGCCCAGCAACAAGCGTTGAGACACAGCGCGTAGGGGTGTAAACATAGAAAATAAAGGGGGTGTTAGGGAAAAACTGGTATGGCACAAAGGTCAACGATAACCCCCTATTATGTAGATGATTTTTCAAAAATTAACCTGGATGGGCTCCCGGTGAACAACTTCAACGCAGCCTCACCCTGAATTCCGTGCGGCCGTTGCTCCCCGTTTCAAGCTGAAAAGCAAAACCGTGCGCCAGCAAAATGTCGCGCACCAGCGTAAGGCCAATGCCCTGCCCACCCGCCTTGGTGCTGAAAAACGGCGTGAACAAGCGCTGGCTGACTTCGGGCGTGAGCGGCGCGCCATCGTTTCCGATACTGAGCGCCAGCGGCTGGGCCGTAGTCGTCACCCACACGTTGCCGCGGGCCGGGCCGATGGCTTCGAGCGCATTTTTGACCACGTTGAGCAGGGCCTGGGTAAGCTGCTGCGAGTCGGCCACGATTTCTAGGGGGCCTTCGTGGGCCAGCTGCCAGTGCCAGGCCACGCCCTGGGCGGCGCTTTGCGGGGCCAGCAGCTGACCCAGGCCGCGCAGCAGGGCGTGCAGGTCGAGGGGGTGCGGGGCGGGCGGCGGCAGGCGCACCAGCCGGGCGTAGGCAGCCACGAAGTCGGCCAGCTGGGTGTTGCGCACGATGCTCACTTCCAGCGCCTGCGCAAAGTCGGCCTGGTCGGCCGCCGCGAGTTGCGGCGTGTAGTATCGGAACGAGCCGAGCAGCGAGTTCACCGCCCCGATGGAATTGTTGACCTCGTGGGCCACCAGCCGGATAAGCTGCTCATAGGTCTGCTTTTCCTGGGCCCGGATTTCCTGGGTCAGTTCTTCCAGCACGATAAATCGGCGCTGAAAGCCCCGGTCAAGAAAATGCGCGGCGGCGGCCCGGTAGGTTTGGCCGCCGGGCAGGCGCACGGGCTGCGGCTGCCCGGCGGCCAGGGTTGCCAGCACCGCGCCCCAGGGCGCGGGCAGTGCCGCTACCGGCTGCCCAGCCAGCGCCTCGGCCGACTGGCCCAGGGCGCGGGCGGCGGCGGCGTTGGCGCTGGTTACCTGCTGCTCAAAATCCAAGATGAGAATGCCAGCCGGCGAGGCACTTAGCAAGCGCTCAAGTAGCACGCTATGCTCGTGCTGGCTCACGCGCTCGTGGCGCAGGGCGTCGAGCATCTGGTTGTACACGGCCACGAGCCCATCCAGCTCGGGCTGCCCCACGGGCTGAAACTTCAAGCTGAAATCCTGGGCTTGCAGCGCGGCCGTGCCCGCCTCGATGAGCCGGATGGGCTGCCGAAAGCCACGGTAGAGCTGCCAGGCCAGCCCCAGGCTGGCGAGCAGTACTACCTCGCAAACGATGAACAGCGTAGCATTGGTAGTGCGAAACTGCGCCGCCAGCGCGATAAGCACCGTGTAGAGTGGCAGTAGAAATAGCAGAAGCCGAAGGCGCATACCTGAAAACGAGTGTCATTGTGAGCGCAGCGAAGCACTCGCGGCAGAGCGGGTTGCCTGACAGAGGCGATTGCTGCGCTCGCAAGGACATTTTTTTACACTTGTTCCGGCCTACTCGCTGTACGGAATCCCAAACTTATCCAGCCTTCGATACAGCGCGCCCCGGCTGAGGCCCAGCGCCCGCGCCACCTGGCTAAGATTGCCCCGGTGCTGAGCCACGCTTTGGCGGATGGCCTGCTCTTCCAGCGCCTCCAGCGTGAGGGTACCGGGCGGCGGCGAAGGAGCAACGGCGCGAAGAAGGGAGTTTCCGGGCTGAAAGTCGGCGGGCGTTAGCTCGTCATGGGGGCTGGTGAGGGCGGCGCGCTCGACCAGGTTTTTGAGCTCGCGGATGTTGCCGGGCAGCGCCTGGCCCTGGAGGTAGTGCACCGCCGCCGCGCCCAGGCGCAGGCCGGGGCGGCGGTAGGTGGCTTGTAGCTGCCGGATGAAGTGCTGCGCCAGGGCCGGAATATCCTGCGGGCGCTCGCGCAGGGCGGGCAGGTGCAATGTAATGAGGTTGAGGCGGTAAAATAGGTCTTCGCGGAAGCGGCCCTGAGCTACCAGCTCGGCCAGGTTTTTATTGGTGGCGGCCACCACGCGCAGGTCGAGGCGGCGGGGGCGGCTGTCGCCGAGCACTTCGTAGGTGCGGTCTTGCAGCACGCGCAGCAATTTTACCTGGCTGGCCAGCTCCAGCTCGCCTATCTCGTCCAGAAAAATGGTGCCGCCGTTGGCTAGCTCGAAGCGGCCCACGCGGTCGGCGCGGGCGTCGGTGAAGGCCCCGCGCCGGTGCCCAAATAGCTCGCTTTCAAACAAGCTCGATGAAATACCACCCAGGTTCACCTTCACGAAGGGCGCGGTGCGCCGGTGGCTGTTTTGGTGCAGAGCCTCGGCAATGAGCTCCTTGCCGGTGCCGCTTTCGCCTTCTATCAGCACCGAGGCATCGGTGGCGGCCACCTGCCCTACCTGCCGCAGCACGGCCAGCAGGCGCGGGTCGTCGCCCACGATGTTGCCGAGGGCAAACTGCCGGTCCAGGGCCCGGCGGCCGGGCGGCGGCGCGGTCTCGGCGGGCGCGTGCAGCGCCAGCACGGTGGCGATGGTTTGGAGCAGCGCCTCATTCTGCCAGGGCTTGGTGACGAACTCGGCCGCGCCGGCCTTCATGCCCGCCACCGCCAGCGCGATGCTGCCCCAGCCCGTGAGCAGCACTACCGGCACCTGCGGGGCCAGCGCCTTGAGCTGGGCCAGCAAGGCCAGCCCATCGGCCCCGGTGGTGGCGGCCGTGAAGTTCATGTCGAGCAAAATGAGCTGGGGCGCGGCGGCCCGCACGGCGGCCAGCGCCTCGGCGGGGCCGGGCACGGCGGCGGCGGCGTAGCCGGCCTGCTTCAGCAGCAGCTGTAGCGACACGCGCACCGCCAGGTCGTCGTCTACGATTAGAAGCATGAATTTTTATAAATCGTTTGTCATGCTGAGCGCAGCGTAGCGGAGTCGAAGCATCTCTTTAGCATAGTAATCTTTAGCGCCAGCAACGAACCGATAGAGATGCTTCGACTCCGCTGCGTTGCGCTCAGCATGACGGTACCGGAAACTATACCGGCTCTACTGCCCGCTGACGCTGCCGCCGCTGCTGGTGCGCTTGGTGAGCTGCGGCGAGCCCTTGTAGCTGATGCTGCCGCCGCTGCTGGCCTGGGCCACGAGGTCGTCTTTCACGGCCACCACGATGGAACTGCCGCTGCTGGCTTCGGCGCGGGCGTGGTCGGCCTGAAGTTTGGGGGCATCGAGGCTGGCGCCGCTGCTGCTTTGCACGTCGAGGCTGGTGGCGCGGCCGCGCAGGGTAGCCGAGCTGCCGCTGCTTTGGCGCACGGTGAGGGTAGTGGTGGCGAGGTCGGCCTCCACGCTGGCCCCCGACGATACATCGAGCTGGAAGGTAGCGGCGTCGAAATCGCCCGCAGTGTGTACCGACGCGCCGCTGCCCGCCGTGAGGGCGGTGAGCTCATCGGCCGTCACGGCCACGCGCAGGCGCTTGTTGGTGCGGTCGTTGCGGCGGTTGCGGTCATCGTCGTTGCGGTAGCGCAGGGTCAGCACGCCGTCCTTCACGGTGGTTTCGATGCGGTCGCGGTATTCGTCGGTGGCGGCGCTCACCTCCACGCGCTGGCTGTGGCCGGCGGTGAGGGCTAGGTCGATGCCGGTGCCCACGTTGATGGCGTGGAAGGTGGGCACCGGGCGCGCCTGGCTATTTTGAGCGTGGGCAGCGGGGAGGGCGGCGAGGCCGAGCAGGGCGGCGAACAAGAGGTTTTTCATGGCGCAGAAAGCGAAAAGGTGAAAGCTGGAATTTGGTGGTTTGCTTTGGGTACCGGGCCGGTCAGGTATTCGTTACGGCGGCTGGAAAAATAATCTGGCGGCGTGGCCTGCCTACAGCCATTTCGTGGTTGCTGTACAGGTAAAGCGTGTTGTGGGCTGATTGGCCTTTTCTTCCCAAAATCTCTCCTCCTGAAGTCAAAAGCCAACCTCATAAGCCCGCAACCTATGCTCATGGGCCCAAAACCCGACCTCCTAAGTCCGCAACCTATGCTCATAAGCCCGAAAGCTAATCTCATAAGTCCGCAACCTACGCTCGTAGGCCCAAAACCCACCCTCGTAAATCCGAAACCTGACCTCGCAGGCCCAAAACCTACCCTCAGAAGGTAGGTTTATTCCTCGCGCAGCGCCACCGCCGGCTGAATGCCGGCCGCCAGCCGGCCGGGGTAGAGGGCGCACACCGCCGCCAGCGCGTAGAGGCCCGCCGTGGCCAGGGCCATGCTGGTGAGGTACACGCCCGCCTTCACGTTGAGCACGCCCAGCAGCGGAAACTGCACCGCCAGCAGCAGCCCGAGCAGCAGCCCAAACGTGGTGAGCACCAGCGTTTCGCCCAGCACCTGCCTACTGATGGCCCCGGCCGGGGCCCCCAGCGCCCGGCGCACCCCCAGCTCGGCGCGGCGCTGGTTGATGGCGAGCCACAGCACGCCAAACAGCCCCAGCGCCACATTCACCAGCAAGAACACGCACACCGCGCCCAGGATGAGCGGCAGGGCCAGGTCTACCTTGAGCCGCGTCATGCGCTGCTCGGGCAGGGTCACGATGCCACTCGTCCAGGCACCGGCGCTGATAGCGCGGATGTCGTCGGCAATGCGCTTTTCGAGGGCCCCGCCGCTGCTGGGCTGCACCCGCACCAGCAGCGTGCTGAGGGCGCGGGCCGTGTCCTGGGGGCTGATGTAGAGGAAGTAGCCGGGCTGGGGCTCGCTCAACTCGCCGGCCGTGCGGTAGGGGCCGCTCACGCCGATTACCTCGTAGTCTTCCTTGTCGTTGTCGCGCACGAGGCGGCCCACCGCCGACTCGCCCCCCGGAAACATGGCCGCCTGCGCCAGTTCGGTGATGACGATGGGCTTGTGGCGCGCGCCGGCCTCGTCGCGGCGGTCGAACCACCGGCCGGCCACCAGACGCAGGCCCATCACGTCGCGCAGCTCGGGGCCGGCGTCGTACACGTCGCCGTAGGCGGCGGGCTTGTTCGCGCCCTGCGTGGCCCGAAACTCGGTGGTGTTGTTGCTGAACGAGAAGGGCGTGTTCTCGACGCTGCGCGACACCTGCACCACGCCCGGCGTGCTGCGCAGCCGCGCCAGCACCTGCTGCAAGGTGGCGTATTGCGCGGCGTGCGACTGCGTGCCGGGGTTAATCTGAATTTCCCACACGTTGGCGTAGTCGAAGCCCAGCGGGGCGCGGTAGTTGCGCCAGCTAAACACGCCCACGCTGCCCACGGCAAACAGCACCACGAAGGCCAGCACTATTTCCAGAATCAGCAGGCCGTTGGCGCGCTTGCGGTTCCACATCAGGGTTAGCAGGTGGCGAAGCATCGTTTTGATTATGAATTATGAATTACGAGTTATGAACTGAGCAAAACGCAAAGACGAGTCATGCTTATTTTCCTCCTTGCAAATGGGCGCAGCTAGCTGCCGGCATCGCCCTTGAGGGCCTTCACGGCGGGTAGTTTCGACATCTTGTAGGCCGGGTAGCCGCCCGAGAGCAGGCCAAAAAACAGCACCACGCCCAGCGCCACCCCAAATACCCGCGCGTTCAGCCCATAGCTGGCGTAGGGGATGAGCTGGCTGTTGTTGAGCAGGCTCAGCGCCCCGGCCGCCAGCGCCAGACCCAGCGCGCCGCCCAGCAGCGTCAGAAAAATATTTTCGACCAGAAACTGCCCTATCAGCCGCCCCGCCGTGGCCCCAAACGCCTTGCGCACCCCAATCTCGGACGAGCGCTCCAGGATGCGGCTCACGTTGATGTTGACCAGGTTGAGGGCCGGCAGCAGCATAAACAGCACCCCCAGCAGCAGGGCCACCTGCACGAAGCGCCCCACCCCGCCCTCGGCCGTGGCATGGTCGCTGTCGCGGCCGGTGTAGGAGGCCAGCAGCGTGCGGGCGAAGGTGTTGACCTTTTTGAACTGCTTGGGGTCGGGCACCGGCAGGTGGGCTATCAGCTGCGCGTACTCGTCCTGCACGCGGGGCACCTCGGCCGCCGAGCGGGCCAGCACGATGGCCTGGTAGCGCCCCAGCAGGCTGGGGTTACGCAGGTCGTCGTTGGTCGTGGTGATGGGCGTCCAGAGCTCGGCGTAGGTGCTGAGGCGCGTCAGGGGCACGTCGCGCACCACGCCCACTACCCGGTAGGGCACGGCCTCCAGCACCAGGTCGCGGCCTACGGCCGGGGCGCCGGGACCAAAGTAGCGGCGCGCCGTGCGCTCGTTGATAACCATCACGTGGGCCGCCTCGCGCACCTCCCGCGCATTGTAGGGCCGCCCGGCCACGAAGTCGAAGTCCAGCACCTGCCAGAACTCGGCATCGGTGCGCTTGCGGTCGAGCTTGAGAGCCTGCTGGCCCACGTAGGCCACATCGGTGCCGAAGTTGGATTCGCTGATGGATACCTTCTCCGCCGTCTTCAGCGTCCGCACGTGCTGGTCGAGAAAAGCGTAGCCCACGCTGCCGTTGCTCATGCCACCACCCTGGTACAGCAGCTGCATCCGGTTGATGAACAAGAGCCTATCGACGCGCAGCTCGGGCCGGTGCGGCCCCACCGTGTAGTCGAACATGGCGTACACCACCAGCAAAATCATCAGCGTGAAGCTGGTGCCAAACAGGCTAATGGCGGTGAAAAACTTGCGCCGCAAAAGGACTTTCCAGGCAATTTTGAGGTAGGATAAGAGCATAGTTTTTTTCTGAGGGTTAAAAAACGCTTGTCATGCTGAGCGGAGCGCAGCGGAGTCGAAGCATCTCTTTAGCATAACTTCTGACACCAGCAACGAAGCGGCAGAGATGCTTCGGCTGCGCTGCGCTCCGCTCAGCATGACGGACGCTTGTGGGCTACTGACCAGAATCACGCCACCTGCCGCCCGTCGAAGAAGCGTATCAGCCGCTGGGTTTTCAGCGCTTGCTGCTCGTCGTGGGTTACCATCACGAGGGTAGTGCCCTGGTCGCGGTTGAGGCCCAGCAGCAGCTCCATTATTTCCTCGCCCATCACCGAGTCGAGGTTGCCGGTGGGCTCGTCGGCCAGGATGATTTCGGGCTGGCCGGCCAGGGCGCGGGCGATGGCCACGCGCTGCCGCTGCCCACCCGAAAGCTGCGCCGGGAAGTGCTTGGTGCGGGCGTTCAGGCCGACTTTGTCGAGGGCTTCCAGGGCGCGGCGGCGGCGCTCGCTGCCCCCGATGCCCGCCCGGTAGAGCAGCGGCATCTCCACGTTATCGACCACCGAGAGGTCGTTGATAAGG
Source organism: uncultured Hymenobacter sp. (assembly GCA_964277755.1). GTDB lineage: Bacteria > Bacteroidota > Bacteroidia > Cytophagales > Hymenobacteraceae > Hymenobacter. The sequence goes on from CAXYJY010000025.1 coordinate 99,259, forward strand.
TGATAGCTCTGGAAGACGAAGCCGATTTTGTGGTTGCGCAGCCCCGCCAGCTCTTTGTCGGAGTACGAGGTCACGGGCCGCCCGTCAATCTCGATGGTGCCGCTGCTGGGCTCATCGAGCAAGCCCATGAGGCTGAGCAAGGTCGATTTGCCGCAGCCGCTTGGCCCCATCACCGACACGAACTCGCCCTGGTTGATGGTGAGGTTGACCTGGCTCAAGGCTACGGTTTCGATGGTGCGGGTCTGGTACACCTTCTCGATGTTGGCGAGGCGAATGACGGGGGGAGTTGGAGTTAGGGTTTGCATAAAAAAAGCTCTAAAAATCATCCGTCATGCTGACGAAGGAAGCAGCTTGTCAGGTTGATTAAAGCAAGGCTGACGAAGCGACCAAGATGCTTCCTTCGTCAGCATGACACTTGTAGAGAGGTAGCTACTCAGCCGCTAGCGGCTGCCCGGTTTCAAAGTCAAATAACGTGAGCCCGCGCAGCCGGTAGTAGCCCACCCACCCCGCCCGCAACGCCAGGATATAGCTGCGCCGGGCCAGGTCCTTAGCCGCCGAGGCCAGCGTGAGGTCGGTGAGCGAAAGGCGGCCGGCCTCGTAGGTGGCGCGGGTGATAGCGTAGCGGCGCTGGGCCAGCGTATCGGCGCGGGCGGCGAGGCGGGCCTGCCCGGCCAAGGCGGGCACCTGGGCAGCCTGGGTGAGGATGGTTTGCTCGAAGGCGCGCTCGTCCTGGCTCACGGCGGCCTGGGTTTGGTCGCGGGCCAGCTCGGCGGTGCGGATGGTGGCGCGGCGGCGGCCCCAGTCCACGAGCGGCAGCGAAAAGGCCAGCGCCACCTGCTGCTGGTTTTGCAGGGCCAGGTAGCTTTCGCGCAGGCCGGGCGCCTGGTTCACGTAGCCCAGGTTAGCGGTGAGGGTAGCCAGAAAGCCGGTGGTGCCGCGCGCCTGGGCCACGTCGCGGTCGGCCTGCAATTGCCGCCGCTGAAAGGCCAGCGTGGCAGCGCGGTGCTGCTGCGCCTGGCTCAAGGCCTCAGCGGGCACCACGGCCAGGGCGGGCGCGGGGGCCGGCACGGCCAGCGGCGGCAGAGCGGTTTCGGTGGTGGCGACCTCGGTGGGCAGGGTGCAATAGGTGCGGAGGCTCACGGTGGCGGTTTCGGCGTCGAGGCGGGCCTGAGTTTGGGCCTGCTGAGCGTCGAGTAGGTTGAGCTCTAGCTGCAATAAGTCACTTTGCGAAAGGCGGCCGAGGGCGTATTTCTCGCGGCCCACGCGCAGCAGCTCGGCGGTGGCCTGGGCATTCTGGCTGGCCACGGTGGCGTTTACTTGCTGTAGCAGCACGTCGAAAAACAGTTCCGTCACGCGCTGCGCAATGGCCTCGCGGTCTTCGAGGTACTGGCGCTGGCTTTCCTGGTAGAGCAGCGGCGCGATGCGGCGGTTCCAGCGCAGGGCGTTGAAGTAGCCCAGCGGCTGGGTCAGCCCCAGCGTAAAGGGCTGGTTGTTATACCGCTTCTGGCTGCGCTCAAAATCATCGAAGCGCTGCACCTGCGAGCCCACTACTACCTGCCCGCCGGTGAGGCCGATGTTCTGCGTCAAATTCAGGGCCAGCAGCGAGTTGTTGTAGCGCACGCTCTGAAACTCGGTGGTGCCGTCGGGCTGCACCACCGGAATGATGGCGCGGTTGAAATTGGGCACCGTGCCGGCCAGCCCCAGCTGTGGGCGGTAGCTGGCCTGGTAGGCGCGGTAGGCCCAGTAGCCGCCCTCGCGGGCGGCGCGCGCCTGTTGGGCCGGAGCGGCCGTGGCCTGGGTTTGGGTGATGAGGGCGGGCAGGGTGAGGGTTTGGGCGTGGAGGGCGGCTGTTGCTAGTAAGAGCAGTCCGGCCGTGAGACCCCACCCCCCGGCCCCCTCCCCTCCGGAAGAGAGGGAGCCGGACGACTTCAGGAGAAGACTGCTGGTGAGATATTTTATACAAAGGAGTAGCACGGTCTTTTCAGCTTAAATCAATTTCCAGTTAGTCATCAGGCTCCTCCTCTCCCGGAGGGGAGGGGGCTGGGGGGTGGGGTCTCACGGCCGCACTCACTTCACCCGCAATTCCGGCGTGTCCACGTAGTTTTTCATCTCCGACAGCACAACCTCCTCCCCCACCGCCAGGCCACTGAGCACTTGCACGTAGTCGGCATTGCTGTCGCCGAAGCGCACCACGCGGCGCACGGCCCGGCCACCGGCCAGCACAAACACCGGCTGCTCTTGCCCACCCTGGTAGAAGGGGCCGTTGCGCAGGCGCGGCACGGCGCGGTGGGCGCGGGTGAGCACGAAGACATCGGCCCGCAGATTGGCGCGCAGCGCCGGGTGGTGGTCATTAGTCAGGGTAGCGTAGAAGGTCACCGTGCCCTTCTCCACGGCGGGGCTGATGCTGGCTACCGTGCCGGGCAGGTCGGTGCCGGGGCCGAGGCGTACCAGCACGGCATCGCCGGGGTGCAGTTGGTCGGCGTAGGTGTCGGCCAGGGTGGCGCGCACCCGGTAGCGGCTGAGGTCGGCCACGCGGGCCAGGGCATCACCGGCCTGCACGGTTGCGCCAAGGTTGTCATTCACCCAGGTCAGCACGCCGGGCTGGGAGCTACTGATGTCGGCCTGCCGCAGCTTGGCGGCTTGCTCCTGGATGGCGCGCTGCTGCATCGACACCGTGAAGCCAAGCTCGCGGTGGTCGGCCTGGCTGGCCTGGCGTTGGTTGGCCAGCTGCTGGCTTAGGCGCTGGGCTTCGAGGCGGGCGGTGCGCAGGTTTAGCTCGGCCTGGCGTACGGCCTCGGCGGTGCCGCCCCCGATATCGAGCAAATGCTGTTCGTCGCGCAAGGCCGATTGCAGGCTGCTCACTTTCAGGGCCTGCGCCTCTTGCTGGGCTTGCAGGTCGGTGAGGCTGCGGGCGAGAGTTAATTGCAGCTGGGCATTTTTGTTTTGGTTGCGCAACTGCTCATCGTCGAGCTTGGCCAGGGCTGAGGCGGCCAGGTCTTTGTCGAGTTCCAGAATAGTCTGGCCGGGCTGCACGCGCGCGCCTACCGCCAGCGCCACCCGCCAGATGGTACTCTGGATGGGGCTCACCAACACCGCCTCGCGGGCCGGAATGACGGTGCCAGCCGCCGTGAGGGTAGCGTCCACGTCGCCGGTTTCGACGCGCGCCGTGAGCAGGTCGGCCCGGCGCAGGCTGGGTTGCAACACCGTGCGCAAGCCCACGGCGGCGGCCAGCGCGGCGGCCAGGGCCCCCAGGCCCAGCAGCCAGGCGCGCAGCTGGCGGCGGTGTTGCGTAGTAGTTGAAATGGCTCTGTCCATGAGTGGGCAGGTAGTAGTGAGGTTCCTACTACCTAAGCCAATCGGTGTGCCATTTTTACAAAGTACTTTTTATCAGATATTTACAACCAAAATGCATTCGACCACTGTCGTTAAAACTGTCCACTACCGGACAGTCTGTTCGCTGGTGGACACTGGCAGCAGAAGCTTCAGGTTCACAGGTCGCCATTTTTCACTTGCGGGCTAAAAGTCCGCGCTACTGCTTGCTGCCTCTGAAGGGCGGCATGGTAGCCTCGCCGGCCGCCGCCACGCCACGCCGGCCCAGCACGCGCCCGGCCGTGCGCCACAAAATATGTAAGTCGAACCAAAAGCTTTCGTGGTCGACATACCAGTTATCAAGCTCAAATTTTGCTTCCCAACTAATGGCGTTGCGCCCGTTTACCTGCGCCCAGCCCGTGAGGCCGGGGCGCACCAAGTGGCGGCGGGCCTGCCGGGGCGAGTACAGCGGCAGGTACTGGGGCAGCAGCGGGCGCGGCCCCACCAGGCTCATGTCGCCGCGCACGATGTTCCAGAGCTGAGGCAGTTCGTCGAGCGAAGTACTTCGCAGCCAACGGCCCACGGCCGGCAGGCGCTGGGCATCGGGCAGCAGCTGGCCGGTGGCAGGGTCGCGGGCTGGGGTCATGGTTTGCAGCTTGTAGAGCGTAAACAGCCGCCTGCCCAGCCCCGGCCGCGCCTGCCGGAACAGCCAGGGACCGCCGTTTTGCCACGCCGCCAGCCCCGCGCCCAGCGCCAGCAGCGGCAGCGTGGCCACTGCCAGCGGCAGGGCCACGGCCAGGTCGAGTAGGCGCTTGCCAGGGTACATGGTGGGGAATTTTAAGTTGAGGCCGGCCACGCTGACTGGGCCAGCCCGCGTCGGGTAGTCCTTTTCTTTGTGCGAAGTAAGGAGCAGGTAGTTGAATGTGCTGGCAAGCCTGGCCCAACTCAAAACTCAAAACTTATAAACTCAAAACTCCCCTTGCTCACTTTTCCCAACGCCAAGCTCAACCTGGGCCTGTACGTGACGGCCAAGCGGCCCGACGGCTACCACGCGCTCGAAACCGTGTTTCTGCCCCTGCCCTGGGCCGATGCGCTCGAAGTACTGCCCGCCCCCAAAGGCCAAGCCGCGTCCAGCCTCACACTCACGGGCCGGCCCATTCCCGGCGACGTAGCTACTAATTTGTGTCTCAAGGCGTATGAGCTGCTCAAAGCCGATTTTCCGCAGCTACCCGCCGTGCAGATGCAGCTGCACAAGATAGTGCCCATCGGCGCGGGCCTGGGTGGCGGCTCAGCCGACGCGGCGTTTGCGCTACGGGCGCTCAACGACTTGTTCGCCCTGCATTTGACGATAGCGCAGCTTGAAAATTACGCCCGCCGCCTGGGAGCCGACTGCGCATTCTTCATCGAAAACCAGCCCCGCCTGGCGCTGGAGCGCGGCGACATGTTCGAGCCCATCGGCGTGGATTTGCGCGGCACGGCCTGCGTGGTGGCGTATCCGGGGCTGCACATCAGCACGGCCCAGGCCTTCGCAGGCATCGTGCCGCAGGCCCCTACCGTGCCGCTGCGCGAGGCGCTGGCGCAGCCGCTGGGCACGTGGCGCGACACGGTTTTCAACGACTTCGAGAAATCGCTGGCCCTTACCTACCCGATTTTGGCCGACATTAAGCAGCAGCTCTACGCGGCGGGCGCAGCCTACGCTAGCCTGTCGGGCTCGGGCTCGGCCGTGTATGGGCTGTTTCCGGGCGCGGCCGAGGCCCCAGCGCTGTCCTGGCCCGGCGAGTATCTGGTGTGGCGCGGGCTTTTGTAATGTCTGTCCTTGCGAGCACAGCGAAGCAATCGCACCAAAATGGCGCGGCTCAACAGGTGCGCTTGCTTCGCTGCGCTCGCAAGGACAACCGCTACACTACCGCGTCGGCGGCCGCCTGCTTGCGCAGCCGGCGCTGGCTCCACTGGTCGAGCACGGGATGCACGAGCACGCTGGCTAATATCAGCACGGTGCCGAGGTAGAAACCGCCCGACATCTTCTCCCGCCCGAAGCCCGGCGCGCCCAATACAAACAGCGCCTGCGCTAACACGATGCCGTACACCGGCTCCAGGTTGATGGTGAGGTTGACGACGAAAGCCGAAAGACGCTTCATCAGCTCGACTGAAACCGAAAAGGCGAATACCGTGCACACGCCCGCCAGCAGCAGCAGCCACAGCCAGTCGAGGCCGTGCCAGGCCAGGCGCACGCCCTGCCCCTGCGTGAAATAGCGGCTGTAGACGGGCATAAACAGCGCGATGCTCAGGCAGGCACCCGACATCTCGTAAAACGTGAGCCGCATGGGCGCGTGGCGCTTGACCAGCTGCGAGTTGAGCACGCTGAACAAAGCCGACAGCCCTGCCGAGCCCACCGCCACCAGCAGCCCGGTGAGCTGCGTAAACTCGGCCTGCGAAATGAGGTACAAGCCCACCATCGCTAGCAAGCCCAGGCCCACCTCGTAGGGCCTCACGCGCCGCCACAGCACCAGCGGCTCCAGCAAGGAGGTCCACAGCGCCAGCGTGGCCATGCCGGCCAGGCACACGCTCACCGACGACAGGCGGGCGGCCAGAAAAAATGTAATCCAGTGCGCGGCCACTATCGCGCCCACGCCCAGCAGCCGCAGCGCCTCGGCCGGGGCCACGCGCCAGGCCGCGCGCCGCGCCAGCAGCAGCCCCGCCAGCCCCACGCTGGCCAGCCCCGTACGCCAAAACACCAGCTCGACCGGCGGCACCGTGAGCAGCTTGCCCAGGATGGCCGTGAAGCCCCACAGCAGCACGATAAAATGGAGTTTGAGGTAGTCTCTGAGCATCAGTAAAATAGATTAAGAAACTGTCATTGCGAGCGCAGCGAAGCAATCGCACCCGAACGGCGCGGCCGAACAGGTGCGATTGCTTCGCTGCGCTCGCAATGACAAGTATAGAATTGATAATAACTACTTGGGCACCACTCGGTACAGCCCCAGGCCGATGGCCGTGAACACCAGCCCCGGAAACCAGGCCGCCAGCAGCGGCGGCATGCTGCCCACCTGCGCCAGGTTGCGGCTCAGCATCACGAAGATGATGAAGATGAAGGCCAGCACGAAGCCCAGCGCGATTTGGCCGCCCACGCCGGCGCGGCTTTTGCGGGCGCTCAGCACCACCCCGATAAAGGTGAGAATGAGAATGTCGAAGGGGTAGGCAAAGCGCTCGTATTTCACGCTCGTATACTGGTCGGTGTCGTCGGCCCCGCGCAGGATTTTGTTGTCAATCAGCGCGTCGAGCTCGGGCGAGGTCAGGGTCTCGGCCAGGCGATAGGTGTTGGCGAAGTCCTTGGGGTAGAGGTTCATCGTGGTGTCGCGGGCAGGCAGGCTTTTCAGCGTTTCATCCTTAGTGCCCACGAAGGTGCGGACGAGCTGCGGCGACATGTGCCAGGCGTGCTTGGTGCTGTCCCAGGCCAGGTTATCGGCCGTCATGCGGCGGCGCAGCACGGTGCCGTCGAAGGTTTCGAGCGCGAAGTGAAAGCCCGTGTTGTTGCCGCTGCTGTAGCTCTCCAGGTACACGTAGCTCTTGGGCGAGATTTTCATGTGCACGTTGCGCCCCTCAAAGCGAAACGGCTCCTTCACTACCGCCGACTCGAAGGCTACTATGTGCTTGGTACCCTTTGGAATAACCCAGCCCACGAGGTAAAACGTGAACGCCCCGATGATAGTCGCCCCCATGAGGTAGGGCACTAGCAGCCGTCGAAAGCTCACGCCGCTGGCCAGAATGGCCACTATCTCGGTGCGGGCCGCCAGCTTGGCCGTCACAAACACCACCGCCAGGAAGATGGTAATCGGCGAGAGCAGGTTGGCGAAGTACGGAAACAGGTAGATGTAGTAATGCGTGAAGACGTACCCAATCGACAGATTATGGTGGATAAAATCGTCATTTTTCTCGGTGTAGTCAATCACGCAAATCACCGATACCAGCATCACCACCGTGAAGAAAAATGCGGTGAGAAACTTGGTAATGATGTACTTGTCGAGGAGTTTCATAACTATTCAGTCGTGTCCGTCATGCTGAGCGGAGCGCAGCGGAGTCGAAGTATCTCTATCGATGAACTAACCTTTTCGTCAGCAACGGTGCGGCAGAGATGCTTCGACTCCGCTGCGCTGCGCTCAGCATGACAGGCGTTTTGCTAGTTATAATCTGGTCATCAGCTTTTCGACCATGCCCAGCTTCCAGGTGCTAAACGTGCCGGCCACGATTTGCTTGCGTGCTTCCTTCACCAGCCACAGATAAAAGGTGAGGTTGTGCATGGAGGCGATTTGCGCGCCCAGGATTTCCTTGGCTTGCAGCAAGTGCCGCAGGTAGGCCTTGGTGTAAAACGTGCTGGCGTAGCCGCCGAGTTCGGCATCGATGGGCGAAAAGTCGGCCGCCCACTTCTTATTGGTCACGTTGATGATGCCCTGCGTGGTGAACAGCATGCCGTTGCGGGCATTGCGGGTGGGCAGCACGCAGTCGAACATATCGACACCCAACGCGATGTTTTCTAAGATATTAGCCGGCGTGCCTACGCCCATGAGGTAGCGCGGCTTGTCCTGCGGCAAGATGTCGCAGACGAGCTCCGTCATCTCGTACATCAGCTCGGCGGGCTCGCCCACGCTGAGGCCGCCGATGGCGTTGCCGGCCCGCCCCTGCTCGGCGATAAACTCGGCCGACTGCCGGCGCAAGTCCTTGAACGTGCTACCCTGCACTATCGGAAACAGCGTCTGCTCGTAGCCGTAGAGCGGCTCGGTCGTGTCGAGGCGCTGAATGCAGCGCTTCAGCCAGCGGTGCGTCATGTCCAAGGAGCGGCGGGCGTAGTCGTACTCGCAGGGCCAGGGCGTGCACTCATCGAAGGCCATGATGATGTCGGCCCCGATGCGGCGCTGAATGTCCATCACGCCCTCGGGCGAGAAGAGGTGCTTCGAGCCGTCGATGTGCGAGCGGAAAGTCACGCCTTCTTCCTTAATCTTGCGCGTGCCGCTGAGCGAAAACACCTGGTAGCCACCACTATCGGTAAGAATGGGCCGGTCCCAGCCGTTGAACTTGTGCAGGCCACCGGCGGCCTCCAGCACGTCCAGGCCGGGGCGCAGGTAGAGGTGGTAGGTATTGCCGAGGATAATCTGGGCCTGCACGTCGTCTTTCAGCTCGCGCTGGCCCACGCCCTTCACCGTGCCGGCCGTGCCGACGGGCATAAAAATGGGCGTTTCGATGGTGCCGTGCGCCGTGGTGAGCAGCCCGGCGCGGGCTTTAGTGCCCGCGTCGCGGGCCAGGAGGTCAAAGGTCATAGCTGGCATTGACTGGCAAAGTTACGGCCGGGGGTGCGCCGCCGGCTAAGGCGCAGGCTACGGGCTGGCGTACCTTTGCGGCTTACGTCCCGTGTTGCTACCCGCTTTTCATTCGCTGCCCCCTGCCCTCTGGCTGCTGCCGCTGCTGCTCGCGCAGCTGTGGTACTGGGCCCGGTATTTTCGCCCATTCACGCGCCGCCCGCCCGAGGCCCCGGCCACTGAGCCCGGCCCCGACGCCGAGCCGGTTTCCATCATCCTCTGCGCCCGCAACGAGCTCGACAACCTGCGCGAGCTAGTGCCGCTGCTGCTAAGCCAAGACTACCCGGCTGGCTTCGAGCTGGTGCTCATCAACGACCGCAGCCACGACGAAACCGAGCTCTACGCCCAGCAGCTGGGCCAGTACTACCCCGGCCGCTTCCGGCTGGTGTCGGTGTCGCACACGCCGGCCGGCTTCGCGCCCAAAAAGTACGCCCTCACGCTCGGCATCAAGGCCGCCCGCCACGAGCGCCTGCTGTTCACCGATGCCGACTGCCGTCCTGTCAGTGCCGACTGGCTGCGGCTGATGCAGCGCGGCTTTGCCCAAAAAGGCGGGGCCGACGTGGTGCTGGGCTTCTCGGGCTACGCCGAGCGGCCGGGGTTGTTAAATAAACTCATCCGGTATGAAACCTTGCTCACGGCCGCGCAGTACTTAGGCCTGGCCTGGGCCGGCAAGCCCTACATGGGTGTGGGCCGCAACCTGGCCTACACCCGCGCTACCTTTCACAAGACCAAGGGCTTTGCCAGCCACATGCGCCGCCTCTCGGGCGACGACGACCTGCTGGTGCAGGATGCCGTGGCCCGCGGGGCCCGCGCCGCCGTGGTGGCCGACCCGCCCGCCCACACCACTAGCGAGCCCGCCGAAACTTGGGCCGCCTGGTGGCACCAAAAGCGGCGGCACCTCTCGGCCGGCAGCCGCTACCGGCCCGCCGACCGCCTGCGGCTGGCTATATTTATGGGCTCTAATCTATTTTTCTATTTGTTTACGCCCGTACTTTTGACAGTATCATTATCCCCCGAGAATTTGATATCTTTGGGAGTAATCTGGTTGGCGCGAACATTGTTGCTACTGGCAGCTTATATACCATTGGCCCGCCGCCTGGACCAGGCACTGCCGCCGGCGGTCCTGCCATTTCTCGATTTTCTGTACCTAGTTTTTTACAGCGCCTGGGGCCTCTCGCTCCTGGTGCGCCGCCCGCTCCAATGGAAGTAAACTCCGCTGATATCCAGAAACAGTTTTCGTCGAAAGCCCGGCACGATTTCAAGCTGATTCGGGCCGCCGTGGACAATGACGACCAGGGCGCGTACGCCGAGCTGATGCAGATTTATAAGAAGCCGGTGTTTCACGTCGTGCTCAAGATGGTGCGCAACCCCGATGACGCCGAAGACCTTACCATCGAGGCCTTCGCCAAGGCGTTCAAAAATCTGCACAAATTCAACCCCGAGTTTGCGTTCAGCACCTGGCTGTTCCGCATCGCCACCAACAACTGCATCGACTTTATTCGCAAGAATAAAATCAAGACCATGAGCATCGACTCGGCGGTGAAAATGGGCGACGGCGACGAAATTCAGCTTGAATTCCGCGACAACGACCTGAACCCAGCCGACACGACCATCAAAAACCAGAAAATCGAGATAATGCGCCACGTAGTGTCGCTGCTGCCCGATAAGTACCAGCGCCTCGTGAGCCTACGCTACTTCGACGAGCTGAGCTACGAGGAAATCGCCACCGAGCTCAAAGCCCCGCTCGGTACCGTGAAGGCCCAGCTGCACCGCGCCCGCGAGCTGCTCTTCGACATGGTGAAGGACAAGAAAGAGTTTATTTAATTGATTAGCTTGGCGTTGAACCGTCATGCTGAACGCAGTGAAGCATCTCTACCGCACCGCTTGGGTTCTATTCCAACGGTGCGGTAGAGATGCTTCACTGCGTTCAGCATGACGGTCCATTATTATTTCTTTGTGACTTCTGAATGAGCCTCCTCACCAAATACTTCCCTAATCTCACCCCGCAGCAAATCAAGCAGTTTGCTCTGCTTGAAACCGAGTTTAAAGCCTGGAACGCGCAGATAAACCTGGTGGCCCGCACCGACACAGACAACCTCATGGAGCGCCATATTCTGCACTCGCTGGGCATTGCCAAGGTGGTGCAGTTTCCGGCGGGCAGTGCGGTGCTCGACGTGGGCACGGGCGGCGGCCTGCCGGGCCTGCCGCTGGCCATCATGTTCCCCGAGGTAAAGTTTCACTTGGTCGATAGCATTGGCAAAAAGATTAAGGCCGTGCAGTTTATGGCCGGCGCGCTGGGCCTCAGCAACGTCACGGCCGAGCAAATCCGGGCCGAGCAGGTGCGCGAGAAATTCGACTTCGTGGTGAGCCGTGCCGTGGCTCGCCTCGCCACCTTTCACCCCTGGATACTGCACAGCTACAAGAAGCACCCCGCGCCGAGTGCTGGCCTCTACTACCTCAAAGGTGGCGACCTAGCCGAGGAAATCGCCGAAAGCGGCCTGGTAACGCGGGTAGTCGACCTGCCGGATTTCTTTGAAGAAGAGTTTTTCGAGACCAAAAAAGTGGTCGTAGTGCCGGTATAACCGCCTAGTTTACGCTGGCTTTTCTTCGCTGGCGAAGAACTGCTGGAGCTTCTCCATCAGCCGGTTGCGCTCGTCTTCTTCCTGGCCGGGCTGGGTATAGGCCCGAAACGAGACCGTAAGGCTACCGCCCGGCTTGAGCGACACGATGTTGACTTGCGGGGCGGGCACGTCGAGGGTCTGGTCTTCCTGCTCCAGTAGCGGCAGGGCGCGCCAGCGCAGGGCCGCAAGGTCGGTATCGGCGGGCAGTTCCAGCTGAATTTCGACCAGCGCCCGCTTGGGGTGGGCCTTGTTGACGATGACACCGTTAGAGGTCGCACCGTTGGGCAGAATCACGGTATCACCCTGCGAGGTGAGCAGGATGGTATTGAAAATCTGGATGGCCTGCACGGTGCCCGTGCGGCCCTGGCTTTCAATAACGTCGCCCACGGTAAAGGGCTTAAAGGCCAGTATCAGCACCCCGCCCGCGAAGTTGGCCAGCGTGCCTTGCAGCGCCAACCCCACCGCCAGGCCAGCCGCCCCCAAGATGGCCACAAACGAAGTGGTTTCGAAGCCCACCATGCCCGCCGCCGAAATGAGCAGCAGCACCTTGAGGGCGATGTTGAAGAGGCTGGTCAGAAACGAGCTCAGCGATACGTCGAAACGCGAGGTGGCTGTGTTCACGAGCCGACTAACCCAGCTGACAATCCACCAGCCCACTACCAGTAGCACCAGCGCCGATAGCAGCCGTGGCACGTACAGCACGGCCAGGTCTTGCAGGCGTTCGAGGTAGTAGGCAGCGTTATGGAAGGCGAGCAGCAGGGTAAGGAGCATAGTAGTGGTAGCAGTTGACAAAGACTGTCAACAACGGGCCAACCAGCCGGCAGGTTAGCCTTTACTATTTAAACCCTTGCTGACCAGATTTTTGCCACTCAGCGCATAAGCCCCGCGCCGCCCGGTTTATTGTAGCGCAAGCCACACCCGGCTAGCGCGTCACTTTGGGGGTAGCCGGGCAATAATATAGCTTCAGGCCCGGCGTAACGCGCCAGTAGGCCAACAATTCGGCGCAGGTCACCGAACTCAGGGGTTCGGTAATGGGCTGCCAGCTCAGCACGGTGCAGCTGACGGGCAGGCGCACCACGGGGGCCGGGCCGGCCTGCGCCAGCAAGGCCAGCGCCTGCCGCTCCCGGCTGTTGTTATCAGGCGGCACGAGGCGGCGGTCGGCATTGAGGTAAACAAAGGCGATAGCCAGCGCCACCACCCCATACCAGCGCTGCGCACGGCCACGCAGCTGTAGCAGCAAGTAGCTGGCCGACAGCCCGTAGAAGCCTACCAGCGCAATAATAATCGGCAGCACCGAGTCGTGGTTGAGAATATACGGGCGGTAGGGCCGGTAGCCGCCCAACGGTAGCAAGAGGCTGTATACCAGCGCAAAAAGCCCTATCCAACGCAGGGTGCCCAACATGCGCACTCCCAGGGTGGTAGGTGGCAGCAGGCGGCGAATAAGCTGCACGTTGGCCAGGCAGCCCAACACCAGCAGCCCCAGCCCCAGGCGGTCGGTGAGGGCATGAAACACGCCGAGGGGTAGCAGCTGGTACCGCTCGCTCAGCGTTCGCATCGAGGTAGTGAGGTTTTCGGAGTTGTAGCGGCCGATGTAGAGCGAATACAGACACAGCCCCCCCAGCCAGCCCCACAGCAGCACCAGCCGCCAGGGCAGGCCGCGCAGCCACTCGGCTGCCGGGTACCGCAGGCGCTGCCGCACCAGGTGCAGCTCAGCCCCCAGCACCAGTACCAGCACCGTACCCGTGATGATGGGCCCGTTGAAGGCCAGCACCACACTCAGCAGCAGCATGGCGGCCAGCTGAGGCCAGGCCAGCCGCACCGGCTGGCCCTGGCTGGCGGCCCGGTACAGCGGCCACAGCAGCACCAGCAGCAGCGCCAGCGGCAGGGCATAAAAGAAATTATAAGTAGCCGAATTATCGATAATCCCCATCTGGCTGTAGTAGCCCGTGGTTTGGAAAAAGGGCAGCATCAGGGCCATAGCCAGCCACAGGCGCAGGCTACCCAGACGGCGCGTGCCGCTGGCGTACCAGCCCAGCACGTACAGCAACAGTGCCTGCACCAGCACGTTGAAGCCCGCCACGGCGGCGTACAGGCTATCGATGGGCGGCAAAAAGGCTTGCAGCGCCAGCGGCACGTGGCGGAAATACAGCACCATACCCAGGTGCGCAAAAAAGCGGTTGGGCCCCGCGTAGCTGCGCTGGTGCACCAGGGCTTCCCAGCCAAAAGGGTCTTGCAGCACGTGCGCGTAGTCGGCCCGCGGCCCCACGATGGGCGCAATGTCACCATCGAGCGGCACGTGGTACTTGCGAATAAACGTGAGCCCCAGCCCTACCCCCACAGCCAGCACCAGCGCCAGCAGCGCCCACGGCCGCGCCGGGCGCGGTGCCCGGGCGGGTGGGCGCGTGGCCACCCGGGTGGCCGGCCGCGCAACTGTCCGCTCGGGCAGCACCGCCGTGGCAGCCAGCACTCGCACCGCAATAGCCACGCGCTGGCTAACAGTTTTATAGATAGTACTGGTAGACATTCTTTTATCAGCTAGTGAACCCCGGCCCGCGCTGCGATACCTGAGCTGGCCCGAGGCTCCGACGGCTGGTTGTTACGTCGTTTCCTCCCAGAGCGCCGGCTCCAACCGGCCGGTCCTCTTCTAATGCTTCTAGAGTCAGTACGTTCTTAGATGGTTGCTTTGACTGGTTTTTTCTTCGAATTTTTAAATTTGCAAAGCTCAGTGACGATACAGAACTGCCCAAAGCCGGCCCCTGAGGCGCAGCCAGCCGCGCAGTGCAGCCGTCAGCCGCGCAGGCTATTGGCCTTGGTAGTAATACAGCTTTTGCCCCGGCGTGATGCCCCAGTAGTGCAGCAGCTCCGCGTTGGTAACCGACTCGCTGGGGTTGGTAATGGTTTCCCACGACATTACGGTGCAGTCGTCGGGCAGGCGCACTACGGGCTGCGTGCCCGCTGCGGCCAACGTAGCCAGGGCCCGGCGCTCGCAGGCATTGTCGTGGCGCGGGTAGAGGCGGCGGTCGGCGTACATGAACACGAACGCCACTACCGCCACGGCCAGCCCAACCCAGCGCCGCGCCCGGCCCTCTAGCTGGCGCAGCAGGTAGCTGGCCGACAAGGCGTAGAACCCCACCAAGGCAATCGTGATGGGCATTATCGAATCGTGCCGCAGAATAAGCGGCCGGTAGGGCCGGTAGCCGCCCAATGGCAGTAGCGCCACATACACCAGCGCAAACCAGCCCACCCAGCGCAATACTTTACCAATCCGCTGGCTCTCAAACGTAGCCGGCAGTTGGCGGCGGATAACCCACGCATTGAGCAGGCAGCCCGCCACCAGCAGCGGCAAGCCCAGCTTACTGGTAAGCTCGTCGTAGATGCCGTGCGGCACCAACTGGTAGCGTTGCAGCACGGGTACTATCACGGCCAGGTTCTCGGTGTTGTGCCGGCCGATGTAGAGCGAGTAGGCGCACCACGCGCCCAGCCAGCCACCCACGGCCAGCGCCGGCCAGGGCAGGCCGCGCAGCCGCTCGGCGGCCGGCCGCCGCCATTGCTGCCGGGCCAGGCGCAGCCCCAGGCCAGCCAGCAGCACCAGCACCGCCCCGCCAATGATGGGCCCGCTTAAGGCCAGCACCACGCTCAGCAGCAGCATGGGCACCAGCTGGTACCACCGCAGTCGCAGTGGCTGCCCGCGCCAGGCCGCCCGGTACAGCGGCCACAGCAGCAGCAGCAGCAGCAGCAGCGGAATAGCGTAGAAGAAATTGTACGTAAAGGAGTTATCTACAATGGCCATCTGGCCGCTGTAGCCCGTAGTCTGAAAAAACGGGGCCATCAGTGCCATTGCTACCCACAGGCGCAGGCTGCCCAGGCGGCGCGTGCCGCTGGCGTACCAGCCCAGCACGTAGAGCAGCAGCGCCTGCACCAGCACGTTGAGCAAGGCCATGGCGGCATACACGCTCGCGATGGGGCTGGCCACGGCTTGCAGCGCCAGCGGTGCGCGCAGGCAGTATTCGCGCATCAGGATGTGCGAAAAAAACCGGTTGGGGGCCGAATACCAGCCATCGCCCAGCAGCACACCCAGCCCGAAGGGGTCGTGGAGCACGGCCGCGTAGTCGGCGCGGGGCACCACGATGGCCGCCAAATCCCCGTCGATGGTCAGACGCAGGTTTTGGGCGTACGTGAAGGCCAGGTCGGCGAGGACGGCCAGCACGAGGCAGGCGAGTAGCCAGGGTTTCTTCATTTCTTTTTCGGGGCCCGCGCGGGCGGCGTGGGGCGGGTAGCGAGTAGCGTAACGGCCGTGATGCGGTCACCAATATCCAGGCGCTGCACTACGTCGAGGCCGCGCACTACCTGCGCAAAAATCGGGTAGCGGCCATCGAGGTGCGGCGTGGGCTGGTGCGTGAAAAAAAACTGGCAGCTCTCGGTGTCCTTGCCGGCCGAGGCCAAGCCTACCGCGCCCGCCCCGTAGGTGAGCGGCCCCAGCTCCGAGCGCAGGGTGTAGGGCGTGCTGCCCGAGCCGTCGCCGCGCGGGTCGCCGCCCTGCGCCACAAAATTGGGCACCACCCGGTGGAAATACAGCCCGTCGTAGAAGTGCTGCCGCACTAGGCTCACGAAGCTGGCCACCGCGCCGGGCGACTCGGCCACCTTCAATTCCAACTCGATAGCGCCCTGCGTGGTAGCGAAGCGCACGCGCTGGCCCACCGGCACGCTTTGCACCACGGCCCAGTCAATGGGGTGCTGGCTGGCCGTGCCGCGCGGCACGGGCGTGGGCGTCGGGGCTTTTTCCAGCTTATCGAGCGTTTGTTGCAGCGCAATCCAGGGCTCTATCTCGCTGGGCAGTTTCAGCTTGTCGCGGGCCTGGCGCAGGGCGGCCAGGTCTTCGGGCTGGGGCGCGGGCACCAGCTTGGCATCGGCGTAGGCCTCGGCGGCGGTGCTGAGCTGGGCTACGTCGCCGCCCGCCAGCGCCCGCCGCAGCGCGGCCGTGAACTCGGCCGCGCGGGCGGCGGGGAAATTCTTGCTGCCCCGCATAGTCACCAAAGCGGCCAGCGCGGTGCCGGGCACCACGGGCGGGCCGGTGGTCAGGGCTGCTTCTCTGGCCAGAAAATCAAACTGCGCCGGGTCTTCGCCAAGGGCGGTGAGCAGGGCGGCTTTTTCGTATTGGTTGGCCGTGCGCTGGTAGCGGCGGCGAATGGTATCGGCCACGGCCGGGCGTTGGGCGGCGGGCGCGTGGCGCAGGGCGGCTTGCAATAGCGTGGCGCGGGCGCGAAAATGGCGGATTTGGCGGGCAGAGTTTATCAGTCGATTGGTATAAGTAACTACTACTGGAGTAACCATCGCCGGAATATTACTACTAGTGTCATGCTGCGCCCTCAAAAACCACTCAGCAACAGTTACCGCTTCTTGTGCTAATGGGCATTCGAGGTCTGAATAGAAAAACTCTTTGAAGTCTTCTAGCTTACTAGGTAGTGCTCGTAACGCTGCGATACGTACACGATGGTCAGCATCTGCACTAGCCGCGTGATTCAGGGACGCATAATTTGCATTGGCTGCCTGCAACAGCGCTCTATACGCCACAGGCCGGGCTACCCGCCCCAGCGCCGTGGCGCAGTTGGCCCGCACGAAATAATCCGGGTCGCTATCCAGCGCCTTCAGCAGCACCGGCAGCGCCATTCGCGCCAGCGTCGAGTCTTGCCCGCGCATCCGCGTGAGCGCGGCCGACGCGCCCTGCCGGGCGGCTAACACCTGCTTGGGCTGGCCCAGCAGCCTGGTCGCCTGGCTCACGGCCTCGGCCGGGGCCAGCCCGCGCAGGGCCGCCCGGTACAAGCCCCAGGCGCGGCCGGGCGCGGTGGCGCTGTCGGCCCCGGCTGCTTTCGGCTGCCACAGTTGGGCTACCGACTGCCGGGTGACGCAGCGGCCCAGCGCCTCATAAGTCGCGCGGCGGGCCAGCGCGTTGGCCTCGGGCTGCGCGAGGCGCTGGCTGAGGGCGGGCACGGCCGTGCTGTCGCCGGCCTGGCCCAGGGCGTAGGCGGCGGCGCGGCGCACGGCGGGTGCGGCATCGTGCAGCAGCGGCAGCAGCGCGGGCACGGCGGCGCGGTCTTGCACCGAAGCCAGGGCCTCGGCGGCGGCGGCGCGGTAGGCGGGTTTTTTATCGGTGAGGTAGGGCAGCAGCGCGGCGGTGCGGCGCTCGTCCTGGGCGGTGGCGATGCGGCGGCGCACGGCATCGGCGTAGGGGTGCGCGGGCGGGGCCTGGGCCAGCGCGGCCAGCGGCAGCAGCCCCAGTAGCAAGCGAAAGAAGCGCGTCATAGGCAGGGAATGGGGCCGCAAGTTCGGCCTTAATCGCCCGACTACCGCCGCCCGGCCCGCCAAAGCATCGGCCCGCGCCCGACCTTTGCGGTCGTTTCTGGTTCTATTCCGCCTTATGTCCTCCCCCACCGCGCCCGACCCGCACCAGCTCCGCATCCAGGATTTTCACTACGACCTGCCGCCCGAGCGCATCGCCCCCGAGCCCCTGCCCGACCGCGCCGCCAGCCGCCTGCTCGTGAGCCGGGCCGGCGTCATCACCGACAAGACCTTCCGCGACCTGCCCGCCGAGCTGCCGCCCGATGCGCTGCTCATCTTCAACGACACGCAGGTGGTGCGCGCCCGCCTGCTGGCCAGGCGCCCCACGGGCAGCGTGGTCGAGCTGTTTTGCCTGGAGCCCCTGGCCCCGCACCGCGCCCTGGAGCCCGCCTTGCAGCAAACCGAGGCCGCTACCTGGCGCTGCCTCGTGGGCAACGGCCGCCGCTGGAAAGACGGCCCCGTGCAGCTCGACTTTTCCTTCGCCGGCCAGCCCGCCACGCTCTGGGCCGAGCGGCAGGCCGTGGAAGAAGGCGGCGACAACCTGATAAACTTCCGCTGGCAGCCCGCCTCGCTGCCCTTTGCCGAGGTGCTGCGGGCGGCCGGCCACCTGCCCCTGCCACCCTACCTGCACCGCCCCGACACCGCCCTCGACGCCGTGCGCTACCAAACCGTGTACGCTGCCCACGAGGGCGCGGTAGCCGCGCCCACCGCCGGCCTGCACTTCACCCCCGAGCTACTACAGGAGCTGGCGCAGCGCGGCATTGCCACCGGCCGCGTGACCCTGCACGTGGGCGCGGGCACCTTCCAGCCGGTGAAGGCCGACACGATGGACGGCCACCCCATGCACGCCGAGCCCATTATCGTGCAGGCTGACTTGCTGCGGCAGTTGCTGGCGCACCGGCCCCGGCCTGTTATCGCGGTGGGCACCACCAGCTTGCGCACCCTCGAAAGCCTCTACTGGCTGGGAGCCAGCCTGGTGCGGCATCCGGGGCAGGAAACGTTGCAGGTGACGCAGTGGCAGCCATATGAGGAGAACGCGCCCGACATCAGCCCCGAGGCGGCGCTGGAGGCGCTGCTGGCGCACCTCGACGCTACGGGCACCGATGCGCTGGAGGCCAGCACGCGGTTGCTCATCGCCCCTGGCTACCGATTTCGGCTGGTGCAGGGGCTGATTACCAATTTTCACCAGCCCGAAAGCACGCTTTTGCTGCTGGTGTCGGCGCTGCTGGGGCCGGGCTGGCGCACGGTGTATGAGCACGCCCTTGAGCACGGCTATCGCTTTCTGAGCTACGGCGATAGCTCCTTGTTATTACCCAGATGAACCGTGCAGGTTAGTCGATTTTGGCACGGGCTTTGAAAGATTGGTCGCGCCGGGCCGCTGCGCGCTCACAACCCTGCTTTCGGGGCCGCGTAGAAGGCCAGGGAAACACCTTACTCTCCCCCTCACATCATGAAAAACGCAATTCTGCTGCTCGCCGCCTGCGCCTTTACCACCGCTTCGTTTGCCCAAACCCCCGAAACCACGGTGAAGGTGCGCGACAATGGCACGAAAAAAATCGTGACCGAAAAAGGCGACATGAAAACCGTAACCAAGACCGGCAAAACCAACACCGGCAAAGCTCTCGACAACACGGTAGACGCCGCTGGCAACGTAGCCGAAAAGGCTGGCCGTGGCATCAAGAAAGGCTTCAAGAAAACCAAAAGCGCTGTAAAGCGCGGCACCCAGAAGGCTGGCAAAGAAACCGTAAAGGCGACCGGCAAAATGGAAGCAAAAACCGAGTAGTTTTTGCTAACTCTTCGCTTTCGATAAAAACAAAAAATCCCCGGCCAGCCGCCGGGGATTTTTTGTTTAGAGGCCTTATGCCGGCTTGGGCTGCTCTTTTTCTTTAAGCTGATATAGCACGCTCTCGGCCACGCCGTGGCCGAAGATGCTGACGCCGGCGTTGAGCACGACCAGCGCGGCCGTGCCGGCCGGCACCCATTCTTTGGCGGGCGCGCCTTTGGCTTTGAGCGTGCCGGCCCAGCTCACGAGGCAGGCCCCGGCCCCGATGACCATCAGCCCCGCCGGGGCAAATAGCAGCCACTTGGATTTATGCGTCATAACTACGGGGGCAACGGGAAAGGAGTGAGTAGCAGACCGCTGCCTCGCGTTTTTACCGGGTATCCGGGCAGATAGTTAGATTTTGGTGGCAAAAAAATTTCAGCATCAATTCGCCCAAGTCTTTATTTATAAGAACCGTTGGCCTTACGCGCTCCAGCTACCGCCCGGCACACAGGCCGCCCCACTTCGGCAAGCCGGGCCGAGGCAGAAAAAAACGGTCCCGGCCGCCACTGGCAACCGAGACCGTTTGAAGTAATATTACTTACTACTTGCGCAGCCGCTAGTTGACCACTACCTGCTTGGCCACGGTGGTGCCACCGGCCTGCACGCGCAGCACGTACACGCCCGCCAGCAGCCCGGCCACGTCGAAACCAGCTTGCCCGCCGGCAGCGGGCAGGGCTAGCGTGGTTTCGCGCACGACCTGGCCCAGCACGTTGCAAAGCGCCAGCCGGGCCTGAGCGGCCCCGCTCACGCCGGGCACCAGCACCGTTAGCTGGCCGTGGGCGGGGTTCGGGAAGACACTCACGCCGGCCGCCGTGAAGCCGGGCTGCGTGGCCAGCACCTGCGCCCCGAAGCTAAGCGAGAAACGCCCGGCCTGCGCGCCCGCGCTACCGGCCACGAATGAGTAGCTACCCTGCTGCTTGAGGTTAACCTGCTGGCCGGTAACGGCATCAAGTAAGTACACCGCCGTAGTATTCAGGTTAGCCAAAGCGGTGGCTTGTAGCACGTAGGTACCCGCCGTGGGCACGCTCACGGCCAGGGGCACGGTGGTGGGGCCGCTCAGCGGCGGCAGGCCGTTGATGGCTTGGCTGGTGCCGGCCGCCACCGAGGCCAGGTTGAGGCCGGTGGGGTTGGTGAGTTTTTCGGCATCGTAGGCACTGTCGAAACCAGCGGTAGCACCCTGCTCAAAGTACACGGTAGTCTCGTCGAGTAGCGGGCTGCCGCTGCCTTGCAAAGTCAGCTGCACCAGCGGCCGGGTATCGGCGGTGGGGCGCTGCAAGGTGGCGGTGCTGGGCGCGGTGAGGCGCTGATTATTACGAAATGTAACTGCGCCGTTGCCCCGCCCGGCCGCTATCCGCACGAAAAACGCCTGCCCCATCGCCACGGTCGGGTTGCCGATGCGATTGACGTAGCTGCGGTACTGGCCCACGTAGGGGCCGGTGCTGCTGTAGGTGTACATGGCGTTCTCGAGGTTGTACATCTCGAAGGAAAACTGCGCCAGGTTCAGCGGCGAAGGGTAGGGATTGCCGAGCAGCCGCCAGCCGCCGTCGGCGTAGGTGGGCCGGCTGCTGAGGATGGACACCACGAAATCGCCGGTATTGAGCGTGCCTTGGAAATCGACTACTTCACTGGCCCCGATATTGGCAATGAAGCCGTTACCGGCCATCAGCAGGTCGTCAGGACTGGTGGGCGACACCCAGCCTTTGTCGAAGCCGCTCAGGTTGTTGGTCTGCCCCAGCAGGCTGTTGTCGTACTTGAAAACCGAGGGAAACGGCGTCACGTTGGCTGGCACGGCCGCGCTGTTGTAAGCCGGGTTGAGCACGGGCACGAAGCTGCCGCCGGTGGCCGTGGTGGCTAGGTCGGCCACGGTCGTGTAGTTCACGGGCGGGCTAAAGTGGCGGTAGCCCAGGCCGGGGTTCAGGCTGGGGTCGATGGCGCGCTGCACGGTGGCCGGGCCCACTACCCCGCCGCCGCTGTTCACCACCAGCGCGTCGGTTACTGCCCCGCCGCTCACGCTGGAGCGCAAGGTCAGGGGCTGGCCGTTGGTGGCCAGGTCGCCGGTCAAGGTCAGTGTACCCATCCAACTGGCCGGGGTGCCGAGGACGGCCCCAGCCGCCCCGATGGTCAGGTTTTGCAGCGCCAGCGCACTGCTGCCGCCCAGCATTTGGGGGCTGGTGCCGGTGGTAGCCACCGTACCGCCGGTGGGCGCAAAGCTGCCGTTAGCCAGCAGGTTACCTGCCAGGCTGAGCGTGCCGCCGCTCTGGTTCAGCGTAGCGCCGCTGGCAATGGTGAGCCCGAACGCCGAGGCCGTGCCGCCGGCGATAACCGGATAAGTAGCGCGGCCCGCGCCGATGAGCGCGTCGGTTTCACTAGTAGGCACGCCGGCCGACCAGTTGGCGCTGTTGTTCCAGTCGGTGCTCGCCGCGCCCATCCAGGTAGTGAGCGGCCGCACCACGGCAAACGCGGTGACCGACGTAGCCACGCCGCCGGGCGTGGTCACCACA
Source organism: uncultured Hymenobacter sp. (assembly GCA_964277755.1). Classification (GTDB taxonomy): domain Bacteria; phylum Bacteroidota; class Bacteroidia; order Cytophagales; family Hymenobacteraceae; genus Hymenobacter. The sequence goes on from CAXYJY010000025.1 coordinate 121,202, forward strand.
ATCAGCCCCGAGCTGGCGCCCGCAGGCACGCTCACAGTGATTTGGGTCGGCGAGTTCACCACAAAGCCCGGCATCGGGCTGCCGTTGAGGGTTACGGCCGTGGCCCCGCCCAAACCGGTGCCAGTGAGCACGATGCTCGTGCCTACCGGGCCAGTAGCGGGCGAGAAGCTCGCCAGCGTGGGCAGGGCGGTCAGCTCAAACTGGCTGGTAGTGCTGCAATTGCTGCTGGGGGCCGACACTACCACCGAGTAGGTGCCGGGGGCCAGGCCCGTGAGGTCTTCAGTACTGGCCGTGAAGCCGTTGGGACCGGTCCAGGCGTAGGTGTAGGCCACCGTGCCGCCGCCCTGGGCCATCAGGTTGATGGCCCCGTTGGTAGCGCCGGCCGCCGTGGGGCTGGTGAGGCGGGCGCTGGTCGAGACGTTGCAGGGCAGCGTGGTACCGCGCACGTAGCCTTTCAGCCACGTGAGGGCGGGCCGCTCGGCCCCGTTGGAATACGCCATAAAGGAGTTATCCGAGGTGCCCGGCAGGTAGCCGAACAGCGACACCCCTTTGATATTAGGGTTTTCCCAGAACAGCGGAAACACCCGCTGGTACTCGGCCAGCTGCGCGGCATCGTCGTTGCCCGAGCCGTCGCCGTGAATGTCGAGCTCCGTAATGTAGAGCGGCAACCCGCAGGTGGCGATAGTATTGATGCTGTTCGTAATGGTGGCGCTGGCCGTGCCATACGTAGAAAACGAGTGCCCCTGAATGCCAATGGCATCAACCAGGTTTTCGCGTTGCAGCAGCTTGATGAGCGCCAGGTAGCGATTGGCGCTGGTCAGCGAGTTTTCCACGCTGTAGTCGTTGAGCATCAGCCGGGTATTGGGGAAATACTGGCGGGCCAGCCGGAAGGCCGTCAGTACCCAGTCGTAGCCGGTGGCACCGTTGCCGCCCAGCGCGTTTACGTAGTCGCCGCCGTTGCTGGAGGTTCCGGGCGGCTGGTGCAGCGGCTCGTTCACTACCTCTAGGATGTCGATGCCGGGGTAGCGCTGCGCCACGGCCGCGTACCACTGCTTGATTTCGATGAGCTGGTCGGCCGGCGAGAGCTTATCCATCCAGGTGGGCTGCTGCGCGCCCCACGTCAGCACGTGAAAGCGGAACGGGAAGCCGTTGTCCTTGGCCAGCTTATAGGCCGCGTCGAGGTCGGTCCAGTTGAACACGTTGCGCGTTACCTCCACGCTGCCCCACTTGCCCACGTTGCTGGGCACCACCTGGTTCCAGTAGGCCGTGAAGTTATTGAGCTGCGCGGGGCTCCAGATGCCGCCCAGAAACTTCGATTTGCCGGTGGCCATCGGCGGCCCGGTAGGCACGTAGGGCGCGGGCGGCGGCGTCACGGAGCCGGCCTGCCCGTTGTCGAGGTTGGCTACCGTATAGTACTCATTGGTAGGCGCAAAGGCGAGCTTGTCGAACTGCAAGCCGTCCTCACGAGCGCCAATCTGGAAGGTTTGGGTGAGGCCACCGGCGGGCACCACAAACGTGATGGGCGTTTCGCTGCCGCTGCCGGCCAGGCCAAGCTTCGAGAGGTTTATCCACTTCCAGACCAGCGTGCCGGCCGTGCCCGCACCCTGTACGATATCAGTGGCAGCCGTGTAGCCCGCCGCAGCCAGTCCGTTGACCGTTATCCAGTTAGCATCCACGGCATTGGGCTGGCTCCCGAAGCCATTGCCGTAGAAAAAGCTGTCGTCGCCGAAGGCCCCCGGCCCCACTAGCACGCGGGCGTAAAGGTCGTAGGTGCCCGCCGCCGGAAACGTAACCGAGTAGCTGGCCACCCGAGCCGCCGAGCCGGGAGCCCCCGCGTTAAGCGTCGCTGAAGGGTTGACGGTGATGTAGGTAACGCCAGTATTAGTGGCGGTGCCCCAGTCGAAGCCCAGCGTACCCACTTCGGCTTGCACCATAGTGGCCACGGTTTGGGCGTGCAGGGCGTGGGTGCTGAGCCCGAGCAGCAGCCCAGGCAGCAAATGAGTAAAATGCCTCATGTAGGGAAAAATTGGGTGGAAAAGAAAAAGGAACCTGGTAACAATGCTGGCCAGCCGCGCCCGGCAATTCTCTAAAGGCCGATAGCAATAAAATTCAATTTCAGCGCGTTGTCAAACTTTGCCATGCCAGCCGAAACGCTGGTAGTCGAAGCAGCCGCAAAAGCAACGTTATCAGCTAAGGCAGTGCCCACGCAACCCACCGCAGGGCAATCACGCCTACAAAAACTCAGAAACCATATCGGTATCGATTGTGCAATCGATACCGATATGGTTTTCGCAAGCTATTATTTTCAGTATCCGCTCCGCCAATTTTACTATTGGTGAGTAATTACCTACTCACAAGCTTTGCAGCGATGACTGAGCCGACAACGCACCGAACGCAGTTAGCGCAATTAATTAGAGGTATAGTTATATTCGTCAAGACAGACTAGCCAGTGTTCCAGGTTTTGAGTAGCACGTCCCGTACAGCTTGCAGTAGCGCAACGCAGATTACTCCAGTAATATATGCTTGCTATAGATAGTATGCAATCAGTAAGAGTACCCCCTTTGTAAAAGGTTGAATTTTATAATTAATTATAAAAAAAGCGGCTACCCCCTATCTTCGCACAGGTCATTTTGCTAAAAACTGTATTTATGCCACGCAAGATTTTATTAGCTCGCTTATCACTGCTACTGTTGCTGGTGCTGGCGTGCCTGGCCGCCTTCGTGCCCCTGCACCACCCCGAGGCCGCCTCCAACGCCTTTCAGCCCGCCGACCTGACCTGGATGCTCACTGCCTCGGGCCTCGTGCTGTTTATGACGCCGGGACTGGCGTTTTTCTACGGCGGCATGGTGAGCCGGGGCAACGTCATTTCGACCATGCTGCAAAGCTTTATCGCGCTGGGTATCATCTCAGTACTGTGGTACGTGGTGGGCTTCTCGCTAGCCTTCGGCGACGACATTGGGGGCGTGATTGGCGACCCGCGCACGTTTTTTATGTTCAACAACGTGGGCACCGCGCCGCACCCACGCTTGGGGCCGACGATGCCGCTGGTGCTATTCGCGGCGTTTCAGCTCAAGTTTGCCATTATCACCCCGGCGCTCATTAGCGGGGGCTTTGCCGAGCGCATCCGGTTTTGGGGCTACCTCATTTTCATTTGCCTCTTTAGCTTACTCATTTACTGCCCGTTGGCGCACTGGGCCTGGCACCCCGATGGCTTTCTGGCGCAGTGGGGCGTGCTAGACTTTGCGGGGGGCACGGTGGTGCATATTTCGGCAGGCTTTGCGGCGCTGGCGGGCGCGATGGCCATTGGCCGCCGCCGCGTGCACCTCGACGGCCACGCCCACGTGCCGGTGAATGTACCCTTCGTAATTCTGGGCACCGGGCTGCTGTGGTTCGGCTGGTTTGGCTTCAACGCCGGCTCGGCCTTCGGGGCCAACGCCACGGCCGTGCAGGCGTTTTTCAATACGCACCTGGCCTCAGCCGCTGCTATGCTCACTTGGATGTTGCTGGAGTCGGCCCGCGGCGAGCGGCCCTCGGCGATGGGCGCGGCCATCGGGGCCGTGGTCGGGCTGGTGGCCATTACGCCGGCGGCGGGGCTGGTGGCCTACGGGCCGGCGCTGGCTATCGGCATCCTGGCCTCGGGCGTAAGCTTCGCGGCGGTGAGCGTGAAAAACCGCACGACGCTCGACGACACGCTCGACGTATTTCCGTGCCATGGCGTGGGCGGCATCGTGGGGATGCTGGCCACGGCGCTCTTTGCCCAGAAGGGCGGCCTCTTCACGGGCGGCGGCTCGCACCTGCTGCTTATGCATCTGCTCACGCTGCTCCTCGTGGGCGCGTTTACCTTTGGGGGCTCGTGGCTGCTCTACCAGGTTACGAACCTGATAGTGCCCATCCGGGTAAATGCCGAGAATGAGGCCCACGGCCTCGACACCAGCCAGCACGGCGAAACGATACTAGTAGTGTAAGCTCTTACGCAATAAGCTAGTAGCAGCGCGCCGGGCTCGGCGCGCTGCTTTTTTATGACCGAGATTTTCTTTCCCGACTACGCTGCCGATGGCCCCGCCCCCCCCCCCCCCCACGTTAATTTAGGGGCTGGCGGCCGGGGCCGC
>CAXYJY010000026.1:0-29302 GCA_964277755.1 uncultured Hymenobacter sp.
ATTTTGTAGCGCGTACTTCCGGCTTTGCTAGTAAGAGCATATTACTCGCAAAGCCGGAAGTCCGCGCTATTTTGCGTCACGCCTCCTTGTCGGCCCAGGCGGCCAGCTCGGCTAGCTGCTGCTGCACCTGGGCTTCCCACTGCGCCTGCGGCTCGGCCTTGAGGCCGTGGTTGGTATCGTGGTCGTACTGTTGCTCAGCCTTTTCCCAGTCGGCATACACGCCCTGGGCGAGGCGCTCGAAGGCGCTACCCAACTGGGCGCAGGGCACGCGCACGGCGGCCAGCTTTTGGCGCAGGCGGCGGGCATACACCTCCGTGATGTCGAAGTGCAGCTGCTCGTGGCGCAGCAGCCGGGGCGTGGCGGTGGCTGGCTCGCGCCACCACGACACGGTGGGGTCGAAGGCCGCCTGCACGTGGCCCGTAAACTGCCCGCCCTTGCAGGCTACCTCGGCCACGATGGTAGCCGAGGTGAGCGCTGCGTGCGTTTCGCCGGGGCGGGGGTGGCCCTTAAAATCGGCCAGCACTAGCGGCCGGCTGGCCGACCAGTGCAGCGCGCCGCCCTTCGTATTGGCCTGCGCGTGGGCGGTGGTGGTGAAAATACCCGCCAGCACGAGCAACGCGCCGGCAACCAGTTGATGAAGCATGGGTAGGAAAAGCGGCCCAAGTGGCCTGCGTTCCCAACGCCCGCCAAACGCAAAAAGTGTCGGCGCGGTGAAGCGTATACCTGGCTTAAGCTGGTTAGATAGCCGCAGCTTGGGCTACCTAACCAGCCGGCTGGCCTAGCACCAGCAGTTCATCAGCCTTGGCCAGCTCGGCCGGGCCGGTGGGCGCGGTGGGTGGTAGCGCGCCCGCCTGGCTGCGGCGGCGAAAGCGCAGCAGCAGCAGCACCGCTACCACCGACAGCCCCGTGAGCAAACCCAGCCACACGCCCGGCGCGCCCATGTGCAGCCCAAAGCCCAGGCCGTAGCCGATGGGCAGCGCCAGCGCCCAGTAGGCCAGCAGCGCCACCACGGAGGGCACTTTCACATCTTCCAGGCCGCGTAGCGCGCCCAGCCCCACCACCTGCAAGCCATCCGACACCTGAAAGGCCGCCGCGATGGCCAGCAGCGTGGCCGCCTGCGCCAGCACCAGCGGGTCATCGTTGTAAAACGCCGGGATGATGTGGCGCAGCGCCAGCAGCAGCAAGCCCATCGCGCTCATAAAGCCAAACGCTAGCCAGTAGGCCGCAAAGCCCGCCTGCCGGGCCTCGGCCAAGTCGCCGGCCCCACGCAGGCTGCCCACCCGGATGGTGGCCGCCGCCGCAATGCCGGTAGCCGCCATGTACGTTACGGAAGCTACGTTGATGGCAATCTGGTGGGCGGCCTGGGGCGTTACGCCCAGCCAGCCTATCATCAGAAACGAGGCGCTGAACGCGCCCACTTCCAGCATCATCTGCATGCCGATGGGCAGGCCCAGCGCCAGCTGCCCGCGCAGCTCGGCCAGGCCGGGGCGTAGCCAGGCACCGGCCTCGGCGGGGCGGCGGGTGCGCAGCCTGTCGGCCCGCAGTACGTACTGCGCCATCAAGGCGGCCATGCCGATGCGCGAAATCAGCGTGGCCCAGGCCGCCCCCATGAGGCCCAGCGTGGGCGCGCCAAAGTGCCCGAAAACGAGCGCGTAGCAGAGCAGCGCGTTCACTACGTTACCCGCGATGGAGAGGTACATAGCCTGCTTGGTCAACCCAAGCCCCTCGGCCCACTCGCGGAAGCCCTGAAACACCATCAAGGGCAGCAGCGACCAGCCCACCACGCGTACCCAGGGTGCGGCCAGCGCCACTACCTCGGGCGCTTGCCTGAGCAGCGGCAGCACCAGCGGCAAGAGCTGGCTGAAACCCAGCAGCGCCACGCCTACCAGCGCGTTGAGCCACACCGTGCCTACCAGCAGCCGGCCCAGAAAGGCCTCATCGCCGCGCCCGTTGGCCGCCGCCACGCGCGGCACCGAGCCCATGCTGATGCCCAGCCCCAGCACCATGAGCAGGGTCGTGACGCTCACGCCCATGCCCACAGCATCGAGCGGTAGCTTGCCCAGCTGGCCCACCATCACGGAATCGCACACGCCCACCAGTACGTGGCCCAACTGGCTGAGCACGACGGGGTAGGCGAGCAGAATAGTCGGGCGAAGGTGCGCTTTCATAGAAATCAGTAGGAATAAAAACGGGTCATGCTGAGCGCAGCGCAGCGGAGCCGAAGCATCTCTTTGGCATAGTAACCCCTAACATTTAGGTTAGTGCTGCGAAAGAGATGCTTCGACTCCGCTCCGCTGCGCTCAGCATGACGGAGAAAAATGAACCGTTACAAAATTACGCCCGCGCCAGCACCACGTCGGCGAAGTCGCCGGCCGCATCCTGAAAAACCTCGACCACCCGCAGCCCCACGGCATCGGCCAATTCGGCTATCTGGGGTAGGGTGAATTTGAAAGAATTTTCGGTGTGAATGGCTTCCCAGGCGTCAAACTCGAAGGCCCGCCCGAGCACGCCGATATGCACGGTCTGGGCGCGGCGGCTTACCAGCCACGAGCGCATGGCCCCGGTGCTGGGGTCGTAGTCGGGGTAGTGCTGCCACTGTTCAGGCTCAAAATTGGCGTCGAGCTCAGCGTTGAAGCGGCGCAGTAGGTTGAGGTTAAACTCGGCCGTGACGCCCTGCGCGTCGTCGTACGCGGCCCGGATGCGGCGCGGGTCTTTGCGCAAATCGAAGCCCACGAGCAGGCGGTCGGCGGGCGTGAGCGGCGCAGCCAGCGAGCGCAGAAACTCCTCGCGGTCGGCCGGCCCGAAGTTGCCGATGTTGGAGCCCAGGAACAGCACTGCCTTGGCCTCGGGCCGCGCGGCCAGGGTAGTGAGGGCGTCGGAATACTCGGCCGCCAGCGGCGCAGTGGGCAGCGCGGGCAGTTCCTGCTGCAGCGAGGCCACCAGCTCATCGAGCGCCGAGGGCGAAATATCGACGGGCACGTAGGTAAACGCGGCCGTTGGCTGGGCGAGTAGCTCGCGCAGCAAGAGCTTGGTTTTGAGGCCGTCGCCTGCGCCCAGCTCTACTACGGCCAGCGGCTGCCCGGCGGCCGTGCCCGCCCGTAGCGCCCGCACGATGGCCGCGCCTTGGGTTTGGAAAATGCCCAGTTCGGTGCGGGTGGGGTAGTACTCGGGCAAGGCCATTATCTGCTGAAACAGCCGGCTGCCCGCCGCGTCGTAGAAGTACTTGGAGGAAAGCGTCTTGGGGGTTTGGGCGAAGCCGTGGGCTACGTGGGCGGCCAGGGAGGAGGACAAGGGGAGCAGGGCAGGAGGGTGGAACGTCGGAATAAGAAAGCTGGAAAACGGGCAGATGTTAGGGCGTAGCGCGGACTTTTAGTCCGCAAAGTGATAAGCGTAGCCATTCGCGGACTGAAAGTCCGCGCTACACTGCTTCCTTTTTGGGCCACAGTAGCGAGGCCACTACCGAGCCCAACAGCAGCCCGCCCACCACGCCCAGCGACACCGGCACGGGGATTTCCAGCTGGTAGTGCGCGCGCAAAAAGTCCTCGGCCAGCAGCTTGCCGCCGATAAAAATCAGAATCAGCGCCAGCCCATAATTCAAAAAGTGAAACGCCGCCATGAGCCGCGCCAGCGCGAAGTACAGCGAGCGCAGCCCGAGCAGGGCAAACACGTTGGACGTGTACACGATAAACGTATTGCGCGAGATGGCCAGGATGGCCGGGATAGAGTCGGCCGCAAAAACCACGTCGGTAGTTTCGACCATCACCAGCACTACCAGTAGCGGCGTGGCGAAGCGCACGCCGTCGCGGTAGGTAAAGAAATTGCCCTTGTCGAACTGCGTGGTGATGGGCAAGTGCCGCCGCAGAAACCGCACCACGGGGTTGTTCTGCGGGTCTACATCAGGGTCTTCGCCGCCGCTCAAAGCCATGCGGATGCCTGTGTACACCAAAAACGCGCCCAGGATGTAAAACAGAAAATGAAACTTGGCCAGCAGCGCCGCGCCCGCCACAATAAACAAGGCCCGCAGCACCAACGCCCCCAGAATGCCCCAGAACAGCACCCGGTGCTGGTACTCGGCCGGTACTTTGAAGTAGTTGAAAATGAGCAGAAAGACAAATAAATTGTCCACGCTCAGCGCCTCCTCGACCAGGTAGCCGGTCAGCCATTGCAGGCCCGCCTCGTGGCCCAGGCTCCGGTACACGAAGTAGTTGAAGCCCAGCGCCAGTGTCACCCACCCGGCCGTCTGGAGCAGCGACTCGCGCAGCGTCACGGCGTGGGCCTTGCGGTTGAAAACCAGCAAGTCGAGCAGCAAGAGCCCGATGATGAGCAGGTTAAATAAAATCCAGAACAGCGGGGTAGTTTCCATGCGGCAGGGTCGGCCCTGGGCATACGCAAGGAGGTCGGTTTAGGGTAGGAAGACGTTTGTCATGCTTCGACTCCGCTGCGCTGCGCTCAGCATGACAAACGTCACTCACTCACTCATCCCACTACCCGCTTGGGCGGATGCACCCAACTGCTGAGCTTCATCTGCACCACGCCAAACAGAGCTTCCTTGAAGATGCCCGACGACATTTTAGACTGCCCGCGGGTGCGGTCAGTGAAGATGATGGGCACTTCCTTGATGCGGAAGCCGAGCTTATAGGTCAGCCACTTCATCTCAATCTGGAAGGCGTAGCCCACGAAGTGAATTTTGGTGAGGTCGATGGCGCGCAGCACGCGGGCCGCGTAGCACTTGAAGCCCGCCGTGGCATCGTGGATGGGCATGCCCGTGATGGCGCGCACGTAGCGTGAGGCGAAGTACGACATCAGCACCCGGCTCATGGGCCAGTTTACCACGTTTACGCCGTCGCTGTAGCGCGAGCCGATGGCCAGGTCGTAGCCCTGCACGGCGCAGGCTTCGTGCAGGCGCAGCAGGTCGTGGGGGTTGTGCGAAAAGTCGGCATCCATCTCAAACACAAACTCGTAGCCCCGCGCCAGCGCCCACCGAAAGCCGAAGATATAGGCCGTGCCCAGGCCCTGCTTGCCGGCGCGCTCCTCCAGAAAAAGGCGGCCCGCAAACTCGGCCAGCAGCCCGCGCACGATGGCCCCGGTGCCGTCGGGCGAGCCGTCGTCGATAATCAGCACGTGAAAATCTTTGGGCAGCCCCATCACCGCCCGAATTATCAGCTCAACGTTTTCCCGCTCGTTGTACGTCGGAATCAAGACCAGTCCGGCGGCCAGTGTACTCATCGGGGGCAAAGATAGGGGCGGTGGAATGGTGAGGTAGTGAAATAGTGAAACAAGGACATCATCAGCGGAAAGACAACGGCAACGGGCAGCCGTTGCGCTGCTCTACTGCTTTCCTATTTCACCGCTTGCCAGTTCGCTACTCACCTTGCGGGCGTGCCGCACGCAGTCGGGTACGCTCACGCCGGCCTGCCAGTTCGCTACGGCCACGATGCCGTGGGTAGCCAGTGGAGCCACGGCCGCTCGCGCCACCGCCAGGTGCTGGTCGAACTGTGGAATGCTGCGCGGCCAGTAGTAGCGCCCCTGCCAGCGCGGTGCGCCCGCGATGCCGTAAAGCCGACTTAGTTCAGTGTGCACCGCTGCCAGCTGCGCGGCCTCGGGCTCCTGGGCCTGCCGCGCAAACTGCGCCCCGCCCACGAAGCTGGTAAACAGCACCTGCCCGGCCGGCACGCGGTCGGGAAACAGCGAGCTCGTCCAGATGGAGCCCGCCGAGTAGGTGCCTTCCACCTTAGGATTCAGCGCCCCGAAGCCCGCCAGCTCGTGCGCTACCTGAGTCCGGTCGTAGGCCGAGTACACCAGCGTCATGGGCGGGTAGCGCACGGCGGCCAGCGCTCCGGCGGCGGCCGGGTGCAGCGGGCGCAGCAGCTCGGCGGCGGCGTAGGCGGGCACCGCCAGCGCCAGGTGCGAGTAAACGGTGAGTGGGTGAGTTGGTGAATTGGTGAATAAGTCGGCGGCAAATCGGAGCTGATAAGCAGACGCGGCTGGCTGGTTACTAGCCGTCTGCTCATTGCTCATTGCTACTTGCTCATTGTCAATTGCAACTACGGCCTGGCCGGGGTGGTAGTGCGTGAGGCGGGCGGCCAGCGCGTCGGTCAGCGTTTGCACGCCGCCGCGCAGCGTGATGGTGCGCCGCCGCTGGCCGGTCTTGCCTTTTTGCGCAGCCGCGAAGCCCCGCAGCACCGAGCCGTATTGCTGCTCCAGCGCCGCCAGCTGCGGAAAGGTGAGCGAGAGCAGCAGCTCGCGCGGGTCGCCGGCGTAGATGCCCGCCACAAACGGATTGACGGCGTACTCGACTACCTCCGGCCCGAAATGCCGCTCAAAAAAGCCCGCTACCGTTTCGCCCGGTACGGGCGGGGCGGGGCGGCGCAGCAGCTCGCGCAGCAAATTGAATTTGGTTTTGAAGCCAAAAAATGGGCTGGCCAGCAGCTTGGGCGGCGAGGTGGGCAGCGCCTGGTAGTGCCCGTGGCGCAGCACGTAGCGGTGCTGGCTCACCGGGGCCGCCTCCTGGATGGCGTCCTGCAAACCCAGCTCGGTCAGTAATTCTTCCAGCTCAGGGCTAAGCAACAAGGAATTAGGCCCAGCTTCAAGCTGGTAGCCGGTGGCCTCGCGGGGCGAGAGTAGGTTGCCGCCCGGCCGCACGCAAGCCTCAAAGAGGTCGTAGGCCACGCCCGATTTCTGGATGTAGTAGGCCAGCGTGAGGCCGGTGAGGCCGCCGCCGATAATGGCAATACGCATAAGGTTTGGGCTGTGGGCTGACAGCTAGTAGCCGGTAGCTTTGTCTTTTGTTTCAAGAAAATCAAGAGCCATCAGCCGCCAAAATTCATGAATAAAGCCGTATTTCTGGACCGCGACGGTGTCCTCAACGAAGAAATGGGCGACTATGTCTGGACGCCCGAGCGCTTCCATCTCGTGCCCGGCGTGCCCGAAAGTTTGCGCCGCCTCAAGGCCGCCGGCTACTACCTCGTGGTGGTTACCAACCAGGCGGGCATCGCCAAGGGCCTCTACACCCGCGCGGCGGTGGAGGAGTGCCACAGCATCCTGCAACAAGCCTGCGGCCATGTTATCGACGCTCTGTACTTTGCTGAAAACCACCCTTCGGTGAGCGAATCCATCTTTCGCAAGCCCGATTCGGGGATGCTCGAAAAAGCCATTGCCCGCTTCCATCTCGACCCCGCCCAGAGCTGGATAGTAGGCGACCGCGCCCGCGACCTGGAGGCCGGGGCGCGGGTAGGCGTGCGCGGCATCCTGGTGGGCCAAAGCGAAGCAGTAGCCTACGAGCCCCGCGTGGCCGATTTGGCGGCGGCTACGGAGGTGATATTGGGGTAGTAGCGCGGACTTTTAGTCTGCGCTACTCGTAAAATGACTCCAGCGCCGCGCGCAGCGTCGCAAACTCGAATTGAAAGCCCCGGCTGAGCACCTTGTCGGCGCTCACGCGCTGCGAACCCAGCACGATTTCGCTCATCTCGCCCATGGCCAGCTTGAGGCCGAAGGCGGGCACTTTGGGCAGCACCAGGGGCTTGTGCATCACCTGGGCCAGGGTTTCGGTAAACTCCTGGTTGGTAGCGGGATGCGGAGCCACGGCGTTGTAGACGCCGTGCCAGAGCTCGTCGCGCAGCATCTGCACCAGCAGGCGGCACAGGTCGTCGAGGTGAATCCAACTCATGTACTGCCGGCCCGAGCCTAGCGGCGCGCCGACGCCGATACGCACCGTTTTAGCGATGGGCACCAGCGCGCCGCCCTCGGGGCTAAGCACGATGCCGATGCGCGGCAGCATCACGCGCAAGCCGGGCGCTTCGATGGTGCGGGCGGCGGCTTCCCATTGCAGCACCACGTCGGCCAGAAAGTCGTCGCCGGGCGCGGCGGTGGGCGAGTTTTCGTGCAGCAGCTCGTCGCCCCGGTCGCCGTAGATGCCAATAGCCGAGGCCGATAGCAGCGTATGCACGTGGTGGTCGCTCTTGGCCAGCTCGCGCTGGAGTAGCTCCAGGCCGTCGAGGCGGCTGCGCAGAATTTCCTGCTTGCGGGCGGTCGTCCACTTGCCCTCGGCCACGTTGCTGCCCGCCAGGTTCACGATGCAGTCGGCGTAAGGCAGGGCGGCGGGGTCGATGGTGCCCGCCGCCGGGTCCCAGCCAAAGAGCCGGAAATGGCTGCTCTTGGTCGGGTCGCGGGTGAGCAGGGCCACGTCGTGGCCGCCGTCTATCAGTAGCTCGGCCAGCCGCTGGCCTATCATGCCCGTGCCGCCGGTGATGAGGATTCTCATGGCAATGAAGTAGTTGTTTATTATCTGCTGGCGGTTAGTTTAGAAAACAATGCAATAAACATTAGCCGTGCGAAAGCTGGCCGCTGCTGGGCAAATAGGGCTCTTAAATAACGCTTGTCATTGCGAGCGTAGCGAAGCAATCGCACCCGAACTGCACCCGAAAAGCGACGCGCAACAGGTGCGATTGCTTCGCTGCGCTCGCAATGACAAGCGGTTATTTCCCAATCTGCCGCAGAAACTCATTGCGCAACTGCGCATCTTCCAGAAACCGGCCGCCGTACTCGCTGGTGAGCGTGGAACTGCTGGTGTCGTTCACGCCGCGGCTCATCACGCAGAGGTGGTCGGCCTCGATGAGCACGGCCACGTCGGGCGTGCCGAGGCTGTGGCGCAGGTGCTCGGCCACCTGGCGCGTGAGACGCTCCTGCACCTGCGGGCGGCGGGCGTAGTACTGCACCACACGGTTGAGCTTGCTAAGGCCAACTACGTGCTTGCCAGGCAGGTAGGCCACGTGCGCCTTGCCCACGATGGGCACGAAATGATGCTCGCAGCACGAGAACACCGTGATGTCGCGCTCCACCAGCAGCTGCTGGTACTCGTAGCGGTTCTCAAACAGGCGTACCTCGGGCCGCAGGGCGGGGTTGAGGCCGTTAAACCACTCTTGCACAAACATTTTGGCCACGCGGCGCGGCGTGCCGGCCAGGCTGTCGTCGGTAAGGTCGAGGCCCAGCTCGTCCATTATGGCGCGGAAATGGCCGGTGATGGCCTCAATCTTATCAGCGTCGGGGCGGGCAAAGGCATCGGGGCGCAGGGGCGTGCGCAGGCCGGGCGGCAGGTGGGCGTCGGGGTGGTCGGCGTGGGCCGCGGGGTTAGGCTCCTCCATCATATTCTACAAAATTACGGTCGGTCTCGTGGAGCGTGACCGCGAGCTTCAGCGAAGCCGGCAGGGCGGGGCGCAGCCGGTTCCAGATAACGACGGCGATGTTTTCGGCCGTCGGGTTGAGGTCACGAAACTCCTCCGTGTCCAGGTTCAGGTTCTTGTGGTCGAAGTGGTTGAGCACCTCGCGCTTGATGAGGGTGCCCAGCGCCTTGAGGTCATAGACGTAGCCCGTCTCGGGGTCGAGCGGGCCGGTGAGGCGCACCTCCAGGTTGTAGTTGTGGCCGTGGTAGTTAGGGTTGTTGCACTTGCCAAAAACCTGCTGGTTGCGGGCCTCATCCCAGGCCGGGTTGTGCAGGCGGTGGGCGGCGTTGAAGTGCTCGGCGCGGCAAATGGTCAGCTCAGACATAGGTAGCTTAAACTACGGCGGCGGGCTTTTGTTGCCGGTTTTTTGGCTGCGCAAAAGCCCTGAGAATAGTACTTAAATTATAAAAAATCGGATTTACTAAAAAAAATGCAAGTTTCTTGTTTTTATACAGAATATGCTGCTTAAATTTGGCCATTCGTAAAGAATAACGGTTATCAAACTTCGTTTTATCGTATTTAGTAAGCAGCTTAATTCTGGTTATTATGAACAAAAAAATACTATTGGTCCTGCTGCTGGTGCTGGCAGGGCTGCGGGTTTCGGCCCAGCGCTCGCCGGTAGAGGAAGCCGATAAGTCGGTGGGCAACATTCCGCGCAAAGGCCAGCAGGTGAGCATTCAGCTCGATAACAAGCGCGTGGAAACCTCGTGGGTAAAGCAATTGAGCGAGCAGTTTCCGGGCAAAGTGAAGAATAACAAAGGCGTCGTGACGATGGACGGCGTCATTATCCCCGAAATTTCGGCCACGCCCATCCGCGTTATCAGCCGCGTCGACGCGCTGCCCACCGGCACGGGCGTGTGGTGGAGCATCGACCTGGGCAACGCCTACCTGGGCCGCGAATCGACGCCGAGCCAGTGGCGCGCTGCCGAAAAGTACCTCAAGGACTTTGCCCGCTCGATGTACCGCGAAGACCTGATGGCCCAGATTGCCGACGCCGAAAAGGCGCTGGTGCAGTCGCAAAACAACAACATGGCCGTGATTGAGAAGGCCAACACCATTAAGAAGGACATCGAACGGAACAAGGCCCGCAAGCTCGAAATCCAGCAGCAGCTGGCCGCCAACGCCGCCGAATTGCAGCAGTACAACAACTCCATCGACACCAACCTGAAGGAGCAGGAAGCTGCCCGCGCCGACATCGTGAACATGCGCGTGGCCTTGGAGGCCGTGAAGGAGCGCATGAGCAAAATAGAGTAACTACCCGTTTTTAGTTTATCATTATCGACTTATTACTAGCGTTTAACCTTTCGATTTGTGTTTGATTAGTAGTGTGATGCCTCCCCTAAATGGGGAGGCATTTTTATTGCAGCAGGGGCGCGGCGGCCAACCTCGGCGGCTACTTTCCGTTTGGGCACAGGAGTACTCCCTCCCCAAAACACTCTCCTGACCTCATGGAAAAGACCGAAACGCAGCACCAGGTACACCTAGAAAGCGCCGTGAAGCTCCTCACCGGCGACCTGCAAGACGAAGCCGGCAAAGCGGGCATCGACAACAACCTGCAACGCTGGATTGAAGACCTCAAAGCCGCTCACAACCCCGAGTTTCACCAGCTCGTGACCGACCTGCAAGCCCTGAAGGCGCTGCTCAACAGCGGCACCTACGACGGCGACCAGGTGGGCCGCCTGGTACATCACCTGGGCACCGAAACCGCCCGCGTGGCGCACTTCGCCGAAGGCAACACCCGCACCCACGTGGAGAAGCTGGGCGACGCCCTGCTGGCCGCCGCCGGCCAGCTGCAAGGCGGTACCACCTCGCCCGAGGAAGACCTGAAAAACGACAGCAAAGGCATTGACCGCCAAGCGTAGCCAATTGCCTAGTTAGTTGAAAAACAGGCACCCGTGAATAGTTCGCGGGTGCCTGTTTTCGTTGGGCTTCCATAATTTCAGCTGCCTTCTTTTGCCTTACTCTATGAAAATCTTTGTGTACACCGCGCTCGATGAGGCCGCGCGCCAATATCTAAAACAGCAGTTGCCCGCCGAGGCAGAAGTAACCTTCAGCGCCGACCTGCCCGCCGAGCAGGCCCAGTCGGCCTTGCAATCGGCTGATGTTTTATTTGGCAACCCGCCGCCCGCTTGGCTCACGGCCGGGCCGCTGCCGCAGCTCAAATTCTGGCAGATAGACTCGGCGGGCTTTGACCGCTACCGGAGCGTGCAGCTGGCCGCGCCGGTGGCCAACATGGGCGACTTTTTTGCCTGGGCTTGCGCTGAGACGATGGTAGCCGGCCTGCTGGCCCTCTACCGCCGCCTGCCCGAGTTGGTACTGCTACAGGAAAAGCAGCAGTGGGTAGGAGCAGAGGTGCGCGGCCGCCAGGGCTTGCTGCGCGGCAAGCGGGTAGTGATACTCGGCGCGGGTACCATCGGCCAGACGGTGCGCGAGCAGCTCAGCGGCTTTGGCTGCGCGGTGCGGTTTCTGGCCCGCCGCGACCCGCAGGCGCAGCTGCATACTAAAGAAGAGCTGGCCGCCGCGCTACCCGAAACCGACGTGGTAGTAAACTGCCTGCCGGGCAGCGCCGATGGTTTTTTCTCGGCCGAGCTGGTGGCCGCTATGCGCCCCGATGCCATTTACGCCAGCGTGGGCCGCGGCAACACCACCGACGAGCCCGCCCTCATCGCAGCCTTGCAGGCCGGCCGCCTCGGCGGAGCCGTGCTCGACGTTACGGCCACCGAGCCCATCCCGGCTGGCCATCCGCTCTGGGCGCTGCCTAATGTGCTACTGACCCAGCACACCGGTGGCGGCCAGCCCCGCGAGGCCGAAGGCAAAATCGACCAGCTGGTGCGCAATTTGGCGCGCCTGCACGCCGGCCGGCCGCTGGAAAATCTGGTGGAGCTGGGTGAGGGGTATTAAGACCGTCTTGTCATGCTGAGCGGAGCGCAGCGGAGTCGAAGCATCTCTTTAGCTGGCTAAATA
This sequence comes from uncultured Hymenobacter sp., assembly GCA_964277755.1. GTDB lineage: Bacteria > Bacteroidota > Bacteroidia > Cytophagales > Hymenobacteraceae > Hymenobacter. The sequence continues at coordinate 12,183 of CAXYJY010000026.1, forward strand.
CTGACGCTAGCAACGAAGCGGTAGAGACACTTCAGCTTCGCTCAGCATGATAGGTGGCTTTGTAGCTTGCCCATTAAAACGTTAGCTTTTTTAAATTTTTTCTACTTCTGCCGCCTCCGATTGCCGCGCCAGCATCTCCCGCGCCTCCTCATCCGTCAGCACCACAGCCCCGGTGTCGCCATCGGGGAAAATGAGGCGGGCGGCGGCGTGGCGCAGCTCCTCCACGCGGGCCAGGGTATCGGCCACGGTGGGGTTAGCCTCTATTTTGGCCAGCAGGCCGCTGGTGCGCGCCGCCTGAAAAATCTTTTCGAGCACGAAGGGCAGTACCCAGCCCACCACGTTGCTCATAAAGGCACCGCGCAAGCCCAGGCGCAGCAGCAGGCGGGCCGTCATGCGCTCCAGCAGCAGCACGCGGGCGGCGGGCAGGGCCTTATCGGTCAGGAAATCGACGACCAGGCGGGCGTGGCCGTTCTGGATTTCGGCCCGCAGCACGTCCTGCACCGCGTCGAGGGCGCGCTGCACGAGCTGGCGAAACAGCCGGCCGGTGTGGCCCGCGCGCTGGCCCGCCTGCCGGGCGGCACTGGCTACCTGGCCGGGCAGCCCGGCCGGAAAGTGAAAATATTTCATATCCAAAAGAAAAATGCCGGGGTGGGCCGGGCACCTGCCCCGCTATACGGCGCGAAAAAAAAATGGGCAATCGGCTCCGGTCAGCTATCGCCGACGGCCTGGTAAGAGGCTGGCTATGGCTCCAAAAGCTGAACTACGCCAGCCCCGTAGCTGTTATCAGCCGTGGCTTCCGAAAGGCGGCGGCCAACCTCTTTATCACTTCTGCGTTACGCGCTATATTCTGCCGGCCGTTTTGCCGTTTTTGCCCATGTCTGATTTGCTACTCGACGTAAACCTACAGCAAGTGCCCGATGACTACCTGGCCGGGGCCTGGCGGGTAGCGCACCGGGTGCTGAACCGGGCCGACCCCACCAGTGCGCTGGCCCAGGCCACTAATCTGCTGCTAGGTGGCCAGGCGCTTGAACTACAAGCTTCTGACCAAAAAGAAACCGGTAGCTGGACCGTGCAGCGCGATGAGTTGCTCAACCGCCCCTACCTGAGCCTGAGCCTGCCCACCGAAGACCTGCGCGCGCTCGTCACGCGCCTGCGCCGCACCACCGATGGTGCGCGTGCGCAACTCAATCTCTACTTTAGCTCGGGGCTCGAAATGCAGCTCGACCGCCCCTAATTTCACCCTTCTTCTGCTCTCGCCTTGGACGCTACTACTGCCAGCCTCAACTCGCCTTCGCTAGTGGAAAACGAATTTCAGTTTCTGGCTGATTTCATTCCGCAGCTCGTGTGGATAACCGACCCCACGGGTGACCACCTCTATTTCAATCAGCGCTGGGTCGACTATACCGGCTACACGCTGGCCGACAGCGTGGGCCCCGACATGTGGAACAACCTGCTGCACCCCGACGACCGCGCCCGCGCCCGGCAGGTGTGGGGCCACTCGCTGGCCACCGGCGACGACTACGAGATTGAGTACCGCTTTAAGAGCAAGCAGGGCGACTACCGCTGGTTTTTGGGTCAGGCCAAGCCGCGCTACGACGCCGAGGGCGCCATCAAGACGTGGTTTGGTACCTGCACCGACATCAACGACCAGAGAATAGCCCGCGAGATGCTGGCCGAGCGCGAATCGGAATTCACGACCCTGGCCGACAACGTGGCCCAACTCTCGTGGATGGCCCGGCCCGATGGCGACATTTATTGGTATAACAAGCGCTGGTACGACTTCACGGGCACCACGCCCGAGGAAATGGCCGGCTGGGGCTGGGAGAAAGTGCATCACCCCGAGCACGCCAGCCAGATAGTTGAGTTTGTGCGCGATGCTTGGGCGAAAGGCGAGCCCTGGGAGCTGACGTTCCCGCTCAAGCGGCACGACGGCGAGTACCGCTGGTTCTTGACCCGCGCCGTGCCCATCCGCGACGAGCAGGGCCAATTGGTGCGCTGGCTGGGCACCAACACCGACGTAACCAAGATGCGCGAGCTGCAAGAGCAACTGCAAAACTCCTACGCCGACCTGGAGGCCAAAGTGACCTTCCGCAACCTGGAGCTGGAGCACGAGGTGCAAAAACTGCGCAAACAGTTGGGGGTAGCGTAAATTTTCAGTATAGCGTAAGCTTTAGCTTGCGAGCGAGCGTAGCGAGCAGCCGCGCTCGCCAACGAAAGCAGGCGCATAATAGCGCAGATACTCGCTGCGCTCGTTCGCAAGCTAAAGCTTACGCTATACTGAATCAACGGGGCCGGCCGCGCAAGCAGCCGGCCCCGCTTTTTTAGCGTTTAAGCCCCCATGAACGCTATTATCATCGAAAAGCCCGGTGGCCCCGAGGTGCTGCACCTGCGAGAAACCCCGCGCCCCAAGCCCGCTGCCGGCCAGTTACTCATCCGCATCCACGCCGCTGGCGTCAATCGCCCCGACGTGCTGATGCGCCAAGGCAAATATGCCGGTAGCGGCGACGTAACCGGCCTCGTGCCCGGCCTCGAAATAGCCGGTATCGTCGAAGAAATCGGCCCCGATACGCCGCGCTGGCAGCCCGGCGACGCCGTGTGCGCCCTGCTCGCGGTCGGCGGCTACGCCGACTATGCCGTAGCCGATGCCCGCCACTGCCTGCCCGTGCCCGCCGGCCTGAGCATGGTAGAGGCCGCCGCCCTGCCCGAAACCGTGTTTACGGTGTGGCACAACGTGTTTCAGCGCGGCCACTTGCAGCCCGGCGAAACGCTGCTGGTGCACGGCGGTAGTAGCGGCATTGGTACCACGGCCATTCAGCTGGCGCGGGCGCTGGGCAGCCGCGTGGCCGTTACGGCCGGCGACGAGGCCAAGTGCCAAGCCTGCCGCGAACTCGGGGCCGAGTGGGCCATCAACTACAAAACCGACGACTTTGAGCAAGTGCTGAAAGAGGTCGGTATCGACGTGATTCTGGACATGATAGGCGGCGACTACGTGCCCAAAAACCTGCACCTGTTGCGCGGCGACGGCCGCCTGGTGTTCATCAATGCCATGCAAGGCGCGAAAGCCGAATTCAACGCGCTGGAGGTGATGAGCCGCCGCCTCACCATCACGGGCAGCACCCTACGGCCCCGCTCGGCCGAGTTCAAAGCCGCCCTGGCCGCCGAGGTCGAAAAGCATGTGTGGCCGCTCATCGCGGCCGGAAAATTTCGCCCGATTATCGACCGTACTTTCCCACTGGCCGAGGCCGCCGCCGCCCATCAGCGCATGGAGAGTAGCGCGCACATCGGCAAAATCGTGCTTACGGTTGCTGAATAAGTAATTAACCGTCATGCTGAACGCAGTGAAGCATCTCTGCCGCACCGTTGGAATACTATTCAACGGTGCGGCAGAGATGCTTCACTGCGTTCAGCATGACTGAACAGCGCTTATCTAACCATTAAAAATCAGGATTACGCCTTTTTCTTCCACTTGATGCCGCAGCCGATGGCTTGCGTGGTGCTAGTAGCGGCGGGCTTGCCAGCCAGGATGTCAGCCATGGCGTTGTCGAGGTACTTGGTTTTCACCAGCTTGGCGTCTTCCGAGTTGTCGTCGATGGCCCCGACGTAGGACACCACGAAGTCCGCGCCCTGGCGCTTGAGCACGTAGAGGTGCGGCGTGCGGGTAGCGCCGAAGGTGCGGGCCACCTGCTGGGTTTCGTCCTGCAAGTAGGGGAACGTGTAGCGGTGCTCTTTGGCGCGGCTTTGCATGGCGGCGTAGGAGTCGCCGGGCACGCTGGCCGCGTCGTTGGGGTTGATGGCCACCACGGGGTAGCCCAGCGGGGCGTACTTTTTGTCGAGGGCGATGATGCGGTCTTCGTAGGCTTGGGCGAAGGGGCAGGTGTTGCAGGTGAAAACTACGATGTAGCCTTTGGCGGCCTTGTTGTCGGCCAGCGACACGAGCTTGCCATCCACATTTTTGAGCTTGAAATCAGCGGCCTTATCGCCGACTTTATAGCCTTCGGCGGCGGGGCGCAGCACGAAGCTGCTAAGGACAAGCGCGTACAGGGCGAGCAGCGAGAAGATTTTTTTCATGGGTTAGTAAGGAAGAAGTTAGACTTGGTTCACGGTCGTCATGCCGAGCGCAGCGAAGCATCTCGCTCGCGTCGTTGCTGACGCAAGTAATTAGTGCGCCACGCGAGATGCTTCGCTGCGCTCTGCATGACAGCCGCCAGTTTCACAAAAACTTACGCAGCTCAGCCGTCAGCTCTGCCGCCGTAAGCGGCTGCTCAAAAGTAGCCCGTTTCTTAGTTTGGTTGTTATAAATCAGCGTAAAAGGAATCGAGCCCGACCATTTTTTATCGACCTTTTGCAGCCAGGTGTTGGGGTCGGGCTCATCGAGTAGCAGCACTTCCGATTTCAGGCCGCGCTTCTGCACGAAGGGCTTTACCTTCTTGTCAAGCTGCAAGCGGTAGTCGAGGCTTACGAGCACGAATTTCACTTTCTTTCCAGCCTGGGCGGCGCGCACTTTTTCAAAATCGGGCAGCTCCTGCACGCACGGGCCGCACCAGGTAGCCCAAAAGTTGACCACGTAGGTAGTATCGCCGGGGCAGGCGAGGCGCTGTTGCAACTCGGGAAACTTGAGCACGGCCACCCGTTGCGCGTAGCTGGGCGCAGTCAGCAGCAGCGCGGCGCTGGCCAGAAAGTAGCGAAAAGGTAACATAAGCGGGAGCAAGAGCTAAACAGGAACGACGCCGCCACGTAAGCCGCGCAAGCCCAGATGAAAGCCGGGGCCTCGGGTACAGACAACCAGGGCTGCCCGGAAGTTGCGCCCCCGCGCCCGGCCGTACCTTTGCGGCCGGCCGCAACTTTCGCTTTCCGGCCGTAGTTTTTCGAGCATGAATAAGCAGTATTGCCCCAGCCTCACCGAGTATAAGCGCCGCGTGGCGCGGGTAGTAAACATTGGGGGCGTACCCCTGGGCGGCGACTACCCCATCCGGGTGCAGAGCATGACTACCGTGGACACGATGGACACCCTGGGCTCGGTCGAGCAGACGCTGCGCATGGTGGCGGCCGGCTGCGAGCTGGTGCGCATCACCGCGCCCAGCGTGAAGGAAGCCCAGAACCTACTGGAAATCAAGAAGGAGCTGCGCAAGCGCGGCTGCAACGTGCCGCTCATCGCCGACATCCACTTCACGCCCAACGCCGCTGAGCTGGCCGCCCGCATCGTGGAGAAAGTGCGCGTGAACCCCGGCAATTACGCCGACAAAAAGAAATTCGAGGAAATCAACTACACCGACGCCAGCTACGCGGCCGAGGTCGAGCGCATCCGCGAGCGGTTCCGGCCGCTGGTCAAAATCTGCAAGCAGTACGGCACCGCCATGCGCATTGGCACCAACCACGGCTCCTTGTCCGACCGCATCCTGAGCCGCTACGGCGACACGCCGCTCGGCATGGTCGAGTCGGCGCTGGAGTTCCTGCGCCTCTGCGAAGAAGAAAACTACTACGACGTGGTGCTGAGCATGAAAGCCAGCAACACCCAGGTGATGGTGCAGGCCTACCGCCTGCTGGTGCAAAAGCTCGACGAGGAAGGCCTGCAACCCTACCCCCTGCACTTGGGCGTGACCGAAGCCGGCGAGGCCGAAGACGGCCGCATCAAATCGGCCGTGGGCATCGGCACGCTGCTCGAAGACGGCCTCGGCGACACCGTGCGCGTGAGCCTTACCGAAGCCCCCGAGCACGAGGCCCCGGTGGCCCGGATGCTCATCGACCGCTACACCAGCCGGGCGGCGCTGGCCCAGCCCATCAAGCCGCTGGAAGGGGAGGAGCCCATCAATCCGTTCCAATATCACCGCCGCCATACCCACGAGGTAATGAATTTTGGCGGGCTGAACGTGCCCCGCGTGATAGCCGACTTATCGCGCCTGCCGCAGCTTGAGTACGCCGACCTGCGCGCCGCCGGGCACCTGTATTCGCCGTTCCTGGACAAGTTTCAGATGTCGGACCTCGGGGCCGACTACCTCTACACCGGCGAGCGGCCGGTGCCCTTCATGCTGCCCAACGGCCTGAAGGAAATCGTGAACTACCCCGCCTGGGTCGATGGGGGCCGCCGCCTCGACCAGTACCCGCTCATGACGGCCGACCGCTACATGGCGGACCAGCACCCCGATGCGTCGCTCGTCAACCACCCGCAGCTCAATTTTCTGCTGCTGACCCTCGACGCGCTCGATGCCCCGCTGCTCGACCGCCTGCGCCACGACCCCACCGTGGTGCTGGTGCTGCACAGCCTCAACGCCCACGCCATGCCCGAGATGCGCCGGGCCTTCTTCGAGCTTATCAACCAAGGTATTACCTGCCCGGTGCTGCTCAACCACGACTACCCCGCCCAGGCCGCCGAGCAAACCCAACTCGACGCCGCCACCGACATCGGCGGCCTGCTCATCGACGGCCTCGGCGATGGCATCGCGCTCTGCACCAGCCGCCTGCCCGCCGGCTACACCCAGGCGCAGTGGCTCGACAAGATTGATGGCCTCAACCAGCTGAGCTTCGGCATCTTGCAGGCCGCCCGCACCCGCATGAGCAAGACCGAGTACATCAGCTGCCCCAGCTGCGGCCGCACGCTCTTCGACTTGCAGGAAACCACCGCCATGATTCGCAAGCGCACCGACCACCTCAAGGGTATCAAAATCGGCATCATGGGCTGCATCGTGAACGGCCCCGGCGAGATGGCCGACGCCGACTACGGCTACGTGGGCGTGGGCAAAGGCAAAATCGCCCTCTACCGCGGCCAGGACGTCATCAAAAAAGCCGTGCCCGAAGAACGCGCCGTAGATGAGCTAATCGAGCTCATGCGCGAGGACGGGAAATGGATTGAGAAAGAGGTAGGCGAGCCGGTGGGGGCGTAGCAGCTATACTATAATAACCTTAAGTTCTGAAAACAAGGATTGACTTGGAGCTACTAAGTCTTGGATTCTTTTTTTTAAAGGGGCTGTGTAGCTCCTATTTCTCAGTTCGTTAAAAAATAGCATTTCAAAGCAGGACGAAGCAATCCAGCTAACGCTAGCACTGTAACCTACTACCAGTTTCGCGCCTGTTCGCTCCTTAAAATCATCAAGAGCAGGTTTGGACGCTTTAGCTCCGCAGCTCCCAAACAACACAATGCTATCGTTTAGCCTGTCGCCACCAGCTTCGGCTATTTGGCTAAAGGAAATAAGTGAGCCCTCTAAGTCTACTAACCCCTTGCTGGTGCCATGAAAAGCAAAATAGAAACAGCGGTGAGCGTCCTTCGTGGAAAAGCCACGCCTACTTAGCTTTTCCAAATCCTTTTTGAGACGTTCGACTGTCTGACAAAAATGGTAGGTTAAAATCAAGTCGGGTCCAAACGCATAACACGCTTGTTGCAAAACTTGCATTAATGGTTTGACACTAAGCTCCCGGTGTTTCTCGTGCCACTCACCCTCGAAGCAGTAAATCTTGATTTTCATGCCCGCAAAATAAGCGGCTCTTACCGCCCGATAAAGAACGCCCGGAACAGCGCTAGCTCCTCCAACTCCCGCTGCACGTAGGCTTGAAAAAACGACTCGCCGACCTGCCGCTGTAAAACGGAAATATCCACGTCAATCAGGCGCAGGCCCTGCTGGGTGAGCAGGATGTTGTCGTAGCGGTCGCCGGGCAGGTTGGAGGGGCGCAGCAGGGCGCGGTGGACGAAGCCCGCCTGGTGCAGCGCCCGCAGCTCGTCGGCAAATACGTCGAACCAGCTTTCCCGCATTTCCACCTCGTAGGCCTGGAAGTCGATGGGATAAATCCGCTCCATCACCAGCATGTCGGTGCCGAGGGCTTTGCTGGCTTCAAAGCGCAGAAATCTGATTACTAGCCCGTTCACCTTATTCGCGAAGCGCATTTTCTCGGCCTCCGAGCCGATGTCGGAGCGCGTATCGTCGCCGAACAGCTTGCCTACTTCCGTTTCGGAAAGGGCGATGGCCGCGTTGTTGGCCCCGCGCGAAAGCTGGCGCGGGTAGCGTTTGGGTTCCATGAGGGCGGCGGGGTAGGGTGCAGCCAAAAATACGGCGTCCCACTGCGCGCCGGTAGCTTTGCCGCCCATGACGCCTACCACGCCCACCGCCGCCCGCCAGCTGGCCACCGCTGGCTACGCCACCGTGCCCGCGCTCTACTCCGCCGCCGAGGTAGCCGCGCTGCTGGCCTGCATCGAAGCAGCGCCCACCGCCGGCCCCAATTTCCGGCGCAGCCAGGACGTGTTTGCCATTCGCAATTTGCTGGGTGAGGTGCCCGCGCTGTGGCCGCTGCTCGCTACGCCCGCCCTGCGCGGGCTGCTGGGCGAGCTGTTTCCGGCCGGCTGCCACCTCACCAAGGCTATCTACTTCGACAAGCCCGCCGGCTCCAACTGGCTGGTGGCCTGGCACCAGGACCTGATGATAAACGTAGACCGCCGCGCCGCCGACCTGCCCGACTTCGGCCCCTGGACGGCCAAGGCCGGCTGGGTGGCCGTGCAACCGCCGGTAGCAGTGCTCGAAAACACCATCACCCTCCGCCTGCACCTCGACGACTGCGACACCACCAACGGCGCGCTCAAGGTAGTGCCCGGCTCGCACCTCGGCGGCGTGGTGCCCGCCGAAAACATTGCTACTCACACGGCTGCCGCCACCGTGTGCGCCGTGCCCGCCGGCGGGGGCATGCTCATGAAGCCCTTGCTGCTGCACGCCTCCAGCCGCAGCACCAGCCGCCGGCCGCGCCGGGTGGTGCACCTGGAGTTCTCGGCGGCGGAGCTGCCCGATGGGCTTGCCTGGCGCGAGCGGCGAGAAATGTAGCTTGGACTTTGTAGTCCGGGCGCTCGCGCAGCGAGCATCCGCGCAAACAAACGCTCACGACCGTGGATGCGGGCTGCGCCCGCGCTCGGACTCGCAGAGTCCGAGCTACAATTTCCCGTTATCCGCGCAATCATTCTGCCGGGCTTGGTGTTAATTTGGCGGCACTAGCATTTTATCTATATGAACGGTAAAAACCTTTTCGACTTCGGCCCCGCCTTCGGGTATTTCTTCCGCAAAAACGACCCGAATCGTAAAACCAACTTCAACCTGCGCACCATGCACTTCATCAATAAGCTGAGCATGGCCATGTTTCTGGTGGGTTTGGGCGTGCTGCTCTACCGCTGGTTTTTCCGCCACTAAGCCGGCCGTGCATGAACATCGAGGAATACCGCGATTTCTGTCTGAGTTTGCCGGGCGCTACCGAGGAGCTGCCCTTCGGCCCCGATACACTGGTGTTTAAGGTCGGCGGTAAGATATTTGCCCTCACAGATTTGCAAACCTTCGCCAGCTTCAACGTGAAGTGCGACCCCGCGCTGGCCGAGGAGCTGCGCGAGCAGTACGACTTCGTGCGGCCGGGCTTTCACATGAATAAAAAGCACTGGAATACCATCCTCGTCGGGGCCGGGGCCACCGCGGCCCAGCAGCGCCAATGGATTACGCACTCGTACCAGCTCATCGTAGCCGCGCTGCCCAAAGCCGTGCGCGCCGAGCTGGCCGAGGCGAGCGGTAGCGCGGACTTTTAGTCCGCGAATCAAACGGGGGATTTCGCGCGCGGACTAAAAGTCCGCGCGACCGCGCCGCGGCCGGCGGCGTACCTTCGCCCCATGCCTACCCCGCCCAAAGACCTGCTCGCCGGCAAAGACGTATTGCACCCGCGCAACCCACACCGCGCGCGCTACGACTTCGCCCAGCTTACCCAGGCCAGCCCGCCGCTCGCGCCCTTCGTGCACGCCAATAAGTTTGGCGACGCCAGCATCGACTTCGCCAATCCCGAGGCCGTGAAGGCGCTCAACCGGGCGCTGCTCAAGCAGTTTTACAGCATCGCGCACTGGGATATTCCGGTCGGCTACCTGTGCCCGCCCATCCCCGGCCGGGCCGACTACCTGCACTACGTGGCTGATTTGCTGGCCGCTAGCAACCATGGTGCGGTGCCGCGCGGCAAGGGCGTGTCGGTGCTCGACATTGGGGTAGGGGCCAATTGCATTTACCCCATCATCGGGCACCAGGCCTACGGCTGGCGCTTTGTGGGCTCCGATACCGATGCCGTGGCTTTGCGCGCCGCGCGCAACATCGTGAGCGCCAACGATGTCCTGCAAGGCAGCATCGACCTGCGCCACCAGCCCGACGCGGGCCACGTGCTGACTGGCATCCCCAAGCGCGCCGAGGTGTTCGACGCTACTATCTGCAACCCGCCTTTCTTCGCCTCGCTGGCTGAGGCCGAGGCTAGTACTCGCCGTAAAACCATCAACCTGGCCTCCCGCAAAGCCGCCCGCCCGGCCCCGCCCGTGCGCAACTTTGGCGGGCAGCCCGGCGAGCTGTGGTACCCCGGCGGCGAAGAAGCTTTTGTGCGCCAGCTCGTGAAAGAAAGCCACGCGCAGCCGGCCGCCGCCTTCTGGTTTACCACGCTCGTGTCACAAAGCCACACGCTGCCCGGCATTTACAAAGAGCTGCAATGGGCGGAGGCCGCAGAGGTAAAAACCATCGACATGGCCCAGGGCCAGAAGAAAAGCCGCCTCGTGGCCTGGACGTTTCTCACACCCGCGCAGCAGGCCGCGTGGCGCGAAAAGCGGTGGGCGAAGGCTGTTTAGCCGTTGAAACTTCGCTGGCTAGCCTGTTTGTTGAGCAAGAATCGCCCAGTAACTTTGAAGCTATGGACCTGATTGTAACTGTGCCCGACGACCGGGTTGCTTTCGTGAAAAAACTCTTGCGGGAGCTTAACTTATCGGTGAAGCCTGTTGCCAAGGCCAAGCCAGCGGCAGAAGTGAAACCCAAGCAGTACACGCCCGCGCAGCAGGAGTGGATTGATGATTTCCGTGAGGCGCTCCACGAGGTGGAATTGCACCAGCAGGGGAAAGTCAAGTTGAAAACAGCTGAGGAGTTTATCAAGGAGCTTGAGGATGAAGAGAAGCTTGAGAAGAAGCAATAGTGTGAGTTTCCTGTAAAAGGAAAAACGCCCGCTGCACGTGCAGCGGGCGTTTTTTATGGTCGTCATGCTGAGCGAAGCGTAGCGCAGTCGAGGTATCTCTACCGCTTTGTTGAACGGCATTGCAACGAAGCGGTAGAGATGCTTCGGCAAGTTCAGCATGACGAACGTGCGGGTAAATTACACCACCACGTTGACCATGCGGCCGGGCACTACCACCACTTTCTTGGGCGCTTTACCTTCGGCGAAGCGGGTGAGGAAGTCCGATTCCAGAATTGCGGCCTCGATTTCGGCGGCGGTGGCGGTGGCGGCAAACTGCCGCTGCTCGCGCACCTTACCGTTGATGGCCACGGGGTAGGTCACGTTGGCTTCGACCAGGTACTCCTCGCGGAACTCGGGGTAGGCGGCGAAGCTGATGCTCTCGGCGTGGCCCAACTCGTGCCACAGCTCCTCGGCCAGGTGGGGAGCGAAGGGCGAGAGCAGCACCACGAGTGGCTCCAGCACGGCGCGCTTGCGGGTGCCGAGGGCGGTGAGCTCGTTCACGGCAATCATGAAGGTGCTCACGCTGGTGTTGAAGCTGAACTTCTCGATGTCCTGCGCTACCTTCTGGATAACGCGGTGCAGGGTCTTCAGCTCGGCCGGGCTGGCGGGCTCGTCGGTCACGGCCAGCGCGCCATCTTCGGGGTGGAAGAGCCGCCAGAACTTCTTGAGGAACGTAGCTACGCCGCTGATGCCGTTGGTATTCCAGGGCTTGAACTGCTCTAGCGGCCCGAGGAACATTTCGTAGAGGCGCAGCGCGTCCGCGCCGTATTTGTCAATCAACACGTCGGGGTTCACGACGTTGTATTTTGACTTCGACATCTTCTCGACTTCCATGCCGCAGACGTAGGTGCCATTTTCTTCGAGAATGAATTCCGCGTCGGCATATTCATCGCGCCAATTTTTGAACGCAGCAATGTCTAGTACGTCGTTATCGGTGTAGCTGACATCGGCGTGCAAAGCTGTGGTTTCGTAATCATCTTTCTTAGAAAGCGTGACGAACGTGTTGGTGCCGTTGATGCGATACACAAAATTCGACCGCCCCAAAATCATCCCCTGATTTATCAGCTTTTGAAACGGCTCGTTGGCCGTAACCAGCCCCAAGTCCTTCAGGAACAGATACCAGAAGCGGGAGTAGAGCAGGTGGCCGGTGGCGTGCTCGGCGCCGCCCATGTAGAGGTCTACCTGGCCCCAGTATTTCTCCACGTCTTCGCCCACGAAACGGTCGGCGTTGTGCGGGTCCATGTAGCGGAGGTAGTACCAGCTGGAGCCGGCCCAGCCGGGCATAGTGCTCAACTCAAACTCGTACTGGCCCTTGTACTTCCAGTCTTTGGCGCGGCCTAGCGGGGGCTCGCCGGTTTCGGTGGGCTTGTACTCGTCGATTTCGGGGAGCACGAGCGGCAGGTCGGTCTCGGCCACGCCGTAGGCGGTGCCGTCTTTGTAGTAAATCGGGATGGGCTCGCCCCAGTAGCGCTGCCGGCCAAAAATGGCGTCGCGCAGGCGGAAATTCACCTTGCCCTTGCCCAGGCCCTTTTCTTCCAGAAAGGCGATGAGGGTAGCCGTAGCCTCCTTATAGGTGAGGCCGTTGATGATGCCCGAGTTGATGTAGCGGCCCTCCTTGGTGGGGTCGGCCTGCTGGTCGATGCCTTGCTGCGCATCGGTGACCTGGATGATGGGCAGGTCGAAGTGCTTGGCGAAGAGGTAGTCGCGCTGGTCGCCGCTGGGCACGGCCATCACGGCCCCGGTGCCGTAGCCAGCCAGCACGTAGTCGGCCAGCCAGATGGGCACGGGCGTGCCATCGACGGGGTTCTGGGCATACGCGCCGGTGAACACGCCCGACACGGTTTTGACGTCGGCCATGCGGTCGCGCTCCGAGCGGCGCTTGGTGGCGGCGATATACTCATCCACGGTCGCGCGCTGGGCGGGCGTGGTGAGGGTATCGACCAGCTCGTGCTCGGGGGCCAGCACCAGGAAGGTAGCGCCGTAGATGGTATCGACGCGGGTGGTATACACCTTAATGTCAGTGCCTTCGTGGCCCTGCACCGGGAAGGTGACTTCGGCCCCGATGCTCTTGCCAATCCAGTTGCGCTGCATCTCCTTCACGGCGTCGGGCCAGTCGAGGGTATCGAGGCCCTGGAGCAGGCGGTCGGCGTAGGCCGTGATGCGCAGGTTCCACTGCGGCATGAGGCGGCGCTCCACGGGGTAGCCGCCGCGCTCCGAGAGGCCGTCTTTTACCTCGTCGTTACTGAGCACGGTGCCCAAGGCGGCGCACCAGTTTACGTAGGTATCTTGCTGATACGCCAGCCGGTAGGGTAGGACGGCGGCGAGCTTCTGCTTCTCGCTCATCAGCTGCCACTGGCCGGCCGTGAAAGCGTGGCGCTCCTCGTCGTCGCCGGCGGCGCGGATGCCTTCGCTGCCGCTCTCGGCAAACCAGGCGATGAGCGCGCTCACGGGCTCGGCCCGGTCGGTGTCGAGGTTGTACCAGCTATTGAACAGCTTGAGGAAAATCCACTGCGTCCACTTGTAGTAGCTGGGGTCCGAAGTCCGCACCTCGCGCTCCCAGTCGTAGCTGAAACCCAGCTGCTGAAGCTGCCGGATGTAGGTTTCGATGTTCTTCTCGGTGGTCACGGCCGGGTGCTGGCCGGTCTGGATGGCGTACTGCTCGGCGGGCAGGCCAAACGAGTCGAAGCCCATGGGGTGCAGTACGTTGCGCCCTTGCAGGCGCTGGTAGCGCGCCACGATATCGGAGGCAATGTAGCCCAGCGGGTGGCCGACGTGCAGCCCCGCCCCGCTGGGGTAGGGAAACATGTCGAGCACGTAGTATTTGGGCTTGTCGGAGGTATTGTCGGCGCGGAACGTGTGGTGCTGCTGCCAGTGGGCTTGCCACTTCTTTTCAATCTCTTGCGGGCGGTAGGCGGGCATTTGCTAGGCTGGTTGAATCGCGCAAAGCTACGAAAAGCGTAGCGCGGACTTCTAGCTTGCCCGCGAGGGGCGTGAACAGCAGTAGCTATGCTGCTTTCAGCCAGCTACTCACCGCGCTGGTTGCCGACTGAAAGTCCGCGCTACCTTTGCCGCACTGTGCGGTAGTCTCCCGCCGCCACGGAATCGCTTGTCGGCTTCGGCCAAAACGAGCGAAGCCCGTGGTTGGCAGACCACGGGCTTCGAAGTGGGTGTTTTTCTTCTCCTAACTCTCGAAACTCATGGAGAAAAAACCAAACAGCGACGAAGACTATATTATAGTTTTCGTCAGGCTCCCGACTAAGCTGCTGTTGCAGCTCGGTCGCTGGGTACTAGTGGCCAGCAGCATTTACGTGCTGCTGCATAAGTAACCGATAGCCGGCAGGGAGGGTTCACAGCCCTTCCTGCTTGGGCTGCATACCGAGTGCCGCCGCCGGAAGTTGCGCAAAGATGCGAATTTTTAGGGAGAGTAGCGCGGGCTTTCAGCCCGCGACCCAGGTGTGGCCGGCTACCTGTGGAAAAAATGCTGGCAAGCCCTTGCGATAGTTGAGTTGCGCGCGGGCTGCCAACTGCGAAGCCGGGGCTGAACCACCAGCCGCCCGGCCGAGGCCGCGCCCCGGCTACCAAGCTCAGAATAAGCTCAATAATTACCCGGCGTACCGAGTGGTGCAAAGCTGGGCGCTATAGCAAGTTTAGGGCCTTTTGATAAATAAGCCAACTATTTAACTGATTAAGAGTAAAAGTCGGACATTCATCCAATCACCCACTTCTTCTTTCGGTTTTACTTATGTCGTTTTCTGCCTCCCAACCCCGCCGCTTGGCGGTACACGCCATGGCCGGCGTGCTGGCCGTGGTCGGCCTCAGCCAGTGCGGCATCAGCGAGCAGGTGCAGCAGGCCAAGGCCTTCAAAAACGTGGACGTGCGCCTGGCCTCGGTAGACCAGGCCACCGTGGGCGGCGTCAACGTGCTGAATCTGCGCCAGGCCGGTGACCTTGGCACCGCCGAGCGCGCCCTGCTCGCCGCCGCCGCCACCGCCGGCAACCTGCCCCTGCGCATGCGCGTGAATCTGGAGTTCCGCAACCCCAACTCCGAAACTGCCGCCCTCAATGAGTTCGACTACATCGCCCTTATCGACGGCAAGGAAGTAGCCAAAGGCCGCACCACCCAGCGCATCGAAGTGCCCGCCAACGGCGGCGTCGTAACCGCCCCGATAGATGTGCAAAGCAACCTGCGCGAGGCCTTCGGCAACCAAACGGGCGAAAGCCTGGCCAACTTCGCCCTCGGCCTCACCGACCGCGACCGCGAGTCCCTGCGCTTCACGCTCAAAATCAAGCCTACCTTCATCACCAGCAGCGGCAAGCGCATTTCGCCCCCCGGTTACTCCAAGGTCGAAAAGGAATTCACCGCCGCCCAGGCCCTCGACGCGGCTACCCGCCCCGAGCCGTCGCCGGCTCCGCGCCCCGGTGACGTGCCGCCGCCCCCGCCGCCCACTAGCGCGCCGCCTGCCCCGCGCCCCTAGTTCGCCGCTTCAGCTAGGCTGAGTTATTGACTCCAAAAGCATAAAAACCGCCCGGTCAAGCAATTGGCCGGGCGGTTTTGCGTTTGGCGCTAGGCCATTCGTATTAGAGCTTAGTAAAGGGTAAAAGAGCTGTTTCGGAAGGCTTAACGCACGCAACTAAAGTATTTTTTAGGTCGGTATGCAGCCGCATAGCGAGGTAGAGACGCAATAGTTGGAGTCTGACGTTGCTAGGTTGCTTACCCAAATGCTGAACTCGAATTATTGCGTCTCCACACCCTGTACGCTTCCCTAGCAACAGCTCCAACATAGAAGGAAGGCCGCCAAAAGCAAAGAAGCCCGGCCACCTAAATGACCAGGCTTCTGCTATAAAATGCCCTTGCAAACGGCCACCTGCTGCAGCAGGTGGCCGTTACACTACGCGGCTACTACCACCGAGCGCGGGGCGGCGCGGCGGCCACCGAAGGCGGCGGCACCAGCACCCAGGCCCAGGCCCAGGGCCATCATGAGGGCGGCTTTGGAGAGGCCGGCGGCGGCTTTGTCGGCGGCCTCGCGGGCCACGGCACCGGCTTTGGCTTTAGCTTCGGCCAGCTTGGCCTGGCCGGCTTTGGCGGTCGCAATCCAGTTGTCGACAATCTGCTCCGACTCGGCGCGGCTCTTGCCGGTGCGCTTCATCACCACATTCACGGCCGCGTCGCGGTCGGCGGCGTTGCCGATGCCGCGCGCCTCATCGCCGAGGCGGTCGATTACTTCATCGAAGTTGTCGTCGGCGGCCTGGGGATTGGCGGCGCTGCGGCCGGCGGCGTCTTTGGCCTCGCTGCCAGCAGCTTTGGCTTGGCGCTCCAGGGCCTCGGGGCTGAGCTCGGCTTTGCCGGTTTGGCGCAGCAGCAGGCGGGCTTCCTTCTTGAGGTCGTTGAGGTCGATGCCCTGCTCTTTCAGCTCGCCTTTGATGGCTTCGCCGGCCTTGGGGGCCACGGCGGCGATGCCGCTGCCCACGCCCGACAAGGCCCGGCCGGCCACGCCCGTGACGCCGCCAATGATGCGGCCCACGGCCGTAGTGAGCAGGTAGAACGTGAATAGCGTGACCACCGACCACGTGAGCAGGCCGTGCAGCAGGCCATCGGTGGGGCGGGGCATCCCGGCCAGGCGGCCGGCCACGGTAGCACCTAAATATAAAGAAACCAGCATGCTAACCACCCACCAGATGGCCGCCCCGGTGCCGATGCCGGACATGGGGTCCTGGTCGGTGAGCGGGTCGATGGTGCCCAGGCCAATGCCCAGGCCCAGCAAGCTCAAAGCTAGCTGGAGCACGAGCGCCAGCACGGTGCCGGCCAGAATAGCGCCCCACGAGATGCGCTTTGTCGCTACCACCGGAGTTGTGGTAGTGTGCAGATGAGTGTCGGAATGTGGTGTCATGCGGTGGATAAAAAGAGAGAAATGACGCGACTGGCCTGATAGCCGCCGTTTGTAAAAAAACAAGACCAAATAGCCTTGCGAAGTAGCCCACATACGGCTATAAGCTGGACGGGTTGGTAAAATCGGCTAAGAAAGGCTCTATGTAGCTGATTGATTGAGTAGCTGCTAGCGTGCCTGGTAGCGGCTGGGCCGCCCGGCGCGGGGCCGGTGGGCGGGCCACCGGCGCGGCGCGGGCCGCAGGCCCGCGCCG
>CAXYJY010000027.1:0-3857 GCA_964277755.1 uncultured Hymenobacter sp.
TTCCCTACACGACGCTCTTCCGATCTGGTAGGCTCCCCTCTCCCGGAGGGGAGGGGCCGGGGGTGGGGTGAAAGTGCTACACCGGTACCACGCCCAGAATCAGGCACACGACCAGCATCACGAGCACGGTGCCGCAGGCCCACTTGAGGGTGAAGCGCTGGTGGTCGCCAAAATCGACGCCGGCCAGGCCGGCCAGCAGGTAGGTGCTGGGCACCAGCGGGCTCAGCAAATGCACCGACTGCCCTAGCAGCGAGGCGCGGCCCATCGCCTGCACGGTCACGCCAAACTGCGTGGCTGCCTTGGTCACGAGCGGCAGGATGCCGAAGTAGTAGGCATCGTTGCTCATGAAGAAGGTGAAGGGCGCGCTCGTAATGCCCGTAATGATGGGCAGGTGCGGCCCCAGCGCGTCGGGAATCAGCGTGACAATGGTTTGCGACATGGCATCGACCATCTTGGTGCCGGCCAGGATGCCGGTAAAAATGCCGGCCGCGAACACCATCCCCGCCACTATCATGGCGTTGCCGGCGTGGGCATTGAGGCGGTTGCGCTGCTCGCCCAGGCGCGGGTAGTTGATGAGCATGCCCAGGGCAAAGGCCGTCATGAAGAGCACGGCCAACGGCATCACGTCCATAAACAAGCCCGCGAGCAGCGCCAGCGTCAGCAGGGCATTGAGCCACAGCAGCTTGGGGCGGCGCAAACTCACGTCGTCGTGGTTGGCCTCGGCCACCAGCTCGTCGGCATCTTCGGTGATGACTACAATGCCCAGGCGCTTGCGCTCGCGCTTGCCGAAGATGTAGGCCACGAAAATGACCCAGCCCGCCGCTACTACCATCGCCGGAATGAGGGGCGTAAATACCTGCGAGCTTTCAAGGTGCAGGGCCGACAGCACGCGGGCCGTGGGGCCGCCCCAGGGCAGAATGTTCATCACGGCGCTCGACAGGAAAGCGGTAGCCGTGAGAATGAGCGGATTCATCTTCAGTCGCTTATACAGCGGCAGCATGGCCGCCACCACGATGATGTAGGTGGTAGTGCCGTCGCCATCGAGCGACACCGAAAGGGCCAGCACGGCGGTGCCAATGACCACCCTGAGCGGGTCGCCGCCCACTACCCGCAGGATTTTGCCCACCACGGGGTCAAACAGCCCCGCATCGGTCATGATGCCGAAGTACATGATGGCGAAAATCAGCATCACGCCGGTGGGCGCGATTTTCTTCACGCCTTCGAGCATCATGTCCCCGATTTCGGCCCGAAACCCGCCGATAAGAGCAAACAGAATCGGAATCAGGATGAGCGCCGTCATGGCAAACATGCGCTTCGACATGATGAGGTACATGAACGTACATATCATCAAAAACCCGAGGAGGGACAGCATGGGCGGGATGGGGAGGAGTAGAAAAGTGAGGGCTTACTAACTGCGGGCCCGAAGGCTGGGGGCGAAGTAGCCAGCCGATTTAGAATACATTTGGAAGAAATTGGCTTTTTGGTGAAAAAGGCAATTTTTGTCATGCTGAGCGCAGCCGAAGCGAAGTCGAAGCATCTCTACCGCACCGTTGCTAGCACCCAGTCATAACTGAGCGCAGCGAAGTATCTCTGCCGCACCGTTGCCGGCGTTAGGAGCTAGTATTGAGGTAGAGATGCTTCGACTCCGCTGCGCTGCGCTCAGCATGACAGCCGTTTTTCTCATTTACCTCCTGCCCTACCACCGTCCACTCCCATGAAGCTGCTGCTCGTTGAAGACGAACCCGACCTGCTGGCCAGCCTCGTGAGCTACCTGCGGGCGCAACACTACGTGTGCGAGGTAGCCACTACCTACGCCCAGGGCCAGGAGAAAATGCTGCTGCACAGCTACGAGTGCATCGTACTCGACCTGACCTTGCCCGGCGGCGACGGGCTGGATTTGCTGCGCGAGCTGCAACGGCACCATCCCGGCGCGGCCGTCATCATCACCAGCGCACGCGCCGGGGTCGACGACCGCATTACGGGCCTGGAGCTTGGGGCCGACGACTACCTGCCCAAGCCCTTTTACCTACCCGAGCTCAGCGCCCGCATCGCGGCGCTGGTGCGGCGGCGCCACTACCAGGGCACCAACCTGCTGCAAGTAGGCCTGCTGAGCGTGGACGTGCCCGCCCGCCGCGCCAGCGTGGCCGGGCAGCCGCTCACGCTCACGCGCACCGAGTTCGATTTGCTCCTGCTTTTACTGGCCAACCAGGGCCGCGTGATTACGAAGGGTGCGATAGCCGAGCACCTCTCGGGCGACGCGGCCGAGCAGTTCGACTCGTTTGAGCACGTGTACGCCCATGTGAAGAATTTGAAACGCAAGCTGACCGAGGCCGGCGCGGCCAGCTACATCAAGATGGTGTATGGGCTGGGCTACCGCTTTGACGCCAGCGAGGCGTAGCGCGGTGTACCGTGGACCCTGCGGGTCCGCGCGTGAGTTGTTAAAATAGGTAGACCCCAGACGCTCCAACTCGCGGACCCGCAGGGTCCACGGTACTTCTCCCCCATGAAGCTCCTCGCCCGCACTACCGCCATTTTACTTCTCTACGCCAGCGTGGTGGCGGTGGGCGGCACGTTCGTGTATTACACCGTCATTCACCGGCTGTACTACGCCTACGTCGACCGCACGCTGGGCCGGCGCAAGCTGCGCGTGGAGCTGGCCCTGCGCAACGAGCTGCGCACGCCTGCCGACCTGGCCTTCTGGCACCGCCTCGACCACAACGTGGAGTTTGTGCCACTGAGCAAAATGTCGGCTACCACGCCCAAAGCCAACGTTTTCCAGGACCGGCTGATGCATAACACCCTCACCGGCAAGCAGCAGTGGTATCGGCAGGTAGCGGGGCTGGAAGTTTTCCAGGGCAAGCCCTACCGGCTGGAGGTGCGCACCTCGCTGCTCGACGGGCCGGCGCTGCTGGGCGGCATCGTGGGGGCGGGCGCGCTGCTGTTTGGCGTGCTGGTGGGTGGCATGTTGCTGATTCAGAATGTACTGGCGCGGCGCTACTGGCGGCCATTCTTTGCCACGCTCGGCGTGTTGCAGCAGTACAAGCTCGACCAGCACCACGCGCCCACGCTGCCGCCCACGCGCATCCCCGAGTTCCGGGCGCTGAACACGGCCATTGGGCACGTGCTGGGCCGGCACCAGCGGCTGTACCAGCGCCAGCGCGAATTTGCCGAAAACGCGGCCCACGAGCTGCAAACGCCACTCGCCATCCTGCGCACCAAGCTCGACTTGCTGGTGCAGGCCCCCGGCCTCACCGAGGAGCAGGCCGGCCACATCGAGCCGCTGCTGGCCGTTACGCAGCGCCTCACGCACCTAAGCCGCAGCCTGCTGCTGCTCACGCACCTCGACCAGCAGTTGTTCTTCGCCACCGAAACCGTGGACCTGGCGGCCGTGGTACGCACGCAGCTAAGCCAGCTGGCCGAGCAACTGGCGGCTGGCAATATCACACTCAGCACTGAGCTGGTGCCCAATCTACTACTATCGGCCAATCGCTCGCTCATTGACATCCTGGTGAGCAATCTACTTAGCAATGCCATCCGGCACAACCTACCCGGCGGCGAGCTGCGGGTAGCGCTGACAGCGCATTTGTTCAGCGTGGAGAATACCGGCCGGGCGCAGGCGCTGCCCGCCGACCAGCTCTTCGCCCGCCTGCGCCCGCGCCCCGACCGGCCGCCCGGCAGCGTGGGCCTGGGCTTGCCCATTGCCCGCCAGATTTGCGAAACCTGCGGCTTTCTCCTCAGCTATCATTATCAGGAGCCCGGCCGCCACGTTATGCGGGTTAAAATGTAGGGACACGTTAGCTGGCCAGCGTATGGGTTACGTAAGGTGCGGTGTTGCGCGGACTTTGTAGTCCGCGTTT
>CAXYJY010000028.1:0-76328 GCA_964277755.1 uncultured Hymenobacter sp.
TCTTTTTTGGAGAGGGGGCCGGGGGGGGGGACACGAGCGCCGCGCCTACCGCACGCCCGAGGCATACAGCGTGCTTTTTAAAAAGCGCAACGCCCGGAACATATGCGTTTTCACCGAATTGATAGAAATACCCAGCAGCCCGGCCATCTCCTCATAGGTCAGCCCGCCGTCGCGGTGCAGCTGAAAAACCTGGCGCGTGCGCTCGGGTAGCTGCCCAATGAGGTGGCCCACGCGCGCGCTCAACTCCTGGAAAGCCAGCAACTCATCGGGCTGCAAGTGCGCGGCGGCGGGCTCGGTGGCGGGTAGCTCGTCGGTGGCGGCGAGCGGGGTGCGGCGCTGCTCGCGCAGGCGGTCAAAGGCGCGGTGCTTCACAGCCGTGTAGAGGTAGGCGGCCAGCGAGCCCGCCACGGCGAGCTGCGCCCGTTGCGCCCAAACGATGCCAAAAACCTCGGCTACCACATCTTCGGCGGCGTCGGTGGGGTAGCGCAGCAGGGTGGCGGCGTAGCGCTGCAGCCCTGCGTAGTGGCGCACGAACAGCGCCTCAAACGCCGCCTCGCTGCCCAGCGCCAAGGCGGCCAAAAACTGCTTGTCGGAAGAAGTAATCGGGAAGGCCATACTAGCGGACAAAGCTATCCGCCGCGTGAGGCCGCCAGATTATCGGTGCGTTATGCTATGGTTAAAACCAGTCTGAGCAGGATTTAAAAAAGACGGGTAGCCGCCCGCAAGAGGCATCTCTACGCTTGCTTGGGCGCACGGGGCGCGGTCGGGGTTTCTTCGCGCAACTGCACGCCGTAGCGCTGGGCAAAGGCTTCGAGCTGGCTGCGAAACAGGGCGCGGCGCTTGTTACCCTTCACCTCGCGCAAATTCAGCACGTGGATGTCGCCGTCCTTCATCCGCACCCGCAGTTGGCGGCTCAGCAGTTCGAGCTGGCCCATCTTCTCGGCCGCGAACACCTGCTTGGCCCGAAACAGGCCGGCCTTATGGACCAGGTAGCCAGGCGCAAACTCGAAATAGCTTTGGGTGCCGAACACCGGCGCGTTATGCACCAAGATAAAGCCCAAATACACCGCGCAGCCCGTCAGAAACACGTAGCTGAGCCAGCGAAAGTCCTGCCCTTCGGGCGCGGCCCGTAGCATCAGCACGGCGTAGAGAATGGCGAACAGCGCCAGCGACACCTGCACCCCAAAGGAGAGGCGCGACGAGTTGGCGGGGCGTAAACGGATGCGGGTGGTACCAGTGGGCATGGCGCGAAATTAGGTAAGAGTTCTGAGTTGCCGGAAAAAACGATTGTCATTGCGAGCGTAGCGAAGCAATCACACCAAGACAGGCTACTAGTGAGCCGTTCGGGTGCGATTGCTTCGCTGCGCTCGCAATGACAATCGTTTTCTTGCTAATACCTAACTGCTTAACTCAATTTAGCTTCTAACGTCATTTCGGGCACCGCGCTCAGCACCTGCGATACGGGGCAGTTGGCTTTGGCAAACTCGGCCTGCTTCTGAAACTCCTCGGCCGAGAGGCCCGGAATCTTGGCTTCGGTGCTCACGTGGATTTTGGTGATTTTGGGTGGGCTCTGGGCATTGTCGAGCGATACGGTCGAAGTCGTGGTAATCGACTCTACCTTGTGGCCCGCCGCCGACAGCACGTGGTTAAGAAACATGGTGTAGCAGCCCGAGTGGGCGGCCCCAATCAGCTCCTCGGGGTTGGTGCCCTTCTGGCCCTCAAAGCGCGAGCCGGTCGAGAGCAGCGCATTTACGGTGCCGCTCTTGGTGGTGATGTCGCCGTGGCCTTTGATGTCGCCCTGCCATTCGGTTTTGCCAAACTGGTTAATCATAAGTAGGTAAGGTGTAGATACGGCCCAGCGGAATTGCCGGCCGGTTGGTTGGTACTGCTAACTGAGTGAATAGGTTTTTGTTTAGCGTTGGGGTGTTGATAATTAAACAAAATTTGCCGGCACCAGAAATTCTGCCCGGCCGCCCGACTTTTGCCGTGGCGGGCCGCCTCCCGGCCCGCCGCCATGCTATGGGCCTGAAAGCTACCCTGAGCCGCCCGCTGGCGGCCTACACCGTACACCGCTACCGGCAGTGGCAGCGCGACCCCGCCGCCGCGCAGCTCCGCCTGCTGCGCGCGCTGGTGCGGGCGGCGGCGGGTACGGCATTCGGCAAGGCGCATGATTTTCAAGCTATTCAAACGCCCACCGACTTTGCTGCCCGCGTGCCCGTGCGCGACTACGAGGGCCTGAAAACCTACTTCGACCAGGTGAAAACCGGCCAGCCCGACGTGCTGTGGCCCGGCCGCCCGCTGTACCTGGCCAAAACCAGCGGCACTACCAGCGGGGCCAAATACATCCCCATCACCAAAGCCAGCATCGGCAACCACATCAACGGGGCCAAGGATGCGCTGCTGCACTACGTACACGCCACCGGCCGCCCGCGCTTCCTCGATGGCAAGCTGATTTTCCTGTCTGGCTCGCCCGAGCTGGAGCAGGTAGGCGGCATCCCCACGGGCCGGCTGTCGGGCATCGTGAACCACCACGTGCCGGCCTACCTGCGCCGCAACCAGCTGCCGAGCTACGCCACCAACTGCATTGAGGACTGGGAAACCAAGCTCGACGCCATCGTGGCCGAGACGCTGGGGCAGCCCATGACGCTCATTTCGGGCATTCCGCCGTGGGTGCAAATGTATTTCGACCGCCTCGTGGCGCACACCGGGCGGCCGGTGGGCGAGGTATTCCCGGCGTTCGACCTTTTCGTGTCAGGCGGCGTGAGCATGGAGCCTTACCGCGCCCGCCTGCTCGAAAGCATCGGCCGGCCGGTCGACAGCATCGAGCTGTTTCCGGCCTCCGAGGGCTTCCTGGCCTTCCAGGACCAGCCCGGCAACCCCGGCCTGCTGCTGCGGCTCGATAGCGGTATTTTCTTTGAATTTGTGCCCGCCGAGCGGTTTTTTGAGGATAACCCGCCCCGCCTCACCATCGCCGAAGTCGAGCTGGGCCAGCAGTACGCCGTGGTGCTCACCAGCAACGCTGGCCTCTGGGCCTACTCGCTCGGCGACACCGTGCGCTTCGTGGATTTGCACCCGCCGCGAGTGGTCGTCACGGGCCGCATCAAGCACTTTCTGTCGGCTTTCGGCGAGCACGTCATCGGCGAGGAGGTAGAGGCCGCCCTGCGCGAGGCCGTGCGCCAGCACCCCGAAACGGAGGTGACCGAGTTTACGGTAGCGCCGCTCGTGAGCGACGACAAAACCCAGCCCTCGCGCCACCAGTGGCTCATCGAGTTTGTCCGCCCGCCGCACGACGCGGCGAGCTTCGCCGCCGTGCTCGACCACCAATTGCGCCAGCGCAACGCCTACTACGACGACCTGCGCCAGGGCCACATCCTGGTGCCGCTGCTACTGACGCCGCTGCCGCCCGGCGCTTTCCAGCGCTACATGAAAAGCGTGGGCAAGCTCGGCGGGCAGAACAAGGTGCCGCGCCTGGGGAATGATAGAGCGCTGGCCGAGGGGTTGTTAGCTTTAGGACTATGATAAGAGGCGAGCTAATAATTTCAGCTAGTACTGACTTCGATGGCGATACGTCCTTCGATGTCAGTATTAGGCTGGGGGCATTACAAATACAAGTCTATTTCTGGGGCGAAGCCGATTGGTTCCGTCAGTTTGGGGAGGGCTTGTCAGCTTTTCCGGCTAGTATAGACGATGTGATAGAGTTTGAAGTCGGGCAAATCAAGCCTCCTTCTCATCAGAATTATCTGCTAATCAGGGCCTATTGCTATGATGGTAGCGGGCATTCGGCTTTGAAAATTATCATGCATAATAATGAGCCAGAGCCACATGCATTGTATACAGAGTTTTCTATTCCTACTGAAGCTGCCGCACTGAACACGTTGGGCAATCGACTGAAAAACTGGCAGCCCAGCGAGAGGCCGGAGTTGGTATGGGAAACCCAAATTAACTGAGATGCCTACCTTCGCCCCAACCGCTACCCGTGTCACTTGTCGGCCCGCGTCGACCCGGGGTATTGCGGAGCGAGCCGGCAGGGGGTTCGATTCCCCTCGTCAGACCTGGTTGGAACCTGACTTTCGGATGGAAAGTAGAGCTTTATCAGCTGATGCGCGAAAGCCGAAGGAGCCGGGCTCCGGCCCATGCCTACTGGCTGCTTGCGGCCGGGCAGATACCGCCGGTGGGCTTGCCCGCCGGCTCACGCCCGGCCCCCGGCCGGCGGGTGCTCCTTCGGTTTTCCAGGGCGGGCTACTTACTTTGAGCTATGGGGATTTTCACTAAAACCTACCAAGTGCGGCCCAACAGCGTGGGTTTGCTCTATCGCAACAACGTGCTGGAGAAGGAGCTGCCGCCCGGCCGCTACGAGGTGTTCGACCTGCGCGGCCGCACCCAACTGCTGGCTCTGCCCACCACACCGCGCCAACTGCTCATCACCAATCAGGAAGTGCTCACGCGCGACAGCATCGCGCTGCGCTTTTCGTGCGCGGTGCTCTACCGCGTGGCCGATGCCCAGCGCTTCGCCGGTAGCTTCGACATCAGCCGGGGCGCGGTGTCGGCCCTCACCGAGGCCGAGCAGCGCCTGGCCACCGCCGTGCAACTGGCCGCCCGCACCCAAATCGGGGCGCTGGGTAGCGAGGAGCTGAGCGAGCGCCGCGCCGAGCTCACCGACCTCGGTAGCGCGGCGCTCACCGCCCAGGCGGCCGTGCTGGGCCTGCTGCTGGAGCAGGTGCAGCTGCGCGACCTCACTTTCCCGAAGAACATTCAGGACTTGTTTGCCCGCCACCTCGAAGCGAAAATCCGGGCTAAGGCCGACCTCGAAAACGCCCGCACCGCCGTAGCCACTGCCCGCGCCCTCAAAAACGCCGCCGAGCTGATGAAGGGCGACGAGAACATGCGCTTCTTTCAGTTTATGGAAACCATCACCAAAATCGCGGAGAAGGGCAAGCACACGTTCCTGGTCGGTGAGTTTCCGCAGCTGCCCAAGTAGCTGGTGCTATGTGCACTTTGGGCAAAGGAGAAGTCGTTGGTCATGCAGAGCGCAGCGAAGCATCTCGCGTGGCGCAGTAATTAACACCTTAGCAATGAAGCAGCGAGATGCTTCGCTACGCTCAGCATGACGGCCGACAACAAACCTAGACGTATCGCCTTCGACCTTGATAATACCCTGATTCGGGGCGCGCACCCCTTTACGCTCGAAAAACCCACGCGCTGGCTGTGGGCACGGCTGCTGGGCAAAGAAGCCTTGCGGGCGGGCATCGTAGAGCTGGCCGCGCACTGCCAGCGCCGGGGCTGGGAAGTGTGGGTGTACACGACCTCGTACCGCAGCGCGGGCTACATTCGGCGGCTGTTCTGGCTGCACGGCATCAAGCTGGCGGGTGTGGTCAACCAGGCGCGGCACGAGCGTGAGGTGCGCTTGCGCAGCACCAAATACCCGCCGCAGTTTGGCATCGACCTGCTCATCGACGATTCGGAGGGCGTACGTATCGAGGGCGAGCGGCACGGCTTTGAGGTGCTGGTAGTGAGCCCCACCGATGCCGACTGGGTGGCCAAAGTGCAGGCCCGGCTGTAAGGCCCGGCGGCCGGGCCGCGAGGTAGCGGCCGTTCTTTATTTGTGCTCCTTTTCCGGTTTTTCAACCTCTGCTCCGTGAGTGCCATGATTCAATTCGTCGCCAACTACGATGACCTTTCCACCGACAAAGGCTTTCAGTTTAAGTTTCACTGCGACAAGTGCCGCAACGGATACCTATCGCGCTTTCAGCCCAATGCCATCGGCATCGCGGGTAGCTTGCTACAGGCGGCGGGCAGCTTTTTTAGCGGCTTGAGCAGCGTTGAAAACGCGGCCTACCACATTCAGCGGGCAGTAAGCGGCCCCGCCCACGACCAGGCCCTCGAAACCGCCGTGGTTGAAGGCAAGCAGCATTTCAAGCAGTGCACGCACTGCGGCCAGTGGGTGTGCCCCGAGGTGTGCTGGAACGCCAGCGCCGGCCTCTGCGAAGCCTGCGCCCCCGACGAGCACGAGGAGCTGCGCGCCCAGCAGGCGCAAGCCGCCCGCGAGCAAATTCGCACCAAAACCCGCCAGCAGGACTACACCCAGAATCTGGATTTTCTGGGGCGCGGGGCGCTGTTGCAGTGCCCCAGCTGCCATCTTAAGCTGAGTGCCAACCAAAAATTCTGCCCCAGCTGCGGCACCGCCAACCCCGCCGCCCAGTCGCAGGCGCGTCACTGCACCAACTGTAGCACCGAGCTGAAGCCCGAGCAAAAATTCTGCGCCGAATGCGGAGCCAAGGCGTAAGCCGTGAGGAGTAGCTTTCAAAAACCAACGTACAGGCCTAGCCCGCTGCCGCTACCATGGGCAGTGCAGCCGCGCTGGCGGCGGGCGCGCTGCTACCAGGATTCCATGCTGAAGAATGTGTTGTTTTACGGGCTGGCGCTATTGGGCGCGGGCCTGGTACTGTATCTGAGCTGGCGCACGCACCCGCGCCTGGCCGACGTTTGGTTTATGCCCAAGTGGCTGTCGGCCTGGACCGACGAGCGCCAAAACGACACCCTGCGCACGGCCGTGCCCTTCGTGGCGCTGGGCTGGCTAGCTGGCGGCTGGCTGTGGGTGCAGCGCCGGCCCTGGCAGCAGTGGCTATGGGCATGGGCAGCGCTGGTAACGCTAGTGGTAGTGGCCGAAGTCGGGCAGCTTTTTCAGGCTGAGCGCTCGTTTGACCTGGCCGATATAGCCTGGGGTGCGGCCGGCGCGCTGCTGGGCTTGGGTATGGTGGCCGCCTTGCGGCAGCTGTGCCAGGCGCTAGGGCAAAGTAGCCGGGCCTAAACCATGCGTTTGAAAACGCGCGCGAAAGAATCGTCTTTCAGCAAGTCGTGAATTACTTCTTTAATAGACGGGCGGTCTATCTGGTCGATGAGAATCATATCACTTGACCAGAAATACTTGCCGCTCAGGCATTCGCCCGTCTGCTGGTGGTTCTGCACTAGGCGAGCGATATTCGCATAGGTGAAGAACGTAGCGACATACCGGGATGCATCAGCAAAAGAAACTACTACATCGGTGTTGCCGACCAGATAATGTGATTCCAGCGTTTCGCCAGAGGTTATACCCGGCGAAATCCAGATGGATGTTATAGATTCCCGCTTCATTTACAAAAGACGTCTAGGTAAACGATACGCACTGGACTAAGTACGCTGCCGGCGGCGTTGCAGGCATTTAATGGACTGCCGCCTTGCCCGCAAACCCAGCGCCCAACTGCGTAAATGCTCAGTATGCGCCGAACATCCACATAGTTGGGCGTTGGGTTTGCGGGCAAGCTGCCTACATAAAGTAGTCCAGCAGCGTCACCAGCGCTGTCCAGCCAGTTTGGTGGCTGGCGCCGCAGCCCCGGCCGGTGTCGCCGTCGAAGTACTCGTGGAAGAGCAGCAGGTCGCGAAAGTGCGGGTCGGTGGCGTAGCGCGGGTCGTTGCCGTGGGCGGGGCGGTGGCCCTGGGCATCGGGCAAAAAGGGCGACTGCATGCGGCGGGCCAGCTCAGCTACGGCCTCGCTCAGGGGCACGCGTTGGCCCGAGCCGGTGGGCAGCTCTACCGGCCCCAGGGTGTCGCCGTAGAACTGGCAGAGCCGGTTCAGGGCCAGCAGCAGCACAAAATTGAGCGGCAGCCACACCGGGCCGCGCCAGTTCGAGTTGCCGCCCATTACATTGGTGTCCGACTCGCCGGGCGTGTAGGTGGCGGTGTGGGTCTCGCCGGCTACTTCCATGGTAGCGGGGTGGGCCAGGTGCACCTTCGACAGCGAGCGGATGCCACTGGGCGCCAGCATCTCGTCTTCGCTGAAGAGGTAGGGAATGACCTGCTCCAACTTCTGGCGGGGCAGCAGGCTGAACAGCCAGCGCTCGCCGTCTTCCGACTGCACTACGGTGGGGTAGTGCGGCGCGGCCCACACGCTGGTAAGGTGGTCGTCTACGACGTCTACGAAGGCCGGCACGTGGCTGAGCGTGTGACGCTTGAGC
This sequence comes from uncultured Hymenobacter sp., assembly GCA_964277755.1. Classification (GTDB taxonomy): domain Bacteria; phylum Bacteroidota; class Bacteroidia; order Cytophagales; family Hymenobacteraceae; genus Hymenobacter. The sequence goes on from CAXYJY010000028.1 coordinate 7,992, forward strand.
ACCAGCTTGCCAAACAGCGGGGCCAAACCCAGAATCGAGCGCATGGGCACCGGGCGGCGCCGGCCATCGGGCTCCACCAGCATGTCGTAGTGGAAGCCGGTTTCGCTCAGGCTAGGGTCATTCTGGCACTCGGCGGCCAGCTCGGCCAGGGCGCGGCCGATTTCCTCAAAGTCGTGAAAAAGCTTGATTGCCAGCTGCTCGCAATCGGGGCGGGTGGGCGCCAGCTCCAGCGCGGCGCGCATGAGGTAGAGCGTGTGCCCGGCCAGCCACGACAGGCTATCGACCTGCTTGAGGTAGCCGCCGCCCGGCACCTCCTCCCGGTTGAGCAGGCTGGCATTGTCGAGCCCCAGAAAGCTGCCTTTGAAACTCTCCTCGGGGTGGCGGTGAAAGCGCTCCATCCACCAGCGATGATTGGGCAGCAGTTCTTCCAGTGCCTTATTTAAAAAGTCTAAGTCGCTTTCACCCAGCTCGTTCTTGCCGTACTCATACAGCAGCCACGCCGATTGCCCCTGCACGGGCGGGTTGGTGTTGGAGAAGTCAAACTCGTAGCTCGGCAGCCAGCCATCGGGCTTAGCAAAGTGGGGCGTGGCCGCCAGCAGCAGGCACTGCTCTTTGGCTAATTTCAAATCGACAGGAGCCAGTGCCAGGCAGTGAAACACCAAGTCCCAGGCCGCGAACCACGGGTACTCCCACTTGTCGGGCATCAGGATGATGTGCTCGGCCTTGAAGTCGGGCCAGTCGCCGTTTCGCACCTCGCCGCGGCCGGCGGGCGGCGCGGGCTGGCCAGGGTCGCCTTGCAGCCAGCGCGCCACGTCATAGTTATAATACTGCTTGCTCCAGAGCACGCCCGCCCAAGCCTGGCGCTTCATGGCCGCTACCTCCGGGGCGCTGCCGGCCACTAGCGGCCGGTAGAACTCGTCGGCCTCGCACAGCCGGTCGGCAAAAACGGTCGTGAAGCCATCACCTAGGGGAGTCGTCAGCCCAGCGTCGGTGCTCAGGCGCAGGCGCACCTCCATCGATTCGCCCGGCTCGATGGTAAGTGCGTAAACCGGCGCGGCTTTGGTGCCCACCTCGGCGGTGCGGCTGGGGTGCCGGGCATCCGCGCCCGGTAGCAGCGCCGCGTGGAAGGCATCTTTAACCAAAGCGCCTGTAGCGTTGGGTGTGTTAAAAATGCGTTTATTATTCGTTTCGTTCTGAGTGAGTAATACCGTATCGGTGGCCAGAAAATACAGCGTGTAGTCGCCCAGTCGGTTGTGGTGCGCCCGCAGGGCGTGGTGGTCGGCGGCGGGTGCCAGGCGTGTAATTTCCGGCCGGCCTTCTTCTACGCCAAAGCTCCAGCGGTTGCGAAACCAGAGCGTGGGCAGCAGGTGCAACGGCGCGGGCTCGGGCCCCCGGTTCGACACAGTGAGGCGTACCAGCAGGTCGGTGGGGCTGGCTTTGGCGTACTCGGCCAGCACGTCGAAGTAGCGATTCTCGTCGAAAATACCCGTGTCGAGCAGCTCAAACTCGGGGTCGGTAGGCTCGCGGTCGGCGTTAGCCTCGCGCAGCTTTTGGTACGGAAACGCCGCCTGCGGGTACTTGTACAGAAACTTCTGGTAGCTGTGCGTCGGCGTGTTATCCAGGTAGTAATACAATTCCTTGATATCCTCGCCGTGGTTGCCTTCGCCATTGGTAAGGCCAAAGAGGCGTTCCTTCAGGCGGTCATCCTGGCCGTTCCACAGGGCCACGGCGAAGCATAGCGTTTGCGTGTCGTCGGAGATGCCGGCCAAGCCGTCCTCGCCCCAGCGGTAGGCGCGGGCGGGCGCGTCTTCGTGCGAGAACGAGCTCCACGAGTCGCCGCCCTCGCTGTAGTCTTCGCGCACCGTGCCCCATTGGCGCTCACTTAAGTAGGGTCCCCATTGCAGCCAGGGTTGCTCGTGGTTGTGCTGCTGTTGCAGGCGTTCGTTCTCGGTCATGGTTTTTTAGCGAGTACTCGGTGAGTCTGCGCGTTGGGTTTTGAGGGGATAAGTTTTGTTGCAAGTAGCCAAGCCTGAGACGTCCGTCGTGCTGAGCGCAGCGAAGCATCTCGCGTGGTGCAGTAATTTCTACCGTTCGCAAACGTCAGCACGCGACATGCTTCGCTGCGCTCTGCACGACGGACGCGTCACCTAGCTCAACTTTGGCTCCGGCCCGCGAAACACGTCGGTACCACTCACGGGCGGCAGCTTCACCGGCCGTCCCTCGCGGGCCGATTGGTAGATGGCCTCCATAATGCGCTGGTCTTGCAGGCCTTCCTCGCCGGGCGTGTGGGGCGGCTTATTTTCCAGAATGCACTCCGAAAAGTGGTCCATCTCGGCGGCAAATTGGTTGTTGGCCCCGATGGTAATCTGGTTTTGCATTTTGGCCGGGCCTTCGGCGTGCGAGGTTTTTAGCTGCTGCCCGCGGTAGGCGTAGCCGTTGTCGAGGTGCAGCCAGCCGCGCTCGGCGTTCACGCGGTAAAAGCGCGAGTCGTGCGTGTCGTAGTGCGTAATGCTATCGACCACCACGCCGCCCGGAAAGCGCATCTGCCAGCTCATCATTTCCTCCACTTCCTTGAAAAGCGGGTTGCCGGGCGTGCTGTGCATGTAGCCGAACACCTCGGTAGGCTCGGTGCCCAGCAGGAAGCGGCTGGTATTGAGGCAGTACAGGCCAATGTCGGGAAGCGCGCCGCCGCCGGCCAGCGCCTTTTTGTGCCGCCAGTGGTCGGGGTTAGCCGAGCTTTGGCTGTTCTGCGCCTGAATGTATTTGACTTTGCCGAATTTCTCGCCGCGCACCAGGTCGCGCACCAGCCGGTTATAAGGCTCGTACTGAATGCGGTAGGCTATCATCAGCTTCACCTTAGCTTCCTTGCAGGCGGCTATCATCAGCTCGCACTCGCGCACCGAGTTGGCCATCGGCTTTTCACAGAGAATGTGCTTGCCTGTTTTGGCCCCGCGAATGACATATTCGGCGTGCATCGAGTTGGGCAGCACGATGTAAATGGCCTGCACCTCGGGGTTGTCTTTCAGCTTGTCGTAGTCGGCGTAGCTGTAGCAACTCGCGGGCTTGATGCCGTACTGCTTAGCCACCTTCGCCAGCTTCTCGGGCGAGCCGCTCACCAGCGCCACCGGCTTCGACTTCTTGCACGCCCCGAAGGCCGGTAGCAGTTCTTCCAGCGTGAGGTGACCCAGGCCCACCAGCGCGTAGCCCACGCGCTGCTCGGGCGGCAGCGGGGTCGGCGTGGGCGGCGACTTCGGGTCCACGTCCGATTTCCACGCCTCTAATGCTATGGGTTTATCAGCCGCCGTCGGCACCTTGGCGGGCGGCGACACGGCCTCCGACGAGGGCACCTGCTGCCCGCTGGCCGCCGTGTAGGTAGTACTGGCATCGACCTGCGCGGCCGGCGTGCCGGTGGTGGGCGTGGTAGCCGCCACGCCGGCCGAAGGCTTGTCTTGGCAGGCGGCAAGAGTGCCCGCCGCTACGCTGGCCGCCAGCCCACGCCCGGCTAGATTCAAAAATTCCTTGCGCGATACTTCCTGGCCCGCGTGGCGCAGCACGGTGTTCAGCAGGTCGTTGGTGACGGACATAAAGATGAATGAGTGGCGTGATAAGCGGCGCGGAGCGCGTCGGGCTTATCGGTGCATACTCATTAAATCTTCATATGGTTGGGCGGCTACGGTTTGCGAAAAACTGGAAAGCAGCGTTAAATAGCTGGAATATCCAATTGGCGGCAAATGGTGCGGGCCATCAGGTTGTCTATCTCACGATGTCGGCCCAGCACGGATTGCCGCTTGTTGGCAGGGTTGTAAATGGCCGTGTGATTGCCTCCTTCGCGCAGAATGACGCACCCGTGGCTTAGCAAGTGCTTTAGTAATTCCAGCCGCTTCATTTATGCTACCAGCAATTCCTGCGTATAGGCGCGGCCCTCGTATTCCTGGGTAGTGAGTTCGCGCTGCACCTCCAGATAGAATTGCAAGCCCTGCAATAGGTTGGCCTTTAGCTCTTCCACGGTTTTGCCTTGGTCGATAACGGCTGGAAACTCTTTGAGTTGGCCTACCAGCCAGCCGTTTTCGCCCTGCTCGATGATTGCGGTGATAGTCATGGCCTGATTGAAGAAAATTGCTACTAAAAATACTTACGCCAACTCAAACTGCAACCGCAGCAAATTGGCGTACAGCCCGCCCGGCCGCTCGCTAAGCTCGTCGTGCGAGCCGGCTTCCACAATGCGGCCGCCGTCGATAACCAAGATTTTATCGACCTTGCGGATGGTGCTGAGGCGGTGGGCAATGATAAGGCTGGTGCGGTTTTGCATGAGCTCATCGAGGGCGCCCTGCACCAGCTTTTCGCTCTCGCTGTCGAGCGACGACGTGGCTTCGTCGAGGATGAGGATGGCAGGGTTTTTCAGGATGGCGCGGGCGATGGCCACGCGCTGCCGCTGCCCGCCCGAGAGCTTGATGCCACGGTCGCCGACCACCGTATCGAGGCTTTCGGGGAAGGCCGAAATAAACTGCCAGGCGTTGGCGCGGTGGGCGGCCTCGATGATTTCCGCGTCAGTAGCGCCGGGCTTGCCATAGGCGATGTTGTCGCGGATGGTGCCGCCGAAGAGCAGCGTTTCCTGCGGCACGATGCCGATGTGCGAGCGCAGCGCGGTGAGGTCGTAGGCGGCCACGTCGTGTCCATCGACCACGATGCGCCCGCCGCTGAGCGGGTAAAACTGCATTAGCAGGCCCGCAATGGTGCTTTTGCCCGCGCCGCTGGGGCCAACGAGCGCGATTTTCTCGCCCGCCGCGATGTGAAAGTCGATGTCTTGCAGCACCGGCACGTCGGGCCGGGTAGGGTAGCGGAAGGCCACGTGCTCGTAGCGGATTTCGCCGCGCACCTGGGTTGGCACTAGCCCGGTGGCGGGCTCCTGCAAAGTCGGCTCGGGCGCTTCGTCCAATATTTCAAGGATGCGCTCGCTGGCCCCGAGGGTACTCTGCACCTTACCGTAGATTTCGCCCAGGCCGGCTACCGACGCGCCGATGAAGGCCGTGTAAATAATGAAGGCCGTGAGGTCGCCAATCTGGAGGTGATTGGGGTCGCTCATGGGCGTGTGCACCAGGGTAGCCCCGCGCCACAATACCAGGATGATGCCGCCAAACAGGCCGATGATGACGAACGACACGAAGCCGCCGCGGTACAAGTTGCTTTGCAGCGCGGCGCGCACTACCTTATTGAGCGAGAGGTTGTAGCGATTTGTTTCAAAGCGCTCGTTCGTGAACGCCTTTACCGAGTTGATGGCTTGCAGCGTTTCCTCCACAATGGTATTGGTGTGGGCCAGTTCCTGTTGCACGGTCTTGGAAAGGGTGCGGATTTTGCGTCCAAACAGCCCGGCGGCCAGCACGATGGGCGGGAAGGTGAGCAGCATAAACAGCGACAGCTTCCACGACACGACCATGATGAAGGCGATGCCGCCCACCAGCGTAAATACCTGCCGGAACAACTCGGCCAAGGTCAGCGAAAACGAGTCCTGAATCTGGCCTACATCGCTGGTAATGCGCGAGGTGATGGCTCCCACGCGGTTTTGCTCGAAAAACGGAATGGGCAGCTGCACAAACTTGGCGTAGAGCGCCTGCCGAATGTCGCGCACCGTAAACTCGCTCACCTGCGTGAAAAACCAGATGCGCCCGAAGGAGAAAATACCCTGCAAGACCGTCACCAGAAACAGCCCCAGGGCCACGCGGTTGATGTCGAGCGAAAGGCCGCCCGGTAGCACCAGCGGCTCGCCGGTAGCCACGTTCACGAGCTTGCCCGCTATCCACGGAAACGACATGGTGCTGAGGCTACTAAGCACCAGCAGCACCATGCCCACGATGAACTTGGCGCGGTAGGGCAGCACGTAGCGGAATATCCGCAGGCCGCGTTGCAGCGACTCCTTGTTTACTTTCGGTTTGGGTAGGTCGGCGGGGGCGTCGCTGCCGCTCGTATTCAGTCCACTTCGGGCCATAATCTACACTGGCCGGCTGGGGGCCGGCCTACTTATATAAAAGACGCAAACAGCGCGCGGGTATTTTGCGCCACCTGCGGAAACATACGTAGCGCGGACTTTTAGTCCGTGAGTCAGCGCGCTTATCAGGCAGGCCACTCGCGGACTAAAAGTCCGCGCTACGTTAATTTAGCCCCGGCGCGTCTTTAGCCGAGCGGGGCACTTTGCGGTTAATCTCAAAATCGGTGACGGCGGCGTTATCGAACGGCACGGGTACCTGCACCATAATGGGCACCGGCACGCCGCGCCGGGTGGCGGGCTGCCAGGCCGGCATGGCCTGCACCACGCGCAGGGCCTCAGCGTTGCACTCGGGCGTGAGGCCCTTGGCTACCTTGGGGTTGGTCAGCTTGCCATCGGTGCCTACGGTAGCGGTTACTACCACGTCGCCGGCCACGCGGGCCTGCTTGGCTTTGGCGGGTACCTGCACGTTTTGGGCGAAGAAATCGCCCATTGCCTCCTCGCCGCCGGGAAAGCTCGGAGCCTTGTCGGGGCGGTTTTCGGCCCCGCCACCGGGTTGTAGCTTCATATTGCCGGGCGCGAGCGTGATGGGCGCTTTGGCCGGCGCGGGCCGGGTTTGGGCCAAGGCCGCGAAGGGCGCGGCGAGCAGGATAGCGAAGTAACAGAAACGCATGTAATAGTATTGTTTATAAGGTCATGCTGAGCGAAGCGAAGCGCAGTCGAAGCATCTCTTTAGCTGAGTAACTCCTAACGTCAGCAACGAAGCGCTAGAGATGCTTCGACTGCGCTACGCTCCGCTCAGCATGACGGAATTTCATTCAACTCAAGACAAAACCGCTGCCGCTTCCGTTCGGGGCGCGGGGCGCGAAATCAAGTATAAACCCAGGAAGGTGAGCGCGCCATTAAGCAGCAGAATCTCGAAGCCGAACTTGTAGCCGCCCAGCCACTCGACCGAGTGCGACACGATGAGCAGCGTGAGCAGCGGCCCGGCCACGCACACCGGCAGCACAAGCGGCTCGCGCAACTGCCGCCGCGTGAAAATGCCGAAGCTATAGAGCGCCAGCAGCGGCCCGTAAGTGTAGCCCGCCGTTTTGAACACGGCATCAATCAGGCTTTGCTCGTTGATAATGCGGAAAATCAGAATAATGCCAATCAGTGCTACCGACCAGCCCAGGTGCGTGAGCTGCCGCAGGCGCGTTTGCCGGGCTTCGGAGTACCGCTTGATGTTGAGGAAGTCGACGCAAAACGACGTGGTGAGTGCCGTCAGGGCCGAGTCGGCCGAGGCGTAGGTGATGGCAATGAGGCCCAAGATAAACACTACCCCCGCAAACAGCGTGAACTGTGTGGTAGCCAAATACGGGAAAACCAGGTCGGTATCGAGCGTTTTGTTAGGCTTGAGGAGCTGCGACAATTCGCTCAAGTGTAAGCCTTTGGCGTTGGCGTATTGGTAGAGCAGCACGCCCAGCGTCAGAAACAGCACGTTGACGCCCACGATGACGGGCGTAAACCAGAACAGGTTTTTCTGGGCGTCGGCGAGGCTGCGGCAGCTCAGGTTTTTCTGCATCAAATCCTGGTCGAGGCCGGTCATCACAATGGTAATGAACATGCCAGAGGCAAACTGCTTCCAGAAGAACTTGTCGTCGCTGAAATTAGAAAAATATACCTGCGACATACTGCTCTCGCGCACCGTGCTCACGAGTTGCTTGAATCCTAGGTTCAGCTCCGACGAGATGAAATAGATGCTCAGCGCCACGCAGCTTAGCATGGCTAACGTCTGGAAGGTATCGGTCCAGAGGATGGTTTTGAGGCCGCCTTTGAAAGTGTAGAGGTAAATGAATAAAATGCTGACCACCACCGTGGCGGCAAACGGCACGCCCATCGCATCGAACACCGCCAGCTGCAATACGCCCGCCACCAGATACAGCCGCAAACCCGAACCCAGTGCTCTGGAAATCAAAAAGAACAGTGCCCCCGTTTTGTAGCTCCAGTAGCCGAAGCGCTGCTCCAGATACGTGTAAATAGACACCAGCTGCAAGCGGTAGTAGAGCGGCAGCAGCACCGTGCCAATGACCACGTAGCCCGCCACGTAGCCCAGCACCACGGCCAGGTAGCTCCAGCTTTTGCCGTACACATTGCCCGGCACCGAGATGAAGGTGACGCCCGAGAGCGAGGTGCCAATCATGGCAAACGCCACCATGTACCACGGCGCGTTGCGGTTGGCCACGAAAAAGCTTTCGCTCGTGGCCTTGCGCGAGGTGAGCAGCGCAATGATGACCAGAACGGCGAAGTAGCCCGCGATGAGGCTGAGGACGAGGGTAGGAGACATTTAAGCTAGGGCGGGAGGGTATGGGGGGAGGAGGGCAGGAGTTGAAAAGTAGTGCAAGGACAAAGGTCGGCATAATACCTCCTACCCTCACACCCCCCTGCCCGCATACCCTAAAACCTACTCCCACTTCGTCCAGTCGAGCACCTCGCCCACGGCGGGGGCGTGCAGCTCGCCGCGCAGCAGGCCGCCGGCCGCTACCTCGGTGAGGAGCCGCAGCGGCTCGGAGGCGGGCTCGTCGCTGAGGTCGAAGGTGCCGTAGTGCATGGGCACGAGGTGGCCGGCGCGCAGCACGTTGGCCGCCTTGGCGGCCTCGTGGGGGTTCACGTGGCTCATGTGCATCATGAAGGGCGGCTTGTAGGCCCCGATGGGCATGAGCACGATGTCGAGCGGGCCGAAGGTTTGCTCAATCTGCTCGAAGTGGTCGCCGTAGCTAGTATCACCCGCGAAGTAGATAAGGCGGTCGTCGGCGGTTTTAATTAAGAAGCTACCCCACAGTACTTTATTCAGGTCGGTGAGGCCGCGGCGGCTCCAGTGGCTGGCGGGCAGAAAGTAGATTTCAAACGGTGGTTTTTCTGATTTTGGATAACCAGCATTTTCCCAATCAATATCGTATTGTTGCCACCATCCTGCCTCATGCACTGGTAGAGGGGTAATACTGTTCAATAAGGGCTTCATGCCAAGCGGAGCTAAAACTTGCATCCCTCGATTTTGCTTGGCTAATAGTTTGATGGAGCGCTCATCTAAGTGGTCGCGGTGCGCGTGTGAGATGAGCAAAAAATCGATGTTCTGAATCTCCTCGGGTAAGCAAGGTAAAGTGTGCCGGTGCCGCAGGCCCACCGAACTAAATAGTACAGGGTCGAACAACAGACTTTCTCCTTCTATGCGTAATAAGAAGCACGAATGACCTAGCCAAACTAGCATAGGGTCAAGGGAAAAAAACGCCTCGGCGCAGGGCACTACCTGCGGCGTCCAGGTATCGCGCTTCTTCTCTTCCTTCTGTGGGTTAGTGGTTAACTGCCAGCGAATGACGGTGCCAAACGTGGGCTCGTACAGCGCCTCGCCGTTGCAAAACTCCTTGCCGATGAGCTTGTTGCCGGGGTAGCCGGGGCGGATGGTGCGCAGGGCGTCATTGCGGCGGTAGTGGGCGGGGGCGGGCATAAGAACAGCTTGGGCAAAAGGCCGATATTCGGCCGTAAAGTTGCTATAGTACCTTCATTGTGAGCCAAAGTTCGTAAGTTGGCCCGCGAAACATTTTTCCCGTCAATTCTCCCTGTTTATGAGTGACAACCAGTTTTTGCCGGATAACGACCGGACTACGTCCATCCAGCTTTCGGCGGAGGAAGCGGCCCGCATCCAGGCCCAGTTTTTTGCCCAGGTCTACGGCTGGATGGCCGCCGGTCTGGCCCTCACAGGCGGCGTGTCTTTGTTTGCGGCTTCCTCGCCAGCACTCATGGAGTTTGTGTTCGGCACGCGCTTCGTGTTTTTCGGCCTCATCATCGCCGAACTGGTGCTAGTCGGCTTCCTATCGGCCCGCGCTTTTCAGTGGAGCCTGGGGCAGGTGCAGGCGGCCTTCGTGGGCTATGCGCTGCTCAATGGTGTGACCCTGAGCGTCATATTCCTGGCCTATACCGCCGATTCCATCGCGTCCACCTTCTTCACCACCGCCCTGATGTTCGGGGTGATGAGCGCCTTCGGCTACTTCACCAAGTCCGACCTTTCGGGCTGGGGCAAGCTGCTGAGCATGGCCCTTATCGGGCTGGTTATTGCAATGGTAGTCAATATGTTTTTGGGTAGTTCCGAACTCAATCTTATTACGTCGTTCATCGGCGTTGTGCTCTTCACTGCCTTGGCCGCCTACGATACGCAGAAGCTCAAGCAAATTGCCTTTATCGGCGTAGTAGAAGGTGAGGAAACGAGCAATAAAGCTTCCATTCTCGGGGCGCTCACGCTGTATCTGGATTTTATCAACTTGTTTCTGTTTCTGCTGCGCTTCTTCGGCCGCCGCCGCTAGTAGCTCGTTAGCAGTTAAAAAGAAAGCCCCGCTGAGCGTTCAGCGGGGCTTTCTTTTTAATCACTATTCAACCTCACGGCTTTATCGCCGCCGCGCTGGCGAGCCACGCCGCCCGCAAGTCCTTTTGCGCCTGGGTGGCGGTCATTTTTTCCACGTTTTCCATGGGCTGCACCTGCACGTTGGTATCCTCGGTGAGCACTACCTGGGTGGTGCGCTCCACGCCGGCACGGCTGCGCACGCGCACGGGTACGAGGTCGGCGGGGGTGTGCTTGCGCATCACGCCTTCGAGGGTGGCCAGGTCGGTGATTTTCACCCCGTCGAGAGTCATAATCTCGTCGCCCCGGTCGATGCCGGCTTTGTATAGGCCCGAGCCCATCGTGGTGTTGCGCGCCAGAATGCAGCGGCCATCCTCCGTAAACTCGACCTGCCGGGGCAGGGCGGCGGCCAATACTTTATTCGGAATCACGGCCAAGCCGGCCAGCGCCAGGTTTTCGGCGAAGCGCGGGGCCTCGTGCCCGTAGATGTAGCGCCGGAAGAACGTGCCGGCGAAGGCCGTATCCTTGGCCACCGTGCCCAGCACGCGCTGCAAGTCGGGTAAGGTGTAGGGCTTGGCGGGGGTGAAGGCGGGCGTCTGGGGCTTGCCAAACTCCTGCCACAGCGCCTGCATGTACTTGTCGAGCGAGGTGCGGTAGCGCTGGCGCAGCTGCAAGTCGAGCGTGAGGGCAATTCCCGCGCCCTGGTAATAGTATGACAAGTAGGTGTTTACTCGGTTATTTGGGTCCACGCTGGTGGCGGCATCCACGAAGCCCGCCTGCCGGCTCATGTCCACGGCCGAGGCGTAGCGCGCGCCCGGCGAGTTCACGCGCACGTTCACCCACTGGCTTACTTTGTCGAAGAATTGCTCGTTGTCGTAGTAGCCGGCGCGGCGCAGCATCAGCTCGCCGTAGTACTGCGTGAAGCCCTCGCCAAACCAGAGCGCGTCGCTCATGTTCACGCGCTGGAAGTCGAAGGGTTCCAGGCCCTTAGAGCGCAGGCGCTCGGTGTTGTAGGCGTGGAAAAACTCGTGCGAGATGGTGCCCAGGTCGCGCAGCGCGCCTTCCTCATTCAGGGGCAGTGGCGAGGTCAGCGAGGTCGAGTTGCGGTGCTCCATGCCATCGCCGCTCGTCTGGGGCAGGTAGTCGGCCAGGAAGGTGTAGCGGCCGTAGTCGAAGGCCGGGTACTCGCCGCCGAAGACGCCGGCCGCCTCACGCACCACCTGCTGGGTTTTTTTCACCAGCGTCTCTACCTCGCCGGCGCTGCCGGGGTAGAAGGTCGCCATCTCGAAGGTGCGGCCGCCGTCCTGCCAGGTGTGCAGTGCGTGCTGCGCGCCCAGCACCACCGGGCTGTCCATGAGGTACTGTAAGTTAGGCGCGGCAAACGTGGTGCGGTCGTCGCCGAGCGGGCGCAGCTGGGTGGCTACTTTCCAGCCGCTGGGGAGGTCGAATTTTACCTCGGCGGCACGGTTTTCCAGCCCCTGCCCGTAGCAGAGCGTGGCGGGCAGGTTGAGGTGCGCGTGCTGCTGGTCGATGCCCGCGTAGGTGCCGTCCGAGCGGTCGCCGTACAGGGTATATTCCACCTGCACCGTGCCATCGGCCCCCGGCTTGATGTCCCACGAGTAGGGGTCGTTTCGGCTGATGTTCAGTAGCTTGCCACCGCCATCGGTCGCCGTCACGTAGTACACGTTCTTAATGAACTCGTGCAGCGCGTAGCGCCCCGGCGACGAGCGCGCCATGCGCACCGTCAGGTTCTTACCCGGCGTCAGCCCCGCAAACGTGGCCTTGATGCGCGCCTCGTGATGTACCGCATTCGGAAACGACACCGCGTAGCGCACGGCCGGGCCGGTAGCCGCCTGCCGCGCCGGGGCCGGAGCGGGCTCGGCTGGGGGCGCGGTAGTGGTGGGTTTAGCGGCGGTAAGAGTAGGCTTAGCGGCGGCCGGGGCGGCGGGTTTGGCCGGGGCAGGTTTTGCGACGGCGGGCTTGGCTGGCGTGGTTTGGGCTAGCGCGGTAGCGGGCAAGCCCAGCGCTCCTAGCAGCCCCAGATAATAAACAGAAATAAATGTACGCATAGTAAAAAATCCTATTTAATAGTTGAAATGCCTATTTTTAATCGGTTATCTAGCTTGAATGGTGCAAATTAAACAGTAAAAGCTCGTTGCGCCAGCCGCGCAGGCCGATGTTACGGATAAATGACTGAATCAGCGCCATACCTGGCCCGCGATGAATTCAAAGTAAAAATCTGATTGATAGTAAGTTGAGTTGCCAAGCGCGGCCAGCGCTGTGGGCCACGGCGGCAGCTGCCGCGCCCGCAGCCCCACGGCCGCTCCAAAAAATAAATACATGGCTCGCAGCAGCCCGCGCTGCCACCAGCGGCGCGGCGGCCGGAAGTCGGCCACCAGCCACGGCGCGCCCGGCCGCCGCGCCGCCTGCAAGCGCGCCAGCGCCCCTGGAAAGTCGTCCAGCGTAAAGCAGTCGAGCACGAAAAAGGTAACGACAGCGTCGAACTGCTCGCCCGGCCGCAGGTCGCGCTCGCTGCCCTGCCGAAAATCGACCTGCGCCTGCTTCTCAGGGGCAAGGCGCGCCAGCCGCGCCCGCGCCTGCGCCAGCATAGCGGCCGAGGTTTCGAGGTAGAGCACCCGCGCCGCCGGGCACTGCCGCAGCAGCTCGGTCAGCACCCAGCCCGGCCCGCCGCCCAGCACCAGCACTCGCGGCGCGGGGCCGGCTAGCGGCAGCCCGGCGCGCAATGCCGCGAGCTGCGCCCGCCGCTGCGCCTGCCCAAATACTACTTGCGCCAGCCCGTCGTACACGCGGGCCACGCGGCCAAAATCGGCGGGCGGGGAGGTAATAGGGGAGGCCATAGTGGGGCGCGGAAAGACTAACAAGGACGGAATTCGCCGCCGAAAACGCCGCCACCTGCCAAATTGTTAAAAAAATATTCATCGGCAAGTAGCTGAAAGACAATTTTTCGCCTTGCCGCACCAGCCGCCGATGCTTGAAAAATGCGCGCCAGCCTTGTTTTAGTCGAAAAGAGCCCATTATCTTTGCAGCATCAAACAACCCCACCGACCGGGTGGCCTAGTTTGGCAGCTGCGCTTGTGGCGAAATTGGTAGACGCGCTGTCTTCAGGCGGCAGTTCCGCAAGGTGTGAGAGTTCGAGTCTCTCCGAGCGCACAAAAGAAAGCCAGTCCCTCACCGGACTGGCTTTTTTGCGTTTAAGCCAAGGCTGCCGGTTTCCAAAAGCCGCCTAGCGCAGCCAAGCCAAGCAAAATCTCGTTGGAGATACCCCGCCGTTTCCATCGCTCTATGCCCGCTCCCGCATCCCCACCCGGTTCTACTACTTCTACGCCTACTACGCGGGCACCCGGTTTCGCCGGGCTGCTCACGGCCGAGGTGGTAGTGGGGGCTGCGTTGTTCGTGCTGGCATTTGGGGTGTTTTTTTACCTTACGCGGGTAGTGTTTCTCTACCACTCGCAGGTGTTCGACGACTGGGGCTTTGCTCAGATGGATTACCTGCGGGCCGCGCACCCCTGGACGCTCACCGTCGTCAAGTTCCTGACGTTCTTCGGCTCCATCTGGTTTTTCGTGCCTGTCAGTTTGCTCACGCCCTACCTGCTGCACCGCGCCGGCCTGCGCCGCTACGCTATCGAGCTGCTGGTGTCGATGGGCGGCGGTTTTGCGCTCAATCAACTGCTGAAAGCCGTGTTTCACCGCCCCCGGCCCAGCACGGCGCTCCTGCATCAGTACGGCCTCAGCTTCCCGAGCGGGCACGCCATGATGAGCATGGCCTTTTATAGCTGCCTGGCCTGGCTGGCCGTGCAGCACGGCCGCCGCTGGGGCGTGGCCGGGGCGCTGGTGGTATTTTGCCTACTCATCGGCCTCACGCGGGTGTATTTGCACGTGCATTACCCTACCGACGTGGTAGCGGGCTTTGCGGCTGGCACCGCGTGGCTGGTGCTGCTGCGCACGGGCATCCGGGTGTTTTGGAAGGAGAAAAAGATACCGGGCGAGGCGGCGAGCGTGAGTGAGTAGGAGCTTGGGCCTATTTTACCGAAAACTAGCACTGCCGTTTGCCCGAGCGAGTGGCCGAAAATGTCCGGCGAATGGCTGAAAGTGGTTGGCAGTGGCTGGTACTTTTGGCTTCGCGATGGCCGCTTATCCTACCTCTCTACCCCAACTCGTATTTGTCGTGCCGCCAGGCGTGCATGTGCTGGACCTGACGGGCCCGGTGCAGGTGTTTTACGAAGCGGCCACCTACGGCCAGCCCTACCAACTGACGTACTGCTCGTATCAGGGAAGCGTATGTAGCTCGGCGGGCCTGGGCCTGGGGCCGCTGGTGCCGTTTGCTGACGTGGTAGTGGCCCCGCACGACGTAGTGTTTGTGCCGGGCCTGGAGATGAGCTACTTGCAGTCGGCTGGGTTTCGGCGCGAAGGCGCTGCCTTTTTTGCGTGGCTGCGGGCGCTGGCCGGTCGGGGCGTGCGGCTGTGCTCGATTTGCACGGGCGCGTTTGTGCTGGCCGAGGCGGGCCTGCTGGACGGCCGCAAATGCACCACGCACTGGCGGCGGCTGGCCGAGTTGCAGGCGCGCTTTCCGCGCGTGCTCGCGCAGGCCGATACGCTGTTTGTGCAGGATGGGGGCGTGTACACCAGCGCGGGCGTGACGGCAGGCATCGATTTGGCGCTCTACCTGTTGGAAGAATGGCACGGGCCCCTGTTTGCCACCAAAGTGGCCCGCGAGTTGGTAGTGTACACTCGGCGTGGGGCCGGGCGCCGCCAGCAAAGCGTGTACCTGGACTACCGCAACCACCTGCACTCGGGCGTGCATGAAGTACAAGACTGGCTGACGAACAACCTGGCGGCCGGGGTCACCCTCGAAGCCCTGGCCGAGCAAGTACACATGAGCCCGCGTACGCTGACGCGCACCTTTCGCAAAGCCACCGGCATCAGCATCCACGCCTACACGGCCGCGCTGCGCCGGGAACTGGCCACTACCCTGCGCCGCAATCCGGCCCTGACGCAGCAGGCCATCGCCGCCCAGTGCGGCCTGCGCAGCGTGCGGCAGCTACAGCGCCTGCTGGCGCAGCCCAGCTTGGAAAATCCGTTGCCATTTTATTCTGTTTAATCGCTACTAGTTATGAAAATATCTGCCCGTTTCCGGTGTATGCTGGCATTCTGGTTGGCCGTATTTGGCCCGGTGCAGATGGCGTCGGCTTGCACCATTTTTGTGTTGTCGGACGCCAAGCGAACGTTGTTTTTCAACAACGAGGATTATTCTAATCCGGCCACGCGCATCTGGTTTCAGCCGGCTACGAAAGCCTACTACGGCTGTGCGTATCTGGGCTTCAACGACGATTGGGCACAGGGCGGCGTGAACCAGTACGGGCTGGCATTTGACTGGGTCGCTGTCAGCATCGATAATGGCTACGTGCCCGCCCCCGGCTTGCAAACGCCGCCGGGCAACCCGGCCGAGCGCATGCTCGAATCCTGCAAAACGGTGTCAGAGGCTATCGCTTTCTACCACCGCTACGCCGAGCCAAGCTTTGCCGCCAGCACCATGCTCATTGCCGATAAAACCGGGGCCTCGGTTATCATCCGCGCCAAAAACGGCCAGCTTCAATACGAGCTGTCGCACCAGTCGCGTGGGTTTGGCTACGGCGACGAGGCACTCAAAAAAATGCTACGCCCGGCGCTGCCTCCCACCCTAGAGAACGGCCTGCCGATTTTGCAGGCGTGCCGCCAACCAGGCCAGTGCGCCACCAAATACGCCAGTGTGTACGACCTCCGAAGCGGGGATATTTACCTTACCTCGCTCGCCGGCAAGGAAGAGAACGTGCAGCTGAATCTGGCCATAGAGCTAAAGAAGGGTGGGCATTTTTATGACCTTCCGCGCCTCCCGCAGCAGCTGGCGCAGCCGCCGGTGCCCTTGCTGCCCGACATGAAGCGCTATCTGGCGGAAGGCTATGAACCCTTTCCCGCCGATGAGCCGGCGGTGACGGCCTTGGTGACAAAAGTGCTGAAGGAAGCGCGAGCGGGCGCGCTTCAACCCGAAGATTTTACCTCCGCGTTTTGGCAAGTCATTGGCCCCGCCCAAAGACAAATGCAGCCCGAGCTGGAAAAGCTGGGTGACTTGCTAACCGTCAAGCTGGTAGAGCGAAAGCAAAACTCGTGGCTGTACCTGGAGAATTTCCAGAAAGCCACAGTGCTCCAACGCATCGAGCTCGATGCCGCCAACCACATCGCGCTGCTAAAATCCGAAGCGGCCGAGCTGAAAATAGGAGCCGCCAGAGAGAAGTAGCAGCGCTGGGCAGCGCTACAGCTTCACCCGCACGCGCAGCGCCAGCAGGCCCTTCACGCCCTGCAGCTCCTCCAGTTCCAGCTCCTCGATGCCGTCTTCGAGCAGCTTGCGGTCGTGCAGGTAGTCGATGTATTCGAGGTACTCGGTGGCCTCGCGGGCCTGGGCGTACACCAGCGCCAGGCAGCCGGGCTGGGTGAGGCGCTCGCCGGTGCCGAGCACGGTAGCCTTGTCGATACGCTTCTTAATTATCTCGTAGCGAATGTTATACGCGCCGTCCACGTCGAACTGCCGCTCATCCTGCCGGAAGCGGATGCTCAGCGACTGCGAGTGGATGAGGATGAGCTGCGTGGTATCGAGCGGCACGGCCAACTCGGCCTTGAGGGCGTGGGTGCGGCGCGTGATTTCGACCATCACCAATAGCTGCCACAAGCGTAGGTTTTTGAGAAAAATAAGGTCGAACGGCTTATCCTGCACCAAGCTGCCGCCCACGTAGATGTTGAACTCCACGCCATCGGTCTTGAAGCGCTGGAAGTAGTGCGGAAACATATGCTGCGCCTTCTCCTCCTCTTGGTCGAGGTAGTCGCTGATGGTGTCGTTGATGCGCGTCACGCTTTCCTCAAACGCCTTGCGGCGGTTGTAGAGAATGCCCAGGCGCGGGTCGATATGCTGCCAGTAATTGGTAATCGTGGGCCGCAGCTCGGGAATGTTCTGGGCTAAGTACTCAAACAGAGGCTCGGCCTGCGTGCGCAGCGAGTCGTAGATGCTCACCTCGTCGCCGCTGATAATACCCTGGCGCAGGCGGCGCAGGTTTTTGGTGACGTAAAACGTGAGCTCGTCCAGGATGGGCAGTGCCTGGTACTCGGAGGCCTTTTTGAGCACTTGCTTGGCCAGCGTCAGGTGCTCAATCAGGTCGCCCTGCACGGCTTCGTTGCGGGCCACGCTGCTGCCCCTTATGTCGCAGGAGCCGTGCAGCGGGTACACGTCCTCAAACACGATGGGCTCCATCTCGGCCGAGCGGTTGCCGTCTTCGTGCTGGGCCAGCAGGCGGCGGGCCGCGTCGTTGAAGCGCCACTCCATTGTAGGGTGAATGGCCGTAAACTTCTCTTTGATAACGGCTTGAATGCGCGTTTCGAGGTCTTCGGCGTTGCGCTTTACCGCCACCGCGAAGAGCGGCACGAACTGTTTCACTAGCTCCATGTCAAACTCGTTGAGTGCGCCCACCTCGGGCGAGCCCAGCTCCAGCAAGCCCACCGTGTCGGGGCCGTAGGGTAGCAGCGCCAGAATGGCCGACCGGATGCCGAGCTTCAGAATCTGCTGGCGCATGTCTTCGGGCAGCTCGGGCGCGGTTGTCACGTCTTCGAGCACCAGCGGCTGGCGGTCGGCCAGCAGGCGCTCGTAGAGGTTCTGAAAGCCGCTCACCAAGCTGTAACTCTGCATTTGCTTGGTGAGAAAGCTGTGGTTGATTTTGCGCCCGAAGTCTACGAAGGCCTTCTTGCGCTCGTCATACGCCGCGATGCCGAGCTGCAAGGCCGGCCGCGCAAACAGCACCCGCAGCTTTTCCTGAATTTGCTCCAGGCGGTCGGAGGCTTGCAACACGTCGCGCTCCAGCAGGTCGTATTTCAGCTCCGACAGGATTTCCTGGGTCGTAACGTCCACGAGCTGAAGCAGATTAAAACCCTCCAGCGCAAAGTGCGCGGGCGGCAGCAGCTCGTACCACAGCTCCAGCCGGTGGCGGTTGTGCAGCAGATACTGCACCTGCTCGGGGCTGAGCACCGGCTTGTCGCCTACCACCCGCACCCGCACGAAGGACGAGTCGAAATTGACGCCGTAGTGCCGGTAAAGCCCTATGCTATAATCGGGTACCGTAAAAATAAGCCCGCCGTAAATGTCAGGAATCTCGGCCCCATACTCGCGCCCCAAAATGAGCAAGTAGGCCATCAGGGCCATGTGCCGCTCCATGGTGGCGTAGTCGATGTTGAGCGGCTGCTTGATGGTGCGGTCCTTGCCCATCATCACCTCCGCAAAGCGGCCGGTGTAGTAGAAGCTGCGCCGCTGAAACGGCGGAATGGCCCCACTGATGGCCGTAGTGGCCGCCGCCGGCGGAAACACGGCCAGCATCAGCATGTCTACCAGCTCTTGCGTGCCGTCGAGCTGTTCGATGTTGTCGAGGGTGCCGCGGCAGCAAGCGTGCTCGGCTACCTCGGCCAGCACCGTGCGGGCCATGCGCGCGATGCCGGGGTTGGGGTCTTGCTCGCGGGCGCGCCAGTAGTCGATGAGCGGCTCCAGGCTGAGGCGGGTAGCGAAGGGAAACTTGCGGGGGCCGGTGGGCGTGGGCGCGGTGCCCGGCCCCTGGGCGGGGGCGGGCAGCGGGGCGTCGTCGAGCGCGGGGGCGAGCAGGTCGGCGGGGGCGGGCATGGGGCGGGCAGGTTTTGCAGAAAGTAGCGGTATATACGCAAGCCTGGCGCGGGCGGCGCGCTAGGGCGTCTTTTTAAGCACGGCGATAACCGGGTTCGTAACCGGGTCTTGGGCAGGGTCTTGCTTTATCGGCTGCAAGTTGGTTGTATCGTTGGCCACCGTGTTGAAAGAAAATTCTTTCGCCAGGTTCTCGTAGCAGGTGCAGCAGCCATCGGCCTTGTAGCGGCCATTCAGCTTGATGTTGTTGACTTTGAAGACGTAGCGAGCGGTTACTTTACGGCCCGCTACCTGGTCGGTGCGGACGGCCACGATGCGGTAGTCGTAGGCGTCGAGCTTGGTAGTGCCGCCCGCCGAGGCAAAAGGCGAAGCGTTGTTGATAAGAAGCGAGTCGCGCTTCAAACCCAGCATATTGTTGGTGAGCGGAAGCACGAGCAGCTTGGTTTCGCGGCTGGCGAGAATATTTCTGGTTGGGTCAGCATTCGTGATGCGCGTCACCAGCAGCGTGTCGACATCGGTGGCCGCGAAGCCGCCGGGGCCATCTATCTGAAAGCTGAAATACAGTGCGTCGGCCAGCTTGTCGTCGCAGAGGCACACGCTGTTGGCGCAGCAGCCGGCCAGCGCCAGGCAAGCGGCCCCAGCCGATAGGGTGCGCAGAAAATTCGTTTTAAACATAAGCCAGCGGGTAGGTGCCAGAAAGAAGCCCGGCCCCGGCCGCCTGCCAAGGGCAGGCCAGCCGGGCCGGGCTACAAAGGTCCGCAAGCCGTCTATTATTGCGGGGCGGCCCCCAAATAAATTAGTGCTTGGTGCTGCTCATGCCCGTGCTGGCCGACGAGGGCAGCGTGGGGTTGTTGACCGCGCCGCCGGCCAGCAGCAGAGGCGAGAGGCGGGTAGCGGCCGAGTCGAGCTGCGGGCGCACCTGGTCGAGGGCTTGGCGCAAGGCCAGCACGTCGGCGAGGCGCGGGGCGTCGGTTTGCGAGTAGCCGTGGTACATAGCCACTTTCACATTAGAGGTACCCTTGCCGGTGTAGGTGCCCAGCAGCTGGCCGGCGGCATCCATCACCTGCACTTCGGCTTCGATATCCGTATTATACCACTCCAGCGGGGCCCCAAACAGGCTGGGTACCAGCATAGTCACTACCTGAGCGGCTTGCAGGCTGCGGCCTTTGCGGGTGGTGTGCACCTTGGTCACGACCAGCCGGATGTAGCCGTAGGTAGCCGTGTCGGTCGCCTCTACCACGTTGTGTTGCAGCTCCGACTTAAACAGGCGCAGCGGGTCTTCGGGCAGGGCACCATCGTTCATGGCCAGGGGGCCCGGGTCGGCGGTGATTTCCATCGGGGGCAGGCGCTTGGTGATGACGGCCGTGGGCGTGTGCGAGAAGCTGCCTTTTACCGACATGCACGAGCTTAGCCCGGCGGCGGTGAGGGCGAGGAGCAAGGCGGGGCGGCCCAGGAGTGCTAATACTTTCATAAATTATGATAAAGAATGACGTGGTACTTAACTAAGAAAAAATAGGTGAATAGCTCAATATTATTGAATTAAACCGATTTTTGCTCTAAAGTAGTTCACGGTTTTCAATTTGCCAAAAAAATAGTTTTGTACTAAGCCGCTCGCCGGGCCAGGCGCGCTGGATTAACCCCCGCCAGCCGCCTTAAATTCCATATAGGCAATTAAACGTGGTGCGTTATCAGCGGTTCAGCTTCGAGTAAATCGGGCGGGGCCACGTAGTTATCGATGAACTCGCCTTCCCAGCGGGCCACTACTGCCGAGGCCAGGCAATTGCCGAGCACGTTCACGGCCGTGCGAGCCATGTCCATGAGCGCATCGATGCCCAAAATGATGAACACCGGCCAGGCCGGCAAGTTGAACGAGGGTAGAGTGGCCAGCAAAATAACAAGCGAGGCGCGCGGCACGCCCGCCACGCCCTTGCTGGTGAGCATAAGCGTGAAAACCAGCAGCATCTGGTCGCCAAACGAAAGCTGAATGCCGGCCGCCTGCGCCACGAATACCGACGCCAGCGAGAGGTAGAGCGTGGTGCCATCGAGGTTGAAGGAGTAGCCCGTGGGCATCACGAAGGCCACGATGCGGCGCGGCACGCCGATGCCTTCCATGGCCTCCATGGCGCGGGGTAGGGCGGCCTCGCTGCTGGTGGTGGCGAAGGCGATGCTCATGGGCTCGGCCACGGCCGCCACGAAGCGCCGTAGCGGAATGCGCATGAGCAGCGCCACCGGCAGCAAAATCAAGAGAATGAAGCCAATAAGAGCTCCGTAGAGCGTGAGCAGCAGCTGAAACGCATTGAGCAGCGGCCCGAAGCCTAGCTTGGCCACCGTATAGGCCATGGCCCCGCCCACGCCCAGCGGCGCGAAAAACATGACCACGTTGGTGAACTTGAACATGACTTCCGACAGGCTTTCGCAGAAGTCGAGCATCAGGCGGCGGGGCTTGGCCGGGGTGAGAGCCAGGCCGATAGCAAAGATGATGGCGAACACTACTACTTGCAATACTTGCCCTTCGGCCACCGATTTGGCGATGTTTTCGGGGAAGATATGCAGGATGATGTCGGCCACCGACTGCGGCGCGGCCACGGCCAGGGCGTCGGCTTTTTCAGCGATGGCCGAGTGCTTGATGCCCACGCCGGCCTTGGTGAAATTGATGGCCGCCAGCCCGATAAACAAGGCAAACGTGGTGACTACCTCAAAATAAATAAGTGCCTTGAGGCCCATGCGCCCCACCTGCTTGAGGTCGGCGTGGCCCGCAATGCCTACTACCAGCGTGGCAAACACGAGCGGTGCGATGATGGTCTTGACCAGCCGCAGGAAGGCGTCGCTGAGCACCTTTAGGTTGAGAGCCACGGCGGGGGCATCGTAGCCCAGCTCGATGCCAATGAGCATGCTCACCACTATCCAGAGGGTAAGCGAGCGGCGCGGGGCCACGGCCCAGGCCAGGGCCACCAGCGCCACCCAGCGGGCCACTACCGGCACCGCCGGTGGCAGGCCAGTGCCGAGCACCGTGAGAGCCAGCGCCACTACCAGCAGTAGGAAAGCCAGCCCAAGTAAACGTGAAAACTTCATGCGGGAAATTAGGGGGGAGAGTAGAAAGGTAATTGCCATTCACTATCAATTGTTTAAGCCAGGGAGTTCGCCTAAGCAATAATTGAAAAGTAATAGCTGCCAGCTAAAAATTTAGAGAATGAGGCTATAAAGAACGGGACTACTAACGAAAACCGCCGCCGCCGCTGGCCGCGCCCCACGAAAAAGCCCCCGTGCGGGGCGGCACGGGGGCTTGCGGCGGGCAGCCTTGGCGGCGGGGGCCGCTCAGGGCTGCGCCAGCAGGTAGCCGATGGTGAAATTAGTATCCCAGCCAAACACAAACTGCTGGCAGCCGGTAGCCTCGGCCAGCGCCTTGTAGATGGTAACGCCCGCCTTGAGCTTGGCTCCTTCTACTTGTGCGTAGTCGGCCGGCGCTTTCAGCACCGTGAAGGGTTCCTGGCCCTGGCGTACGGCCTTGGCCAGCTCATAGGGCACCCCGCCAATGATGAAGCAAGTGGCGCGGCGGGCGGTGGGCACCTGGGCGGCCTTGTCGGCCACGTCGGCGGCCACGCGGCTGTCGGGCAGCGCCTGCTGGTAGTATTTCGAGCCGTAGGTGTTGGCCACGGTGGTTTTGCCGGCGGCCTGCCAGGCTATTTTGGTGTTGGCCGAGCCCATATCCACCATAAAGGCCTTGTCGGCGTAGGCGGCCGGTACGGCGGCGCGTAGGCCCAGGCTGCCTTCCTGCTCGGGCGTCACCACGTGCACCACGTAGCCCAGCGCCTTCAGGCTGTCGATAATATGCTGGGTGCCCTCGGCCGTGGCCGCCCCCGAGCTCACCACGAAGTGGATGTCGCGCCCGCCCACGCCGTAGTCGAGCATCTTGCCGATGTAGGCCTTCAGCCCGCGCCGGATGTCGTCGTCGGTGGCCATGTTTTCGAGCACCAGACTGTTGCCAAACTCCGCTTTCTCCAGCTTCCAGTTGCGCTGCGGGTCGATGCGAACGATGAAGGAGTTGAAGCCGCTGGCCCCGAGCTCCACTACGCCCTTGAGCTTGCCGCCCACCGGCGCGGGCGGCACGTAGGCCAACTTGGCCGGGCTGGCGGCTGCCGGGGCGGCTTTGGCCGGGGCGCTTTTCGCTACCACCGGGGTAGAAGCCGGGGCCGGGGCGGTGGGCACGGTCGGGGCTTTCACCCGGATAATTTCACCCGAGGCCGTCACCATGTCGTCGTTGCCGAGGCTTACTTCTTCGCCGCTGGCCGTCACTACCAGCCGGTCGAGGGGCTTGAGCACGCTGCCATTGGGCAGGCGCACGTCGTCTTTCAGCGGCTTGGCCGTAGCCCCGGTTTTCTGCACCACCTCGTTGTTCTGGATGCTGTACCAGTAGGTCGTTCCACGTCTACTGCTGGCCTGGGCCTGGCTGGAAGTAGGCTGGCCCCAGGCGCAAAGGCCCGCCAGCAGGCTCGCGAAAAGTAGGTGCTTGGTCATGCGCTAATGAATAAAAATTCAAGTCTATTTACGATTGGAATAGTGCAAAATTATTTGCTATTTTATTTGTAAATGTAGCGATAAAGAGCTTATTTGCTAGCGAGAGTTATATTCTGTCAAAGGTAGCCGCGCGGCTTTTCAGTAGCCGTTGCCGTTTCGGCGGGTTGGCGGTGCCATTTTCGGCGGGCCTGCCCATCTACTTGCTTTTTATGGCCGCTACTACTTGGCTTCTCACCGCGCACGAACTGCCGCTGCGCTACGTCTGGAAAATCTCCCGCAACGCCTCTACCACCAAAACCAACCTGGTAGTGCAGGCCACGCAGGCCGGCCACCACGGCCGGGGCGAGGCCGCCCCCAACGTGCGCTACGGCGAAAGCCCCGCGCTACTACAGCAGCAATTTGAGGCGCTGCTGGCGGCCGGGCTGCCCGCCGTGGCCACCCTGCCCGAGCTCACGGCGCTGCTGGCTGCGCACCCGGTAGCGCACGCCCTGCGCTTTGCGCTGGAGGCGGCGCTGGTGCATTGCCTGGCCGCGCAAGCTGGGCAGCCGGTGTGGCAGTGGCTGGGCGTGCCCCGGCCGGCTCGGCGGGTGCCCACGGCCTTCACGCTGCCCATCATGGAGCCGGGTGAGGTAGCGGGCTTCATTGCCGCGCAAGGCGCGGCTCGCTTTAGCTTGTTGAAAATCAAAGTAAATCAGACCGAAGGGCTCGACCTGCTGTGCGCCGTGGCGCAGGCTGTGCCCGGCCACCCGCTGCTGGTAGACGGCAACGAGGCCTGGCCCGATGCCGACAGCCTGCTGCACTTTCTGGAACAGGCCGCCGCCGTGCCCGGCCTGAGCATGCGCCTGCTGGAGCAGCCCCTGCCTGCCGCCCTGGCCGGCGACTACCGCTACCTGCACCCGCGCACGCCGGTTCCGCTGCTGGCCGACGAGTCGGTAACTGACGAGGCCGATTTCGAAGAAATCGCCCGGCAGTTTCACGGCGTGAATATGAAGCTGATGAAGGCCGGCGGCTACCTACGAGGCATCGAGCTGCTGCGCGCCACCCGCGCCCACGGCCTGGTGCCCATGCTGGGCTGCATGGTCGAAACCTCGCTCGGCATCTGGTCGGCGCTACAGCTCAGCGCTCTGGCCGACGTGCGCGACCTTGACGGCCTGCTCATCGTGCGCGACGAGCCGTTCGGGCTGGTGCGCGAGGAGGGCGGCGAATTGATTCTGACTTAGCCGATTACCCACATGGCGCAAAGCCCGGCCAGCAGCAGTAAGAACAAAGCAAGCCCCAATAGTACCGCGCCCGCCACGATGTCCGTAACCCTGCTATTGGTGCTTTTGCCTGGGCTAGAGCCATTTAGGATGCGGGCGGCCCTGTAGCCCAACTCGGCAGCTGCTGCGCCTAGCAGTAGCCCCAATATGACGAATAAAGAGTTGTAACTATCCGCGTTGAATAGCAGGACTGAGTGGATAGGTAGCATAAGTCGCTGTAAAATAACTAGCGGGCCAGCCGGGGCTTGCGTTGGAAGGCAAGCCCCGGCTGGCCCGCCATTCGGGCTGTGGCCAGCTTACTCGCGCTTAGCGGTTTTCAATTGCACGTCAATGTCTTGCAGCTGTTTATCTACCGCCTCGGTGCTGGGTGGGTTGGGGTTAGTTTGGGTCAGCAGCGTCACTTTGCGGCTGAGCAGCTCGATTTTGCGCATCAGCAGCTGCTCACGCTCGGTGGGGGCGTCGCCCAGGATGCGGGTGGGCGCGGTGCCCACGTGCACGTAGGTGTCGAACTTGGCGTTGGCGGCCACGCTCGTATCGCCGCGGGCGGCGGCGGCGCTGGCCGGCGAACCGAACACGATGCCGCCTTCGGCATTCACGTAGTCGCCCTCGCGCAGGGTCGTGATTTTGCCGGTCGGTAGCTCCACGATGCCGCTGCGCACGTTTATCTTGGTGCCGTTGGGCAGGCGCACGTTTTGGGTCAGGGGCGTGCTTTGGTTGCCGAGGCGCTGCACTACCACGCCGTTGGTGTAAAAGAACTGCGTGTTGCGATTGGGGCGCACCGCCTGCACTACCGACGTTTGGGCGGCCCCCGGGCGGGGCACAAACGCCAGGCTAACGCCGAGCAACAGGCTGGCCGTGAGATGAGAAAAGCGCATAAGAGGCGTGAATAAGGTGAAAGAAGTAGCTTGTACGCAAAAATCGGCGGGAATTGCCAACTTAGAAAAAAATTAGAAAAAACGTGAACGATGTTGCAACATTAAATGTAGGTACATTATATTTGTAGCGCCATTCAGAATTTCCGTGCGACTAGAAGACGAAATTAAACAGCCAGTATTCCAGAGCGACGCGCAAAAAGCGTACCTCAACGTGCTCTACACGGCGGGCTGGATGAATCAGCGCCAGAATGCCGCCTTCAAAACGTATGGCCTCACCGGCCCGCAGTTCAACGTGTTGCGCATTTTGCGCGGGCAGCACCCGCAGCCGGCCACGGTGGTGCTACTCATCGAGCGCATGCTTGACAAGACCAGCAACGCCTCGCGCATCGTGGACAAGCTGGAGGAGAAAAAGCTCGTGACCCGCACCGTGTGCCCCGCCAACCGCCGCGCCGTCGATATCCGCATCACCGAAGCGGGCCTGCGCCTGCTGCGCCAGATTGACGACGACGGCCTGGCCGACCCCGCCCGCGCCGGCCTCGACAACCTGACTACTGCCGAGCTGCGCCAGCTCAGCGTCTTACTCGATAAAATCCGGGCCTGATAGTTGTTATCGGCCGCTTTCAATCTCTCTTTTTTACCTTTTTTCACTCATGAAAAAAATTCTGTTGCCCGCCCTGCTCGGGGCTGCCCTGCTGGCTTCGCCGGTTGCTTTCGCCCAGAAAGCCGTTAAGAAAACGGTAGCCGCCGCTGCCGCCGTTACCTACAAGCTGCAGCCGCAGCTGAGCACCCTGGGCTGGGAAGGCGCGGCCGTAACGCACGGCCACAAAGGCACCATTCAGTTCACGGGCGGCGAGCTGCAAGTGGTGAACAACATGGTAGTGGGCGGCAACGCCACGGTGGACATGAAAACCATCAAGGCGACCGACATCACGGATGCCGACAGCCAGGGTAAGTTCGTGGGTCACATGGGCGGCGCCGATTTCTTCGACTCGGGCGCTTTCCCCACCTCGACCTTCAAAATCACCAGCATCACGCCCATCAAGGGCGCGGCGGCTGATGCTGACAACGCTACCGTAACCGGCGACATGACCATCAAGGGCGTGACGCAGAAAATCAGCTTCCCCGCCAAAGTAGGCGTGAAAAACGGCATTGCCGGCGTTTCGGGCAAAGTGACCATCGACCGCACCAAGTTCGGCCTGAAGTACGGCTCGAAAAGCTTCTTCGCTGGCATCGGCGACAAGGCTATTAATGACAATTTCGACTTGACCTTCAACGTGGTAGCTAAGAACAGCTAAGCGTAGTTGTTGCAAGCAAAAGGGCTGCTTCCCGGTGGGGAGGCAGCCCTTTTTTGTGTATCAGACATACGAGCCGTCGTCTTCCTACAACCCGCAGGTTGCTTCAATCCTCCTCGGGGCCTAGCGGAAGTCAGTTGAACATGTTCAGCTCGTATAGAAACCTCTCCTTCGGCTGCATCCTGGGGTTTATAATCACAATCGCCCGAGAAGCTTTTTGCGGATGATTGAGCATCACGAAAAGGCGTATTAACGGATGCTTCTTATCGGCTTGGGACATAGGCGCGTAGCCTTCCAGGTAATACTGCTGCACCGGGCCAAATTTCTGCTCTATCGCGGCCAAGTTGGTAGGCAGCTGGGTCCGCGCGATAGGGGTAAGGGCACTGGGATGAAACGTGTTGACGACAGCCTGGTAGTTGCGTTCTTTAAAGAATGTCATCAGCGTATCGAGGTTGGCGGCGGCCTGCGTAGCCTGCGCCAGCTCCGGCTTTAGGAAAACGAAGGAAGGATTAGCAAGGCCGTCCTGCATCGTTATTTTGAGGTAGTCATACTGCTGGCGCTCGGCGGCCGGCATGTTTTTGTAGCTGAGGTAGGCACAGTTAGAAGCTGGTAAGCCCAGGTCGCCGTACTGTGCAGCCAGCTTATCGTC
The DNA here is from genome assembly GCA_964277755.1 of uncultured Hymenobacter sp. Taxonomy (GTDB): domain Bacteria; phylum Bacteroidota; class Bacteroidia; order Cytophagales; family Hymenobacteraceae; genus Hymenobacter. Next base: position 35,638 of record CAXYJY010000028.1, read on the forward strand.
ATGCACGGTTATTTCCAGGTAGGTGCCCTTTGGCCCCTCATCGTTGCTAAGGGTGTGGCGGCCTTTGCCATACGTGATATTCTCGCCGAGAAAGGCCGCGACCTCCTCGGGGGTGGAATGCGCCAGCGGTTCCGTGTAGCTGTCGGGCGAGGAGCAACTATTCAGCGCCGCAAGGCTCGCCAGGAATAATAAAGTAACTTTTAGTTTCATAGCCCAGCTTAAGAAATTCAAAATAAAGCCCCGGCAGTAGCACTGCCGGGGCTTGAGCATAATCGCGGGAGCGAACCGACTATTACAGGTGAATCACCTCGTCGTAAGCGGCGGCGGCGGCCTCCATGATGGCCTCGCTCATGGTGGGGTGGGGGTGCACCGACTTGATGATTTCGTGGCCGGTAGTTTCGAGCTTGCGGGCTACTACTACCTCGGCAATCATCTCGGTCACGTTGGCCCCAATCATGTGGGCACCGAGCCACTCGCCGTATTTGGCGTCGAAAATCACTTTCACGAAGCCATCCTTCACGCCGGCGGCTGAAGCCTTGCCCGAGGCCGAGAAGGGGAATTTGCCCACTTTCACTTCGTAGCCCTTGGCCTTGGCTTCGGCCTCAGTGAAGCCTACCGAAGCAATTTCGGGCTGGGCGTAGGTGCAGCCGGGGATGTTGGTGTAGTTGAGCGGCTCGGGGTGGTGGCCCGCGATTTTCTCGACGCAAATGATGCCTTCGGCCGAGGCCACGTGTGCCAGCGCCGGGCCGGGCACGATGTCGCCGATGGCGTAGATGCCGGGCACGTTGGTTTGGTAGAAGTCATCGACCAGCACCCGGCCGCGCTCGGTTTTGATGCCCAGCTCTTCGAGGCCGATGTTTTCGATGTTGGTTTGCACGCCCACGGCGCTCAGCACCACGTCGCAGGCAATCTGCTCCTCGCCCTTCTGGGTTTTGATGAACACGTTGCAGCCCGCGCCGCTGGTGTCCACCTTGGTTACCTCGGCGTTGGTGAGAATGTTGATGCCCAGCTTCTTATAGGATTTCTCCATCTGGCGCGATACCTCCTCATCCTCTACCGGCACGATGCGCGGCAGGTACTCCACGATGGTTACTTCGGTGCCCATCGAGCGGTAGAAGTAGGCAAACTCGACGCCGATGGCGCCCGAGCCCACTACCACCATGCGCTTGGGCAGGCTGTCGGGGGTCATGGCCTTGCGGTAGCCGATGATTTTCTTGTCGTCGATGGGCAGCGTGGGCAGCTGGCGGGCGCGCGCGCCGGTGGCCAGGATGATGCTCTTGGCCTCCACGGTTTCCTTGGTGCCATCGGCTTTGGTAACTTCTACCTTGCCGGGGGCCAGCAGCTTGCCGGTGCCGCTCACAACCTCAATCTTGTTCTTTTTGAACAGGAAATTGATGCCTTTGCTCATGCCATCGGCCACGCCGCGGCTGCGCTTGATAACGGCGTTGAAGTCGAAGCCGGCTTCCTTCACGGTCAGGCCGTAGTCCTGGGCGTGCTGGAGGTACTCGTACACCTGGGCGGTTTTGAGCAGGGCTTTGGTGGGGATGCAGCCCCAGTTGAGGCAAATGCCGCCGAGGCTTTCGCGCTCGATGACGCCCACTTTCAGCCCCAGCTGCGAGGCGCGAATGGCGGCTACGTAGCCGCCCGGCCCTGAGCCAACTACTACCAGGTCAAATTGCAATGCCATGAGAAAAACGTGCGGGAAATAAAATAAGAGGAAACCGCCGGCCAGGCCGGCCTCGCAAAGATAGGCCCGCCAAGGGCCGCGCCCGGCTATTATAACCAGCGCGGCCAGGTAGGGTTTGGCAACCACTACCCGCGCCTTTGCCGTAGAAGGTGCTGGCCTTTATTTACTGTTGGGGTTATTCGGAAGCCTTTTTTTCTGCACGTATGAAATCTACTTTTTCGTATTTGGTACCCGCCGCACTGGCCAGCCTCGCTTTGGCCACCAGCTGCGCTACCGCCACCACCGAAAACGAGCGTCCCACCAGCAGCGCCGTAGCCGCGCCCACCGCCCCGGCCACGCCGCCCGTAGCAACGGCCGCCGCCCCTACTGCCGATTCTTCGGTATCGGCCGCCAGCCTCGACGCGCCCGCCCCCGAAGCCACCGACGCCGCAGCTGCCCCCGATACCCCCACGGCGGCCGAGGCCTCGGCCGCCCGCGCCGCCGAAAAGAAAATGACCGCCGCCGACTATAAATATCAGCTGGCCCGCGCCAACGTAGTGCTGCGCCAGAATCCCAAAAACTCGCGCGCCTTGCTTGAGCGTGCCAAGGCTAATTCTAACCTCAAGAATTACAAGGACGCCGCGCCCGACTACGCCGCCGCCCTACGCTTGCAGCGCAACAACCCCGACTTATACTACAACAAGGCTGTGAACGAGCTGATGCTGAAGCAGTACAAAGCCGCCGCCACCGACTTCAGCGGCGCGCTCAAATACCGCACCGATGACAAAGAAGCCTTCTTTGGCCGGGGTGTGGCCAAGATGCAGATGTACCAGTACAAGCCCGCCGTGGCCGATTTCACCCGCGCCATTGCCCTCGACTCACTTTATGCCGACGCCATCGAGTACCGGGGCATCAGCTACGCCAGCTTCGACCGCATGAAGGAAGCCCGCATCGACCTGCACAAAGCCGCCCGCCTCAACCCCGAAGCCGAGAAAAGCCTGCGCCGCTATGGCAAGGGCAACACGCTGCTACGAGCCGCGCAACGCTAGTTGATTAGCAATGAGCTTAAAAAAGCCTTCTGACCTGCGCAGGCCGGGAGGCTTTTTGTTACGCGTTCAGCAAGCCAAGGTGCCCCAAGTGGTGCCGCCCGTGCCAGGCGTACTGCACCAGCGCCCGGTCGAGCGTGCTCGTGGTGTCGTAGCGCGGGTGGTAAAACGTACGCTGCCACTGTGCCTCGCTGAGGTGCTGCAACAGCACCACCCAACGCTGGTGCAGGCTTTCGAGCAAGGCCAGCGACACCGTGATGGGCGTGGCGTCCACATCGGGCAGCTCGGCCCAGGCCTTTTCATCGAATGGCCGCACCGTGGGGTTGTCCTCGGTAAGGGCCAGCCGGAAGCGGCTGTACAAGTTGAGGTGCGTATCGGTGAGGTGGTGAATAATTTGCCGGCCCGTCCAGCCGCCGGGGCGGTAGGGTTGTTGCAGGCGCTCGCCGCCCGCTTGCCGGGCCGCGGCCGTGAGCTGCGCGGGCAGGTCGGCCAGTTGCTGAATGTAGCCAGCGCGCTCGGCGGGCGTGAGCGGCCCCGTAGGCAGCTGCGGCTTGCCGATGGGGTAGCGTAGGTCGTCGTCAGAGATAGTCATAGGCAATTAAACCGCCAATAAATCGAGGTGCGCCAGATGGTGCCGCCCGTGCCAGGCATAAAGCACCAGTGTTTGCTCAAGCGTGGAAATGCGCTTGGTTTCGGGATGGAGAAACGTGCGCTGCCACTGCGCCTCGCTGAGGTGGTGTAGCAGCATAGTCCAGCGGCTGTGCAACTGCTCCAGTAGCGCCAGCGACACAGCCACTGGCGTGGCCGCCACGTCGGGCAGCGCGGCCCAGGCGGTCTCGTCGTAGGGTCGGATGGTGGGGTTCTCCTCGGTAAGGGCCAGCCGGAAGCGGCAGTAGGCGTTGATGTGCGAATCAGCCACATGGTGGATTACCTGCCGGCCCGTCCAGCCGCCGGGGCGGTAGGGGCGGGTCAGGCGCTCGGGGCCGAGGAGCTCGGCGGCTTCGGCCAGTTGCGCGGGCAGTTCGGCCAGTTGCTGAATATAAGCGGCGCGCTCGGCGGGCGCGAGCGGCGCGGTGGGCAGCTGCGGCCGGCCGATGGGGTAGCGCAGATGGTCATCGGTGGGGTGCATGGGCAGGGGTTTTTAGACGTGCAAAAATATCGGCCCGGCCCGTTGCACCTCACGTTGCCTGGCTACTTTTGGGGCTTGCCAAGCAGCCAAAGCCAGAATGGCCGGCGCGTGCTGTCGGCGAGAGCAGGCTGTACCAGCGTAGTAGTGCCTTCCGAATTAGTCAGAACAGCGGTATTTCCGCTGCGGTGTAGCGTGCTGTGCGTCCCGTTGGGGTTCACTATCACGGTGGGGTTGCTGTTCATGTTAGGGATAACCGTAGTGCCGCTGGTGCCCATGATGATGGCGGCGTTGCCATTCTGCGTCAGTACCGAATGCGTACCGTTTGGGTTGACGACCACGGCCGTATTGCCATTCTGATGCACGACGGTATGCGTGCCATTAGGATTTACAATCACCGAAGCCTGGGCTCGTGCCTCCAACGCGCCCAACAAGAAAAGTGAGCTACTTAGCAAAAATACTTTCATGAGAGAAAAGCGTTTGGCGAGAAAAAGTGACAAAAAACCGGAGTAGCCCAATGTGGCTGCAATTACTACGCCGGTTTATTAAAAAAGTAAAAAAGCCCACCTAGCCAGCGGCCAGATGGGCTTTTTTACTCAAAAGAACCGAAGCTTATCTGCCTAGCTTCTTCTTCAGATTCTCGTCGAGCGCCTCCAAGAACTCCTCGGTGTAGAGGTAGTCGCGGCCGTGCTCCACCTTGTTGCCGTGAATGCAGACGGCCAGGTCTTTGGTCATTTTGCCGCTTTCCACGGTTTCGATGCACACTTGCTCCAGCGCGTGGCAGAAGTCGATGAGCTCCTGGTTGCCATCGAGCTTGCCGCGGAACTCCAGGCCGCGCGTCCAGGCGAAGATGCTGGCGATGGGGTTGGTGCTGGTGGGCTTGCCCTTCTGGTGGTCGCGGTAGTGGCGCGTCACGGTGCCGTGGGCAGCTTCGGCCTCCATCACGGTGCCGTCGGGCGTCACGAGCGTCGAGGTCATGAGGCCCAGCGAGCCGAAGCCCTGGGCCACGGTATCGCTCTGCACGTCGCCGTCGTAGTTTTTGCAGGCCCACACAAAGTTGCCGTTCCACTTGAGGGCCGAGGCTACCATGTCGTCAATCAGGCGGTGCTCGTAGGTGATGCCGGCCGCTTTGAATTTCTCGAGGTAGTCCTGCTCGTAAATCTCCTGGAAGATGTCCTTGAAGCGGCCATCGTACTTTTTCAGGATGGTGTTCTTGGTGCTCAAATACAGCGGCCAACCCTTCATCAGGGCCTGGTTGAAGCAGGCGTGGGCAAAGCCCCGGATGCTCTCGTCGGTGTTGTACATGGCCAAGGCCACGCCGTCGCCCTTAAAGTTATAGACCTCAAACGACTGCGCCTCGCCGCCGTCTTCGGGCTGGAAGCTGATGGTGAGCTTGCCCTTGCCCTTGGTTACGAAGTCGGTGGCGCGGTACTGGTCGCCGAAGGCGTGGCGGCCGATGCAGATGGGGGCCGTCCAGTTGGGCACCAGGCGGGGCACGTTGCTCATCACGATGGGCTCGCGGAACACGGTGCCATCCAGAATGTTGCGGATGGTGCCGTTGGGCGACTTCCACATTTGCTTGAGGCCAAACTCCTTCACGCGCTCCTCGTCGGGGGTGATGGTGGCGCACTTGATGCCCACGCCGTACTGCTTGATGGCGTTGGCCGAGTCGATGGTAACCTGGTCGTTGGTTTGGTCGCGGTACTCGATGCCGAGGTCGTAGTACTTGATATCAAGCTCCAGGTACGGCGTAATCAGCTTATCCTTAATGAATTTCCAGATGATGCGGGTCATCTCGTCGCCGTCCAGTTCTACGACAGGATTGGCTACCTTGATTTTGCTCATGAGCGTGGTGGGGAAATGAAAACAAGTCTTGTGCGGTGCAAGCTAGCACCCCCGCGCCAACCAACTTGCCCGGCCCTACCTGCCGCGCCGCCCGCCCGCCCGGCCCCGCCCGCCGCCCGTTCTGAAGAAAGTAAAAAACGTGAGCGTTTGCATAGCTCGCTGGCGCGGAATAGTGCTACTGCCGGAGCGCGGTGGGGGTGGATTTTCGGGCTGCGAAAAAACTGTGCGCTACCCACGCGCAGCCTTGACGCCCTGCCGCTACTGCGTCCAGTTCACCAATCGTAAGCCTTCGATGCGCTCGAAGTGCCGGGTATTGTTGGTAGCAAGCTCCAAATCATTGGCCAGCGCTACGCCGGCAATGAGGACGTCGGTATGCCCAATTGGCTGCCCTTCAGCCCGCAGTCGCGCTGAAATCTGCGCGGATAAGCGAACACTCTCTGGCGTTAGCGGCAGAATTCTACTGTCTTGTACCAGGCTCAGGTAGCGAGTAAGTTGTTGCTTGGCGTCTTTATAGAGTAAGCCATTCAGTATCTCATAATGCGTGATAAGGCTGAAATGAACAACCCCGTGTACCTGAGCGTAGGCCTGCATGCGGGCCATCACGTGTGGCTGCCCTTTCAGGTGCAGCGACAGCGTATCGGTATCAAGCAGCGTCAGCATCAAAATCGGGTAGCGGCCGGTTAAATAATTCTGCTCTCGTGCGCTGCAATTCGGCCTCAAAATCAGCCCATTCCTCGTCGTTCCAGTGGCTCAGCATGCCCGCCGCGTCCATAATGCGCTCGACGGCAGCCAACTTTTCCCCATCGCCCTCCGGCCGAACGGTCAACGCATGAATGAGTTGATAAACAGTCTCCAAGTGCTGCTGCGGCACCTGTTGAAGCTCTTGCAGGATTGTTTCTCTGGTTATCATAGCGCAGTGTTTTTAGTTACCCTAAGTTACAAATGTTTCAGCCTGCTTCCATGTTAAGAAAGAATTTGTATACATGCACCTAATCTAGTCCACGGGATGCATATAGACAAACCCTTGAAGCTGGTTAATTAGTTAAAATACGTGGCTAGTAGTTTATATAGTATAGGCCTATAAGCGGTATGTCATAGTCCAAGCCATCAACCTCGGTGAGGAAGACTACATTATTCTTACTATCAACTCGGTCAATTATGAAATTTGCTCCAGGAATAAATAAGACCTCTGCTTCATTTGGATTTTGTGTTAAACTAGAGATATCACGCGCTTTTGAATTGCGAGATGTATGAATTACCCACGTTAGGTTATCATCCCATTTATCTTTGGAGGTTGACCAAAAATATGGTACATGAACAACCATTCCTATTTTGTCTTCTGCCCATGGATAAAATAACTCTTTTTCATAATTAGCAAAAGAATCGAAATCCATTCTGTAGACCGTCTTTTCCTTATAAGAAGGAAGCTTGTGTAAGATATCTACTAATAGCTTGTTATGCTCTGTTCTAAAAATATCAGAGTCTTCCTTTAGTGAAGTTCTAGCGTGTTCATTTGTCCAGGAGGATGTCCTCGCTGTATATGATAGAACTAAAGTTGCTTCTGACTCTGATAGATTGAAAGCATTCATCCCTCCAAGATGCTTTTCTAATTTCTTATTTCCTTCTCTGTAATCTTTAAACCATTGTTTATAAGCATTTTGTGCTTCTATAAGTTTGTGTGTTGGGTCTTTGTCGATAAGACGTTTAAAAAAGTCGTTGACGTTTGATTCTGTTGGCTGCATGTTATGAAAATTTAAACCCCCGCGCCAGCCTTACGGCCAACGCGGGGGTTTTTCATGGATTGGCGACTGCCAAGCTACTACATATTCTTGATAATTTCCTCGCCAAACTCGCTCGTTTTGAGCAGGGTAGCGCCGTCCATCAGGCGCTCGAAGTCGTAGGTGACGTGCTTGCTCTGGATGGCGGCTTCGAGGCCCTTGGTGATGAGGGCGGCGGCTTCTTTCCAGCCCAGGTACTCCAGCATCATCACGCCCGAGAGGATAACCGAGCCGGGGTTCACCTTGTCCTGGTTGGCGTACTTGGGCGCGGTGCCGTGGGTCGCCTCAAAGATGGCGTGGCCGGTGAGGTAGTTGATGTTGGCCCCCGGCGCGATGCCGATGCCGCCCACGATAGCCGCGAGCGCGTCGGAGATGTAGTCGCCGTTCAGGTTGAGGGTAGCGATAACCGAGTATTCGGCCGGGCGCAGCAAAATCTGTTGCAGGAAGGCATCGGCGATGCTATCCTTGATGATGAGCTTGCCCTGCTCCTGCGCCTGCTTCAGCAGTGCATCGGCCACCTGCTGGCCCTGCTTGGCCACTACCTTGTCGTACTGCGCCCAGGTGTACACCTTGCTGCCAAACTCCTTCTCGGCCAGTTCGTAGCCCCAGGTTTTGAACGCGCCTTCGGTGAACTTCATGATGTTGCCCTTGTGCACCAAGGTCACCGATGGCAGCTTGTGCTCCAGGGCGTACTTGATGGCGGCGCGCACCAAGCGCTCGGTGCCTTCCTTCGACACCGGCTTGATGCCGAACGACGACGAATCGGGGAAGCGGATTTTCTTCACGCCCATCTCGTCTTGCAGGAATTCGAGCATTTTCTGGGCCTGCGGTGTGCCGTTCATGTACTCGATGCCGGCGTAGATGTCCTCCGTGTTCTCGCGGAAAATGACCATGTCCGTCAGCTCGGGGTGCTTCACCGGCGAAGGCACGCCCTCGAAGTAGCGCACCGGGCGCACGCAGGAGTAGAGGTCCAGCTCCTGGCGCAGGGCCACATTCAGCGAGCGGATGCCGCCGCCCACGGGCGTGGTCAGCGGGCCTTTGATGCCCACCAGGTAGTCGCGGAAAGCGTCGAGGGTATCGTTGGGCAGCCAGTTATTTACCTGCTTGTAAGCTTTTTCGCCGGCCAGCACTTCTTTCCACACCAGCTTCTTTTTGCCGCCGTAGGCTTTTTCTACCGCCGCGTCGAACACGCGCTGCGAAGCACGCCAGATATCCGGCCCGGTGCCGTCGCCTTCGATAAAGGGAATAGTGGGTTGGTCGGGAACGTTGAGCTTACCATTTTTGATGGTGATTTTCTGCTCTGCCATGAGAAATAAATTATGCTGATTTAGTCAGTGGAGGGGTGGGAAGAGGGGTAGTCTTTGTTAGGTGCCCGTTGAGGGCGTCTGTCATGCTGAGCGCAGCGAAGCATCTCGCGTGGTGCAGTAATTCCTTACGCATTGATTTTACTGCGCCACGCGAGATGCTTCGCTGCGCTCAGCATGACAAGCGTTAATAGCCAAATATTTCTTTCAACGTCAGCTGCTGCACCTCGCCATACTTAGCCAGCTCCTTGAAATTCAATCTATCCTTCGAGCCGATAACCAGAATAACTTGGTTTTGGCCCTTAATCTTGGCTTGCTGAAATTTCTGGAGCTCGCCAAACGTCATGTTTTGCGTTTGCTCGTACACGTCGCGGCGCAAGTCGTAGTCGAGGCCGAGGCGGCGGGCGCGCTCGTAGCTGAGTAGCACGGCCTCGTGAGTGATGCGGTCGGTAGCGATGCTATTGCGGATGCTTTGCTTGGCAATCACCAGGTTAGCATCGGCCAGCGGCATGTCGGTGAGGAGGGCTTCCATGCCGCTCATGGCCTCAGGCAACTTGTCGCTCTGCGTGCCGATGTAGCTGAGGATGTAGTTCGAGCGACCGGTTTTGTCGGCGTTCGCGTAGCGCGACATCGCTGAGTAGGCCAGCGCCTTGCTCTCGCGCAAGTCCTGAAACACGATGCTGCCCATGCCGCCGCCGAAGTACTCGTTGTAGAGCGCCACCGTGGGGGCCAGCGCCTTGCTGTACACGTCGCCCTTGGTCAGGAACAGGATTTCGGCCTGCACCATGTTATAATCCACCCAGTACACCTTTTTCTGGTTCAGCGGCTGCTCGGCAAAGTCCTTGGCGGCCGGGTCGGGCTTGAGGGTAGCGGGCGTTTTGTGGCCATGCTTAAGCGACCAAATGATACCGGGGAGGCGGACGCCATTAGGGGCTTCGGCCGGCGGAGAACCATCTCCTTTATACACTGCTGCCGGCTCTTCATTGAGTGGGCGAGGTCCGTAATAGAGGATACGGTGCTCATACGTCGGCAGCGATTTTAGCAGCGCCGTCAGTTGCTCGGGTTTCAGAGCTTTCAGCTGCGCTTCGGGGACGATGTTGGTAAACGGGTTGCGCGGGCCATACTTCGCGTAGTTCAGCATGGCCTGGTTCAGAATCACGCCCTTGTTGAGCTTGGCGTCCTGGCGCTGCTTCAGGATGCCGGCCACCTGATTTTTGAGGGCCGCCGCGTCGGGGCGCGGGTTGTTGAGTAGTTCCTCAAACAGCCCGAGCGCCGACTCCAGGTTGGTATCGAGCCCGCTGAGGCTGATGAGCACCCGGTCCTGGCTGCTGCTGACCGCAAACGAGCAGCCCAGCTTGTAAAACTCCTGTTGCAGCTGCGCCGCCGAGTACTGCCCGGTGCCCAGGTACTGCAAATAATCGGTGGCTACGTCAAGCAGCGGCAGATTGTTGGTGCCCAAGTCGATGGCGTAGAACAAGCTAAACAAGCCGTTTTCGCTGTTCTTGGTGTAGTACAGCGGCAAACCCGGCTTGATGTTCGCCGTCTGGATATCCTTCTTATAATCAACGAAAACCGGCTGCAACTCGGTGCTCGGCAGCTTGCTCACCTCGGTGTAGTAGGCCGAGGCCGCGTCGCGATTAGCCGGCACCGGCGTGATGGCGGGCTTCACCACTTTCACCGTATTCGGGTCTTTGCCGGTGCGCTTGTACACGGCCACGTAGTTGGGGCCGTAGTGCTCCTTGGCAAACTGCACGATTTCGGCCTTCGTGATGGTGCCAAAATCTGCGTTCTGCTTCACGTAGTCGGCCCAGCTCACGCGCTCGATAAAGGCCTCGTACATGGCCGAGGCGCGGGCCTCGTTGCTTTCGTAGCTCTTGGTGCGGCTCAGCGTCTCGTTGTTCACGATGGCCGGAATCAGCCAATCGGGGAAGTCGCCTTTCTTGACTTTTTCCACCTCGGCCAGCATCAGCGCCTTCACCTCATCGAGGCTCTGGCCCTGGCGCGGCGTGCCGTAGAGCACGTGCGTTGAGTAGTCGTCGTTGGCGTCGGCGAAGGTCTGCGCTTGCAGCACTTTCTGCTGCTGGTTCAGGTCAAGGTCGAAGAGGCCGGCCTGCCCGTTGGTCAGGATTTTGTCGAGCATCCGCAGGCGCAGGCCGTCGCGGGTGGCCTTGCCGCCGAGGCGGTAGCCCAGCATCACGTTTTCCGACTGCGGCCCCACCACTTCCTTCACGATGGGCGCCGTAATCGGCTGCTCCGTCGGCACGTTAAACGCGGGCACCGGCTTCTGCTGCCAGTCGCCAAAATACTTGTCAATCAGCCGGATGGTCTGGTCGTAGTCCAAGTCCCCGCTCAAACACAGCGCCACGTTGTTGGGCACGTAGTACTGCGTGAAATACTTCTTAATCTCGGTTATCGACGGATTTTGCAAATGCTCAATCGTGCCGATGGTCGTTTGGGTGCCGTAGGGGTGGGTAGGGTAGAGGCTGGCATTCAGCGCCTCAAACTCCTTGTTGAAGTCAGAGTCCAGCCCCCGGTTTTTCTCCTCGTACACGGCCTCCAGCTCGGTATGAAACAGGCGCGGCACCATCTCCTTGAAGCGCTCGGCCTGCACGGCAGCCCACTTCTCCATCTGGTTGCTCGGAATGTCCTCCTGGTACACCGTTTCCTCGTTGGAGGTGTGCGCGTTAGAGTTTTTTGAGCCGATGCTACCCATCAGCTTATCATACTCGTTGGGCACCGCGTAGCGCGCCGCTACGCCCGAAATCGAGTCAATCTGGTGGTACGTCCGCTTGCGCGCCGCCGGGTCGTTGCGCTGGCTGCGGTACGTCTCGTACAGCGCCTCTATTTTGTTGAGTTCTACCTGCTCCTTGCCCCAGTCCTTGGTACCTAGCTTCGAGGTGCCCTTGAATACCATGTGCTCCAGGTAGTGCGCCAGGCCGGTGGCCGTGGCGGGGTCATTCTTGGAGCCGGCGCGCACCGCGATGTAGGTTTGAATGCGCGGCGCGTTCTTATAATCAGACAGATACACCGTCAGGCCGTTATCCAGCTTGTACACGCGCACGCCGAGCGGGTCGTTGGGCGCGGTGGTGTAGCGGTACTCTTTGGGGGCGGCTACCGGGCGGGCGGTGGGAGCGGTTGTGGTGGCCGTCGCGGCGGGCTTGCTCGACTGGCATTGGGTAGTGAGGCCCAGGGCAGCCAGGGCCGGGAGCAGCAACAGCGACGGTTTATTCACAATGAATCTAGGCAGCAGGCAAGCAAAATTTCCGATAGGGGCACAAAGGTAGAAATTTGCGGGGGGAATAAAAAACAAAAATTTTCCTTGTATACTACGGGATTTTGGCCGTACTTAACGGGGTATGGCTTTGGGAAACAAATAATTGTGCAAAAGGGATTCTGTAGCTTGGCCCAAGCCCTCGCCGCTCATGTCAGCAAAAGCCGTTATTTTACACCCTTTTTTGAGTAGTGGCTTTGGTGGCTTTGAGCGGGTCAGTAGCCCGCTCGGGCCCGTGCGCTTGCAGGTTATTGAACGGCGCAGCGTCTGGCGTTAGGTAAAGCACTCAAACGCATCCAAACATTAGACGCAAAATATTGCGTCTCTACACTCGCCAAGCGTGGCTTCTAGAATAGCTATAGTAGCAAAAAGCCCGACCAAAGTTGCTTTGGTCGGGCTTTCTTGTAACCAAGTACCTTATTCTGCGCTGGGCGCGGTGGGTGTTTCCGCTGCCGAGGTAGTACCGCCCTCGGCTGGGCGGGGGCCACGGCCGCCCCGGTTGCGGCCGCCGCGCTTGCGGCGGCGCTGGCCTTCCGTCTTCTCGCCTTCAGCGCGGGGCTCGCGCGGGGTGTCGGTGGCTCCTTCGGGGCGGGGCTCACGCGGCGGGCGCGGGGTGCGGGCTTCACCTTCAGCGCGGGGTTCGCGGGGTGGGCGCGGGGTGCGGGCTTCGCTCTCGGGGCGCGGCTCACGGGGTGGGCGGCCTTCGCGGGGCGGGGCCACGTAGGCGGCTACGGGCGTTTGGCCGGCGTCGATGGCCGCGAGGCGGGCAGCGGCCTGGGCCAGGCGCTCGGCGCGCTGCGGGTCGTTTTTGGCGTCGCCGTCGCGGCGGGGACCCCGGTCGCGGCCGCCACCATCACGGCCGCTGCGGCGGTCGCCTTCGGCGCGGGGCGGGCGCGGGCCCCGGTCGGCGCTGCCGGCCCCGTCGCGGCGGGGGCCACGGTCGCGGCCCCCGCCCGAGTTGCCGCTGCGGCCCTTGCCGCCCAGGCCGCTAAAGCGCTTGGGGTCAAACTCGGGCGCGGGGCCGTAGCCGAGGCCTTCGGTGATGGCCTGCTTTTCGATTTCGCGCTCGATGAGCTTCTCTATTTTAACGATGCGGTCTTGGTCCTGGTCGGCGATGAAAGTGATGGCTGTGCCGGTAGTAGCCGCCCGCGCCGTGCGGCCGATGCGATGCACATAGTCCTCGGCGGCACGCGGCACGTCGAAGTTCACCACGTGGCTCAGCGAGTCGATGTCAATGCCCCGGCTCACCACGTCGGTAGCGACGAGGATGGGAAACTGCTTGTTTTTGAAGGCGCGCATAGTTTCCTCACGCTCCTCCTGGGTGCGGTCCGAGCTGATGCCCTGTGCCGGGAAGCCGAGCTTGTTGAGCGAGCGCACGATGCCGGCCACGGCCGATTTCTTGCTGGTAAAGAGCACCATGCTTTGCACGTCCTGCGCCTTGATGAGGTGCTCCAGCACGGGCAGCTTCTGGTGGTCGAAGGTCATGTAAAACTGCTGGTTGATGCCAGCGGCGGGCTTGCTCACGGCCAGCCGGATTTCATCGGGCTGGTTCAGAATCTGCTGCGAGAAGTCGCGGATTTTGCTGGGCATGGTGGCCGAGAACAGCAGCGTCTGCCGCTGCTTGGGCAGCTGGCGCACGATGTTCAGGATGTCGTCCGAGAAGCCCATGTCCATCATCTTATCAGCCTCGTCGAGCACCAGGTACTTCAAGTCCTCAAACTTGACGTAGCCGAGCTGCATGTGGGCAATGAGGCGGCCCGGCGTGGCCACGATAATGTCGGCCCCGCTGGTGAGGGCGCGCTTCTGCTGCTCCCAGTTTTCGCTTTTGCCGCCCCCGTAAAGCGCGATAGACGAGGCTTCTACGAAGTAGCCAAAGCCCGTAATCTGCTCGTCTATCTGGGTGGCCAGCTCGCGGGTGGGCACCAGGATGAGGGTGGAGGTAGTGCCGTGCTTGGCGTGCGAAATACGGTCGAGCAGCGGCACGAGGTAGGCGGCCGTTTTGCCGGTGCCGGTCTGGGCGCAGGCAATAAGGTCTTTGCCTTCGAGGATTTTTGGAATGGCCTGCTCCTGAATGGGCGTGGCGTTGAGGTAGTTCATGGCATCCACGCCGGCCAGCAGGTCGTCGTGGAGATTGAATTCGTGGAACGTCAAAGGTTCAGCTGGTAAAGTGAAAGAATTACGTGCTGACCTTTGATTCCTGGGCCAGCAAACCGCTTGATTTAAAACAAAGGTAAGCTGAATAAGTGCCTGGCTTTTGTGCGGTAAGCCTTAGCTTGCCGGTAGAAACAAGGAACTGCCAAACGGCCTTTTAACGGTAAGCTAAAGCTTACCCTGCACTCTTATGGCCCTCGACCGCTTTTCCGCCCAGGCCGCGCACTACGCGCGCTACCGCATCGACTACCCGCCCGAGCTTTACGCCTGGCTTTTGCCGCAGATAACGAACCACCTGCGCGCCTGGGACTGCGCCACCGGCAACGGCCAGGTGGCCGCCGTGCTGGCGCAGTCGTTTCGCGAAGTAGAGGCTACCGACCTCAGTGAAAGCCAATTGGCCCAGGCCCCGCCGCTGCCCAACGTGCGCTACCGCGTGGCCACGGCCGAAAACACGCCCTTCCCCGACGAGCATTTCGACCTGATAACCGTGGCGCAGGCCGTGCATTGGTTCGACCAGGAAGCCTACCACGCCGAGGTGCGCCGGGTGGCCGGCCCCGGCACCGTGCTAGCCGAGTGGGGCTACAACCTGGTGCAAACCGGCGACTCCGCGCTCGATGCTTGGATTTTAAACTTCCATAACGAAACCGTAGGCCCATACTGGGATGCCAACCGCTGGCACGTGCTGGACGAGTACGCTCGGCTGCCATTCCCGTTTGCGCGGGTGCAGCGGGCGCGGTTTGCGGTGCGGCGGCAGTGGTCAGCCGCGTGGTTTCTGGACTATCTGCGCACGTGGTCGGCGGTGGCGAACTATGGTAAGCAGCACGATGGGGCCGATATCGTGGCCCAGGTGGCCGAGGAGCTGACACGCCTGTGGGGCGACGGCGAGCGCGAGGTAGTGTTTCCGGTGTTTGCGCGGGCGGGGGTGGTGAGGTGATTAAAATTGCTTGGTCATGCTGAACGCAGTGAAGCATCTCTATCGCTTCGTTGCTAACGCTTCGATTGCTGCGCCACGCGAGATGCTTCACTGCGTTCAGCATGACCGAATTTTGTATTGCATTAAATACTAGCAGATGTCAAACCTTCCCTTCGTCGGCCTCCGCGTGCTCGAACTCGCCTCCGTGCTGGCTGGCCCGCAGGTGGGCCAGTTTTTTGCCGAGCTGGGCGCGGAAGTGCTCAAAATAGAGCCGCCCGCCGGCGACGTTACGCGCACTTGGCGCGTAGCCGGCGACGACCCCGACAGCACCGTGTCGGCTTACTTCGCGGCCTCCAACTGGGGTAAGCAGGCGTTGACGCTCGACTTGCGCCAGCCCGCCGCCCAGGCCGAAATTCAGCGCTTGGCCGCCACGGCCGACGTTGTCCTGACCAGCTACAAGCCTGGCGACGCGGCCAAGCTGGGCGTGGCCTACGAGGCGCTTGCCGCTCAGAACCCGCGCCTCATCTACGCGCATCTCACGGGCTACGGGCCGGGCTACACCCGCGTGGGCTACGATGCCGTGTTGCAGGCCGAAGCCGGTTTTATGCACCTCAACGCCGCCAGTCCGCACGACCCGCCGCAGAAAATGCCAGTGGCGTTTATCGACCTTTTTGCCGCGCATCAACTCAAGGAAGGAATTTTGACAGCCTTGTACCAGCGGGAGAAAACCGGGCAAGGCTGTCTCATCGAAGTAAGCCTGTGGGACAGCGCCTTAGCTTCGCTGGCCAACCAGGGCTCTACCTGGCTCGCCACCGGCAATGACCCCGTGCCGCTGGGCTCGGGCCACCCCGGCATCGTGCCCTACGGCACCGTGTACCGCGCCGCCGATGGCCAGCGTCTGGTGCTGGCCATCGGCACCGATGCGCAGTTTCGCACGCTCTGCGAGGTGCTCCAGCGCCCGCGCTGGGCCGCCGAGGCGCGCTTCGGCACCAACCCGGCGCGGGTGCGCCACCGCGCCGCGCTGGAGGAGTTGCTACTAGTTCGCATCGCGGAGCTGAATGGCTGGGCCCTGTTGCACGAGCTGGCGCGGCTGGGCGTGCCGGCCGGCGCGGTGCGCTCGGTGGGCGAGGCGCTGAGCACCGACCTGGCCCAGGCGATGCTGCTACCACCGCAGCCGCCGTTTCCGGGGGCGGGGCTGCGCACGGTGGCATTTCGCAGCTCGGCGTGGCCGGTGGCGGCGGCACTGGGCGCGCCGCCCGAGCAGCAGTAGCGGGCGCTTAGGAGTTGGACTAACGCCACGGTAGATAGGAAAGTAACGCCAAACATGCCTTCCCCGTTGGGGTTAGCTACACCGCTATTCTTTCACTTCCGTGCTACTACTACGCTTTTTATTCGGGGCGCTGCTGGGCTTGCTGTTAGTCCGGCCGGCGCAGGCCTACTCGGTGCTCAGCCACCAGGCTAATATCGACTCGTGCTGGACGCCCTACATGCGGCCCGCGCTGGAGCGGCGCTTTCCGGGCGGCACGCCCGACGAGTTGCGCGAGGCCAAGGCCTACGCCTACGGCGGCTCCATTATGCAGGACATGGGCTACTATCCGTTTGGCTCCCACCTGTTTACCGACCTGGCGCACTACGTGCGCTCGGGCGATTTCGTGGAAAACCTGCTCAAGCAGGCCAAAGACCGCAACGAATACGCCTTTGCGCTGGGTGCGCTGGCGCACTACGCGGCCGACATCTACGGGCACGAGGTGGGTATCAATAAATCGGTGCCGCTGCTGTTTCCCGACCTCAAGGCCAAGTACGGCCCCGTCGTGACTTACGAGCAAGACCCCGTGGCCCACGGCCGCACCGAGTTTGCCTTCGACGTGACGCAGCTCGCGGCGGGGCGCTACCGCTCGGCGGCCTACCACGATTTCATCGGCTTCAAGGTCAGCGAAGATTTGCTGGAGCGCGCCTTTGCCCAAACCTACGGGCTAGAATTCAAGCAAATAGTGATGAGCACGGGCCTGGCCATCGGCTCGTATCGCTTTGCGGTGCGCAACCTGATACCGCTGGCCAGCCGCGCTGCCTGGCGCGCCAACCGCCACGAGCTGCGCCGGGTAAACCGCCGCATTCGGCGCCGCGACTACATCTATAAGCAAAGCAAGGAAAAATTTGAGCAGGAGTACGGTACCAACTACGAGCGGCCCAAATTCGGGGCGCGCATCGTGGCGGGCATCATCGACATTCTGCCCAAGAAGGGCAAGCTCAAGTCCTTGAAATTCATCGCGCCCACGCCCGAGGCGCAGCGCATTTTCAGCCAGAGCTTCCGCGAAACAATCGTGAGCTATGCGCAGTTGCTGAGCAAGCTCAACGGCACCGTGGGCCAGGCCCCGCCGCTGCCCAACGTGGACTTCGACACCGGCCACACTACCAAGCTGGGCGAATACTCACTGGCCGACCGCACCTACGGCGAGTGGGTGCGCGAACTGGCCAAAAGCGACTTCCAAAACACCACGCCCGTGATGCGGCAGGACATTCTAGCCTTTTTCAGCAACGCGCCCCAGGAACCGCTTGACAAAGAGGAAAAGGAAAAAGACAAGCGCCAGGAAACACTGGCCGCGCTGGAACGCCTGCGCGCGCTGAAGTAGAGACGCAATCCTTTGCGTCTTGCGTCTGGCTACGTATTCCTAATGCCAGACGCAAAGGATTGCGTCTCTACCCCAGCCAACGATTCGCGTACTCGCAAGGGTTGGCGCTCCTTTGCGGAATCAAACTTTTCTTTAAAATAAAGCTAACTGCCTTACTCGCTGGCTCTCAACTAAAGGTGAAAATACCGTGAAGCTTAAAAAGTGTCATTATTTAACGGTAAACCAGGGATAAACTAAGGGATACATTGGATTCCGAGCTTGCGGCCTCATTCAGTTGGAATTCATTTTATGAAACCCATTTTTACCCTCTTTTTCCTGGCCACGCTGGGCCTGGCGCTGCCCGCCGCCGCCCAGACTACAACCCCGCTGGTAGCTGCCACCAGCACCTGGAAATACCTCGACAACGGCACCGACCAGGGTACGGCCTGGCGCGCCGCCGCCTTCAACGATGCGGCCTGGGTTAGCGGCGTGGCCGAGCTGGGCTACGGCGACAACGACGAGACCACGGTAGTAGGCTTTGGCTCGAATGCGGCTAACAAATACGTCACTACATATTTCCGGCAGCAGTTTCAGGTGAGCAGCCTGGCGGGCTTTGCCCAGTTGAAGCTGCGCCTCATTCGCGACGATGGCGCGGTGGTGTACCTCAACGGCGTGGAAATTTTTCGCGACAACTTACCCACCGGCACCATCGCCTACAATACCTACGCCAGCGGTACCATCAGCGGCAGCGATGAAAGCACCTACCTCGAAGCCATCCTGCCCAAATCGGCGCTGGTGGCGGGCACCAATACCATTGCCGTTGAAATTCACCAGGACCGCGGCAACAGCTCCGACATCAGCTTTAAGCTGGAATTGCTGAAAGACCAAGCTACGAGCGTGACCACCTGCGCCGCGCTGCCGGCCACGGCGCTCAGCAACTTCGTGTCGGTGCAGCCCTCGGCCCAGACCCAGACGCTCGTGCTACCGAGCACGCACGTGTACCAGGTGCTGACCCAGACCGGCGACGCCTACACCACGGGCACCGGCACGGTGAAGGCGGCCAACGACTTCACGGGCTACGTGCCCATCGCGGGCAGCAGCACCAACGGCTACCTGTCCATCAACCACGAGGGCTCGTCGGCGGCCAGCTCGGGCGTGAGTATTCTTGATTTACAGTATAATATCACTTCGAAGCTCTGGAACGTGTCGGCTAAGAACGGCGTCGATTTTGGGCCGGTAGTGGGTACTTACAATAACTGTTCGGGCGGTACTACGTCGTGGGGCACGGTCATTACCAGCGAAGAAAACACGCCCACCGCGCCCACCGACAGCAACAACGACGGCTACCTCGACTTTGGCTGGAACGTGGAATTGAACCCCGCCACCCGCGCCGTGAAAGACCAGAACGGCGACGGCACGCCCGATAAGCTTTGGCGCATGGGCCGCATGAAGCACGAAAACGTGGTAGTAGCTGCCGACAACAAAACCGTGTACGAAGGCGCCGACGACGGCAGCACCAGCTACGTGTATAAGTACGTGGCCAACACGGCCGGCAGCCTGGGCAGCGGCACGCTCTACGTGCTTCAACTGGGTGGGGCCATCGGCACCGCCACTACCGGCACCTGGCTGGTAGTGCCCAATAGCACGCCCACCGAGTGCAACAATACGACCACCACGGCTAACGCGCTGGGCGCTACCAGCTTCGCGGGCGTGGAGGACGTAGAAATCGGCCCGCACGACGGCAAAATCTACTTCACCTCGAAGGGCACGGGCCGGGTATATCGCTTCGACGATGCTGCGGCCGGCGTGAGCAACTTCGAGATTTTCGTGGGCCAGCCGGTGGGCGTTACCAACCAGACCTACCCCATCAACTACGGCGCGGGCACCGTGCAGGAAGCCTGGGGCACCGGCAACGACAACCTGACCTTCGACGCCTACGGCAACCTCTACGTGCTGCAAGACGGCGGCCGCGACCATATTTGGCTGGTGAAGCCCTGCCACACCCAGGCCGCCCCGGCCGTGGAATTGTTCGCTACCACGCCCGCCGGCTCCGAGCCCACGGGCATGACGCTCTCGCCCGATGGTAAGTTTATGTTCCTCTCCATTCAGGGGCCGAGCTCCAGCAACACGCTGGCTACCAGCGATGCCGCTGGCCAGTCGATAGTGTTCAACAAGGCCACCACGCTGGTTATCGCCCGCAAGGAAAACCTGGGCAACGCCACTACCGCCACCGCCGTGGCTAAAAACGCTGCCGCTCTTACGCTCTACCCCAACCCCGCCACTAGCGAGCTGAACCTGAGCCTGACCCACGACCGCCGCGAGCAAGCCACCGTGCAGGTGATGAGCATCGTAGGTAGCCGCGTGCTGGCCACCCAAACCGTGGAGCTGACCGCCGGTGCCAACAGCCTGCGCCTGCCGGTGCAGGGCCTCAGCAGCGGCCAGTACCTGCTGGTGCTGCGCACGCCGAGCGCCACGCTCACGCGGCAGTTTGTGAAGCAGTAGGGAAGAGCACTGTCATGCTGAGCGGAGCGCAGCGGAGTCGAAGCATCTCTATCGCTTCGTTGCTGGCGTTAGAAGTTACTCTTCTGAAGAGATGCTTCGACTCCGCTGCGCTGCGCTCAGCATGACGAATGGAAATAGACGTGCGTAAGCTGTTAAGCAATAACCAAAAAATTGAACACAACGCTAGCTTTTCTACTAAGCTTCTGCCTCTGGCTTGCCCCGCTGCTGCGGGGCAAGCCTGGCGTTTATGGCGAGCAGTGCCCGGCTGCCGCCTTCACGGTGGCTGATGCCCTGCGCCGTCCCGAATGCACGCAAGAACTGAATTTGCGCTTCCAAGACCTCGAAATGCTACCCGCCAGCGTGGGCCAACTGCCGCGCCTGCGCCGCCTGCACGTGCAAGACAACCACCTGCGCCAACTGCCCGACGAAATCACACGCCTCGACAGCCTGCGCGAGCTGTTCGCTCAAAAAAACGCCCTGCGCCGCCTGCCCGATAATATCGGCCAGCTGCGCCGCCTGCGGCAATTGCAAGTGAATGAAAACGCCCTCACCGAGCTGCCGCCCAGCGTGGGCCAGCTCGACAGCCTGCGCTACCTCGTCACGGCCTGGAACCAGTTTACCTCGCTGCCCGAGCAACTGGGGTATTTGCGCCAGCTCGACTACTTCGACTGCTCGCACAATCGCCTGCTGTTCTTGCCCACCAGTGTCGGCGGGCTGCGCCAGCTGCGGTTTTTGTATTTGAATGACAATCAATTGCAGCAGTTGCCAGCCCAACTTGGCAGCCTCACGAAGCTGCGCGAGCTGAACCTAGCCAACAACCAGCTCACCGCCCTGCCCACCAGCCTCGGCGGCTGCCGCGAGCTGCGCGCCCTCATCCTCAGCGGCAACAAGCTCGCGGCGTTGCCTGCCAACCTGGCTCAATTGGAGAATCTGGAAATGTTGATTGTCAACGATAACCCGCTGGCCGAGCTGCCGCGTGCCTTGCGCCGTTTGCCCCGGCTGCGCACTGTTATTCTGCGCCACACGGCGCTGTCGGTGGCGGCCCAGGCGCGGGCGCGGGCGCTGCTGCCGCAGGCTAAGCTTTATTTTGAATGAGAATTTTTGTTGAAAAGGTCAGCCTGGCCGCGTTTACCCCACCCCTGGCTCCTCCCGGAGGGGAGGGGCCAGGGGTGGGGTGTCGCGCCAGAGCGGCCAGCAAAATCACCCGCCGCTACTCCGTCGCCGCGCTGCTCCTGAGCCTGCTGTTCCTCCTAGCCTTTAAAGCCCTACCGCCGCCCCCCGCCGAGCAAGTCAAAAGCTACTATGCCCAGCACCTAAGCCAGCTGCAAGCGGCCCTCACGCACTTTCGGGCGGTAGTAGATAAGGCCGACGAGGCCGCGCTACGCACCGAGTTTATCGCGTGCCGGGCGGCGTATAAGCCGCTGGAATTTGCCGTGGAGTACTACTACCCCGGCACCGCCCAGCGCCTCAACGGCGCGGCCCTGCCCGAGGCCGAGCCCAGCGAGCCTGAGCAGGTGCAACTGCCCGGCGGCTTGCAGGCCCTCGAAGAAATGGTGTACGCCGCGCCCACCGAGCCCGGCCGCCGCGACTACCTGCGCCAAGAGTTGGACAATATGCTTTACCAGGTGCGCTACCTCGAAGGCCAGCTGCCCGCCCTCAGCCCTACCGACAGCGAGGTGCTCGACGCGCTGCGCCTGAACCTCTACCGCCTGGCTTCTAAAGGTATAGCGGGTTTCGACACGCCCACCGTGGGCACCGCGCTGCCCGAGGCGGCTATCACCTTGCAAGCCACTGGCGAGGTGCTAATTAGCTACAACGCGCCCGCGCCGCTGCTGGCGCAGCTCCGGCGCTGCGCAGCGGCCATGCAGGCGCCCGGCCCCACGGCGGCGGGCTTTGAGCGCTTCGACCGAATGACATTTTTTACGCGGGCTTTCAATCCGTTTTTAATTAACCTGAAAACCTGGCAGATGCAGCGCGGCATTGCGCTAGTGAGCGGGCGGCGGGCCATCCGGCCGGGGGCGGCCACGTTTTTCGAGGCCGATGCCTTCAATCCCGCCTTTTTTGCCCCGGCCGATGCGGCTGCGTCCACCCCGGCAGTACTGGCGCTGGGCGCGGCGCTGTTTGCCGAGCCGGCCTTGTCGGGGCGGGCGGGGCGCTCGTGCCAGAGCTGCCACTTGCCCGATAAAGCTTATACCGATGGGCTAATGGTGAATAGTTCGCTGCTCGATGGCCGCAGCCTGGCCCGCAACACGCCCACGCTGCTCAACGCCGCCTTGCAGCCGGCTTTGTTCTACGACGGGCGCGTACATTTTTTGGAAGACCAGGTGCACGAGGTAGTGTCGAACCGCGCCGAAATGGGCGGGCAGCTCAGTGCCGTGGCCGCGGCCCTGCGCCGCAAGGGCTACGCGCCGCAGTTTGCCCGCGCCTTTGCCGACGAAAAAGCGCCCCTCACCGAGCGCAATTTGCGCCGCGCGCTGGCCGCCTATGTCCGCACGCTGGGCGGGCTCAACAGCCGCTTCGACCGCCACCTGCGCGGCGATACGCTGGCGCTGAATAAGCAAGAAATACAAGGTTTTAATCTCTTTGTGGGCAAGGCCAAGTGCGGCACCTGCCACTACGCGCCACTATTTAGCGGGGCCGTGGGGCCGCTCTACGAGCAGGCCGAAAGCGAGGTGCTGGGCGTGCCCACCACCGCCGACACCCTGCACCCGGCCCTCGACCCCGACCAGGGCAAGTACTTGCTGCACGGCATCGCGCACCAGCGCTACGCCTTCAAGACGCCCACCGTGCGCAATGTCGCCCGCACCGCGCCTTATATGCACAACGGCGTGTATCAGACGTTGGAGGAAGTCATCGACTTCTACGACCGGGGCGGCGGGCAGGGCCTGGGCCTCGCCGTGCCTACCCAGACGCTCAGTTCCGACCGGCTGCACCTCACGCCCGCCGAAAAGTTGGCCCTAATCGCCTTCATCGGCGCGCTGAACGATGAGCCGGTTCCGGCCAAAAAAGGGAGCGCGAAGCCGAAAAGCTGAACTGCGGCAACGAGCAGCCGGGCTTTGCCGTTGGCACAAGCTACCACTCGTTTTGCCCGCGTTTATGCGCCTGATTCGCCTTTTGTTACTGCTGCTACTGTTGGCCCCGGCGGCCCCGGCGGCGGCGTATTCGGTGCTCACCCACCAGTCCATTATCGACTCGACCTGGGAAAAATGCGTGCTGCCGCTGCTGCAACAGCGCTACCCGGGGGCCACCGAGAAAGAGCAAAAACAAGCCAAAAGCTACGCCTACGGCGGGGCGATTTTGCAGGATATGGGCTACTACCCGCTTGGGGCCGAGCTGTTTACCAACCTCACGCACTACGTGCGCTCGGGCGACTTTGTGCGCAACCTGCTGCGCGAGGCCAGCGACCGCAACGAGTACGCTTTTGCGCTGGGCGCGCTGGCGCACTACGCCTCCGACAACGTGGGTCACCCCGACGCCACCAACTTGGTGCTGCCCAACCTCTACCCCGAGCGGGCGGTGGGCCTCGGCCCCGTCGTCACCTACGAGCAAGCCCCGCTCAACCACACCGAGGTCGAGTTTGCCTTCGACGTGATGCAGATTGCCAGCGGCCGCTACCGCTCGCAAGCGTATCACAAGCATATCGGCTTTCGGGTGAGCAAGAAGCTGCTGGAAAGCGCCTTTCGCCAAACCTACGGCGTCGAGCTGGGGCGGATTTTCCTGAACGTAGACGCCAGCATCGCGGCCTTTCGGCTGGCCGTGAACCAGGTGCTGCCGGTGGCCGTGCGGGCCGCCTGGTACAGCCAGCGCAAGCAAATCTGGCGGGCCAGCCCCACGCTGCGCCGCCGCTACCGCGCCTACAAAGAAAACCCCGCCGAGTTCAAGCAGGAAAACGGCGAGCACTTCGAGCGGCCGGGTTTTGGGGCGCGGGTACTGGCCAGCCTCATTAATATTCTGCCTAAAGTGGGGGCGCTGCGCACCTACTCCTTCCGGGTGCCGACGCCCGAGGACAGCAAGCGCTTTCACCAGAGCTACACCGCCGCGCTAGGCCGCTACTGCGCCCTCACCAGCGCCCAACCCGCCGACACCGCCGCGATGGCCGCCCGCCTGCCCAACCTCAACCTCGACACCGGCCGCCCCACCCGCCCCACCGACTACGTGCTGGCCGACGAAACCTACGCCGACCTGCTGCGCACGCTGCGCAAGCATAAATTCGAGCACCTTACGCCGGCCCTGAAAGGCAATATCCTGGCCTTCTATGCTGCTGGCCCGCCGCCCAGCGCGCCGCCCGTGCGCTACACCAAAGCCACTGAGGACGAGCAGGAAGACACGCGCAAAAACCGCAAGCACCGCCAGAAAGCGCAGGATGCCTTGACTGAATTGCAAGCAACGAAGTAGTTGAAGACATCTGCCCTTGCGAGCGCAGCGAAGCAATCGCACCTGTTGAGCCGCGCCGATGGGGTTCTGCCCTGGTGCGATTGCTTCGCTACGCTCGCAATGACAGACGACCTGTAACACACTGACGGCTTTTTTATAGCAATTTGCGCTTCCGACAAACGCTCCTTGCTGCATGGCCGCATTTTCTACCATACTTCGCTCGCTACTTCTCAGTGGCGTGCTACTCGCCGCCCGCCCCGCCCGCGCCCAAAACCCGGCTGCCGACGCGGCCGGGCCGCTGCTCACGCCGGCGCAGTTTCTGGGCTATGCGCTCGGTAGCCGCTTCACGCCGCAGGCCGACGTGAATCGCTACGCCGCTCATGTGGTAGCCCACGCGCCCGGCCAGATGAAGCTCGTGCGCTACGGTCAAACCTACGAGCACCGCCCGCTGCTGCTGGTGGAAGTGGCTAGCAAAGAGAATTTTGCGAAGCTAGATGATATCGCCCACAACAACCGCCGCCTCGCCGGCCTCGACCCCGGCGCGGCCAGCCGGCAGCTGCCCGCCGTGGCTTGGCTCAGCTACAACGTGCACGGCAACGAGGCCGTGAGCTCGGAGGCGGTGATGCAGGTGCTCTACGACCTGGCCAACCCGCAGGACGCCGAGATGCAGAAGTACTTGAACAACACGGTGGTGCTGCTCGACCCCTGCGTGAACCCCGATGGCCACGACCGCTACGTGAACTGGTACAACCGCGTGCAAAACCAGCAGCCCAACGCCTCGCCCTACGCCTGGGAGCACCGCGAGCCCTGGCCCGGCGGCCGCTACAACCACTACTACTTTGACCTGAACCGCGACTGGGCCTGGCAAACCCAGCAGGAAAGCCGCCAGCGCATCGCCCTGTATAACCAATGGCTGCCGGCCGTGCACGCCGATTTTCACGAGATGGGGCCGAATAATTCGTACTATTTTTCGCCCGCCGCCCGGCCGTTTCATGCCGACATCACGCCATTTCAGCGCAAGTTTCAGAACGTCATTGGTGAGTATAACGAGAAGACCTTTGACAAGAATAACTGGCTGTATTTCACCCGCGAAGTCTACGATTTATTCGCTCCGACCTACGGCGACACCTGGCCCACTTTCAACGGGGCCATCGGCATGACCTACGAGCAGGGCGGGGGTGGGGCCGCCGGCCTGCGCTACGCCCGCCCCGACGGCGACACGCTGACGCTGGCGCAGCGCATCGCGCACCACGCGGCTGCCAGCCGGGCCACCATTCAGGCCACCGCCGAGCACCACGACGAGCTGCTGCGCGAGTTTGAAACCTACTACTCCACCGCCCGCACCCAGCCCAGGGGCGAGTATAAAACCTACGTCATCGCGGCCGGCAACGACCCCGGCCAGCTGCGCGATTTTACGCAATACCTCGACCGCCAGGAAATCAAGTACGGCTTCGCGCCTAAGCGAGTCAAAGTAAAAGGATACAGTTACTTACCAGGTAAAACCGAGGCGGTGCAAGTCGAGCCGCGCGACTTGGTAGTGAGCATGTACCAGCCTAAATCGACGCTGGTAAAGGTGCTGTTCGAGCCCAAGCCACAACTTGAAGACTCGCTGACCTATGATATTACGGCCTGGGCCTTGCCGTATTCATTCGGGGTGAAGGCCTACGCGCTACCCACCCGCTTGGCCGCCGAGGCCACCGCGCCCGCCGCCACGATGGTAAAGAGTAGCGCCGCTACCACGGAAAAGCCCTACGCCTACCTCGCCCGCTGGAACAGCCTGCAAGACGTGCGCCTGCTCAGCCGTCTGCTCCAGCAAAAAGTGAAGGTGCGCTTCGCCGAAAAAGCCTTCGCGGCCGAAGGCCAGCAGTACGCGCCCGGCTCCCTCATCATCACCCGCGCCGGCAACGAGGTGCTGGGCGCGAAATTCGACCAGCTGGTGCGGGCGCAGGCCGACTCGGCGGGCACCGTGCTGCACACCGTGAAATCGGGCTTCTCGACCGCCGGCGGCGACCTGGGCTCGGGCTCGGTGCGGGCCATAAAGATGCCCAGCGTGGCCGTGGTAGCCGGCCCCGGCGTCAATGCGTCGGCGTTTGGCGAGGTGTGGCACTTCTTCGAGCAGCAGCTCGGCTACCCGCTCACGGTGCTGGGTACCGAATATCTTAGTACGGTGCTGCTCAGCAAGTTCGACGTGCTCATCTTGCCCGATGGCAACTACGCCGACGTGTACCCCACGGCGGCCCTCGACAACCTCAAAACCTGGGTGCGGGCCGGTGGCAAGCTCATCGCCCTGGAAGGCGC
The DNA here is from genome assembly GCA_964277755.1 of uncultured Hymenobacter sp. GTDB lineage: Bacteria > Bacteroidota > Bacteroidia > Cytophagales > Hymenobacteraceae > Hymenobacter. The sequence continues at coordinate 62,521 of CAXYJY010000028.1, forward strand.
TACCCGTTTTCTGGCCGACAAGCGCGATTTCTTGCTCAAAGTCAAGCCCGCGCCCGCCGACAGCGCCACCGGTAAAACCGCCCGCGCTAACCCCTACCGCGCCCTGCGCCGCTACGGCGACGAGCAGCGCCGCGACCTCGAAGGCCAGGCCCAGGGCAGCATCTACCGCGTGGCCCTCGACAACTCGCACCCGCTGGCCTTCGGCTACGGCGATAGCTACTACGCACTGGTGCGCAGCTCGTTAGGCTACAAGTTTTTGCCGCCGGGCGGCTGGAACGTGGGCGTTATCAAGAAGAACAGCTACGCGGCGGGCTTTGCGGGGAGCCTGGCTCGCCCGCAGCTTACCGATACGTTTGTGCTCGGCACGCAGGACCTGGGCCGGGGCCAGGTGGTGTACCTGGGCGACAACCCGCTGTTTCGGGCGTTTTGGCAGAGCGGCAAGCTGCTTTTTGGCAACGCCGTGTTTTTGGTGGGCCAATAAGGTTGGACGCTTAGCCGGCTTGCGCTGGGGCTTGGTCGCCAATGCTTTGGCTACTGTGCGGCGCGGCCGAACTTTATGGCGCGTAGCCTTTACTACCACCTTTTCGGCTGCACGCGGGCGCGGCCGACTAGCGAAGCTAGCACCTGAAAGGCGCTGCAATTTTACGCCCGGCTGATTGATGCTGATGCGCTCGCGGGGGTGCGCCAGCACGTCGAGGCGGTGGCGGTAGCGGCGGTTCATGGTATCGTGGATAGTGTACACGCCATCGAGCGCGGGCGAAATGCCCGTGACCCGCACCTTGTCGCCGAAGGCAAACGGCCCACCCCAGGGGCGCAACAAATCGCGCGACAGCGCCAGCCAGCGCGTGTGGCTGCCGTAATGGCGCGGAATGCGCGAGTTGTCGGCCGTGAGGAAGGGCTTGCTATCGGTCTGGCCCACCACGGCCCCGTAGGCGGTGGCTGTCACGGTGTAGACCGTGCTGGTGCGGGCGACTTTACGGCTGGCAGTGCGGGCCGCCACGGTGCCGAGCAGCAACACCAGCAGCGCCAGTAACCCAAGCGCTTTGAGTGGTAGTGCTCGATAGTATCTATTGATTGCCAATTGCTTAAAAGCAAGTAGGCGAACACGCAGCAGGTTAGAAGTAATCAACTATTGCTAAGCTAAGTTTCACAAACCGCCCAAAACAAGGGTAGCGCGCCGCAGGCGAGCAGCCATACAAAGCCAAACCAGCCACGATACGTTCAACCCAGTCAGACTGCGCAGCGGGCGTATCCGTTAAATCCTAAAAATCCGTTTGAATCTGCGGTCCGGGCTAGAGGGACGCCAACTGAATTTTAGTCCCTTTCTGAAACAAGTCGATGTGCTCGCGCGGGTGCACCAGCACGTCGAGGCGGCGGCGGTGGCGGCGCGCCATCGTGTCGTGGATGATGTAGGTGCCATCAAGGCTGGGTGAGATGCCGCGCACGCGCACCGTGTCGCCGAAGGCAAAGGGGCCGCCCCAGGGCCGCAGCAAATCGCGGGAGAGGGCCAGCCAGCGGGTGCGGCTGCTGTACTTTTTGGGGATGCGCGAGTTGTCGGCCGTTACGAAGGGCTCGGCGTCGGTTTGGCCCGCCACGGCCTCGTAGGCAGTGGCCGTTACGGTGTAAATCGGGGTTGTTTTCTGGATTTTTGGGGGCCGCGCTACGGCCCGGCGCACGGTGCGCAGCGGGGCAAAAAAGCGGGCAAACGTGGTCGTTTTCACGGCGGGCTCGGGGGGCGGCAGGGTGGCGGTCCAGCCAGTAAAGGCTAGTAGGCCGCAGCTAAATAATTGAATTTTATCCATCAATTTTTTAGTAATTCAGTTGCCTTTTCAGCCTGGCAATATAGGCTTGTTGCACTATGAAAAGCGGCCAGGAATCAAACCTGGCTTTATACAACATGCTTCACTTCAAGAATGTTATAATGTTTGATAATGCCGCTTTAGGGCCTGTTTAGCCACGTTTAGGCTATTTTCGCCAGCTCACGGCTGCTTTTGTAATGCCAAAAAAATGAGCTTTTCTTAATCATTTCTTATTGCCAGCCCAGCCCAGATGACACCCGATAATCTCCCGGTCAACCCGCCCGCCGCTCCGGAATTGCTGCGCATCGCGCAGCGCCTGCAAGCCCTGGCGCAAGCCGGCCTCCTATACTCCCAAAGTGTGTTTGATACCGAGCGCTACACCGAAATTCAGAGCCTTAGCCTGGACGTGATGGCCAGCCTCACGGACCAGCCGGTAGCGCTGCTGGAGTCACTTTTTTCGACTGAAACCGCCTACCCGACGCCCAAAGTCGATATTCGGGCCGTGCTGTTTCGGGGCGTTGATGAAATTCTGCTAGTGCAGGAAAAGCTGGACGGCGGGCGCTGGTCGCTGCCCGGCGGCTGGGCCGAGGTTGGCCTCACGCCCTTCGAGGTGGCCGTGAAAGAGGTGCGCGAAGAAACCGGCCTCGATACTGAAGCCGTGCGCCTACTTGCCTTATTTGACAAAAAGCAGCACCCGCACTCGCCGCAGCCGTGGTACATTTACAAGGCCTTTGTGCTGAGCCGCGTGGTAGGCGGCGCGCTGCTCACCGATACCGTGGAAACAGCCGGCGTGCGCTGGGTGCATCGCGACGAGCTGGCCACGCTGGACTTATCGGTGGACCGAGTGACGCTGTCGCAGCTGGAAACGATGCTGGCGTTTGCGCGGCAGCCAGAGTTGCCGACGCTTTGTGATTAGGTAGCGCGGACTTTTAGTCCGCGAGTATCAGATGCATGCACTCGCGGACTAAAAGTCCGCGCTACGGCGCGAGCAGCGCTGCCAACTGCCGCAGCGTAATCTCGGCCGACTTGGCGTTGTACCGATACGTTACTAGCCGGTAGCCTGCGTCCTCGAAGCTTTGCTGGGCGATGCGGACGTCAACTAGCGTGGAGATGCCCGCGTCGAGGCGCATCTGAATGAGCTTGAGCAGCTTGCGGGCGGTGGTGTAGTTTTGCTCGGCGGTGTCTACCAGCACCAGCGTTTGCTCGTAGGCCAACCAGGCTTTGCGGGCGCTCACGAGGTTGTTTTGCTGCACGGCGGTACGCTGGAGCTCAGCGGTTTTGGTGTTCACGCGGGCCACGTCGACCAGGCGTTTATTCACGCCGCCGGTGTAGAGGGGCAACGAGATGCCCAAGCCGCCGTAGGGGCCGTAGCTCTGGTTGAAGAGCGTGTTGCCGACTGCGTTCTGGAGGCGGTTGTAGTTGGTGCCCGCGTTCAGGCTGAGGGCGGGGTAGCGGTTGGCCTGGGCCAGGCGGGTAAGGAGCTCATTCACGCGCACCTGGCGGTCGGCGGCCAGTAGGTCGGGGTTGCGCTGCAAAGCCGTTTCGAGGTCGGCCCAGCGCAGCGAGCGGTCCACCGGAATGGTGTCTTCCACGGCCACGGGCGTGGCCAAATCTAAGGTCAGCGCCCGCAATAAGTCGGCCTTGGCCTGCTGGGCGGCCAAGGCCTGCTGCTGCTGGGTTTGCAGCTGGGCGTTCAGGTCGAGTTGCGCCTGAAAGCGGTCGGCATTGTTAGCCAGCCCCACCGACTGCCGCGCCTCAATGAGGCGCAGCTTCTGGCGCGACACCTCCACCGAGGCTTCCAGCGTGCGGATGTAGCGCTGCTGCTGCACCACGGCGTAGTATTTCAGGCTGGCGTCGGCCAGGATATTCTGCACCGTCGAGTTGAGCTGAAACTCGCTGAGCTGCTGTAGCTCGTCGAGCCGCTTGCGGTTGGCCACCACGTAGCCACCGTTGTAGAGCAGGTAGCTGCCCGCCAGGCCCACCGCGTACTGCGTGCTGCGCGCGCCGGTGGCCACGCGCGGGTCGCCCACGTTGAAGCGCTGGTTGGTATTGTTAATCACCACGTTGTTGCTGGCATTCAGCCCCACCGTGGGTAGCCCGCCCGCGAAGCCCAGCGTATTTTGCAGCCGCTGCACCTCCACGGCGTTCTGCCCGATTTGAATGTCCAGGCTATTCTTGAGTGCCGTTTGCAGCGCGTCGTGTAGCGTAAGCACGGGCGCACGGTCGTCGGCCGCCGCGACGGCGGGTGGCGGCACGGCAGGCGTGGGCGTCTGGGCCAGGGCGGGTAGGAAGGTAAGGAGCCCGAGGCTGAGAAACAGGTACTTCATGGAAGAAATAACTACGAAAGCAGCGCGGGGGAACCTCACCCCCGGCCCCTCTCCCGAGGAGAGGGGAGCCGACCGCGAGCGAACGCAGGCAGTCGATAAAAAGTCGTCAGGCTCCCCTCTCCTCGGGAGAGGGGCCGGGGGTGAGGTTCCCCCGCATGGGCAGCGCACTACGCCGCCACCTCAGCCGGCTCGTGGGCCGGTGCTACCTCCACGTCCGCATCTGGCTTGCGCTCCTTGCCGATAAACGTGTACACGGCCGGAATCACCAACAGCGTCAAAATCAACGAGAACAGAATGCCGCCCACAATAACGGTGCCCAGCGGCTTGCGGCTGGTAGAGGCCGCGCCCAGGCTGAGCGCGATGGGTAGCGCGCCCAGCGCCGTAGCCAGCGAGGTCATCAAGATGGGCCGCAGGCGCTGCTGCGCCGCCAGGCGCACGGCCTCGCGCAAGGGTAGGCCAGCGTCGCGCTGGTGGTTGGCAAATTCCACGATGAGGATGCCGTTTTTAGTCACTAGGCCGATGAGCATAATCATCCCGATTTGCGAGAAGATGTTGAGTGTCTGGCCCATGAGCCAGAGGCTGAGTAGCGCGCCAGCCAAGGCTAGCGGCACCGTAAGTAGGATGGTGAGCGGGTCGCGGAAGCTCTCGAACTGCGCCGCCAGCAGCAAGTAAATCAAGACCAGCGCCAGCATAAAGGCGAAGGCCGTGTTGCCCGAGCTTTCGGCAAAGTCGCGCGACGAGCCGGTGAGCGCCGTCTGAAACGCATCGGGGTCGAGCACCTTGTCGGCGATGGCCTGCATGGCGCGCACGCCGTCGCCCACGGTCTTGCCCTCGGCCAGCTGCGCCGAAATAGTGGCGGACTTGAAGCGGTTGAAGTGGTAGAGCGTGCTGGGGTTCGAGTTTTCGACCTGGTGCACCACCGACGACAGCGGAATGCTCTCGCCGCGGCTATTGGTGACGTAGAGGCGGCTGATGTCGTTGGGCGCGCTGCGGGCGTTGCGGTCTACCTGCCCGATTACCTGGTACTGCCGGCCATTGAGCAGGAAGTAGGCCATGCGCCGGCCGCCAAATGCGCCCTGTACGGCCGCTACCACGTCTTGCGTGGTCAGGCCCAAATCGCGGATTTTCAGGCGGTCGAAGGTCAGCTGTACCTCGGGCTTGTTGAATTTGAGGTTGGTATCGACGTTCTGAAACGTGGGGTCTTGCCGGGCAGCGGCCAGAAACCGGGGCAGCGCCTCCCGGATGCGCTCCAGGTCGGTGGTTTGCAGCACAAACTGCACCGGCAGGCCGCTTTTGGCCCCCGAGCCCACCGCGATGGTTTGCTCCTGCACCACGAAAATGCGGGCATCGTTGAAGCGTTTCGTTTTCTTGGTCAAGTACTTGGCAATATCGTCCTGCGAGCGCTGGCGCTCGCCGGGCGGCACCAGGCCCGCGCGCACCTGCGCCGAGTTGGCACTGCCGCCGGCCGGCGTGCGGGCAAAAACGAAGTCGTTTTCGGGCACCGAGTCGCGCACGAAATTGGCCACCTGGGCGCTGATTTTTTCCATCGCCTCGAAGCTCGTGCCCTCCGGCCCGGTCAGGGTCAGGCGCACGCTGCTGCGGTCTTCGAGTGGGGCCAGCTCGGTGGGGATGCCTTTGCCCACGAAATAAATGAGGCCCGCGCAGGCCGCTACCACCACCCAGGCCAGGGCGCGCACCCGCAAAAAGCCGCCCACGATGCGCCCATACCAGCTTTCCATGCCCTGAAAAAAGGGCTCGGTCAGGTCATAAAACTTGCCGTGCCCGCTGCCGCTCTTATCCTTGTTTTCGCGGTGCAGCACCACGTTCAGCACCGGCGTGATGGTGAGCGAGACGAAGGCCGAAATCAGCACCGCGCCCGCCACTACCACCCCAAACTCACGGAACAAGCGCCCCGTGAAGCCTTCCAGAAATATCACGGGCAAGAACACCACCGCCAGCGTGAGCGAGGTCGAGATAACGGCGAAGAAGATTTCCTTACTCCCTTCCAAAGCGGCCCGCTTGATGTCCATGCCCTCTTCGAGCTTGCGGAAAATATTCTCCGTCACCACGATACCATCGTCCACTACCAGGCCCGTAGCCAGCACGATGCCCAGCAGCGTGAGGATGTTGATGGTGAAGCCCGCCAGGTACATGATGAAAAACGTGGCGACGAGCGAAATTGGAATATCGATGAGCGGGCGTAGCGCCGTGAGCCAGTTGCGGAAGAAAAAGAAAATCACGACCACTACCAGCCCGAACGAAATGAGCAGCGTTTCCTCAACTTCCTCAATCGAGCCGCGCACGATTTTGGTGTTGTCGATGATGACGCGCATCTCGATGTCCGACTTGTTTTCCTTCTGCACCTCGGCCAGGCGCTTGTAAAACTCGTCGGCGATGGCCACGTAGTTGGAGCCCGGCTGCGGCACGATGGCCAACCCCACGGCGTAGGTGCCATTAAGCTTCCACGACTGCTCGTAGCTTTCGGGGCCGAGCACCACGCGGGCCACGTCGCCGAGGCGCACGATGCCGTTTTTGTCTTCGCGCAAGATGAGGTTGCGAAACTGCGCCTCGGTGGTAAAGCGCGCCATCGTGCGGATGGTAAGCTCGGTTTGGCCGCCGTAGATTTTGCCGGCCGGCACCTCCACGTTCTCGGCGTTGAGGGCCTGCTGTACGTTCGTGAACGATACCTGGAAGGCGTCCATCTTGGCCGGGTCGAGCCACAGGCGCATGGCGTAGCGCTTCTGCCCGAAGATGTTGATGGCTGACACGCCGTCGATGGTCTGGAAGCGCTGTTGCAAGTTGTTCTCGGCAAAGTCGCTGAGGTCCATCAGGTTCTTGGTGCGGCTTTGCACGGCCAAAATCAGGATGTTGTCGGAGTTGGCATCCGATTTCGACACCACCGGCGGCGCGTCGATGTCCTGCGGCAGCGAGCGCACGCCCTGCCCCACCTTGTCGCGCACGTCGGAGGCGGCAGCCTCCAAATCCACGTCGAGGTTGAACTCGACCGTGATGTTGCTGCTACCCAGCGACGAGCTGCTGGTGATGGATTTAATGCCCGGAATGCCGTTAATCTGCTTTTCGAGCGGCTCCGTTATCTGGTTTTCAATGACATCGGCATTGGCCCCCGTGTACGAGGTGCTCACGCTGATAATCGGCGGGTCGATGGCCGGATAGTCGCGCAGCGCCAAAAACGAAAACCCCACCGCCCCGAATAGGATGAGCAGCAGGTTGAACACCGTGGCGAGCACGGGCCGCTTGAGGGATAATTCGGAAATATTCATCGTATCATTTAACAATTAACATTTATCATTTAACAACCCACCTCACGTTATTCATCCAAACTGCTCTATGCTACTTTGTTTGTGTTATTAAGCACTATAAAGCTAGAAAAGAGCCTGTTAAATGATAAATGTTACTTGTTAAATGATGTCACGTGCCGCACCTTCACCGGCTTGCCCGGCTGGGTAAACAGCACCCCATTCGTCACGACCGAGTCGCCGGGGGCGAGGCCGCTCAGCACCACGATTTTATCGTCCTGGCGGTCGCCGGTTTTCACGTCCTGCATCTGGGCTTTGCCGTGCTTCACCAGCACTACCTGGTCCGATTTATCGCCGGGCATAATGGCATTGGTGGGCAGCACCACGCTGCGGCGGGCCGCGCCGGTGGCCACCTGCACCCGCGCAAACGTGCCGGGGCTGAGCTGCGTGCCGGCCGGCAGCAGGGCGCGCACCGTCAGGTTGCGGGTGGTTTGGTTGAGCTGGCTTTCCAGCGCCTGCACCGTGGCCGGGTAGCGGCGCGGCGGGTTGCCGGCAAAGTTGACCGTCACCTTCGCGCCCGGCTGCACCAAGTTGTTATACGCCTCGGGCAAGGTAAAATCGACCTTCAACTTGTTATCAGCCTGCAAGGTGGCGATGATGGTAGTGGGCGTGACGTAAGCGCCCGTGCTCACCTGGCGCAGGCCCAGCACACCCGTGAAGGGGGCGCGCACCACCGTTTTGGCGATGAGCGCCTGGGTATAGGAAGCATCGGCCTGGCCACTCTGCACTTGGCTCACGGCCAAGTCGTAGTCGGCTTGGTTTACGCCCTGCACCTTCAGCAATTTCTCCAGGCGATTCACCGAAAGCTGGGCCACGCGCAGCACGGCGTTGGTTTTTTGGAGCTGGGCGCGCAGGTCGGCATCGTTGATGCGGGCGATGACGGTGCCCTTGGCCACCCGCTGGCCCTCCTGCACGTTGAGGCTGGTGAGGCGGCCGCTCACCTCGGGGTGCAGCTCCACGAAGTCGTTGGCGACTACCGTGCCGTTGGCCTCGATAGAGTCGCTGACCGACGAGGGGCGGGCGATGAGGACATCGACCAGGGCGGGGCCGTTATTTTTTTTGCCGTCTTTGCCTTTGTCGCCGCCCTTGGCCTCGTCGGGCTTGGCGTGGCAGGCGGCGAGGAGGGTTAAGATTCCGCAGGCCAAGGGCCAGCCGGCCGGGATAGAGAAGCGCATAGAATCGAAAAGGAAGGTGGTCGGCTGGCTTGGGAGCCAGGCAGTAGGCGGCGGGCCGCCGCTCAGCTAACCGCCAGCCACTCAGGCCGGCCAGTGTAGTTCCGCACAACGACCCGCGCCCGCGTTGGGTTCAGCAACAACAAAGGACGCCCTGTCCGGGCTGTAGTTGCACCCGCTGCCCATTACTTTATTACTTTGCTTTTATGAAAAAGCCCGCCGCCCCGCCGCCCGCCGCCCCACCCGCCGAGCGCAATTTCTTCCACGACGTGCACGAGGTGGTGCGGCTCATTCCGCCGGGCCGCGTGAGCACCTACGGGGCCATTGCGCACTACCTGGGGGCGCGGCAGGGCAGCCGCGCCGTGGGCTACGCCCTCAACGCCGCCAACCTCGACGCCCTCACTGCCCGGCGCGACGCGCCCGTGCCCGCCCATCGCGTCATCAACCGGCTGGGGCAGCTCTCGGGCCGCCACCACTTCCCTACGCCCACCGCCATGCAGGAGCGCTTGGAGGCCGAGGGCGTGCGCGTGGAAGGCGACACGGTGGTGGAGTTTGAAAAGCTATTCTGGAACCCGACCACGGAGCTGGAGTAGGCAGCGAATGTATTTTAACTTAACCGCCAGAAAACCAATGCTGCCAGCCCGCTCAGCGTCAGCAGTCCAAAAAGCCAGTGCCCAAAAATTGTGGCTGAAGAGGTTGCCGAACCAGACAGGATAGACGGATGAGTAGGTGCGTTTTTAGCTGCTGCCCCAGCATCGGGTGGGCGCGGGGCAGCTTGGGCCACGATGTGGCGCAACTGGTCGCTGGGCAGCGCGTCGGCGGCCAGGGCGAGGGCGTGCTCGCGCGTGAGGGCGGCTTCCAGGCGCTGCACGTAGGCGTAGCCGGCGGCCTGTATCCATACCTCTAGGCGGTTGGGCTCGTGGCGTGTCCGGTCGTAGTTGGCTCCTCGCTCGTAGCGAGTTTCAGAGTATACGGACGTCAGGCGCAGCAGCAGCACCAGCGCCTCCGCATCGGGGATGGTTGGGAAATGGCGATAGCGCCGAAGGCGAACAGTGAGCATACTATACAGTAGCTTTTGCCAAGCTGCGGCTTTCAGCCCGCCCTGGTAGAAGGGCAAAAAAGCCTACCGATATACTTGAAAAGGGAAGAGGCACCGGGGAGAATGTCGCTGGGTGCCGCGTCGACCTATACCGCCATCAAATGGCATTCTTTGTATTTCTTGCCACTCCCGCAGGGGCAGGGCGAGTTGCGGCCCAGTACCTTTTTCTTTTCGCGCAGCTGGCGCAGCCACTGGCGGGGGCCGCGCGCGCCGCCCAGCGCCTGCTCGGGGTGTTGGTGCAGAGCCTGGGTCAGCAGTTCGAATAGCGCGGGATGGTGTTCCTGCAGTTTCTCAGGACGCTCGAAAAAGTACTCGTTCACCACCGCAAAAAACTCGGCCTCGTTGGTGCCCGCGTAGGGGTCGATGTCGGGGGCGTGGCCGGCGCGCACGGCGGCCAGCTCGCGGTGCAGCACTTCGGCCCAGGCCCCGCGCAGGGCGGGAGGCAGCACGGCGGCGGGCACGCCGTCTATCTGGCCGTCGGCCTCGTCTACGAGGTGGGCAAACTCGTGCACGCCCACGTTGTGGCGGTCGTCGGCATTGGCGAAGCCCTGCACCAGCGCGGCGCGGGATAACCGCATGTACTGGCTGGTCTGAAAGCCTTGCACCGAACCCAGCAGCGTGCCTTGCAGGGATTGTACCTCCTGGTCGGGGCGGGTTTCCAATTGCCAGGCGTCGGGTACGATAAGCACCTCATGCAGCGTGGGATATTCCCAGCCGGGGAAGCCGAACACCGGGATGATGGCTGCCGCCGCCACCAGCACCCGCGTCAGGTCATCGACCTCGACCTGGATGCCGGTGAGGCGCGTGCGGGCCAGAAAAAGCTGCGCGGCCTGCTCAAAGCGCGTTTTGTCGGCGTCGGGCAGGCCCCGGTAAAAGGCCACGTGCTCGGCTAGCAGCGCGCGCCAGCCCTCGGGGAAGGGGGCGGCCAGCGCCGCCTGGCGGCGGCGGTTTTCGGCGGTGAGGTAGCGGAAGAAGGCAAACAGCAGGGCCAGCAGCACGGCCCCGGCCACGAGGTAGGAAAGCAGCATAGGCCCCGCTAAACGGCGCGTGCGGCCCGGCGGTTGGGAGCGGGGGCGCGCACAATTGCCGTTTCGGGTGCATTTTTGCGCTCTACCCCCTTTTCTTCACCCCGCGCTTGCCGCCCGTCTTATGAACGCCGCCGACCTGAACAAAGCCCTCGTGGCCCTCATCGAGAAAAAAGCTGAGCTGCAAACCCTCACCTACGACGACGCGCGCTACGACGACGTAGAGGAAGCCTTGCACGACCTGGAAGACGATTTCAACGACGATTACGGCCCCGACCTGGAGGCCGCCCTCGAAACAGTGCACGCCGACCTGAAGTCGGACACCGATGTTCTGCTGCCCACCGCCTACCTGCCCGCCGGCCTCACCCCCAAGAAGGATGACGGCGTGTGGATAGACTCGGAGAAGTACCCCGGCCGCGTGCGCTTGGTGCTGCGCCCCAACCCGGCGCGCTTCGCCCTCACCACCAGCAAGGGCGAGGTCGACGTGTGGAGCGCCTAAGCCCCGCGCAGGCTGCCGCGCTGGCCGAGGTGCCGCGCGGCAACACCCAGAAGCACGTCAACCGCGACGTGCTCACTTACTTGCTAACCCACGAGGCCCCGCGCCTGGCGCGGCCCGCCCTGCGCTGGCTCGATGCCCCCTGCGGGGCGGGCGAGTTTCTGGCGCAGGTGCGGCGCTTTTTTCCGCTAGCCCACCTCAGCGGCACCGACGTGCGCCCTGATGCCCCCGCCGTGCCCGGCGAGGCCGTGCAATACGTGCAGGGTGACCTTAGCCGGGGCGTGCCCTTCCAAGAGGCCGCGCCGTTTGATGTCGTGACCAGCATCAGCGGCATCATGTGCTTTGCCAATACCGCGCAGTTCATCGGGGGCTGCGCCGCGCGGCTGCGGGCGGGCGGCCTGCTGCTGGTCAGCAACGACAACTGCCTGACGGTGCGCGACCGGCTCTCCTACCTGTTCAGCGGGCGGGTGCGGCGCTTCCGGCTCTTGTTCGAGCCCGATGAGGGCAATTTCCAGCTGGTGCAGCACCAGGAGCTCAAGCGCCTTTTCGACGTCAACGGCATCGCCCTCACGCGGGTCGTTTACACATCGTTTTATACCGAAGACTTGCTATACCTGCCGCTGACCCTGCTCGTGTGGCCCTGGCAGTGGTGGCAGGTGCGGCGCGCCCGCAGCAGCACCGGGCATGCCCTACGGCAGCAGCTTTTTTCGTTTAAATCGCTATTGTACCGCCATTATTTTTTTGTGGGCGAGAAACGGGCAGGCTAGCGCTGCCTGCCAGACCCCCTGCGGGTGGTGGCATGGGGTGCCGGTAGGCTGGGGCGGCCCGCTGGTGCTTCAGGCGGCAGTGGGTTGGGCAGGGTTTTTGCGCTGAGGGTGTGTGCCATACAAGGGGTAGCCCTTGCTAAATTTGGTGCGTCTTCGGCTGGCTCGGCTGTTGCCCCGCATTGCTACCAAAATATAGGAGCATAGCCGGGCGGGCAGGCAACCGTAGGCCGAAAACGCGCATCTTCCCTTCGCCCCCCCTTTTCCTGCCTCGCGCTATGCTCACTCGTTACCTTCGCTGCCTCCCCGCCCTACTGCTCGCCCTCGTGGCTAGTAGCTGCGCCCCCACCTACCAGCTGGGTGTGCGCCCCGCCGCCCCGCACACCCTCGAAGCCAGCGGGGCCGACGCCGCCGAGGCCACCGCTGACGGCGTGGCCTTGCGCCTGAGCTTCCTGGGCTACGAGCCCGACTACGTCATCTTCGACGCCGAGTACCGCAACGACTCGGACTGCGCCGTGGAGGTAGTGCCCACCGCCTTTGGCTACGCGCCCCTGCGCCTGGCCAGCGAAGCTAATCCCGCCCGGCCCGTGCGGCGCGGCGAGCACGTGCCCGCCGCCGTGGCCGCCGCCACCCAGCATGTCCCCTGGCCTGCGCTGCCCGAGGCCCCGCTGCCTGCCCTCGACCCCGAGCCCGCCATTGGGGCCCTCGATGCCGGGGCCGAGCGGGCCGCCGCCAAGGCCAGCCGCCCCGACTGGGTGGGCATTGCCCTCATGGCCGTGTCCTTGGGCATGGACATTGCCAGCAGTGCCAAGGGCCGCGAAACTATCGCCCAGGCCCAGACCCGCGCCGTAGTCCACGATGCGGCCGTGACGTACAACGTCATCTCCAGTGCCAACCGCGTGCGCCACGCCGCCACCGCCGAGGCCCTGGCCCGCCGCGCTGCCCTGCTGCGCGAATATGCCCTGCGCCGCGTGGTGCTGGAGCCCGGCCAGCAGGTGCGCGGCTACGTGTTCCTGCCCCGCTTCGACCATGCCGACGGCCTAGAGGTGCTCGCGCCCGTGGGCCAGCAGCTGCACAGCTTCGCCTTTGTGCAGTCGCACCAGCGGCGATAGTTTTTAATGACTAATGACTAAATACTGGTTAAAGCAGAAAGGGGACGCCGAAAAATCGGCGCCCCCTTTCTGCTTTAACCAGTATTTACCCTGCCTCCGGGGGAGAGGCCAGGAATAGGGTAAGCGCGCCCCCTACCGCCCAGCCAGCGCGCTACGCGCGCCGTCCTTCGCCGCAGCTACCGATTGGTAATAGATGGCGTGCAGCTCGTAGCGGTCGCGCTGGGCAGCGGTCTGCTGGGCGTATTGCTGGGTGGCGAGCTGGCCAAAGACATTGTCGGACACTACTACGCTCACCTCGCGCAGGCCGGCGGCGGTGGCGCGGGGGTTAAACTCGCTGATAAGCCAGGCCTGGGCCTTGGCCGGAATGGCACCCATGTGCCGCACGTCGCCCACAAAGCCCCAGGGGCGGGCGGCGGTGGCGTGCGCCTCGTAGTAAAGTAGGGCCGCCTCTTGCAGGGCAATGAAGTCGGAGGCATTGGCAAAGCTGAGCCACTGTGTCATCACGCAGGGCACGGCGGGGTCTACGAGCACGCGCCCGTAGGGCCTGTCGAAGATGATAGTATCGGACATGGGATAAATAGCAAACGCCAGCCGCCTCAGGGGGTGGCCGGCGTTAGTAACGATGGGGGGCGGGGGTGGGTTGGCGAGGTAGATCGGAAGTGCGTCGTGGAGGGCAAGAGTGTAGGGGTCTGGGGGG
>CAXYJY010000029.1:0-29593 GCA_964277755.1 uncultured Hymenobacter sp.
ACCCCCCGGCCCCCTCTCCAAAAAAGTGGGGGCCGGGGGGTGAGGTTCCCCGCGCCGGGCAACGCCCTACCGCCGCGCCCGCGTCATTTCCTCAGGGCACAAAAACTCAATTCGCACGCCGTGCTGCCCCAGCGCCTCGTGGTGCTCGTGCCAGTCCTTATCACAGGCATTGACCACGGGCGGGTTGGCTGGGTGCGTGAGCGCGGCGGCCACAAACTTGCGGTCGGACAGGTCGAATTTAGCTAGCTCGGCGGCTTTGGGGAAGGCGGCAAAGTTGCGGTCTTCGTCTAGCGCCAGCGTTACTTTTTCGCAGTGCTGCGGGTTGTAGGCCGCCTGCTCGTAGAGCCAGCGGTAGAACTGGTCGCCGGTGCCGGGCTGCCCGCTGGGGCTGAGGCGCCGCCGATACTCTTGCAGAATGTGGTCGGCATCGTCGAGCACGATTATCTCGCCAGCGATAAGCCTTTCCAACCGCTCGATGGCGGCGAGTACGCAGGCGGGGCCGGCGTTGGATTGGTTGTTGGCCACGATGGCCACGTTGGTGTCAATGAGGTAGTGCATAGCTTACTGCTGCCGCAGCTTGCGCTTCATCTCGGCCTTGGTTTTGGCGGCGCTTTCGGCGAAAGCGTCGCCAAAAAAGCCTTTGGGCCAGTTGCCGATGTTGCCGTACTTGTCCAGTTCCAGCGTCGTCAGCTTCGAGCGGCCTTCCTCGATGGAAGTGAAATACAGCTTGATATCCTCCTGGCTAATCATTTCCTCCGCGATGCGTCGCTGCAAGCGCTGCAACAAATGCTCACTGTGGCTTTCCAGAATAATCTGCACCTTGCGCCGCTTGATGGCGTCGATAAAGACGTCGGCCAGCCCCGCCTGCACGGCCGGGTGCAAGTGTATCTCGGGCTGCTCCAGAATCACGGTCGAGCCCTCGGGCACGTAAAACAGCAGCACCAGCACCGGCAGTATCTGCGATACGCCAAAGCCCACATCGGTCAGAAACACGCTCGCCGACTCGGCCGTGCGCTGAATCCGCACCTCGTATTCCTTGCGATTGGGCGCAATAGGCTGCACTTTGAAGGAGTAAATCAGGCCTAACTCTTTGAGCCAGTGCGCGACGTGCTCTTCGACGGTGCGCTTGGGCTGGCCTTCGCCCATGTCGATGGTCGGGCCTTGGTTGCGGGAGGAGAGTAGGGCAGCTACGGCACGTTCGCCACGATTACCTACGCTTTGGGTTTGTTCGCCTGCCCAGATATAGAGGCGGCTAGGGTATTCTCGGAGTGGTCCGAGATAGTATGTGCCAATGAATAAGCTTTCTAATTCCAATTCAAAATCTGTTGTTAAAAGGATACTTTTATGTGCTGCGAAACGAGGGAAAGCATAGAATTTGCCTATGGGGTCTTTTGGTGAAACCGTTTGTTTCTGATGCTTCTTACTATCTATCGAATAGTTCTCATAAATACTTTTTGATACATCATCGTCTGCGTTCAGTAGTTCAATTCCCGCTTTATTAGTATCTCCTATTAAATCTTTCTTTGTGTACTCAAACGATAATAATTGTACGTTATCAGCACTTCTGGAAATTTGGGCAGTGAATTCTATTATTGATTTGTAGTTGAGAGAAGAGTTATATTGTAAATGATATTCATAGTAACTATCTCGGTAAGCTAAAGTAAAAGTTAGTGTTAAGGGGTCTGTGTGGTTATGTAGGATATCATAAGTCGTCCCCAAATCCACATAAGACTTATCATCGCCCAAATGCAAAACCCGTGACCTATCCGACGATTCCACCGTCTGCTTCAGCATCAGCAGGAATTGCAGGATGCTGGACTTGCCCGACGAGTTGGTGCCGAAGAAGCCGGTGAGGCTGCCGAAGGCCATGTCGCCGGTGTCCTGCCAGGATTTGAAGTTTTGGATGCGGAGGCGTTCGAGCATGGGGGTAGGGGCGAGGCGGAAAACAAAGCTACTGAGCGCCGCAAGTACGGGCGGGGGTAAGAAAGAGGGCAGCATACCGGTTTTCGCCTTAACTTTGTAACGCAAAGTTCTTTTTAATATCCTTCTGCCGCTATGGAGTATTTCGTCAACCCCGATTCTGTCGTGCGCCGCATCTGGGGCAAGGCCGATACGGTGCTGTTCATCTTCGCCGGGTCGGCGGCCGAGTTTGCGCTGAACAAGGCCGTGGACTGGCTTTACTTCACCGGCAAGCTGCCGGCCGACCCGCTGGGGCGGCTGTTCTCGACGGTGGAGTATGCGCGGCGCATCATCTTCGCCGAGCGGGCGGCGGCCGAGCAGGCCATCGACACCATCGCGGGCATCCACGCGGCGGTGGAGGCCAAGCGTGGCATGCGGATTCCCGACTGGGCCTACCGCGACGTGCTGTTTATGCTCACGGCCTACTCCATCCGTGTATTCGAGGCGATAGAGCGCCCGCTCACGGCCGCCGAAAAGGAGGAAATCGTGGACGTATTTTATCGCCTCGGGCACCGCATGGGCGTCCCGGAGGTGCCCGCTACCTACGCGGCCTGGGCGCAGGCCCGCGAGGCGCATCTGCAAACCGACCTGGTAGTGAGCGCCTACACCACCGACCTCTACCGGCAGTACCGCCGTCACCTCGGGGCCTTCCGCTACGGGCTGGTGCTGCAAGCCCAGCGCTTCGTGACGCCGCCCCGCGTGCGGGCGCTGCTGGGGCTGGGGCGCTGGTCGTGGCTGCAAGTGGCGCTGCCGCTGTACCAGCCCACGCAGCACCTGGCCTTGGGTCGCTGGGCCCGCGCCTCGCTGATGCCCGCCCAGTACCGAGCGCAGATTCTGGCGCTCGACCTAGTGCCCGCTTGGGGCGCTGGCCGGCCGGTGCTCGCGTAGGGTAGTGTCAGGAAAGAGGCCGGGGCGGCGCACTTCATTTACGAAATGACTGGCGAAAACGCAGTAGGGTGCGGGGCGTGCCCCCGCCCGGCGTTATTCAGCGTGAGCAGGAGCCGAACAACGCCGGGCGGGGGCAAGCCCCGCACCCTACCGTGGAATGTGCATAAGTTGCACGGAGTGTTGCCGCCCATAGTGCAAAGGGTCAGCAAGCAGTTATTTAAGGGGCGCACCGTACACGGCCAGCGCAAAGTCATAGCCGCGCTTGTCGTTTAGAAGTACGGGCTGGCGATTCTGGTAGGCGCTGCCGCCCGCGTAGGTGTCCTGCCGGCTCACCCGCCAAAAGAGGGGGGCCGACGTGGCCGCGCCTTGCAGTTCCAGCGCGTAGCGGTGCCCGGCTTTCAGCACTACTTGATTGGAAGAAGCAAAGTCAACCTGCAGAATGCCGGCGGCCTGGGGCGTGTAGCTGATATCGTTGGCTGCCCCTAGCAGGTTGGAGCCAACAGCATAAGTAGGCGCGTCGGCGATGAGGTCGGCGGCCAGCCCCAGGTCGTAGAGGGCCAGGGCTACGGGTTGCTGGGCATCGGTGCCGAAGCCATCGCCGCCGAATAAGTCGAGGCGCGTCAGGCGGCAGTCGGCCGGCACCTCAAACGTCTGGCCGAGGCTCGCTACCCCTTGCTTGTGGTTGAAGCTCAGATTGTCCAGTGCCCGCGTGGCCGGGTCGGGCATGGTGCTGAAAATGGGATTGCCGGGCCATTGCGCGGGCCGGGGCTGGGTATTTTCGGTGAGCGTAATGCCAGGGCTGGTCGCCGGCGCGGTAGTAGCCGGGGCGGCTGGCGGGCGCTTGGGCGGGGCCGGCTGGGGGCCTTTGCGGGGCGGCACGCTCAGGCCGGCCACCGTGTGGGCGATGGGCTGAATGGTACCGTCGGGGTTGTAGTAGAGGTACTCGGCGCACACGCTGCGCCGGCCCAGCGCGCCGCTTTCGCCGCTGGGCAGCGTGAGAGTAGCGCTGTGGTAAAACAGGTACCACTGCTTTTTGAACTCGACCACCCCGGCGTGAATGGTGTAGCTGTTTTTGGCCTGCTCGGTGAGAATGCCCTGGTACGTCCAGGGGCCCGTAACGCGAGGGGCGGTGGCGTAGCACAGCTTTTCCGACATGCCCTGGTGGGCAAAGGCGGCGTAGGTGAGGTAGTAAGTGCTGCCGCGCTTGTGCAGCCAGGGCCCCTCGGTGTAATTGGGCACCTCGATGCGCTGAATGGGCCCGTCGAGCTCGGTCATGTTGGGTTTCAGCTTGGCCAGGTAGCAGTTGGGGTTGCCCCAGGCCAGCCAGGCCGTGCCGTCGTCGTCCACGAATACGGTGGGGTCAATGTCGTCCCAGCCATTGGGGCCGGGCGTGGTTTTGTCGGAGATGAGCGCCGAGCCGCGGGCATCCACGAAGGGCCCGGTGGGGCTGTCCGACACGGCCACCCCGATGGCCTTGGCGTTGGCCGGCGCGCCTTCCTGCACGGCGGCGTAGAAGTAAAACTTGCCATTGCGCGCTACCACCTGCGAAGCCCAGGCATCGCGGGTGGCCCACTTGAAGTCGCGCACCTTCATGATGGAGCCGTGCGCGGTCCAGTGCTTCATGTCCGACGACGAGTAGCACCGCCAGTCGTTCATGTTGAACATCTGGCCCTCCTTAGCCTCGTCGTGGCCCACGTACAAATACACCTTGTCCTTATACACCAGCGGGGCCGGGTCGGCGGTGAACACGTCGCGCAGAATGGGGTTTTCGCCCGGCTCGGGATTGGTCTGGCCGTAGCTGCGCGGGGCCAGCGCTACTAATGCTACTGCGGTAACCAGAGCCGTAGTAGGAAAGAATCTAGGCATAAAATACAAGGATGGGGGAATAGAATTATTTTCAAGTTAAAAGCCTCTCCTAACGAATGTCATGCTGAACGCAGTGAAACATCTCTATCGCATCTTTGAACAGCCGGAATGAAGCGGTAGATATGCTTCACTGCGCTCAGCATGACCTGCTTTTCCGTTCTACTTAAGCCTAATGACAATGCAAGTGACCAACGAAGCAGATGAAGCAACTAAGGCTGCCGGGCCGGGCGCGGCGGCCGGGGCGGCATGTCGTAGGTAATGACGCCCTCCAGCGTGTGCATGGGCGGCTCTACGGCGGCCGGAATGGACAGGTGGCTGAACTGCTGGAAGTACAGCAAACAGGCGTCTTTCCAGAGCACGGCGCTGCCGCTTTGGGCGCGCAGCTTGTTTTGCACCACGGCAAAGCGCTCGGCATCTACGTAGGGCCGGGTCTGGTCCCAGGTGCGCTGAAACTGCCGCACCTGCTGCACGCCGTGGTCGTAGTGCAGGGCCAGCTCGTCCCACAGCGTGCGGCCGCTTTTCATCTGATAAGTCCAGGGCAGGTGATGGAACCAGAGCAGGTAGGCATCGGGGCAGGTGGCGGGGTCGTTGAACTGCGACGCCAGCGGCTCGTGGTACTGGCTCACGGCGTCGCTACCCGTCTTGGTCCGGTCGAAGCCCACGCCATTGGCGGCGGCCTGGTGGTAATAGGGCGGCGTCCAGTCGGCGCGCATGCCGGGCGGGGCCCACCACGGGCCGGGGCCGTAGTGGTCGTGGGTGGCCGACATGATGTGGTGCAAGCCCAGCGGCATCGAGTAGTCCACGATAGCCTCGCGGCTGGCTAGCATCAACTGTGCCACGGGCGCCAAGAACTTAGCGTTCCAGTCCGCCGCGGTAGTAGCGGGCGGAGCGGCCGCGTTCTGAAAAGTCAGCTTCAGCCACTCCTCGGCTAGCTGGGCGCTTTTGGCGCTGCTGTTCCAGGCCAGGCGGCCAAAGGCGTACCAGTTGGCCTGCGCGAAGTCGTGGCCCGTCCAGTTGGAGTCGAGGCCCACGTTGGACACGCCAGCCATGGCCGAGTGCGCCTGGCGGTACACGCTGCCGTTGGTGCAGCGCGCCACGGTGCTGCCGGGGCCGGCCTGGTAGGTGTCGCTTTGCAGGCACTCCTCCCACATTGGGGCCAGGTAGGCCAGGTCGATGGCGTGCCCGAGGTATTCCTGCGTTATTTGAAACTCGGGCATCACGGCCGTTTTTTTCATAGCCCCAAACAGCGGGCTGAACGGCTCGCGCGGCTGAAAATCCACCGGCCCGTTCTTCGCCTGAATGATAACGTTGTCGCGGAATTTACCGTCGAGCGGCACAAACTCGTTGTAGGCCTGCTTGGCGCGGTCCTTGTCGCTGGGGCTGTACACGAAGGCGCGCCACATTACCAGGCCGCCGTGGGGCCGCAGCACGTCGGCCAGCATGTTGGCGCCGTCGGCGTGGGTGCGGCTGTAGTCCTGCGGGCCGGGCTGGCCTTCGCTGCTGGCTTTCACCAGGAAGCCGCCGAAGTCGGGCACCTGCTGGTAGATTTCCTTCGCCTTGCCCTGCCACCATTTCACCACGGCCGGGTCGAGCGGGTCGGCGGTTTTGAGGCCGCCCAGCAGCACCGGCGACGAGAATTTCACCGATAAGTACACCCGCACGCCGTACGGCCGCAGCACGTCGGCAATAGCTTTCACGCGGCCCAAATACTCGGCCGAGAGTATCAGGGGCGAGGCATTCACGTTGTTGAGCACGCTACTGTTGATGCCCACCGAGGCGTTGGCGCGGGCGTATTCCTGCCACAGCTTCTGGTCGTGTTTCGTCACCACCAGCGCACTATCCTTGCGCCAAAAGATGGACTTACCGGCGTAGCCACGCTCCACCGACCCGTCGGGGTTGTCCCAGTGATTGAGCAGGCGCAGCTCATACGAGGGGTTCGATAGCTCGGTGGCAACCACCGGCTGGCCAGTTTGCTGCCGCCGCAGTAGCTCAAACGCCCCGTACAGCAGACCGCGCTCGGTATTGGCCTGCAAGCCCTGCGCGCTCAGCCGAAACCCGTCGTACTTGATGGCCTTGTCCTTGGTGAGTTTCAGCGTGATGGTAGCGCCCGCGCTACCCTGCCAGTTTTGCTCCAGCTCGCGCCTGGCCGTGGCCAGCAAAGGTGAGCTTTTGGCGGGGCCTATCACCTTAACGGGCACTGAGGCGTGCGGGCGCAGCCAGAGTTGGTGGCCGTTTTCGGCGCGCAGCTGCGCAACGGTGCCGAGCAAACAGATACTAAGCAGAGTTCTCTTCATTGGGTGGTAATAGATAGGGTAGGTAGCTGGGTACTTTATGCGTTATTCTTTGCGGAAGCTCTCGGGCGGGCCGAGGTAGCTGTCCTTAAGCCCGCCCGTGTCGAGCACCAGCTTTTGCAGCACGAGGCCGGGCGTGATAATCCAAAACTTCAAGGTGTGCCCGCCGGGTGCCACCAGCTGATGGGTCGATTCGCCGGTGCGGATATTATCCATCATGGCATTTTCCGCGTTGTCGTTGACCCAGGCCTCACCGGGCCGATGCTCGCTGACGTTGACCAGCCGGGGCGCTTCGTCGTCGAAGGCCACGGCGTAGACCAACCCACCGGCGTTATTGAAGTCGATAGTGGGCGTGAGGTAGGCGCGCAGCTTCACCGGGCCCGCCTGGTGCAGCAGCACCTGGTATTCGAGATGGGGCGCGCTGGCCGTGGCTTCCTGCCGGGGCGCGGTGCCCGGCACCAGCGTAATGCCCGTGGAAGTGCGCCCGTAGTTCTCCAGCACCTGCCACGCCATAGCGCCCGCCTGCACGGCCCGGCTATAGTGCGGCCCGCTGATGGCCACGTAGCCATTGCCTTCCACGTAGCTTTTGCCCGGCAGCGCCGCCTGCGGCTGGCGGTTGTCGATGGGTACCTGCACCACCACGCGCTGCCCGCTGGGCCCGCTGAGCGTAACGGGCACCCGGCGCGGGCCGGCCGGCGCGGCGGCCCAGTCTACGCTCAGCCACAGGCGCTCCTGCTCGGTGACGGTACCGCTCGGCTTGTCGATTTTAAGCCACGGCACCGGGCTGGTGGCGGTGTAGGCAAAGGAACCCTGGCCGCGGTTAAACACCTCCAGGTAGTGCGGCTGGCGCTGCCAGGCATTCAGCTCCGGCAGCACGGCGGTTTCCCGGGCCTGGGGCCACCAGGCGGTACTGCCTTCCAGGGCCAGGGCCATTTCGGGCTTGTCTTTCAGGATAATGCGCTGGGTGGCGGGCAGCTCATCGTGGTGGTCGGGCCCGCGCCAGCCTTTGTAGAATACGTGGGGCTGGTCCATCATGTGGTTCCACTTGCCGTTTTGCAGCAGGTGGTTGTATTTATAAGACAGCAGCGAATCCTGGACGTAAAAGTCCTTCACCTGCCGGGCCGTGGAGTTGGTGGCGGCGCGGCCCTGGCTGGCGTAGAGCTTGTTCCTGGCCAGCGCCAAGTGCAAATCCATCAGCGTGGTAATGCCCTGAATCGGGTGCAGCACCACTTGGAAATACGCATCCCGGTTCGCCGGGTCGAGCTGCTTATCCACCTGCTCGGCCTGGTCTCGGAGCGCGTGGTAGCGCGCCACCAGCCGCTCAAACTCCTGGTAGTTGACGAGGCTGAAAGTATTGCGCGACAGCAGCTCCGGCTTGCGCACGCCGTTGTAGTCGTTGTAAGTCGCGAGGAGGTCGGCGATTTGCCGGGCGTGCGCGGGGCCAAACTGCTGGCTGGCCCATGTCCGGGTAAAGTCGGCTAGCTTCTCGGCGGGCAGCTGGTCGGGGTTCCAGGCGTACTTGAAGTAGAAGCTGATGGGAAATTCCATCGGCTTCAGGTCGCCCACGTTCAGTATCCAGATGCGGTCCACGCCGTGGGCGTAGGCTTGGTGCAGCTGCTCCCACACTTTGGTTAGCTGGTTGGTATTTATCCACTTGTAGCTCCAGGGGCCACCGTTGAAATCGAGGTGGTAGTACACGCCATAGCCGCCGCTGCGCCTGGGGTCGGCGAGCTTGGGCAGGCGCCGGATGTTGCCGTAGTTGTCGTCGCACAGCAGCAGGGTCACGTCGTCGGGCACGCGCATGCCCTGGTCGTAGTACTGCTGCACTTCGGTGTAGAGCGCCCAGAGCTGCGGAATACTTGTAACGGGCCGCTTGGTCACGTCGGCCAGGATGGTGCGCTGGTCGCGCACGATGCTCTCCAGCAGCTTGATGTTGGTACCGGCCGCCATGGGCACGTCGCCGTCGCCGCGCATGCCCATGGTCACGATACTTTCCTTGGCACCCATGTTCTCGATACCCTGCCGCCAGAATTTCTGCAATTCGGCCGGGTTGGTTTCGTAGTTCCAGGGGCCCTTGCCGTAGCGCTCCCACTCCTTTTGCGAGCGCACCATGGGCTCGTGATGCGAGGTGCCCATCACCACGCCGTATTCGTCGGCCTTCACCGGGTTGAGCTTGTCGTCGTCGTTGAAGGCGTTGCCCCACATGGCGGGCCACAGGTAGTTGCCGCGCAGCCGCAAAATCAGCTCGAACATGTGCTCGTAGGCCTGGTGGTTGGCCCCGCCGAACTTCTCCTTCACCCAGCCCGAAAAAGCGGGCGCTTCGTCGTTGAGGAAGATGCCCCGGTACTTCACCGCCGGCTCGTGGATGAGGTAGCGGCCCGGCCGCACGGCCACCGTGGCGTGGCGCACCACCGGCACGTCGGCCCACCAGTACCAGGGCGACACGCCCAGCTGCGCCGACAGCTCATAGATGCCGTAAATCGTGCCGCGCTTGTCGCTGCCGGCAATTACCAGCGCCCGCGCCACGCCCGGAAACGGCTTGTCGATGGTCTGCGTCACCGAGGCCTCCCATTTGCCCTGCACCTGGCTCACATCCAGCTTCTTGCCGCGCACCAGCTGGTCGATGAGCGGGCTGTGGCCAATGGTGCCGATGAGGAGCACCGTGTTGCCTTGCAGCTGCTTGCGCTGCTGTATTAGCGCCGGCTGGGTACCCGTGGCCAGCTCGAAATCGTGCTGCAAGTCGGTGGCCGCCCGCACCACGCCTTTGTGGTCTTCCGGGCTTACCAGCAGGGGAATGGCTTGGCCATTAGCAGCCAGCACCAGCCCGGCGGATTTGTCGTCGAAAGTGAGGTAGGACTGCGCCCGCGCCGCGCCGCTACCCAGCAGCAGGACGGTGACCAGCAGGCAGCTGCGCTTAAAAATATTTTGTAGTTTGCTCATAAAAGCAAGTTGGCTGAACGATGAGGGAAGCCTGGTTGGTCATGCTGAGCGGAGCGCAGCATGACCAGAGATGGAATTCCAAACACCTTCTTACTTTACCGGCGCTACGCCCTTGGTAGTCTGCACGATGGGCTTTATGGTGCCGTCGGGATTGTAGTGCAGGTAGTCCACGCACACCGAGCGCCGGAAATTGCCGCCATCGGGCAGCGCGCCGTTGTGGTAGAAGAAGTAGCTCTTGCCTTTGTAATCAACAATGCCGGGGTGGGTGGTGCCGCTGCCCGGCACGTTGCCCTGAATGATGCCCTGGTATTTCCACGGTCCGGTGGCGGTGGGCGCGGTGCAGTACTCTATCATTTCGGGCTTGGTGCCCGCACTGGCGTACACGAGGTAATACAGCTTTTTGCGCTTGTAGACCCAGGGGCCTTCGATGTAGTTTTTGGGTTTGAAGACGGTGATAGGGCTGGCCAGCTCGGTCATGTTGTCTTTGAGCTTCACCCAGCGGCAGCTACCGTTGCCCCAGTACAGGTAAATCTGCTTGTCGTCGTCGTCGATGAAAACCGTGGGGTCGATGTCGTCCCAGCCGTGCTTTTGGTCGAGCGTCATATCGTTTGAAATCAGTGGCTTGCCAATGGCATCTTTGAACGGCCCGGTGGGCCGGTCCGACACCGCCACCCCGATGGCCGCGCCCCGGTTGCCGACCTTGTTGTTGGGGTCGGCGTTGCGCTGAAACGTGGCCGCAAACCAGTAAAACTTGCCGTTGTGCTCGACGCACTGCGCCGCGTAGGCATCGCCGGTAGCCCAGGCGAAGGTCTTGACCGAAAGGCGCGTACCGTAGTCGTGCCAGTGCTTCATGTCGGTGGTGGAGTAGATGCGCCAGTCGGGCATCTTGTAGTTCGTCTCGCTTACCGAAGCCGTGTCGTGGCCGGTGTAGAGAAACAGCGTGTCGCGGTATACGAGTGGGGCCGGGTCAGCCGTGAATACGTCGCGGATAATGGGGTTTTGGGCCCGCAGCTCGGGGCTGGCCAGCGACGCGGCGAGGGTAGCGAGCAAAACCAAAAAACGGTTTTTCATGGGAATTCCTGACTAATACAGCGGGGCAGAAAGTGCGGTAAGATAAAGGCAGCGCCCAGCAATGTAGCAGGCTGCTAATTAGCTGGACAGCAACGCGGCCGGGCAGGTAGCACCTGGACGCCAGGCGCCTTATCCGGTTGGCTGCGTGTTGCTTATTGGCCTCCCGCCGCGCCGCGCCTACCCCCGCCAGCTTCTGAAGAGTCGGCCAGCCTTTCTCCAAAATATTTCTGGTTCCAGCTGAATTCCCATTCCGCTTGCAGGGAAAAGAAACAGCGCGCCGCAAGCTGCGGCTAGCCCAAGTGCGGCACAAGCGCCCGCGCCCGCTGCGGCGCGCACTAGCCGCCGGGCTCAATAGGAGAAAGATTATACTCAGATAAACAAGGCTATAGGTAGCCTTAAAATCAACGAGCGCGCGGCTTTCTGCGTACACAGAAATAGGCTCCAAATGCGCTGTCCATTATCCTATGTCTCTCCCTCACGACCCCCGGCCCGACGCGGCCGGCACCCCGCCGCCGGCCGGCCCCTCGCGCCGCTCTTTTCTCAAGCAAAGCGGCGGTATTCTGGGCTTTGCCCTGGTGCCGCCCATCGCGAGCCAAGCCGAGGCTATCGCTGATAAAATGGCTCCCGCCAGCCCCATCCTCTCGGGCCAAACCAACGTCAGCCTCAACATCAACGGCCAGATGAAAAACCTGCGCCTGGAGCCGCGCACCACGCTGCTCGACGCGCTGCGCGAAAACCTCGACCTCACCGGCACCAAGAAAGGCTGCGACCACGGCCAGTGCGGCGCCTGCACCGTGCACGTCGATGGCAAGCGCGTCAACTCCTGCCTCACCCTGGCCGTGATGAGCCAGGGCAAGCAAATCACCACCATCGAGGGCCTGGCCAAGGGCGAGGAATTGCACCCTATGCAGGAGGCGTTCCTCAAGCACGACGGCTTTCAGTGCGGCTACTGCACGCCGGGCCAGATTATGAGCGGCGTCGCCTGCGTGAAAGAAGGCCACGCCACCTCCGACGACCAGTGCCGCGAGTGGATGAGTGGCAACATCTGCCGCTGCGGTGCCTATCCCAACATTCTGGCCGCCGTGCGTGAAGTGGCGAATAGAGCTTAGAGCCTAGACGGGAGAACTCAGAAGATAGCTTGAGGTAGCGTGTGCTGGCTACTCGCTTGCTGAGGAGTGCTCGTTTTGAAAATCTAAGTTCTTGGCTCTAATGTCTTAGCTCTAAAATCATGAACAACTTCGCCTATACCCAGGCTGCTTCTACCAAGGAAGCCACCACGGCCAAGGAAGCCGACAAGCAGGCCGCTTTCATCGGCGGCGGCACCACGCTGCTCGACATTATGAAGTCGAATATCGAGCAGCACACCCTGCTGATTGATATTAACAAGCTTTCGTTGCTGGGTATCGAAAACGCGGCCACCGGGCTGCGCATCGGCACCCTGGAGCGCATGAGCGATGTGGGCGAGCACCCGCAAGTGGTGCGAAACTACCCCGTTATCTCGCAGGCGCTGCTGGCCTCGGCCTCGCCGCAGCTGCGCAACATGGCCAGCATGGGCGGCAACCTGCTGCAAAAAACGCGCTGCGGCTACTACCGCGACACCGCGTTTCCGTGCAACAAGCGGGTGCCCGGCTCGGGCTGCCCCGCCCAGCAGGGCGACAACCGCAACCTGGCCATCTTCGGCACCAGCCCCAGCTGCATTGCCACCAATGCTTCCGACCTTGCCGTGGCCCTCGTGGCCCTCGAAGCCAAGCTGACGTTGGAAAACCCGAAGGGTGCCACCCGCACCGTGCCACTGGCCGATTTTTATAAGCTGCCCGGTTCCACGCCGCACATTGAGAACCAGTTGCAGCCTGGCGAATTGATTACCGCCATTACGGTGCCGGCCGCCGCGCACGCCCGCAAGTCGCATTACCTCAAGGTGCGCGACCGGGCCAGCTACGCCTACGCGCTGGTGAGTGCGGCCGTGGGCCTCGACGTGCAATCTGGCACTATCCGCTCGGCCCGCGTGGCGCTGGGTGGCGTGGGTACCGTGCCCTGGCGCGTGCCCGCCGTAGAGAAAGCCCTCGTGGGTAAGGCCCCGACGGAAGAAAATTTCCGCGCTGCCGCGGCGCTCGCCGTGCGCGATGCCCAGCCCCGCGAGCACAATAAATTCAAAGTCGAGCTGGCCCAGCGTACGCTGGTGCGGGCGCTGCTGGAGGTGGTCGCATAAATACACAACGTCTGTTATGGCGAGCGCAGCGCAGCAATCGCATCACAACGAGCTGTTCGGGTGCGATTGCTGCGCTGTGCTCGCAATGACAGAATCAGAAATTAATCTTTATGGATACCGAACCCCAATTCTTCGACCAGCCTGGCGGCTACGTGGGCAAGCCGCTCGTGCGCGTGGAAGGCCGCGAAAAAGTAACCGGCAAGGCCAAATACGCTGCCGAGTTTGCGCTGCCCGGCCTCACCTACGGCGTATTCACGACCAGCCCCATTGCCAAGGGGAAAATCACGAGCATCGATACGTCGGCCGCCGCCCGCGAGCCGGGCGTCATTGCCGTACTCACCCACCAGAACCTGCCCAAGCTCGCCAAAACGCCCAATGATGCGCAGGGTAAGAAGGACATCGGCGCGCCGATGGGCTTTTTGCCCCTCACCGGCGACGAGATTTTCTACGCCGCCCAGCCGGTAGCCCTCGTGGTGGCCGATACCATCGAGCACGCCACCCACGCTGCTACGTTGGTGAAGGTTACGTACCAGAAGAGCGAGCCGCTGGCCAATTTCCGGCAGCCCAAGGCTGAGCTGTTCGACCCCGAAAAGGTGCAGGACGGCAAGCAGAAGGGCCACACCCGGCGCGGCGAGCCGCAGGCCGCCTTTGCCAGCGCGCCCATTCAACTCAAGGCTACCTACAACCACCCGGTGTACAACCATAATCCCATGGAGCCGGGCTCGACCACGGCCCACTGGGAAGCGCCCGACCGCCTCACCATCTACGAATCGACGCAGGGCGTAACCCGCACGCAGTCGGCCGTGGCGGCCATGACCGGGATGCCCCGCGAGCAAATCCGCGTGATAACCAAGTACCTGGGCGGTGGCTTCGGCTGCAAGGGGGCCACCTGGCCGCACACCATCCTCACGGTGCAGGCCGCCAAGGCCGTGGGCCGCCCGGTGAAGCTGATGCTCACCCGCGAGCAGATGTTCACGAGCATGGGCCACCGCGAAGACCAGGAGCAGATAATGCAGCTGGGGGCCACCGCCGACGGCAAGCTGACCTCGCTCGTGCATACCAAGAAGTCCACGACCTCGCCCTGGGACAACTACGCCGAGCCCAACTCCAAGATTGTGGACTTGCTCTACGCCAGCCCGACCTTCGAGAGCAGCTACGAGCTGGCCCGGGCCAACGTAATGACCAGCACCTTCATGCGTGCCCCCGGCGAGGCTCCCGGCTCGTTCGCCATCGAGTGCTCGATGGACGACCTGGCCTACCGCGTGGGCGTGGACCCCATCGAAATCCGACTGCGCAACTACGCCGACCACGACTACGGCACCGGCCAGCCCTGGAGCAGCAAGAGCCTGAAGCAGTGCTACGCCCGCGGCGCCGAGCTCTTCGGCTGGAACAAGCGCAACCCCAAGCCCGGCGCCACCCGCGACGGTCGCTACCTCGTGGGCATGGGCATGGCCTCGGCCAGCTACCCGGTGCACAACTCGTCGGGTACGGCCCGCGCTCGCCTCTACGCCGACGGCCACGCCGTGGTGCAGGCCGGCGCAACCGACCTCGGCACCGGCACCTATACCGTGATGACCCAGGTAGCCGCCGATTCGCTGGGCTTGCCCATTGAGAAAGTGCGCTTCGAGCTGGGCGATACCCAGCTGCCCACGGCCCCCAACTCGGGCGGCTCGGTAGCGGCCGGCACGGTATCATCGAGCGTGTACCTGGCGTGCCAGGACGTGTGGCAAAAGCTGATTAAAGCCGCCGTTATTGACCGCAAATCGCCGCTCTACCGCGCCAAGCCCGAAGATGTGGCTGTAGAGAAAGGCCGCCTGTTCCTGAAGAAAGACCCCAAGAAGGGCGAAGCCTTCGGCGACTTGATGAAGCGCGGCGAAATGACCGACATCGAGGGCATGGCCCAGGGTAAGTACGGCTCGGGCTACGAAGACGCGGCGGCCGCCAAAAACGCCGACCCCACCCAGAAAGACCAGGCCGGCCACCACTCCATGCACTCGTTTGGGGCGCACTTCTGCGAGGTGCGGGTCGATATGGACCTGGGCACCATCCGGGTGAGCAAGTGGGTGAGCGTCATCGGCGCGGGCCGCATCCTGAATGCCCAGACGGCCCGCAGCCAGATTATTGGCGGGGCCATCTTCGGCATCGGCTCGGCCCTGATGGAGGAAACCATTCGCGACCAGAATTTCTCGCGCTACACCAACGCCGACCTCGCCGGCTACCACGTGCCCGTAAACGCCGACATCCCCGACATGACCGTGGAGTTTGTGGAAGAGCACGACCCCCACATCAACGCCATGGGCGTGAAAGGCATTGGTGAAATCGCGATGGTGGGCGTGGCCGCCGCCGTGGCCAACGCCGTGTACCACGCCACCGGCAAGCGCCTGCGCGATTTGCCCCTGACGCCCGATAAAGTGCTGATGGCGGGGCTGAATAGCTAGTTCTTGATTGTAAATTATGAATCCGTCATGCTGAGCTCAGCGTAGCGGAGTCGAAGCATCTCCATCGTTTCATCCAAGCCGTTGAACGGTGCGGTAGAGATGCTTCGACTCCGCTACGCTGCGCTCAGCATGACTTTTTTGTATTCCTTCACCAGTCCAACAATTCACCAGTTCAGCCATTCCACCAAGATGCACCACGACCCCACCGCTACCGTCGGCCTCATTTTGCTCGCGGCCGGCTCGTCTTCGCGCCTCGCCCGCCCCAAACAGCTGTTGCCCTACCAGGGCCAAACCCTACTGCGCCACGCCGCCGAGGTAGCCGCCGCCAGCCCCTGCCGCCCGCTCGTGCTCGTGACCGGCGCGCTGCACGACGAGCTGCTGCCTGAAATTGAGGGCCTGCCCTTCCACATAGTGCGCAACGATACCTGGGCCGATGGCATGGGCGGCAGCATCGCGGCTGGCCTCGCCGAGCTTGAAACCGCCGCCGAAACCGCCGCCTCTCCGGCCAAAGTTGATGCTGTAATCGTCATGCTCTGCGACCAGCCGCTGCTCACGCCCGAGGTTATCGGCGAGTTGATTGTGCAGTTTCAGGCCACCGGCCAGCCGGTGGTAGCCTCGGCTTACGGTGGCACGCAGGGCGTACCGGCGCTGTTCAGCCGCGCTATTTTTCCGCAGCTGTTGGAGCTGCGCGGGGCGGCCGGTGCCCGCGAGCTGTTGCAGCAATACGCCCACCTGCCCACTGTGGACTTCCCCGGCGGTGCCACCGATGTGGATACGGAAGCGCAGTACGCTGCGCTAGTATAGCGCATCTGAGGGAGGAAGCCATTATTCTATCAAAAGCCCCTAGCCGCATTGTGAAGCGACCAGGGGCTTTTGATAAATAGCGAAGCAGCTTGTAGCCTATTCTACGGCCAACTGACTACGCCATAACTGGCCCGTTGGTGCCGTCGCCTGAACATAATAAAGACCAGGCGCGAGGCCGGTTAGGGAAAGTGTACCAGCGCTAGGAGTCTGGTAGACAATACGGCCCAGCGCATCGGTTACCTGCACGTGTGTGCCGCTGGGCAGTGAGGGTAATGTAGTGGCGGTGCG
The DNA here is from genome assembly GCA_964277755.1 of uncultured Hymenobacter sp. Classification (GTDB taxonomy): domain Bacteria; phylum Bacteroidota; class Bacteroidia; order Cytophagales; family Hymenobacteraceae; genus Hymenobacter. Next base: position 16,755 of record CAXYJY010000029.1, read on the forward strand.
CGCTGGATTGGGGTAGAGAGCCAGCGGCTGCGCAATTGGCCCAGTGCGAACTGCCAAAGGCAAGGCCCCAAACTGTGCCACAAACATGCCATTGCTCTGCGTAAGCGTGTAATTATACTGAGAAAGCACAGTACCATCAAACGTCGGCGCCCCTTGGTAGCTGCCTCCTACACTAAGCTGGCCCCCCGTACTAATAGCTACCAAGTAGGGAATCGCATCCGGCGTTTGTTTGACCCAGCGTAAGCTGCCCTGAGGTGACAAGCAAGCTACCACCCCGGCCCGCCCGTTAGAATAAGTCAGCGTTTGGCCACCGATGACGGTTGAGAAACTATACTCGCCTACCAAATAGGAGTTATTGGTAGCATCGGTCGTTACAGCGTAGCCAAAGGAATAGCTCGGACTTTGTATGGTTGAAACCCAAACCAAGTTACCCGTAGCCGTGTCAAACGTAGCGAGGGCTCCATTGCGCACGGCTCCGCCCGCGTTAAGCGTCTGGCTGCCTAGGTTGAGTTGGCCTTTGTACTCGAGGGGCACTACCAGGCGACCCAGGCCGTCGAGCACCGCGCTGTGTGCAGAGGCTACTTGCTGAGTAGAAGCGGTAACGTAGCGCCGCAGCCATTGCGGCGTACCCTGGGTATCATACTTCACCAGCAGTACGTCGGAAAAACCACCCGTGGCCGGCATCGCCAAGCCATTGAAAGGGCCCGTGTCGGTCGAGGTACTACCCGTGAGATACGAGTCGCCGGCTGCTGATACAGTGAGGTTAAGCGCAGGTAGGTGGTTGAGCATTGTGCGGGCACCCTGGCGGCCCCACAAGGGGATGCCCAGAGGGTCTAGCTTGAGCAGAATGGCATCACTAGGCCCCGAACTGCTAGGGCCGCCCGTTGAGAGCGCAAAGCTGCCAAAATTCACCGTGCCAGTCAGTATTCCACTCATGTAAATGTTGCCGCTGGCATCAAGGTCCATGTCGGCAGCAGAACAGATGCCCGTAGTGCTGGCCCCCACAGTACGGAGCCAGAGTGGCTGGCCTTGGGCATTAAGCTTAGCTACGTAGCTACAAAATAGATTAGTAGCTACCGGAATAGTGGAGGTGCCTATTTGCAGCGAGGTAGTGTTGCCGTAGGTAGTGCCGTTCAGGTAGATATTGCCTGCTGCATCGAGCCGGATGCGTCCGCCACCAGTCCCCAGAAGCTCGCGTGTCCACAACAGGCTGCCAGTGGGGCTGTATTTGACAAGATAGCCCCCAAACGGGTGCGTTAGTACGGTGTGGGGCCCTAGGCGGATGGAATCGATGTAAGAACCGGTTGCGTAAGTATTGCCTTGGGAATCAGTAGCCAGGGTGCCAAGGCCTGTTTGTGGATGGGTGCGTTGGCCTATCGCCCAGCGCCAAGTCGGCGGTGCCGTTTGGGCCAATGTAGGCCGGGCGGCCAGGCAGCAACACAACAAAGAGCTAGCGGCTAGTAACCAACGGGTCATAAAAGAAGCGAAAACAGCGAAAGAAGAAGGATAAGAAGGTTTAGCGCTTCTAAGCTACTACCTACTCTTCTGAGTATTTGGGATTGGCTTGCGCAGGTTCCTAGCGTTTATCATTTCCGGGCTTTTTTAAGTGCCAGTAATAAGTAGCAAGTTACCATTGTTGCGTCTCCAGCTAACCCTAGCAGCAGCTAAATGATGCTAGGGTGCCTGTCAGTGCCGCGTCGAAGAGCAGGGTTCTATGTGCAATAGTAACATATTATTAATCAGAAAGTAAATATGATAAAGGTGCAGCGAGTGCCTTTGCGCCCATTTGCCCACGGTAGAATTCCCCGGCGGCGCCACTAGTACGGGCACGGAGGCGCAGTACGCCACGCGGGACTAGCTATGCTAGGGTCGCCGACTTACTTCGCCCGCCGATACTCCACCTCCTCGTCCACGCCCGGCATGTACGCGCCCACTGGGAAGCCCAGCAGTAATACCCGCCGGCTCAGCTTCCGAATCTGGTGCCCGTCGAATGACGAGCCGCTGCGGCTGCCGGGGCTGCTGGCTTGCAGGCGGCCTTTTACCACTTGGTAAGTACCAGTTTCAGACTGCACTACTTCCTCGCCCCGCGTCACGGTGAACTGGTAGCCGCCATCGGCCCGAAACTCGACGCGCAGGTGCGTGGTGCCCTCGGCCAGGGCGTGGTTGAGGTTGGCGGTGTTAGGGTCGTTGAGGCGTTCGCGCAACGAGTCGGGCAGGGCGTCGGGCACCGTGAAGCCGATTTCATAGGCCTCCCAGCGGCCAATGAGTCCGGTCGGTGTTTGGGCCTGGGCGGGCGCGGTCAGCAGCAGCGTGGCCCCTAGGTGCTGCCAGTAGCGACGAAGCATGGTCATGCCGCGAATGTAGAGTAGGCGTTGGCTTGCCGCTGCCCTGCCCGCCAAAACTCCGCCATCAGGCACCCATAATAAGCTCCTTGCTCAGATTCGCCCCCGCCAAGTTGCCGGCCGCGATGGCCAGCGCCAGCTGCGGCAACGCCGAGCAGCAGTCGCCCGCCGCGTACACGCCCGGCACCGTAGTGCGGTAGCTGGCATCGACGCTAATAAGCTGCGGCTCCGTGATTTCACAGCCTAGCTGCTGCGGTAGCGCGCTGGCCTGGTGCGCCGGTAGGCGGGCGTACAGCACGGGCAGCGGCCAGGTGCGGCCATCGGCCAGGCGCAGGGCCGTGAGCTGGCCGCCGGTGTGCAGCAGCTCGGCCACGGGCGTTTGCACCAGGCCCACGCGGTTGGTTTCCAGAAAGTCATGTATCTCGCGGCCGAAGGTGGCCGGGCCGTTGGTAAAAACGGTAAGCTGGCGCGACCAGTTGAGCAACATCTTCACCTGGTGTTCGACTTCGGGCCCGTTATTCCAGATGCCGGTGGGGTGGTCGGCCACTTCGTAGCCGTGGCAGAAGGGGCAGTGAATCACAGACTTGCCCCAGCACTCGGCAAAGCCCGGCACGGGCGGCAGCTCGTCGCGCATACCCGTAGCCAGCAGCAGTCGCCGTGCCGCAAAGGAGCCGTGCGCGTCGGTGGTTACCTCAAACGAGCCATCGGGCTGCTTAGTAGCAGCAGTAGCTTGGGCTTCGAGCAGCTGCACGGTGGGGTAGGTCGCTACCTGCTGGCGGGCGCGGGCCGCGAGGTCGGCGGGGGCGTCGCCGTCGTGCAGTAGTAGATTGTGGGCGTGGGGCGTGAAGCGGTTGCGCGGGCGGCGGCCGTCGAGCACCAGCACCGAGCGCCGGGCGCGGCCCAGGGCCAGCGCCGCGCTCAGGCCGGCGTAACTACCGCCAATAATGAGTACGTCGAACATAAGCTTGAATAGGCGAGAGGCCGGCTGTCTTGCTGGGGCTCCTACTCAAAGTTAAGCCATTTTCTTAAATTGAAACAATGTTGCATAATGAGGAGATAAATTCTTCCCGCCCATCCTCTCACGTCCGTCATGCTGAGCTTGCGAAGCATCTTGCTCGTTTCGTTGAGGTTCGCAACCCTATCCGTGCGAGTGAGATGCTTCGGCAAGCTCAGCATGACGGATGCGGGGGCCGGAGAAAAAGGTTATAGCCCAATTATTCTTCAACCACCGTTGCCTTCCCAGTTTCGGCCAGCTCTCGGCGAGGCTGCTACTTTTGAGGTGTTCCGATTTTCCCGCTCCGCACAATGGCCGACAAACCCACCACGCCGCCCCCGGCCTACTTCCTCTCCCTGAGCCTGGAAAACGTGCGCAGCTTCGGGGAGAGGCAGACGATTTCCTTCGCGCGGGCGGATGGCCGGCCGGCGCAGTGGACGATTATTCTGGGGGATAATGGGGTGGGGAAGACGACGGTGTTGAAGAGTTTGGCGGCCTTGCAGCCAACACCAGAGATTGGTTTGGGAGGAGCGTATTTTATTACTCATTACGATAAACGCCCCCCATCTCAGTTCCTAGCTAGGGATGGAGCAACGCAAATGCCTTTCTTGTTATGCGAAGCTATTATTTCAACTCGTTTGCAACAATTAGCTTCAAAGCAAAAACCTCGTAATATTTTGTTCTACCTGGGTTTAAGCGATGAGAAGCCTTCATTTCTAGCAAATCATACTATACCTGTAAATCGCAAGGAGGATTTTTACAGTGTCTTAATGACACCTGGCACACAGCTACGAGGAAATCTTCGTGGCCTCGTCTGCTACGGCTACGGAGCCGGCCGCACCACCGGCAACTCCACCCTCAGCGAAGCCCCCGAAACCGCTGACACCTGCGCTAGTCTCTTCGACGACCGCGCCGACCTGCTAAACCCAGAAGAGTGGTTTCTCTTTGCCGACTACCGCATGGCGAAGGACAAAGACCCGCTCACCACCCAAAACTTCCACCTGATAAAAGCTGCCCTCCTCAAAATAATGGAGGAAGGCGAGGTCACCGACCTCGACGTAGCCCCGGTGCAATCCAACGGCGGCAGCCCCCGCCAGGGCGTGCGCTTCAAAACGCCCTACGGCTGGGTGCGCCTGCGCGACATGAGCCTCGGCTACCAAACGCTGGTAGTGTGGCTCACCGACCTGGCCGACAAGCTGTTTGTGCGCTACCCCGACAGTAAAAACCCGCTCGAAGAGCCCGCCATCGTGCTCATCGACGAAATCGACCTGCACCTGCACCCCAGCTGGCAGCGCAAGCTGCTGAAGTCGCTGAGCGAGATTTTCAAGAACACCCAGTTCATCGCCACCGCGCACAGCCCGCTGGTGGTGCAGGCGGCCGGCGACGTAGACGCCAACGTGGTATTGCTGCGCCGCGAGGGCGACCAAACGGTGGTCGTGACCGACGTGGCCGACGTGCGCGGCTGGCGGCTTGACCAGATACTCACCAGCGAGCTGTTTGGCCTCGAAACGGCCCGCTCGCCCGCCACCGAGCGCAAGCTGGCCCGCCGCGCCGAGCTACTCACCAAAGCCAAGCGCACGGCCGCCGAAAAGAAAGAGCTGGCCGCCCTGACCCAGGAGCTGGACGCCGAGCCAGTGGGCGAAACGCCTTCGGAGCGCCAAGTAGATGCCGTGTTGCAGGAGCTGCGGCAGCGCCTGCTGAACAAGGACGCCAGCAGCCCCGCCGCATGATAGCCGTAGCGAAAAGCGCCGCGCCGCCCGCCTCGCTAGTCCGCGCTGCCCCGGCGGCCCGGCAGGCGCTGGAGCAAGCCTACGACGCCGACCCGGCCGGGTGCCAGCAGCCGGGCACGGCCGCCCTCAAGCCCCAGCGCGCCATCTACGCGGCGCGCGACGTGAAGCGGCAACTGCAAGCTGACCAGCACCAGAAATGCGCGTACTGCGAAACGTGCTTCGTGCACAGCAGCCCCGGCGACGTGGAGCACTACCGCCCCAAGGCCGGCTACCGCCAAACGGCCACCGGCCGCGTGCAGGGCCCCGGCTACTACTGGCTGGCCTACGACTGGCAAAACCTGCTCTTCGCCTGCGAAGATTGCAACCGCGCCCGCAAGCGCCAGCTGTTTCCGCTGGACAACGACCCCGCCGGCCGCGCCCGCACCCATCACGACGACCTAACCCAGGAAGCGCCGCTGCTCTTGAACCCGGCCGCCGTGGACCCTGCCGCGCACCTCACCTTTACCGACGAGGTAGCCCAGCCCCTGACGCCCGAGGGCAAGGCCACCATCGCGGCCTGCGCCCTCAATCGGGTAGCCCTGCTCGCCGACCGCCGCGAGCGCCTGCGTCACCTGCGCAACGAAGAAGTGCTGGCCCGCCTGCTGGAGGCCGACCCGCCGCTTATGACACTGGAGCAGCTAATCAGCCTTTGTGGCTCGGAAAGAGAATTAAGCCGCCAGATTGTGGCCGCCCGGCTGGCGTACCAGCGCGCCACGCACGCCACGGCCGAATACGCGGGTATGGCCCGCGCCAATTTTAAACCACTGCCCACCGGCTAGCTTGCCGGCCGCTACCTTCGGCGAGCCATTCTTCTTTTTGCTACTCCTCAAACTTTATGCAGCCCACCGCTACCGCCGCGCCGGCCGTTGAAAAAGACAACAAGTGCATCACCACCGGCTGGACCTTCTACGACTGGGCCAACTCGGTGTACCCGCTCGTCATTACCAGTTCGATTTTTCCGATTTACTGGAATTCAATGGTGAAGCTGGTAACTAACACGAAAAGCGCCAAAAACCCGATTGAGTTTCTGGGGCTGCACGTGCCGGGTACCTCGCTCCAAAACTATTCGGTATCAGCGGCTTTTCTCATTATCGCCCTCATTAGCCCGCTGCTCACGGCGTTGGCCGATTATTCGGGGCGCAAGAAGCTGTTTCTGCAAATCTTCTGCTATATCGGGGCGGCGGCCTGCTGCGGGCTATATTTCTTCGAGCCGGCTACCTTCACGCCCAGCGTGTTTGTGTTTATCCTGGCCACCGTGGGCTTTTCAGGCTCCATTGTGTTTTATAACTCTTACCTGCCGGTTATTTCGTCGGAAGAAAAGTTCGACTCGCTTTCGGCGCGTGGGTTCTCGATGGGCTATATCGGCTCGGTTATCTTGCTGGTGCTGTGCCTGATGCTTATTCAGGGGCCCACGCTGTCGGGCAAGCCCATGTTTGGGTTGAGTGAGGGCGAGGCCACTCGCTACAGCTTCCTGCTCACGGGTATCTGGTGGGCGGGCTTTGCCCAGATTCCCTTCTTCACCCTGCCGCCCGACCCCGGCCGCCCCGCCGGTGCTACCTCCGATTCGGGCTGGTTGCTCAATGGCTTCCGCGAGCTGGGCAAGGTATGGGAAGAAACCAAGCACCAGCCTAATCTGAAGCGCTTTCTGCTGGCTTACTTCACCTACAACATGGGCGTGCAGACGGTAATGTACGTGGCTACGCTCTTTGGCGATGAGGAGCTGCACCTCGAAACGTCGGCCCTCATCAAAACCATTCTGCTGCTGCAACTGGTTGGCATCGTGGGCGCGTACCTGTTTGCCAAGCTCTCCGAGCGCATCGGCAACACGCGGGCGCTGAGCTGGGCCGTGTTTATCTGGATGCTCATTTGCATCGCCGGCTACTTTGTGCAAGCTGGCTGGAGCTTCTACGTATTGGCTGGTATTATCGGCCTCACGATGGGCGCGGTGCAAAGCCTCTCGCGCAGTACGTATTCTAAAATCATCCCGGAAAATACGCCCAACACGGCCGCTTATTTCAGCTTTTTCGACGTGGTTGAAAAGGTGGGCATCGTGATTGGCCTGCTGGTGTTCGGTGGCATTTCGCAGCTAATGGGCGGTAATATGCGCTATAGTATTCTGGCGCTTATCGTGTTCTTTATTTTGGGCCTGGGCTTCCTGCTCACGCTGCGCGGCAAAAAGCTGCGCGACGACGGCCCCGGCGTCCTACCCCCGCCGCCCGCCTCGGCCCCGGCTGAGATGGGTAGCCGCCGAACCGTTTAAGCGTCGGCTGGTTGTCCACATCATTTCTTTCATCCACCATGTATACTTCTTCGCTCCAGCAAAATTTCCTGGCCGAGCTGACCCACGAGCTGGCACAAACCCGCCGCGTACTGGAGCGCGTGCCCTTCGCGCAGGCCGACTACCGGCCCCATCCCAAGAGCATGACGCTGTGGCAGCTAGCCACGCACGTCGTCAACCTGCTGGCGTTCAAAAAACTCTTTCTCACCCACGACAGCCGCGATTTTCTCGACCCCAACGCGCCCAAGCCCGGCCCCGCGCCCACGAGCCACGAAGAGCTGCTGGCCCGCTTCGACGAGTACAGCGCCCAGCTGCGCCGCGAGCTGCAAGCCAGCGACGATGAAAAGCTAACTCAGAACTTCCGGCTGCACCGGGGCGAGCACGTGCTTTTTGACCGCCCGAAGGGGACGGCCATCCGCATCATGGGCCTCAACCACAGCATCCACCACCGCGGCCAACTCACGGTGTATCTGCGCCTGCTCGACATCCCGGTGCCCGGCCTCTACGGCCCGAGCGCGGATGAGCAGTAGGAGAATGTAAAACGGAGTGGCACTCCGTTGCGCGTCCGGGCGGGCTTGCCTTGCGCGAAACGGAGTGCCACTCCGTTTTACATTTTACTTGCCATACACTCGCTTGCCGCCTATCCACGTCTGCTGCACCTTGGCGTCGCGCAGCTGCTCGTTGGGTGCGGTGAGCAGGTCGGTTTTGAGTACCACAAAGTCAGCCAGCATACCGGGCTTAATCTGCCCCTTGCGCTTATCCTCAAAGGCGGCGTGGGCGGCCCAGGTGGTCATGCCGCGCAGGGTCTGTTCGCGGGTAAGGGCGTTGCCCATCTGGAAGCCGCCGGTGGGGTAATTTTTGGCATCCTGCCGGGCCACGGCGGCGTGAAAGCCATAGAGCGGGTTGATATCCTCGACTGGAAAATCAGAGCCCAGCGCCACCTGGCCGTACTGCCTCAGCAATTCCTGGTAGGCGTAGGCAGTCGTCAGGCGCTGCGCGCCCAAGCGCTCACCGGCCCAATACATATCCGAAGTGGCGTGGGTGGGCTGCACTGAGGGCACGATGTGGTACTGCCCAAACTTGGGCATGTCCTGCGGGCTCACCACCTGCGCGTGCTCAATGCGCCAGCGGCGGTCGGGCTGGCCTTTGAGGGCCGCGCCGTAGATGTCGAGCAGTAGCCGGTTCGAAGAATCGCCGATGGCGTGGGTATTCATCTGAAACTTCGTGGCCGCCAGTTCCTGGGCCAGATTGCGGTAGTAGGCCGGGTTTTGAAGCAAAAAGCCCGACTCGTGCGGCCGGTCGGAGTAGGGGGCCAGCAGCGAGGCACCCCGCGAGCCCAGCGCCCCATCGGCGTACACCTTAAAGGAGCAAATGGTAAGGTTATCGCTGAAATACGGCCCTTTGGGCAGGTAGTACGCCTTGTTTTCAGGCGTGGGGTTAAGCATGGTATACAGGCGCAGGTGCAGCTTGCCACGCCTTTGCAGCGCGGCCATGCGCCCAATGTCTTCGCGGTTGAGGCCGGCATCGGCGAGGCTGGTGAGGCCCACGGCCAGGCAATTTTGCTGGCCTTGCAGCAGGGCGGCGTCGGCCTCGGCCGGGCTGGGCTCGGGAATTTTGGCGGCCACCAGCTTCACGGCATTGTCAACCAGTAAACCCGTGAGGCGGCCCCGCGCGTCGCGCCCAATTACGCCGCCGCTGATGGGGGTGCTAGCAGTGATGCCCGCCAGGTCGAGCGCCTTTTGGTTGACCAAGGCGGCGTGCCCATCAACCCGGATGATAAAAACCGGCACGCTGGGAAACAGCGCGTCGAGCGTGTCCTTGGTCGGGAAGCGTTGGCCGGGCCAGTCGTTCTGGTCCCAGCCGCGGCCGGTGAGCCAGCCCGCGCCCGGCTGCTGCCGGCGGTGCGCCGTGAGGCGGCCCACCGTTTCGGCCCACGAGGTAGCGCCTACGAGGTTGGCCGAGCGCAGCCCCAGCGAGTAGCGGTAAAAGTGGCAATGCGCGTCGTAAAAGCCGGGGTAGATAAACTGGCCGCCCGCGTCCACCGTTTGCGTGGCCTGGTAGCGCTGCTGCAAGTCGCTGGTAGTGCCCACGGCCACAAAGTGCCCATCGCGCACGGCAAAGGCCTGGGCTTTGCTGAACGTTGAATCGACAGTGTACACCGTGGCATTGGTCACGAGCAGGTCAACGGCCTCACGTTGAGAGCTACAGCTAGCTAGCGCGACTGCAAATCCTACCGCAAAGGCACTGCCAGGTTTATAAAAAAGCCGCATGGTACAAAAGGGTATGCAAAGTTCAGAATCGAACATAGCAAACAAAGCTAAGCCCGTTCTCGCCAGAGAACGGGCTTAGCAAATAGTCCACAAAATCCGTGAAATCCGCTAAAATCCGTGCTAATCAGTGGTCCTTATTCGAATTTCAGGTGCTTTACCGACTCGCCCGAGTTCTTCAATTCCAGCAGCGAATCGATGCCGATTTCCAGGTGGCGCTTCACAAACTCGGCTGTCACCTTCGAGTCCGACTCGGCCGTTTTCACGCCCTCGGGCGTCATCGGGTTGTCGCTCACGAGCAGCAGCGCGCCGTGCGGAATGTCGTTCATGAAGCCCACCACGAAGATGGTCGCCGTTTCCATGTCCACGGCCAGGGCGCGCACGCGCTTGAGGTAGTCCTTGAACTCCTGGTCGTGCTCCCACACGCGGCGGTTGGTAGTGTACACGGTGCCGGTGTAGTAGTCGAGCTCGTGCTTCTTAATCATTGACGAAACAGCGCGTTGCAGCCGGAACGACGGTAGCGCTGGGATTTCCTTGGGTAGGTAATCATCCGAAGTACCGTCGCCGCGGATGGCCGCGATGGGCAGCACGAGGTCGCCCAATTTGGTCTTTTTCAACCCGCCGCACTTACCCAGGAAAAGGGCCGCCTTGGGCTTGATGGCCGACAGCAAATCCATGACCGTGGCCGCCATCGGCGAGCCCATGCCGAAATTGATGATGGTAATACCGCCCGAGGTGGCCGACTGCATCGGCTTGTCGGTGCCGCGCACCTCTACGCCGAATTGCGCGGCAAACATGTACACGTAGTTGCTGAAGTTGGTGAGCAGGATGTACTGCCCAAACTCGTTCAGGGCCACGCCCGTGTAGCGTGGTAGCCAGTTGTTTACGATGTCTTCTTTAGTCTTCATGAGTGGATTGTTAGATGGTTGAATTATTGAATAGTTAAGTCGTTTTCCATTGCGAGCGCAGCATTCTGCTTGATGCGCTCGCAATGACAGGCGTTTTACAAGCGCCTTGAAACGAAAAAAGCCGCCTACCCGGTGGGGTATGGCGGCGCGAGGGGTACGAAACCCCGGCGAAATGCGACGGCCAAACCCATACCTTTGGAGGTGATGCAAGCGTTGGACCTGCCGCCTTTCGACCACAAAATTAGGCAAAATTCTGCAAACCTCCCCGAAATCTGGGATGAGCTGCGCCGCAAGTACGTGGCCCTGACCCCCGAAGAGTGGGTGCGGCAGCACGTGGCGCAGTACCTGCTGCGCCATCTGGGCTACCCCCGCGGCCTCTTGAGCCTGGAGCGCGGCCACCGCTACAACCAGCGCCAGAAGCGCACCGACCTCGTGGCCCTCGGCCCCGATGGCCGCCCGCTGCTGCTGGTGGAGTGCAAGCGGCCCACGGTGGCCATCACGCCCGCCGTGGCCCAGCAGGTAGCCACTTACAACCAGACAATGCGCGCACCTTACCTGTTGGTCACGAACGGCTTGATGCACTACTGCTGGCGCGTCGATTTTGAGCGCGGCGTGAATGAGCGGCTGGCCGAAATCCCGACTTACGCTGAGGCTACGGCGGGCTAAGTAGCTCGGACTACAAAGTCCAGGCTACAAAAAAGCCCGGCTGCACCAGCCGAAACAGGCAGGTGCAGCCGGGCTACATCGACCCAAATCAATTATAGCTGATAAGTCGCTTTCAAAAACTGCTCCGCCGTTTCGGGCTGGCGGCCGAGCAGCTTTTTCAGGTCGGTGCTGGGGAAATCAAACTCGCCCTGCTCGATAGCTACGCAGAAGCCGGTCGTCATTTCGACGACTTCGGCGGGCACGCCAGCCGCCGCTAGTGCGGTGCCAAACTCCTCGGCTGTGGGCGACACATACTGAATAGTTTTGTCCGATAAGTCACTTAATGTCTTGGCAATGTCGTGGAAAGAGTACGACGTGTCGTTGCTGATGTCGTACGACTGGTTTTCGTGGCCGGAGCCGGTGAGCACGGCCGCGCCGGCGGCGCCCATATCGGCGCGGCTGGCGTAGGGCACCTTGCCCTCGCCGGCCGGCAGGTAGATGGTGTTGGTGTCGAGCACCGGGCCCATGAAGAGCGGCAGCACGTCGAGGTAGAGCGCGTTTTTGAGGATGGTGTAGGTCAGGCCTGACTCTTTGAGCAGCTTTTCAGTGGCTAGGTGAGCCTCGGCGATGGGCCAGGCGGCCGACGAGCCGTCCTCCGTTTTGCGCTGGAAGCTGGTGTACACCACGTGCTGTACGCCGGCTTCTTTGGCGGCGTTCACGGCGTTGGTGTGTTGCGGCACGCGGTTGGGGACGTCGTTGCCAGATACCAGGAATAGCTTGTCAATGCCCTGAAAAGCAGCCACCAGCGAGGCGTAGTCGTTGTAGTCGCCTTGCTTCACGGTTACGTCCTGGGCTTGCAGGTCGGCGGCTTTGGCGGGGTCGCGCACCAGCACGGCAATGTCGCCGGGGCTGACGGTTTTCAGCAGGTTTTCGACTACGGCCTTGCCGAGGCCGCCAGTAGCGCCGGTTACGAGGATTTTGCTCATGGTAAAGTAGAAAGGGTAGGGGCACCAAGCCCCGGTGTGGTGAAAGAGCGGCACCGGCCGGGCAGTAGCGCGCTGGTCCGATGACACTGCAAAGGTCGTTACCTTTGCTTACCAAAAGTGAGCAGCTACCTCCAGGTAAGCGCTCACCTCCACGTAACCATCCCGACTATGCCACCCATCAGCATGGGCCACTGCCTCACTACCCTGCCTTCGCTGCGCGACGCCCTCGACGTAGTGAGTGGCAAATGGAAACTACTGATACTGGTGGCGCTGGCTACTGGTCACCAGCGCTTTCGGGACATCGAGCGCAGTGTGCCGGGTATTTCTTCTAAAGTACTGGCCAAAGAGCTGAAAGACTTGGAGCAGCACCAGCTCGTGCGGCGCATCGTGCAGGAAGGCCCGCCCGTGCTTGTGACCTACGAGGTGCTACCTTACGCCGACACGCTCGACCCCGTCATCTTCGCCCTGCGCGAGTGGGGGCTAAATCACCGCAAGAAGATTATGGGCGTTGGCAGCGAGGCCTAAAAAAGGCCCGCCGGACGCTCGTCCGGCGGGCCTTTTCGGGGTAGCGCGGACTTTTATTCCGCGAGTATCAAGCGTAATAATTAGCGGTCTAAAAGTCCGCGCTACACAACACAGCCGCGCCATAC
>CAXYJY010000030.1:0-70847 GCA_964277755.1 uncultured Hymenobacter sp.
AAAACAGATACACCAGGAGCAGGGCCGAGATGAGAAAAAGGCCAGTTGCTTGGTTGCGGTCCATTTACACTAAAAAGAATACGAACGACAAAGGTACGGTTGCTTTAAGCTGCCAGCCGCGCTGCGCGCTAAACGGCGGCCAGCTAGCCGCTAGCGGCTCACTACCTTACAAGCCTTTTTTGCGCTGAATGGCGGCCTTCACGAAGCGCACGAACAGCGGGTGTGGCGTCTCCACGGTGCTCTTGAGCTCGGGGTGAAACTGCCCGGCCACAAACCACGGGTGCACCTCGCGGGGCAGCTCGATTACCTCCACCAGCCCGGTGTCGGGGTTGATGCCCGAGGCCGACATGCCGGCCGCCTCGAAGCGCGCCAGGTACTCATTATTAAACTCATAGCGGTGCCGGTGGCGCTCGCTGATGGTGTTGCGGCCGTATGCTTTGGCTGCGCGCGAGCCGCGTTTGAGCTCGCAGGTGTAGGCCCCGAGGCGCATGGTGCCGCCTTTCTGGGTGATGTCTTTCTGGTCGGCCATCAGGGCGATAACCGGGTCGGGCGTGAGCGGGCTCATCTCGGTCGAGCTGGCCTCGGGCAGGCCGAGTACGTGGCGGGCGTACTCCACCACCGCTACCTGCATCCCCAGGCAAATGCCGAAAAACGGGATGTTGTTCTCACGCACGTAGCGCACGGCGGCTACCTTGCCCTCAAAGCCGCGCTCGCCGAAGCCGGGGGCCACCAGCACGCCATCCACGCCTTCGAGCTGCTGCACGGCGTTCTCAGGCGTCAGGTGCTCGCTCTGGATGGTGCGGACTTTTACCTTGCACTCGTTGGTAGCGCCGGCGTGTACAAACGCCTCAATGATAGACTTATAGGCATCGGGCAGCTCCACGTACTTGCCCACCAGCGCGACGGTCACGTCCTCGGTCGGGTTTTTGAGGCGGCCCAAAAACTCTTTCCACTCCTCCAAATCAGGCGCGTGCCCGCCCTGTAAACGCAGCTTGCTGATAACGCGGGCGTCAAGCTCCTCTTTCAGCATCAGCAGCGGTACCGAGTAGATGCTGTCGGCATCGAGGCTTTCGATAACCGAGTTGATTTTGACGTTGCAGAACAGCGCGATTTTGCGGCGCATATCGGCCGGAATCGGGTGCTCGGAGCGGCAAACCAGAATATCGGGCTGCAAGCCCGCCTCGCGCAGGTCGCGCACCGAATGCTGGGTAGGCTTGGTCTTCAGTTCGCCGGCCGCGCTGAGGTAGGGCAGCAGCGTGAGGTGAATCACGAGCGAGTCGTTGGGCGGTAGCTCCCAGCGCAGCTGGCGCACGGCTTCCACGAAGGGCAGGCTCTCGATGTCGCCGATGCAGCCCCCGATTTCGGTGATGACCACGTCGAACTTGCCATCCTGGCCCAGCAGCAGCATCCGGCGCTTGATTTCGTCGGTGATGTGGGGCACTACCTGCACGGTTTTGCCGAGGAACGCGCCTTCGCGCTCGCGCCGAATCACGGTGTCGTAGATGCGGCCGGTGGTCACGTTGTTGGCCTGCGAGGTGGGCGCGTTCAGGAAGCGCTCGTAGTGGCCCAGGTCGAGGTCGGTTTCGGCGCCGTCGTCGGTTACGTAACATTCGCCGTGCTCGTAGGGGTTGAGCGTGCCGGGGTCGATGTTGATGTAGGGGTCGAACTTCTGAATCGTAACCCGGAAGCCTCTGGCTTGCAAGAGCTTGGCTAGTGAGGCGGAAATGATTCCTTTGCCGAGTGAAGAGGTAACGCCGCCGGTGACGAAGATGTACTTCGCGGCCGACGCTGTGGGGGTAGGGGTGGAGCGTTCAGGCATGACGGGGGACAAAGTTACGGCGTGGCGCGGCCCGCGCGAATACCGAGCCGCCCGGCCCGCCCGGCTATTTTCGTCCAAAGGCCGCCCGCAGCCTCCCTTTGTATAAGAAATAATGAAGGAAATACAATGCAGAATCTTTGGCTGAAATACTTGTCTGGTTATAAAGGTGTTAAATCGGTAGTCGGGGCGCTGCTAGTGATGCTGAACGGCTTCGCCGCCCTGGCCCAGCCGACCCTGCACAAAGACCTGAAAAAAGATTTTGGGGCCGTGGGCGACGGCCGCACCAACGACCAGGCGGCCTTCCAAAAAGCCGCTACTTTCTTTAATGAGCGGGCCAAGACCCCGGCCGGGGCCGGCCGCGCGGTCCTGCACCTGCCGCCCGGCACCTACCTGGTGGGTGAGCCCGGCCCCGCCACCGTGCCCGATGTGCTGGCCCTGCGGGGCTGCCGCAACCTCAGCATAGTAGGCGCCGACAGCGCCACCACCGAAATCCGCTACGCCGACGGTATCTACTACGGCACCTTCGCCCCCGCCACGCACCTGCCCTACGAAGGCCCGACGGCCTTCTTCACGGCCAACGGCTACGCCCTGCACGGCGGCACCACCATCAACCTGCAAAACTGTGACAATGTGGAGGTAGCCAACCTGCGCCTCAACGGCAACAGCCCGCACCTCGTGGTGGGCGGCCACTGGGGCGATACGGGCATTCAATTGCCGTTTGATGGGATTTTTGTGGACAACTCGCGCCGCGTGCGGCTGCGCAAGCTGGTCGTGCATCACTACGGGCGCGACGGCGTGCAAGTGCTTAATCGACTGGCCAAGAGCGTAGACGACCTAGCCAAGGAAGGCATCGTGCTCGAAAGCTCGCGCTTCGACTACAACGGGCGGCAGGGCTTGTCCGTCACGGGGGTGAACGGGCTGCGGGCCACGAATTGCAGCTTCAGCCACACCGGGCGGGTCGTTATTCCAGCCTTGAATAAGCCGCTATACTCCAATCCCGGCGCGGGCATCGACATCGAGCCCGAAGGCGGCTACGCCGCCAACGTGCGCCTGGAGCGCTGCCGCCTGGTTGATAATGCTGGGCAGGCGCTGGTGTCCGACCGCTACGGCAGCGGCCCGCTCACTACCAAGAATATCGTCGTCAGCAATTGCCTGCTGTGGGGCGTCAGCAACTGGTCTGCCTGGGTGCGGCAAACCGATTTTCTCTTCGAGAACTGCCGGATTTACGGGGCATTCGTGACGGGTTGCGCTCTGGCTAAGTACGCTACTCGCTTCGTAGGCTGCACCTTCGAGGACCGCCCGTATCGCGGTGAGCCCGCTTACGGGCAGCACTTGGTGTACTCCAACCAGGAAGCGCGGGCCATGAACTTCACCAAATGCCGCTTTGTGAGCATACGCAATTATTTGCTGTTGACCGTGCCGGCCGCCGCTGATACCACCAGCCGTTTTCAGGTGCGCGATTGCACCTTCGAACTAGATAATGCCGAGCCGCCGCTGGGCGGGGCTGACCAGCTGGCGGGCGTGGTATTTAGCGGCAACACAAGGTTCGCCAGCGGCCCGCAACGGGCCGACTCGATACCGCGTGATATTGTGCTGGGCCGCGCTGGGATGCCGGGCTCGGCCGAAGTAGCGGCGCGGGCCAACTTGCAACTGCTGGCTCCCGGCTGCCGCTACCTGCTACCCGCTGGGCTGAGACTAGGCCAAGCGAGTAGCACGGTAGTCGGGGCAGGTAGCGCGCTGGTTTTAAGCAAGCAAACTGACCGAAATATGGCTCTATACATCGGCCCCAAAGCGCGCCTGACGGTGCGCCGGGGCGGCACGCTGGAAGTGCCGCCCGGCACCAGCAGCACGGTAGCTGGCGAACTGGTACTAGAGGCTGGGGCGCGGGTAGACCCCGCCGCCCTGGCCCGCGTGCACACGGTAGGGCGCGGCCGGCTGCGCGTAGCCGCGCCCCCGAAAATCAAAAATTAAGACCTGGAAATCAGAATGATGCCGATAATCAGCAAAGCGCAGCCGGCCAGGCGGCCGGGGGTGAGGGCGTGGACCTCCGCCCCAAACCAGCCGTATTTGTCAATGAGCACCGACATGAGTAGGTTGGCCGAGATGGTGAGGCCGGCGAAGGCGCCCGCGCCTACTTTGTTCACGAAGATGAGCCCGGCTACTACGGCCACGGCTCCTACCAGCCCGCCCAGCGGGGCCCACCAGGGCATAGTCATCACGCCTTCCGTGGTGGGTAGCGGCTTGGGCATACATAGGAACATGCAGAACAGCAGCGCGATAATGGGCAGAAACGACACCAGACTAGCCAGCCAAGGGTTGGTAAGCGATTTCTGCAAGGCTCCGTTCATGGGTGGGCCCCAGGCCTGGAGCGCGCCGGCCACGAGCAGCAGCGGGTAGATATAAGCGGCGTTGAGTTGCATGGGAAAGGGAAGTAAAGAGGTGGAGAAAGAAAACGTCAACCCGTCTGTCATTGCGAGCGCAGCGAAGCAATGACAGACATTTTAGTATCAATGGCTTACCAAAAACAGTGACCCGATGGCCAGCAGCAGCGGCACGGTCATTACCAGCGCGCCGAGCTTGAGAAACTGCCAGGCGCTGACCGTGATATTCTCGCGGCGCAGCGCTACCAGCCACAGAATAGTCGCCAGCGAGCCCGTTACTGAGAGGTTGGGGCCGACGTCGATGCCGATGAGCATGGCGCTCTTGATGTGCGCCGATACCTGGGCCGTTTGCAGCACGTTGCCGGTGATGAGGCCGGCCGGCAGGTTGTTCATGACGTTGCACAGCAAAGCCACCCCCACGCCACTGGCCCAGGTAGTGCCGGCCTCTGACCCGGCCGCCCCGCGCGTAAGCAGTGCGCTCAGCCACTGCGTGACGCCCGTCTTGTTCAGCCCTTCGACCAGCACAAACAACCCCGCCACCAGCGGCAGCACCGCCCACGACACGCTGCGCACAACTACCAGCGGGCTTTTGCGCACGATGAGCAGCACGAGGGCCGTGGTGAGCACCCCCGTCACGGCCGTGGGCAGGCCCAGCGGCCGGTCAAGGGCCGAGGCCGCCAGCAGCGCCACCGCTGTGCCCGCGATGCCGCCCAGCGCTACCTTGCCGCCACGCGCCAGGGTCGGGATTTCGATGTCTTGCTCAATATTCTGGCTCAATTCGGCGCGCTGCGTGTAGCGCAAAATGAAGTAGGTAGCCCCGATGGCCACAGCCGCCGGCAGCAGGTAGCGCGGCAGCCATTCGAGCAGCGGCGGCATGTGCGCGCCGTAAATGACGAGGTTGGCCGGGTTGGAAATGGGCAGCACAAACGAGGCCGCGTTGGCAATGAAGGCGCAGATGAAGAGGTAGGGCAGCGGGTTTTTGACCTTGGCCGCCTTCACGGCCGCCGCCACGGCCGGCGTGAGCACCACGGCCGTAGCGTCGTTGGAGAGAAACGTCGTCACCACTACCCCCACCAAGTAGATAAGTAAAAACAGGCGTTGCGCCGAGCCTTTGGCCAGCCGCGTGGCGTGGGCCGCCAGCCAGTCGAAGAGCTTTTCCTCACGCGCCACTTCGGCCAGCAGCATCATGCCGGTGAGGAACAGATACACGTCGAGGCCCTTGGCCACGCCGGCCAGGCCCTCGGCCGGCGTCAGCAGCCGCAGCAGCAGTAGCAGCCCGGCCCCGCTCACGGCCCACACGTATTCGGGCACCTTGAAGGGGCGCAGGATGACCAGGGCAATGGAAATGGTGGAGATAAGCCAGATTAAGAGAAGGCTGGTTGGCATTTAGGTTTGGTGGAATGTGCTAGATTGGTTGTTTAATTCTGTCATGCTGAGCGCAGCGAAGCATCTCTATCGCTTCGTTGAGCGGCGCGGATGAAGCGGCAGAGATGCTTCGCTGCGCTCAGCATGACCGCTCTTTCATAGCCGGTGCCAGCGCTACGAGCTAAGCCTCAGCGGCCGGGCGTTGCGATTGGGCCCGAGCTGCGTGCCCAGAATGCCGTTTTCCTCCCACGCGCCGATGCTGGCCGCGTCGCTGCCCGCGCCTAGCCTAGTCGGCGGCTGGTAGGGCGCCAGGGCCAGCAGCAGCCGGTGGCGGCCGGGGCGGCCGGTGGCATCGCGGGCCTCCACGGTGAGGGGCAGGCGCTGGCCGGCCCCGACCGGGCAAGTGGCCGTAGCCTGCCATACGCCGTGGGTGTCGCGCTGCATGGGCAGGCGCGGGCCGTCGTCGCCGAGCCAGCAGACTACCTCGGCTAGCTCATTGGCCCCGAACACGACCGCCCGCACGGTGAACTGCCCGGCCACGGCCTGGCCGGCGTGGCGCAGCAGGCGGTAGTCGGCCGGGGCGGTGATGAGCACGAAGGGAAAGCTGCCAGCGAGCGGCTGGAAGCGCCAGCTCACCACGCCCCGGTCGAGGCTGATGAGCGAGTAGCCCACCGGGCCTTCCTCAATCTGACCCGTCGAGCGGGTGGCGGCGTAGATGGTGGTGCCGTCGTTGGCCAGCTCGTTGTAGTGCGTGTGGCCCATGTCCACGAGCGCCACGTGGTGCCGGGCCAGCAAGGCTGTAAGCTCGGCGCGCTCGGCGGCGTCGCGCAGGTCGGCGGGGTAAGTGTGCATGAAAAGCGCTATCTCGGTGCCGGTCGGCACCTGGCTCAGCTGCGCCCGCAGCCAACTTAGCTGCGCGCCGCCCAGCCGAAAATCGGGCCCGCCCGCGCCGGGGCCGCATACATCCAGAAACAGGCACTGCACGCCCTGTACCACCACGGCCTTGGGCAGGGGCGCGGCGGCGGGCAGCGCGTAGAAATTGGCCAGGCTGCGCGGCTCCATGTCGTGGTCGCCGGTGATGACGTGGACCGGCGCGCTCAGCAGCCGTAGCGCCGCCGCTACCAGGCGGTACTGGGCGGGTAGGCCGTTGTCGGCCACGTCGCCGGGCAGGTACACAAAATCAAGCAGGCCAGCGCCTTCTACTTCCAGCTGCGCCAGCATCGCGAGCAGGTCGCGGTAGTGGCCGGCCCTGGCGTCGGTGATGTGTAGGTCGCCGAGGTGGGCGTACACCAGCGGCTTGCCGGGCGGTGGCGAAAGGGAGTCAGCCATTGGGGTGAAAAGGAAATGGTAGCGGCAAAAAGCTGCGCTGGGAGCCAGTGAGAAGCTTCTTAGCGCTGCGCCGCAATACGACCAGTAAGCCGATAAGTTGGGCGAATAGCCTTATTAAACATGCTCGCTAGTAGTAATTTATCAAATCTTCATATTAGGGGAAGGAAGAGGCTACTAGTATTGTTCTAAGACCTGAAAAGACGGGTCATGCTGAACGCAGTGAAGCATCTCACGTGGCGCAGCAATTCGTAGCGTCATTAATTACTGCACCACGCGAGATGCTTCACTGCGTTCAGCATGACCTGTTTTTATCCCTTATCATTCTCATTGCTACCGCACCAGCTCCACCCAGCCCTTTATCACGGTGGGGCAGTCGGGCACGCGCAGCAGGTAGTAGTAGGTGCCGGCGGGCAGCGCGCCGCCATCCCAGTCATGAGCGTAGCGGTCGGCGGCGTACACCAGATTGCCCCAGCGGCTGTAAATCTCCAGCCGGGCCACATCAGCGGGCACGCCCAGCAGGCGGAAGGTATCGTTCTGCCCGTCGTGGTTAGGAGTGAAAATGTTGGGAATAAGCAATTCGCCCACCGTCACGACGGTAGTAGCCGCTACGGGGCAGCCCGCCGCGTTGAAGCCGCTGAGGCGCACCGTGTAGGTACCGGGGCGGGCGTAGCGGTGGCGCGGCGCGGGGTCGGCCGGGGTGCCATCGCCAAAGTCCCAGCGGTAGTCGCGCCCCTCGGCCGATGCCTCGAAAACCACTTCCTGCCCCGCGAGCGGCGGGCAGCCTACGGCGTGAATGCTGAGCGCAGTGCGGTCGAGCACCGTTACGCTCACGGCGATATAGCGCACCATGCCGCCGGTGCTGGTGGTCGCCACCGTGTAATCGGTAGAGCGGGTGGGGCGCGCCCACACCGTGCCGGCGCTGGCGTTGCTGAGGCCGGTAGCGGGCATCCAGCGGTAGGTTTCGGGACCGCTGGGGCCGGCTGGCAGCACTACCTGCACCGAGTCGCCCCGGCAGATGACATAGCGGAGGCTGGCCGCCAGCACATTGCCCGCCGAGTCGGCAAACACGTTGCAGCGCTGGTAGGTGGTGGCCGGGGTCAGGAAGGCGTTGAGGTACTGGCGCTGGCCGTTGAGGTCGTTTTCGGTGGTGCCGCTGTACTGGTGCCCGCCCAGGTACGACACCAGCCCGCCGCGCCCGACGTAGAGGTCGGCCACGCTGGCTTCGATAGTTTCGTCGGTAGTGCCGGCCAGCTGGTCTTGCACGTGTCCGCCATTGCGAAAGGCGCTGCCGCTGGCCCGCCGCCAGTTCGTGACGCTGCCGCCCAGCACCGAGGCCCGAAACTCGCCCTCGTACTGCGATAGTGGCTGGTCGGGGGCTGGGTAGCGGCGGGTGCCGTTGTCGCGCACGTCGGTATCGACCACGCCGGTGGTGGTTTGAAACCGGCCGCCGGCGTAGTTCTCATACGTGACCACGGCCTCGCACTCGGCAAGAAAATTGCCGCCCCGCGCCACGAAGCGCCCGATGGCCTCCACCACGCCGCCCGCCGTGTTGGTCGAGTGCGGCTCCGAGGCAAAGGTGTAGCAGTCGGTCTGGCTGTCGAGGTTCACGGCCACCTGCGTCACGTAGTTGTTGGCGGTGCGCAGTGCGCTGCCGCTGTCGTTGCCCGCTATGCCCGCCCGCCGCATATAGCCCTGGTGGATGGCCGCGTTGCCCCCGTCGTTGAGGATGGCCGCCACCGGCCGCTGGTTGAGCACGTAGCGCACATCCACGGCGGTAGCGGCTTGCAGCTCATAGAGTTGCACCGTGGTGCTCTGGGCCGCGTTGTAGGCGGCGGCCAGCGCCCGCACGCCGGCCGTGTCGCGGGGCAGCACCAGCAGCGGCCCCGCCCGAAAGGCCCGCACGGCCGCCGCCCCGGCCGCGCCGCGGGGCACCACCCGCGCCGCCAGCGCCGAAAAATCGACGTCGTCCTTGCTTTTGCCGCTGCGGATAATCCAGCGCAGCGGCACCTTCTTATTGAGTAGTTGCACGGCCAGCCCGTAGGCTTTCAGGTTGAAAGTGCCGCCCGCGCTTTGGTTGGCGTTGTCCATGGCCAGCACCAGCGTGCCCGCCGGCGCGGTGAGCGGCACGGCGGTGGCGGGCGGCAGGTCGGGGTTGGCGGTTTGGGCGGCACCGGGTAGGGCGCTCAAAGCCGCTGTTGCTAAAGCCAGAAAATACCGGGTAGCAGGGCGCATACGCAAGGTGGCAAAGCTGCCGCTTGGTGAGGCCGGCAAATTCCCCCGGCCGCGTTAAGCTCGCCTGAAGTCGGTATTAATTTTTCTTCAGGTAGAGGTAAGTGGTTGTAATGTTGGTTTTATATAAATGTCATTGCGAGCGCAGCGAAGCAATCGCACCAGCGCGGAACCCGAACGGGCCCGTCCTGATGCGATTGCTTCGCTGCGCTCGCAATGACAGTCGAAGTAGCGGCCCTACTTGTGCAGCTTGCGCGCCCGCAGATACGTCAGCAGCTCGGCCGGCCGGTCGGTTTGGATGATGGTAGCGCCGTGGGCCAGCAGCCAGCCCCAGCCGTCGGCAGGGTTGTTTTCCTCTACGCTGCGCTCGTCGTCGTGGCCGGCATTCTGGCTGGCCCACAGGCCGTTGAACCACAGCTTAGAGCCTGTTTTCGGAATGGTCTGGTAGATGGAGTGCGTGAGGGCGGTGTCAGTGGCAAAGTTCAACTCGTAGGCCACGGGCTTGAGTTTCTCTTCGTACTCGCGGATGGAGGCATTGGCCCCCGGCTTGCCCAGGCCGATGATGGGCATGTACAGCAGCTGCCCGCCCAACAGCTTGCCGTTGGCAGCCTTGGCGGTGGCGTAGGTTTCGTAGGACTTGATGAGGGCGTGGTCAACGGTTCCGGTCTTCACCAGCACGTCGTAGGCGTCCTGGTAGTAGTCGTAGCCTTTGTCGATGTTCACCATCACCTTGCCCTTGGCGGCCAGCATGCACTGCTCGAAGGTGGGGATGCGCAGGCGGGTGGGGCCGCCGTGCTCGTTTTTGAGGGTCAGCTTTTGCAGCTCGGCCCAGGTGTAGTCGGCGGGCTTGCCGTGGCCGGTGGTGGTGCGGTCGAGGGTTTCGTCGTGCATGAGAATCAGCACGCCGTCCTTCGACTTCTTCAAGTCGATTTCCACCATGTCCACGCCCATTTTGATGGCCGCTTCGATGGCGGGAATGGAATTTTCGGGCTCGTGCCGCCAGTCGGCGCGGTGCGCTACTACGGTGACTTGCTTGGTAGTGGGGTCTTTGAAAGTGCGGATGATGGCCTGCACGGGCTGCTGGGCCAGGGCGGGGGCGGCGAGAAGGAGGGCGGTGGCGAGGGAGAGAGGGGATTTCATAATGGAATTGAGAGAGAAAATGTGAGCGGGCTCGCCGGCCGGTGAACCTCACCCCCCCGCCCCCACACCAAAAAACGGGGGGCCGGGGGGTGAGGTTCCCCGGCCGGGAAGGCTAATACCCCGGGTTCTGCTTTATCGCTGGGTCGGTGTTCACCTGCGCCTGCGGCACGGGCATCAGCAGGTGGTGGCTGTCGATGGTGATTAAGATGTTATTAGCCGAGAAATAGCTGTTCATCACCGAGATGGCTGTGCCCGTGCGCAGCAGGTCAAACCAGCGCTGGCCTTCGCCCACCAGCTCCAGGCGGCGCTCCAGGGCGATGGCGGCGCGCAGGTCGGCCTGGGTGGTGGCGGTGGTGCCTGCCAGGCCGGCGCGGGTGCGGACGAGGTTGAGGTTGGTGGCAGCGTCGATGGTATTGCCTAGCTCGTTTTGCACCTCGGCCAGCATCAGCAGCACGTCGGCGTAGCGTAGTACCACTTGGTTGCTGCCGCCGTCGGTGATGACGGTAGTCGGTAGCACAAGCTTCTTGGTAAAGGGCGTGCCCGAGCTGGTAATACCCACGTACACGTCTTTGCGGCGGTCGGTGCTGCCGTAGAGGGCGTAGAGGCTCTTGGTGGGCAGGTTGTGGCCCTTGGCCCCCGATACCGTGCCCGAGGGACTAAACTGCTGATACGCAATGCTCCCCTCCGTATTGCCGTTCACGCCCGAGGCAAACTGCACCGCGAAAATAATTTCCGAATTGTTCTTGTTGGTCAGGCTGAAGATGTCGGCTGGGTTGCTTTGCAGCGCGTGGCGGCCGCTGCTCACTACGGCTTGCAGCAGCGGTAGGGCGGCGCTGTAGTTCTGCTGGGTGAGGTACACCTTGCCTAGCAGCGCCTGGGCGGCCGTCTGGCGCACGCGGCCGGCCTGGCTCACGGTGCCGGGTAATACCTTGATGGCGTCGGTCAGGTCGTTGATAATCTGCGTGTACACCTGCGCCGCCGCCGTGCGGCCCTGGCCGAAATAAGCGTTGGGGTCGGTGGTTTCCTGGGTCACCAGCGGCACGTCGCCGTAGAGGCGCACAAGGTTGAAATAGAGCAGCGCCCGGATGAATTTCATCTCGCCCACGCGAGCATCGCGGGTCGTAGTCGAGGCATAGCTCACGTTGCCGATGCGGCTCAGTACTACGTTAGTCCGCTGAATGGCTTGGTACGAAGCCTGCCACACGCTGGTAACCACCGCGTTGGCCGGGATGGTGGTGAACTGGTCGAGCTGCCCGTAGATGCCGTCGTCGTTGGCCGGTACCTCGTCGTACGTGTTGTCCGACGGAATTTCGGTGATGGCCGGCAGGTAGAGACCGTACAAGCCCTGGGCTTGCAGCGTGCCGTACACGGCGTTCGCGTATTCCTCTACCTCGGTCTCGTTGCGCAGGAAAGCGCCGAGCGTCTTGGAGGTTTGCGGGTCCTGGTACAGGGTGTCGTTGCAGGCGCTGGTGCCGAGTAGCAAGCCCAGCGTGACGCAGAAAAGCAGGGATTTTTTCATGGCTGGGAAAGCTTAAAACGTGAGGTTGAAGCCAGCCAGGAACGACTTGGCGATGGGGTAGTTGGCCTGCGAAAAGCCGTTTTGCAGCACGTTGTCTATGCTGGTGGCGTCGGGGTTGCGGCCCAGGAACTGCGTGATGGTGAATAGGTTATTGGCCGAGAGGTACACCCGCGCCCCGCTCAGGTGGGCCTTGCCGGCCCATTCCGTAGGCAGGTTGTAAGCCAGTTGCAGGGTGCGCAGGCGCAGGTAGTCGGCGTTTTTGTAGAAGATGCTCGACGAGCGCACTTGGCGGCGGGCGCTGGAGAAATTGCCTAGGTTGGGCTGGGCCAGCGTGCCGTTGGGGTTGTGGTCGGGGTGGTAGCGGTTCTCGAAATAGTACTGGTTCGGTACGCCGAAGCCCTCGCCCGATTCTTCCTGGTTGGCCAGCTCCTGGTCGAATATCTTGCGGCCCTTGATGCCCATGAGGCTGAAGCTCAACTCGAAGTTCTGGAAGTTGAAATTGCTCGAAAAGCCGTAGGTAAACTTCGGATTATAAGTGCCAAATCCCTTGCGGTCGTTGAGGTCAATCACGCCGTCGCCGTTGAGGTCTTCCACCTTGTAGTCGCCCACCAGCGAGCCCGCCAGGTGGGGCGTGTTGTCGATGTCAGCCTGCGATTTGTACACGCCCACCACATTGTAGCCGTACAATTCGGCGATGGGGCCGCCCACCTGCGTGCGCCAGGTGCCGGCCGAGCCGGTCACAATCTGGGTTTGGCCGGGGGCCAGGGCCAGCACCTCGTTTTGGTTGGTGGCCAGGTTGCCCGAGAAGCCCCAGCGTACCGGCCCGAGGCCGATGTCGTTGCCGCCCACTTCCAGCTCGAAGCCGCTGTTGCGAATCTTGCCGATATTCTGAATCGACGACGTGAAGCCCGATTGCTCCGGCACCGGCACGTTGAGCAGCAGGTCTTTAGTGGTCGAGCGGTAGTAGTCGGCGGCCACGGTCAGCTTCTGGCCCAGCCCCAGGTTGAGGCCCACGTTGACCGAGGTTTTGGTTTCCCAGCTCAGGTTGGGATTGGCCACGGTGGTGGCGTTGAAGCCGGGGGCCAGCGTGCCGCCGTACACGTAGTTGTTGGCGTTCACGAGGGCCTGCGAGCTGTAGTTACCAATCTGGTTGTTGCCCGAAAGCCCGTAGCTGGCCCGGATTTTAGCAAACGTCAGCGCCTTGGTTTGCGGGAAAAACTTCTCGTTGCTGAGTATCCAGCCGCCCGTCACCGAGGGGAAGTTGCCCCACTTGCGGTCGGGGCCGAAGCGCGACGAGCCGTCGCGGCGGGCCGTCACCGTGAATAAGTACTTGTTGGCAAACGAGTACTGCACGCGGCTCAGGTACGATACCAGGCTCCAGGTGTAGCGGGTGGGCACGGCCACGAAGGCGCTGGCCCCGCCGATGTTGGGCAGGTTGTCGTCGGCAATGTTGGAGCCGGTAACGAAGGTGCTCGTGCCGCTTTCCTGCTGGTAGGTGTAGCCCGCCAGCACGTCGAGCGAGTGCTCGCCCCACTGCGCGGCGTAGTTGGCCGTGTTCTCGCTCAGGTAGTTGGCGATAAAGTCGCGGTTTTCGGTGGCGACGGCGGGCTTGGGCGCGGCCGTGCGGTAGGCCCCGATGGCCCCGGGGTTGTAGAAGTCGAAGTAGTTGCTGTTGACGTCGCCGCCCAGCAGGGTCTTGAGCGTGAGGCCCGGCAGCGGCTGGTAGCTGAGGTAGGTATTGCCGAAGGTGCGGAAAAACGTGCGGTTGTTGGTGATGCGGGTGGCAATGGCCAGCGCGTTTTCACCCAAGGCCCCGTCCTCGGGCGTGTTGGCCGCGATTTGCTGGCTGATGGCCAGCGAGCCATCGGCATTGCGCGGGTTGAAGAACGGGTACATGATGTACAGGTTCGAAATCGGGTCGGTCGAGAAGTCGGCGTTGTTGTTGAAGTACTGCTGCCGGTTGAATGACGGGTTGAGGCTGGCCCCGAGGGTGAACTTGTCGGAAGGTCGCACGTCGAGCTTGAGCGTGCCGCTGTAGCGCTTCAGGCCGTTGTTGAGCACGATGCCCTGCTGGTCGAAGTAGTTGGCCGACAGGTAGTAACTAGTCTTGGCTGAGCCGCCCGAAAAGGCCACGTTGTAGCTGCTGAGGCGACCCTTGCGGAATAATTCTTTCTGCCAGTCGGTATCCGTGAGGCCGGCCTGGCCGTCGAGGTACGGCTGCAAGTAGTTGAGACGCAGCTGGCGCAGGCTGGCGCCTTTGGCCAGGCGCGTGGCCCGGTCGTCGCTGATGCTGCGGTTGCCGGGGTTGGCCGAGACGTAGCCATAGTCGCGGGCCTCGGTAAAGAACAGCGCGGCCTGGGCGGCGTTCACGTACTTCACCCGGTCGGCGCGCTCCTGCCAGCCGGTGTACACGTCAAGCGCCACGGTCATCTTGTCGGCTTTGCCCTTCTTGGTGGTAATGAGCACCACGCCGTTGGCCGCCCGCGAGCCGTAGATGGCCGCCGAGGAGGGGTCTTTCAGAATGTCCAACTTCTCAATGTCCTGCGGGTTTATCGAGTTCAGCGACGAGCCCTCGCTCAGCGGGAAGCCATCGACCACGATGAGCGGGTTGCGCCCCGCCGTGAGCGTGCCGATGCCCCGAATCACGATTTGCGGGTCGGTGCCGGGCTGGCCCGAGGCGTCGTTCACAACCACGCCGGCCGCCTTGCCCGCCAGCTGCTGGCCAAAGCTGCTGCCCGCGTAGCGGTTCAGCGCCGCGCCCTTCACCTCCGAAATCACGCCCGTTACCTTGGCCTTCGACTGCGAGCCGTAGCCAATCACGACCACGTCGGTGAGCGCCTTGTTTTCCGATTTCAGCCGCACCATCAGGCTGTTGTTGTCGCCGGCATTTACCAGGAAGTCGTTGATTTTCTGACTCTCGTAACCTACATAGCTCACCGTGAGCGCGTAGCGCACGCCGGCTTTCAGGTTGTCGAAAGTGAACACGCCGCTGGCATCGGTGGTGCTGCCGCGCGGGTTGCCGCTGGTGCCGGCCTCGCTCAGCAGTACCGTCACGCCAATGAGCGGCTCGCCTTTGTCGTCGAGCACGGTGCCTTTCACGCGGGCCGGGGCCTGGGCGGCCGGGCGGGTGCCGGGTTGGGCCGCGGCCGGGCTAGCCAGCAGCAGGCCGCAAGCCACGAGGCCCACCGGCCAGTTTTGTATAAATCGTAGGCGCTGTTTCATAAAACAACTGATAAAATGGGGGAGTGAAAAGGCATGGCGGTGCCGCTCACCCGGGGAAGGGCGCTTCAAAGCAGCTTAAACCGTAATTAGGGGTAGGGGAGACCTAGGGCGACTTGCGAATAGTGACCTGGCTAGGGGTTTGGATAAAAGTCAGATTGTTGGCCGCGCACACGGCGCGCAGCACCACGGGTAGCGCATCGGTAGCCGCAAACTCGCCCGTGAACGAGAGCCCGCGCACGGCCGCCGTGTCGTAGGCCACGCGCACGTGGTAGCGAGCGCCTACCTGGGCGAACACGGTGGCGAGGTCGTCTTTTTCAAAGGAGAGGCCGGTCGGGATTTCCACCGCCAGCGGCGGGGTGGGCCGGGGCGCGGGGCCAAAATTGTGCAGGCGTACCTGCCGGGTGCGGGCGTTGATGGTCAGCTCCTGGCCGGGCGTCAGGAACTGCTCGCGCATGGTGAGGTGGCTGGCCGCCGTGGCCCGCACCACCACCTTGCCTTCGAGCAGCCGCACGGCTACTTCCTGGCTCGTAGCCGCCTGCACCCGAAACCTGGTGCCCAGCGCCGTGGTCGTAAACCCGTTGGCCAGCACCGTAAAAGGATGCGCCGCATCCTTGGCCACCGCAAACAGCGCCGTGCCGCGCAGGCTGATGTCGCGCCGCCCCCGGGCAAACGGCGGGTAGTAGGCCACCGCGCTGCCGGGCTGCAAGGTCACTACCGAGCCATCAGGCAAGGGTAGGCGCACCGGGGCGCGGCCGGTATTAGCGCGGCGCACCAGGGCCGGGGCGGGCGCAGCCGGGCGGGTAGTTTGGGCCAGCGGTGCGGGGCCGGTGGGCCGGTAGGCGAGGCGCAGCACGGCCAGGCCCACGGCCAGTAGCACGGCCGCCGCCACGGCCCAGCGCAGCCAGCCCCGGCGGGCGCGGGGCGCGCTGGTTTCTTCGGCGGCCAGGTGCCAGCGCAGGCGTGCCCACACCCGGGCCGACTGCTCTTCGCTGAATGGGCCGGCCGCCTCAGCCGGGTAGGTGGCAAACTCGCGCTCTAGGCGCTCGTGCCAGGTGTCTTCGTCGGGGCCGAAGAGCGCGGCGAGCTGCTGCTTGTCGGCCGCCGTGGCGGTGCCGGCCCAAAACTTTTGAATGAGGTGCTGCGCGTCCGGTGTCATCACCCCTAAATACTCGGGGCCCTACGAAAAGGGGATGCCGGCTGACGTTGCTAAATCGTTAGGGTGAGGGCATTGGGGTAATAATTTGGTAATGGCATGACGCAGCGGATAGAATACATCGCTCGTTAGTTCTCAGCGTACCATCCGCCGCCCCGCTTTAGCTTGCCACATGCCGCACTACGAAGTCGAACTACCCGCCGCGCTCCGGGCCACCATCAAGTGCATTATCTGAGCCGGGACGCTGGCGAAGCGCCCACCAGCTTCGAAGTAGTGCCCGACGGCTAAGCTGAGATTATTTTTCACTTCGGCAGCCGCTGTCCTCACCATTTATGGTGGGGCTGCTTAATCAGCCGGGAGTTTTTTAGAATCAAAAATAGCATGTAAATCATCAATATTTTTTTGATTTATTTATTTGGTATTCAGCTTGCTAGGCCTGCCGTCCGGCTAAGATGGGATGCGCGTGGTGGCACACCCCATCTTGGCCGGCTGCAAGCTGTCTTAGCAAGCCGGCAGCATAGCCGAGGCGCTGGCCGAGGTAGCTCGCTCGTTATTGCCAGGCGGTGCAGGTGGGCGCGAGGGCCGACCAACTGCTGGCCAAGGCTGGCACGGCCATGCACGCTGCCCACGGTACCTTGCCGGTCAGCCATGTGGCAGCGGCGGCCCACGTCACGGTACGCACCCTGGAGCGCAAGTTCAACAAATGGCGGGCTACGCCGTTAAAGACGTGTTGGGCCTGATGCGCTTCGAGCAGGTAGGCAATTACTTATGGCAAAACCCGGCCGCCAGCCTGGCTGGCCTGGCGCACGAATTGGGCTACACCGACCAGGCCCACCTGAGCCGCGAGTTTAAGCGCTACGGCGGTACTACACCTGCCGCGTTTGCCAGCAAAGCCCGGCGCGAGTAGCTGGCGGCGAAAGCCGATTTTGTCGCGTTTGTACAAGCCTATCGTTGCGGCTTTCCAGATTTTTGTATCGCTTTCCTGCATTGGGAAGGCGATAGGTAAAAGCTATGGAAGCCCTACAAAATCAAGTAGTGTACGATGTCGTTATTGCCGGTGGTGGACCGGTCGGGTTGTTTCTGGCCAGCGAACTGGCCCTGGCCCGCTGCTCAGTGCTGGTGCTGGAAAAGGCCGCGCAGCCGCACTCGCCGCTCAAGCGGCTGCCGTTTGGGCTACGTGGGCTCAATGCGCCATCGGTGGCGGCGCTGCACCGGCGGGGGCTGCTGGCCGAGCTGGAAACGCCCAAGAACCTGCACTATCCGCCCGCTGCCCCGGCGGCTGGCAGAAAGCCCCAGGCCGGCGGGCACTTTGCCGGCATTCAACTACCTGCCGATAAGATTGATTTGGCGCAACAGCCGTATGCGCTGCCCAGCGCCACGGCCACCCAGTTGTTTGCCGAAGTAGAAGAGTTGGAAACCGTGCTGGCCCGCCGCGCCGAAGCCCTGGGCGTGGTCATCCGTCGAGGGCAGGCTATTAGAGGCTTGCACCAAGCGGCGGACGGGGTGGCAGTGCAGGCCGGCGAGCAGGCTTTCCAAGGCCAATGGCTCGTGGGCTGCGATGGCGGCCGTAGCATGGTGCGCAAGCTGGGCGGCTTCGAGTTTGCCGGCACGGAGCCCGAGTTTACCGGCTACTCGGCCCAGGTAGACCTCGCCGACCCCGAAAAGCTGCGGCCCGGCCGCCACGTGACAACCGCCGGCATGTATATGCAGCCGCAGCCTAGCTACCTCATCTTGCAGGATTTCGATGGCGGGGCCGTGCACCAAGCGCAGCAGCCTATCACGCGCGAGCACTTGCAGCAGGTGTTGCGCCGCATTTCTGGTACTGATGTGACCATTAAGGCGCTGCACCTGGTTTCTACCTGGACCGACCGCGCCCGGCAGGCCACCACCTACCGCCGCGGCCGGGTGCTGCTGGCCGGCGATGCCGCGCACATCCACGCGCCGCTGGGCGGCCAGGGCCTCAACCTCGGCCTGGGCGACGCCCTGAACCTGGGCTGGAAGCTCGCCGCCACTATTCACGGGCACGCGCCCGAAGGCTTGCTGGCTAGCTACGAAGCTGAGCGCCACCCCATCGGGGCGCAGGTGCTGGACTGGTCGCGCGCCCAGGTAGCCATCATGAGCCCCAACCCCCGTGCCCGTGCCCTCTACGCTATCGTCCGCGACCTGATGGCTACCCGCGATGGGGCTACCTACTTTGCCGGGCGCATAGGAGGCATAAGCATTCACTACGACTTCGGCGGCGGCCACCCGCTGGCCGGCCGCAGCGCGCCCAACTTCGAGCTTGTAGCTGGCGCGACAATCGGC
This sequence comes from uncultured Hymenobacter sp., assembly GCA_964277755.1. GTDB lineage: Bacteria > Bacteroidota > Bacteroidia > Cytophagales > Hymenobacteraceae > Hymenobacter. The sequence continues at coordinate 18,462 of CAXYJY010000030.1, forward strand.
GAGCTGCTGCGCGACGGCCAGGGTATTCTGCTTGATTTTGAAAGCGATGAATCGCTGCAAGCGCTAGCCGCCGACTACCCGGGCCAGATAAAATACGTAGCCGGCCCGGCCAAAAACCAGCTAGGCTTGCGCGCCTTGCTGCTGCGCCCCGATGGCGTCGTGGCCTGGGCCACCGACCACGTGCCTGACTCTGCCGAAGCCCGGCAGGCCGCCGCGCGCTGGTTTGCCTAGTAGCTAGGCCAGGCCCCTTGTGGCAACTCGGGTAGTGCTCGTCACGGCCAGCGCCTGCGTGGCTTCCAACTTCAGTTTAGTATACTCTTCGTAAACCGCTGGTCGGTTTCGGCTGACCGACGGACGAGCTTCGAAGCGGCCCAGTCGATAAAAAAAACGGTTAAACGGGTATCCAAGCGGATACCCGTTTAACCGAAAATAAATTAACTAGTAAGGCAAAAGCGCCGCCTTGTAACGCTTGATTATTAGCGCTCCAGCAACACCTCCGTACCCAGCACCACTATATCCACCCGGCCTTTTAGCGTCTGGTCGATGAAGGGCGTGTTTTGCGATTTTGATTTCATAAAGTCCCGCGTGAAGGTCGTTTCGGCCTCGGTGTCAAACAGCACGCAGTTGGCTTCCTGGCCCACCTCGATAGTGGGCACCGGCAGGCCCATCAGGCGGCGGGGCTCGGCCGAGTAGCGCTTCACTACTAAGTCCCAACCAAATTTCTGGGGCTCGACGAAGAAATGGTGCAGCGACACCAGCGCCGTGTCGAGGCCGGTGATGCCGTTGGGCGCGCTGATGAAGTCCTGGGCTTTCTCGAAGGGCGTGTGCGGGGCGTGGTCGGTGGCGATGATGTCGAACACGCCTTCCTTAAGGCCTTCGAGCAGGGCGTCGCAGTCGGCCTGCGTGCGCAGGGGCGGGTTCATCTTGTAGTTGGTGTCGTAGTCGCCGATGTGTTCATCGGTGAACAGCAGGTGATGCGGGGCTACCTCGGCCGTCACCTTCACGTCGCCGCGCGCTTTCCAGCCGCGGATGGTTTCCATGCCGAGCTTGCTCGACACGTGCTGAATGTGGACGTGCGCCCCCGCCGCCCGCGCCAGCCGGATGTCGCGGTCAATGATAATCTCCTCGGCGCAGGCCGGCGAACCCTTGATGCCCAGCCGGTAGCTCATTACGCCTTCGTTGAGGGCGCGCGGGCCGGCCAGCTCGGGTACCTCGCAGTGGCTGGCGAAGAACATCCCAAACTCGGTGGCGTACTGCATGGCGCGCAGCAGCACGGCCGGGTCGGCGGTGGTGTCGCCGTCGTCGGTGAGCATCTTCACGCCGAGGCCGCGCATGCCTTCGATTTCGGCCAACTCCTTGCCCTCGCGGTTTTTGGTAACGCAGCCCGAGGTATACACCGGGATGCGGGCGCGGTGCTTGGCGTTTTCGAGCACGGTAGCCACGGCGGTCGACGAGTCGAGGGCCGGCTTGGTATTGGGCATCATCACCACGCCGGTGACGCCGCCATTGATGGCCGCCTCGCTGCCCGTGGTAATGGTTTCCTTGTTCTCGAAGCCGGGGGCGCGGAAGTGGACGTGGGCATCAAACATGCCCGGCAGCAGCACCCGGCCGCGCGCGTCAACGACGCGAGTGCCCTCGGGCACGGCCAGCTTGGGACCGATGGCCTGAATGATTCCTTCGGTAATGAGGACATCGCTCGCGACCAGCTCGGGGGAGGTTTCGGAAGCGATGCGGACGTTTTGCAGGAGCAACATAAAGGGGAGATTGCGGTAAACCGGCAAGAAACTATAAGATAACTACTTGATATCTAAAATATACTAGCCAAGCCGGCTAGGGCATTACTACCGCCGAGCCGGCGCGTGGCCGGGCGGCATACGGCTCCTGCTTCGGAAAGTCGCCGCCCGGCGTGAGCCAGTCGAGCACGGCCATGCGCACGGAAATACCGTTTTCGACCTGGTTGGTAATCAGGCTGCGCTCGTAGTCCATCACGGCGTCGCAGAGCTCGACGCCCCGGTTCACCGGGCCGGGGTGCATGATGTAGAGGCCGCGGTCGCGGATTTCGGCCAGGCGGGTATTAGTGATGCCGTACACGCGGTGGTACTCGCGCACGCTGGGGAAGAATTGCACGTCCTGACGCTCCATCTGCACGCGCAGCAAATACACTACGTCGGGTGCCCAGGCCATGGCGGCCTCGTAGTCGGTGAAGCGCGGAATGCTTTCCGGCACGTACTTGGGCACCAGCGAGCCTGGCCCGAGGTAGGCCACCTCGATGCCCAGCTTTTGCAGCAGCGTGCTGGTCGAGCGCGCCACCCGCGAGTGCAGAATGTCACCGATAATCAGCACTTTCTTGCCCCGCGGGTCCGCGAATTTCTCCCGGATGGTGAAGGCGTCGAGCAGCGCCTGGGTGGGGTGCTCGTGCGCGCCGTCGCCGGCGTTGATAACCGAGGCCGTGGTCTGGCGTGCTATCATGCCGGGCAGGCCGGGATGGCTGTGTCGCACCACGATGTAGTCGGTGCGCATGGCCTGGAGCGTCTCGATGGTTTCGCGCACCGACTCGCCCTTGGTAATGGAAGAGTGGGCCACGTCGAAGTTCGTAACCTCGGCCGAGAGGCGCTTGGCTGCCACCTCAAACGAGGAGTGCGTGCGGGTGCTGGCCTCGTAGAACAGCATGAGCACGGACTTGCCTTCCAGGGCGGGGATTTTCTTCACCGAGTGGGTGAAGAGCTTCTTGAACGACGAGGACTGGTCGAGCAAAAACTCGATTTCCTCGCGGCGGAGGGAGGCGATGTCGAGCAGGTCTTTACGTACCATACCGATAGGGAATAATAAGTGGGATTGACTAGTGAGCGTAGCGCTTAACGAACGCAGCGGACATAAAAAAACCGTTTCGGATTCCGAAACGGTAGCGGGGCAAAACTCAGAAAAAAGCAACGGAAACGCCAACGGCAAAATCGATAGTAGCGAAGACCTTGCGGCCAGCTCGCGGCTCCTTGGCAAGAAGGCTGCCGCGCTTCATCGACATTTTTTTTGGCTGAAGCATTATGCAAAGCTACGGGATTGTTACGGATTCTCGGAGTAGGTTAAGGGAGATTCTCCGGTGAAAAGCGAGAAGCGCGTCTAAGTCAAGGTGAAAATAATCACGTAGCGCTGCGCGGGTAGCGAGCAGCGCAAACCGCGCTACCCTAGCTCCAGCAGTACCAGCAGCCCCGCTACGGCCAGCGCCTGCGTAGGCGCGTGTCCCAGCTGGATATATTCCCGGATAAACCGCGTCGACTGCTTGAGATAATCGCGCACCGAGGCCACCGAAATACCAGTGGCCGCCGCTACTTCCTCCGCCGACTTACCCTCGAAGCGGCACAGCCGAAATACGGCCTGCTTGCGGGCAGGCAGGTGAGCCACGGCCTCTTCCACCAGGGCCAGCTGGGCGGTGTACAGCTCCTCGTCGCCCAGGTCGTCGGCTACGGCCAACTCGGCGAAGTCGGTTTCGGGCTCCAGGATGGCGGCCTCGCGCAGCTTCTTTTTGAGAAAGGACGCGGCCTTGTTGTAGCTCACCACGAACAGCCAGCCGCCCGCACCCTTGGCGGGGTCGAGGCCCTGGCGGTTTTCCCAAAGGGCGATGAAAGTTTCTTGCAGCAAGTCCTCGGCGGCATCGGGGTCGGGCACCATCTTGCGGATGTTGGCGTACACCGGCTGCTTGTAGCGGTGGTACAGCGCCTCGAAAGCCGCCCGCTCGCCCTGACTGAGGGCGACTAGCTGTGCGGCTTCGGAATCAAGGACGGCCATAAATTGCTGCGGGACGAAGGTTCGGCCGCTCGTTAAAGCAGACGATTCAAAGCCGGTAACGTATTCACCCAAAACAGGTTGCTACCGGCCCCCAAAGGTACGAAACCCGCCCGGGATGGGCGGGTTTCGAAATTGTGACGCGCTAAAAGTAGCGCGGACTCTGCGAGTCCGCAGTTGTTGGGCTGCGTGCTCACAAACCTTCTAACCGCGGACTCGCAGAGTCCGCGCTACACCAGCAAGCTCAAAAAGTCCTGCTGCCCGTTCAAGTACTCAAAGCCGAAGCCCTCGGCCGCCATGCGGGCCATGATGCCGGCCTCGTCGCCGCGCTGCCGCACTTCCACGCCGATGAAAACGGGGCCTTTCTCTTTGTTGTTCTTCTTGATGTACTGAAACTGAATGATGTCCTCGCCCTCGGCCAGCACGTTGTTTACGAAGCGGCGCAACGCCCCCGGTGCTTGGTTGAAGCGCACCATAAAGTAGTGCTTGAGGCCCTGGTGGCGTTGGGCCCGCTCCTTGATGTCCTCCATGCGGGTGATGTCGTTGTTGGAGCCGCTCACGATGCACACCACCGTTTTACCCTTGATTTGGTCGGCGTAGGCGTGCAGGGCCGAGATGGCGAGCGTACCGGCGGGTTCCAGCACCATGCCTTCCTCGTTGTACATCTTGAGCAGGTCTTCGCACACCTGGCCCTCGGGCACGAGGTGAATCTCGTCGAGCAGCGCCTGGCAAATCTCAAACGTGAGCTCGCCGGGGCACTTCACGGCCGCGCCATCTACGAAAGTATCGAGGCTGGGCAGGGCCTGCCGCTGGCCGGCCCGCAGCGCGTCGTGCATGCTCGGTGCGCCCAGCGGCTGCACCCCGATAAGCTTGGTCTGGGGGCTCAGCTGCCGAAATACGCTGGACAAGCCCGAGGCCAGCCCCCCGCCGCCGATGGGCATAAAGCAAAAATCTATCGGCGTGCCGTGGCTGGCTTTCAGAATCTCCAGCCCCACCGTAGCCTGCCCCTCCACGATGGCCAAGTCATCAAACGGGTGCACGAAGGTGCTGCCGCGCTCGTCGCAAAACGCCTGCGCCGCGTGGTAGCAGTCGTCGAAGGTGCGGCCCGTGAGGTGCACCGTCACCATGTCCTTGCCAAAGAGCCGCACCTTGTCCACCTTCTGCGCTGGCGTTTGGGCGGGCATAAAAATGTCGCCCTGCAAGCCCAGCAGCTGGCAGGCGTAGGCCACGCCCTGGGCGTGGTTGCCAGCGCTGGCGCACACAATGCGCCGGGCCGACTCGGTAGCGGGCAGCGTGGCAATCTTATTATAAGCCCCCCGAATCTTGTACGACCGCACCACCTGCAAATCCTCGCGCTTAAGCAAAATAGTCGCGTCGTAGCTGCGCGAAAGCCCCAGGTTTTGCATGAGGGGCGTTTTGGCGATAACGCCCTTGAGGCGGCGAGCCGCGGCCTCGACGTTTTCCAGGGTGACGGCCGTAGCCGCCGGGGCTTCTAAGTCAGGCATGGGGGAGGGGGTAATTCTAAATTTGTCATTGCGAGCGCAGCGAAGCAATCGCACCAGAACGGCCACGCCAACACGGGGCCAGCGTCACTGCTCGGGTGCGATTGCTTCGCTGCGCTCGCAATGACAGACAGTCCTAAGCTTCTACATTCTCGCTGCTGCGCGAGCGCAGCTCGCGCACGGTGGCACCGGTAGCCCACAGCTCCGACTCGCGCACTTCCTGCAACTCAGCTTCCAGCTCTTTGCGGTAATTCGGGGTCGAGCCGCGCTCGATGGTGCGGCGGGCCTCCTCGCCGCTGGCTACGCTGTCGTAGAGGTCGTTGAGAACGGGCAGGGTGGCGTCGCGGAATTTGCCTTTCCAGTCGAGGGCACCGCGCTGGGCCGTTACCGAGCAGTTGGCAAACATCCAGTCCATGCCGTTTTCACCCACCAGCGGCACGAGGCTCTGGGTCAGCTCTTCTACGGTCTCGTTGAAGGCTTCGGAGGGCGAGTGGCCGCGCTGGCGCAGTACCTGGTACTGGGCCTCGATGATGCCCGCCAGGGCGCCCATCAGCACGCCGCGCTCGCCGGTGAGGTCCGAGTACACTTCCTTTTTGAAATCCGTCTCGAATAGGTAGCCCGAGCCCACGCCGATGCCCATGGCAATGGCTTTTTCCCAAGCCTTGCCGCTGGCATCCTGGAACACGGCAAACGACGAGTTCAGGCCGCCGCCGGCCACGAACAGGCGGCGCAGGCTGGTGCCGCTGCCCTTAGGCGCTACCAGAATTACGTCGATGTCTTGCGACGGCACGATGCCCGTCTGGTCGTTGAACGTGATGCCGAAGCCGTGCGAGAAGTACAGCGTCTTGCCGGGGGTGAGGTACTGCTTCAGCGTGGGCCACAGCGCAATCTGGCCGGCGTCGCTCAGCAGGTTGCAGATGATAGTGCCCTTGTCGGCCGCTTCCTCAATGCCGAACAGCGTCTCGCCGGGTACCCAGCCATCCTTGAGGGCGCGCTCCCACGAGGGCGTGCCCTCGCGCTGGCCCACGATTACGCGGAAGCCGTTGTCGCGCATGTTCAGCGCCTGGCCGGGGCCTTGCACACCGTAGCCAATTACGGCGATGGTCTCATCTTTCAGAAACTCAAGCGCCTTGTCGAGCGGAAATTCGTCGCGGGTGATAACGGTCTCGGGTACGCCGCCGAAGTTGATGGTAGCCATAAGGGTTGGGAAGTAGCGCGGACTCTGCGAGTCCGCGAATGAATGGTGAAAAAAGGGAATCGTTATACTTTGCGGACTCGTATCGTCCGCGCTACGTTACATCGTGAAAACCTGCTCGCGGTCGTTCAAAAACTCGTTTTCGGCCACGTCTTCGCCCGGCTCGCGGCGCTCAAATTCTTGCAGCTTGCGGTGAAAGCCCTCGCTGGCCTTGATGATGGCGATGCGCGCCGAGCGCACAAACTCAATCAGTCCGTACGGCTGCAAAGCCTTGATGAGACTGTCGGTTTCCTCGCGGTGCCCGGTGGTTTCAAACACCGTGTAATCCTTGCGAATCACCACGGCCCGCGCCCCGTTTTCGCGCAACAGGCGCTCCACGAGTACTTTCTCAGCAATCACGTCGGTGGGCACTTTATAAAGCGCCATCTCCTGCCAAATCACATCGGCGTTGGTGTTGTAGTACACTTTCAGCACTTCCACCTGCTTCTCAATCTGCTTGGCGAGCTTCTCCACCACTTCCTCCGTTTCCACAATCACGATGTTGAAGCGGTGGATGCCCTCAATCTCGGAAGGCGATACGTTGAGGCTCTCGATGTTGATTTTGCGCCGCGAAAAGATGATGGCGATGCGATTGAGCAAGCCCACCTGGTTCTCAGTGTACGCGGTAATGTTGTATTCCTGGCGTTCCATGATAGTCGAATTTTAAATCGTTTGTCATTGCGAGCATGTCGCGTATCAAGCGAGGACGAAGCAATCGCATCAGGACGAGTTGCCGACGGGCCGTGCGGGTGCCGTTCTGGTGCGATTGCTTCGTCGTTCCTCCTCGCAATGACAACCGGAAAATGATGTGCTAGCGCAGTCGTATCTCAGCCACGCTGCACCCCTGCGGTACCATCGGGAAGATGTTGTTCTCCTTGGTTACCATTACTTCGAGTAAGAAGGAGCCGGGGTGCGCCAGCATTTTTTCCAGGGCCGGGCGCAGGTCGGCGCGGGTATCCACCCGCTGGCCGGCGATGCGGTAGCCCGCTGCCACGGCCACGTAGTCCGGGCTTTGAATATCCACGAACGAGTAGCGCCGCTGGTGAAACAGCTCCTGCCACTGGCGTACCATGCCCAGGAATTCGTTGTTGAGGATGAGGATTTTCACGTCCACGCCCGTCTGCATGATGGTGCCGAGCTCCTGAATGGTCATCTGCACGCCGCCGTCACCAATTACGGCCACTACCGGCCGGTGCGGGGCACCAAACTTGGCCCCGATGGCGGCCGGCAGCGCGAAGCCCATCGTACCCAGCCCGCCGCTCGTAACGTGGCTGCGCGATTGGTTTTGCAGGGCGTAGCGGCAGGCAATCATCTGGTGCTGCCCCACGTCGGACACGATTACGGCCTCACCGCCAGTAATTTCATTGAGCTGCTGCATTACCTCGCCCATCGTCAACTCCTCCGAGGTCGGGAACAGCTCTTCCCGAATCACGGCATCGACCTCCTGGGCGTTGTAGTCGTTGAAGCGGGCCAGCCACTCGGGGTGCTCGCGGCGCTCGACCAGCGCCGTGAGCAGGGGTAGGGTTTCCTTGCAGTCGCCCCAGACGGGCACGGTGGTTTTCACGTTCTTATCAATCTCCGTGGGGTCGATGTCGAGGTGAATTACCTGCGCCTGCTTGGCGTACTTATCGAGGCGGCCGGTCACGCGGTCGTCGAAGCGCATGCCGATGGCAATCAGCACGTCGCACTCGTTGGTGAGCACGTTGGGGCCGTAGTTGCCGTGCATGCCCAGCATGCCCACGTTCAGCGGGTGGTCGGTGGCCAGCGCCCCCACGCCCAGGATGGTCCAAGCGGCCGGGATGCCCGACTTCTCCACAAACTCCTTGAATTCCTGCTCGGCCTTGCCTAGCACCACGCCCTGCCCCCAGAGGATGAACGGCCGCTTAGCGCTATTAATCAACGCCGCCGCCTGCTCGATGTACTCCTTGCGCACCACCGGCGCGGGCCGGTAGCTGCGGATGTGCGTGCAGGGCTCGTAAGCCGGCGCATCGAACGTCTGCATCTGCGCGTTCTTAGTAATATCCACCAGCACCGGCCCGGGCCGGCCGCTGCGCGCGATGTAGAACGCCTTGGCCAGCGCCTCGGGGATTTCCTCGGCCCGCGTTACCTGGTAGTTCCACTTCGTAACGGGCGTCGTGATGTTGATGATGTCCGTCTCCTGAAAGGCATCGGTCCCGAGCAAGTGCGCAAATACCTGCCCCGTGATGCACACCAGCGGGGTGCTGTCAATCATGGCATCGGCCAGCCCGGTCACGAGGTTGGTCGCGCCCGGCCCGCTCGTGGCCAGGGCCACGCCCACCCGGCCCGAGCTGCGCGCGTAGCCCTGCGCCGCGTGGATGCCGCCCTGCTCGTGGCGCACCAGCACGTGGTTGAGCGAGTCGGCGAAGTCGTAGAGCGCGTCGTAAATCGGAATGATGGCCCCGCCGGGGTAGCCAAAAATCGTGTCTACGCCTTCGGCCACCAGGGCTTGCAGCGTGGCTACCGCGCCGGTCATCGGCGTGGTGGCAGGGGCGGCGGCCGGGCTAGCGGCGGGCTGGGCTAAGGTCTGCGTTGACATGGGTTTTAAATGTGCGGGATGCGATAATGTGGATAATGTAGAAATAGGTAAGATGTCGAATAGCCCAGAAGCTTATACTTCCTGCATTTTCACATTTCTCACATTTGGCACATGCTCTACATCTTCAACTAAATCAGTGATACAGCCGTGGCTAGCGTCGCTCACAGTGCGGATATACTTGAGCAGTACGCCCTGCTTGGCGGGCAGGGGCGGGCGCTGCCAGGCGGCGCGGCGGGCCTGCAATTCTTCCTCGGAAAGCTGCACGTCGATGGTATTGGCAGTGGCGTCGAGGATAATCCAGTCGCCATCCTCCACCAGCGCCAGCCCGCCGCCGTCGAAGGCCTCGGGGCAGACGTGCCCAATCACGAAGCCATGAGTGCCGCCCGAGAAGCGGCCGTCAGTTATCAGGGCCACTTTATCGCCCAGGCCCGCGCCCATGATGGCCGAGGTCGGCTTCAGCATTTCGGGCATGCCCGGCCCGCCCTTCGGCCCCACGTAGCGAATTACCACCACCTGGCCGGGTTGAATCTTATGCTCGGTAATGCCTTGGTTTAGCTCTTCTTCCGAGTTGAACACAATGGCTGGCCCTTCAAACCGCAGCCCTTCCTTGCCGCTGATTTTGGCCACGCTGCCCTTGGTGGCGAGGTTGCCATAGAGCATCTGGATGTGCCCATCGGCCTTGATAGGCTGGTCGAGCGGGCGCAGCAAATCCTGCTCGGGGCCGAGCGGCTTTACGTCGGCGAGGTTTTCGGCCAGGGTGCGGCCGGTTACGGTCATGAGGTCGCCGTTGAGCAGGCCGTAGTCGAGCAGGGTGCGCTGCACGGCGGGCACGCCGCCGATTTTTGACAAATCTTCCATCAAATACTTGCCGCTGGGCTTCAGGTCGGCGAGCACCGGCACGCGGTTGCTCACGGCCTGGAAGTCTTCCATCGTGAGGTGCACGCCCGCCGCGTGGGCAATGGCGATGAGGTGCAGCACGGCGTTGGTCGAGCCGCCGAGCACCGTGATGACCACCATCGCATTCTCGAACGCCGCGCGGGTAAGAATGTCGCGGGGCTTCAAGTCCAGCTCCAGCAGGCGGCGCAGGTACGCGCCGGTATCTAGGCACTCTTGCACCTTGGCGCTGCTTTCGGCGGGCAGCGACGACGAGGCGGGTACCGTCATGCCCAGGGTTTCGATGGCGGCGGCCATCGTGTTGGCGGTGTACATGCCGCCGCAGGCCCCCGGCCCGGGGCAGGCGTTGTGGATAATGCCCTGGTAGTCCTCGTCCGAAATCTGGCCGTTCACCTTCTTGCCGTAGGCCTCGAAGCACGATACGATGTTGAGCTGCTGGCCCTTAAACTCCCCGCCCCGGATGGTGCCGCCGTACACCATCAGCGAGGGCCGGTTGAGCCGCGCCATCGCGATGAGGGCGCCGGGCATGTTCTTGTCGCAGCCCACCACCGTGGCCAGGGCGTCGTAGTAGTGCGCGCCCGCCATCGCCTCAATCGAATCGGCGATAATCTCCCGCGACACCAGCGAAAAGCGCATGCCCGCGTTGCCGTTCGTGATGCCGTCGCTCACGCCGATGGTGTTGAAGCGCAGCCCTACCAAGCCCTGGGCGGCCACGCCGCGCTTTACTTCGTCGGCCAGGCCGTCGAGGTGCATGTTGCAGGTATTGCCCTCGAAGCCGGTCGAGCAGATGCCGACGAAGGGCTTGCGCAAATCCGCATCCGACAGGCCCGCGCCGATGAGCATGGCTTGCGAGGCCGGCAGGCTGTCGTCTTGGGTGTAGATGCGGCTGAATTTATTGAGTGACATGGTTTTAATGCTTGGTGCGTAGCGCCCGGTGCCGGGGCAGTGGCGAAGGTTTGGCCCTAAAAAAACCCTCCTGGCAGCGGGCTAGGAAGGTTTTCTTGGGTGTAAGAAGTCCTGACTAGCCCGCGAGGGTAGGAATAATGACCACGGAAATAAGGGGTAGCAGCCGGGGGGACATGGCGGGTAGCAGGGAAAAAGCGGGCATAAAAAAAGCCATCCTGGGGTGAGGATGGCCGGCGGCAGGCGGGTAGTTACCCTAGCTGCATAGCATCCTCGCTCCCCGTGAAATAATCACGGCGATGACGCTAATAATGACGAACAGCTGGGCTTGCATGGCGCAAACGTACAGCCGGCGGCGTGCTTTTTCACTGGGATAGGTGGTTTTTATGGAGAAATGTTGCGCGGACTTTGTAGTCCGCGTTTCAAATACCGAGCAATAGTCGCGGACTACAAAGTCCGCGCAACGCTTAAATAATTGTGCTCACGCCTACTGCAATGTTGTGGGCATTCCACTGCTGCTCGTTTGAGTCGGCAATCCAGAAGGCCACGTAGCTGCCTACCTGCTCGGTGGTATAGGGCGCGGTAGGATTAAGCTCAGGAGTCAAAATTTTGTTGGTCAGGGCTTCGTCTACCGCTTCGCGCACCAGCTCGGCTTCGGCCGCGAGGCCCAGGTGGTCGAGTAGCATGGCGGCCGACAGGATGGCGGCCAGCGGGTTGGCGATGCCCTTGCCCTTGGCTTGCGGGTAAGAGCCGTGAATAGGCTCGAATACCGCCACTGCCGCGCCAACCGAGGCCGAGGGTAGCAGGCCCATCGAGCCGGCAATCACGGAGGCTTCGTCCGAGAGGATGTCGCCGAACATGTTCTCGGTCAGCATCACGTCGAACTGCTTGGGGTTGGTGATGAGCTGCATCGCGGCGTTGTCCACGAACAGGTAATCAACTTCTACCTCGGGGTACTGCGCGGCAATCTCACGGACTACCTCACGCCACAAGCGCGAGGTTTCCAAGACGTTAGCTTTGTCTACCAGCGTCAGATGCTTGCGGCGGGTAGTGGCCGACTGAAACGCCAGGTGCGCGATGCGCTCAATCTCGGGGCGCGAGTACACGCAGTTGTCATAGGCGGCCCCGTCCTCGGTCCGGCCCTTTTCCCCGAAGTAAATGCCGCCCGTCAGCTCCCGGAAAATCACGAGGTCGGTGCCTTCAATGCGGTCGGCCTTCAGCGGCGAGTGCTTCAGCAGCGCCTTATAGGCCGTTACGGGGCGGATGTTGGCAAACAGGCCCAATTCCTTGCGCATGCGCAGCAAGCCCTGTTCGGGGCGCACCTTGGCGCTGGGGTCGTTGTCATATTTGGGGTCGCCGATGGCGCCGAAGAGCACCGCATCCGAGGCGCGGCAGGCGGCCAGCGTTTCGTCGGGCAGCGGGTTGCCAGTGGCGTCGATGGCGCAGGCACCCACCAGGTGCGACGTAAACTCAAAGCGGTGGCCGAAGCGCTCGGCTACGGCGTCGAGCACTTTCACGGCCTGCCGACAAACTTCCGGCCCGATGCCATCACCAGGCAGTAAAGCTATTTTCTTGGTTACCATGTCCATGCGCGTTGTTGTTCGTAGGCCTCGATGGCCGATTTTTGATTCACTAAAAAGTCGATGTCGTCGTAGCCGTTTATCAGGCACTCCTTTTTGTAGGGGTCGATGGCGAAGCTGAACGTCTCGCCCCAGGCCGGTACGGCCAGCGTCTGGGCGGGTAAGTCCACGACGAGCTCTAGGGTAGGGTCGGCCTCGATGGCGGCCAGCAGGCGGGCCAGTACCTCATCGCTCACCTGCAAGGGCAGCAGGCCGGTATTCAAGGCATTACCCCGGAAAATATCGGCGAAGTAGCTCGAAATTACCGCCCGAAAACCGGCGTCGTACAGCGCCCAGGCGGCGTGCTCGCGGCTGGAGCCGCAGCCGAAGTTTTTGCCGGCTACCAGAATCTGCCCGCCGTAGCGCGGGTTGTTGAGGACAAAGTCAGTCTTAGGCGAGCCGTCGGCGTTGTAGCGCCAGTCGCGAAATAGGTTTTCGCCGAAGCCCTCGCGGGTAGTCGCTTTCAGAAACCGCGCCGGAATAATCTGGTCGGTATCAATATTTTCCAGCGGTAGCGGCCGGCCGGTGGTGTGCAGGGTTTGGAAGCGTTCCATTTTGAGTTTCTGGTTTCTGGTTTCTGGTTTCTGGTTATTTGGTTGAGCGACAACCAGAAACCAGAAACTAGGAACCAGAAACCTTTTTAATTCAAGTACTGCGTAATGTCAACGATGCGGCCTTGCACGGCCGTGATGGCGGCTACCAGCGGGCTGGCCAGCAGCGTGCGCGAGCCGGGGCCCTGGCGGCCTTCGAAGTTGCGGTTGGAGGTCGCCACGCAGTACTTGCCGGCCGGGATTTTGTCCTCGTTCATGGCCAGGCAGGCGCTGCAACCGGGTTCGCGCAGCTCGAAGCCGGCTTCGGCTAAAATCTTGTCGATACCCTCGGCAATGGCTTGCTGCTCAACCTGCTTGGAGCCGGGGACGATAATGGCTTCGACGTGCTGGGCCTTCTGCTTGCCGGCCACGTAAGCGGCCACGGTGCGCAGGTCTTCGATGCGCGAGTTGGTGCAGCTGCCGATGAATACGTAGTCAATCTGCTTGCCCAGCAGCGACTCGCCCCGCTCGAAGCCCATGTACTTCAAGGATTTGTCGAAGCTTTCGGCTTCGGCCTCGGCCACCTGGCTGGGGATTTGCCCGGTGAGCGCGATGCCCATACCGGGGTTGGTGCCGTAAGTAATCATGGGCGTAATGTCGGCCGCGTCGTACACGAACTCCGCATCGAACACCGCATCCTCGTCCGAGTACAGCGTCTGCCAGTAGGCTACGGCATCATTCCAGGCCTGGCCTTTGGGAGCGAAGGGTCGGCCCTCGACGTAGGCAAACGTGGTGGCATCGGGCGCGATGAGGCCGCCGCGGGCGCCCATCTCGATGCTCATGTTGCAGACCGTCATGCGGCCTTCCATGCTCAGGCCGCGCACCGCGCTGCCCGCGTATTCTACGAAATAGCCGGTGGCACCGCCCGTGCCGAGCTGCGCGATGATGTAGAGAATCAAGTCCTTGGCCGTAACGCCGGGCCGCAATTCGCCTTCGACCGCCACGCGCATCCGCTTGGGACGCGTGAGCAGCAGGCACTGCGAGGCCATCACCTGTGCTACCTGGCTGGTGCCGATGCCGAAGGCCACCGCGCCAAATGCGCCGTGGGTGCTGGTGTGGCTGTCGCCGCACACCATCGTGAGGCCCGGCTGGGTCAGGCCCAACTCCGGCCCGATAACGTGCACAATGCCTTGGCGCTGGTGGCCCAGGCCGTAGAGCTCGATGCCGTATTGCTGGCAATTCTCGGTCAGCTTATCTACCTGCGAGCGCGAGAGCGGCTCCGCAATGGGCAGGTGCTGGTTGAGGGTTGGCACGTTGTGGTCGGCCGTGGCGATAATCTGGCTGGGGCGAAACAGCTCCAGACCGCGGGCGGCGATTTCATCAAACGCCTGGGGGCTGGTTACTTCGTGAATCAGGTGGCGGTCGATGTACACCACGTCCTGCCCGCTCGCGATGGAGCGAACGACGTGGGCATCCCATATTTTATCGACTAAGGTGCGCGGCATTGTTTAGGAGCTGCTAGCTGTTAGCTTTTCTGTAATGATAGAGAATAAAAAAGGCTAATAGCTAGTGGCTAGCAGCTAATAGCTTAATAATAAAAGCCAAGGAAACGAAGTAACAGGGGGAAGTTTTGGTCGAATCAACGAGTGTGAAAGAACGGTGTTATTGGGTTGTTAACCCGACCCCCTGACTTCCCTGCTCCCACCCACTGGCAGCGCCTGCCACCTCGTTTCCTTAGCCAGAATAAAATGTGGAAATGTGTTGAATGTGGTAGATATGTAGAATGCTCACATTTGCACATCTACCACATTCTCACATTTTTCAATGAGAATGTGCAAATCAGTATCAACTACTTCGCGCTGGCGGTCGGCAAGCTGCAGGAAGCTGGCGTAGGCTGCATTGAGGGCGGGGCGTTCCAGATGGTAGCCCAGCTTTTGGAGGCGGTAGGCCAGCGCGGCGCGGCCCGAGCGGGCGGTGAGCACGATGGTCGAGTCGATGGCCCCGACTTCTTTGGGGTCGATGATTTCGTAGGTTTCGCGGCACTTGATGACGCCATCCTGGTGGATGCCGCTGCTGTGCGCGAAGGCGTTGGCGCCCACGATAGCTTTGTTGGCTTGCACGGGCATGCTCATGAGGTGCGACACGAGGGCCGACGTCTCGGTGAGCAGGCGGGTGTTGATGTCAGTGTAGAGGTTGAGCGTGGGGTGCTGGCGCATAATCAGCACCACTTCTTCGAGGGCGGTGTTGCCGGCGCGCTCGCCCACGCCGTTGATGGTGCATTCTATTTGGCGCGCGCCGTTGCTCACGCCCGCGATGGAGTTGGCGGTGGCTAGGCCCAGGTCGTTGTGGCAATGCGTCGAAAGGATGGCCCGGTCGATGCCTTTCACGTTCTCGTACAAGTACTTAATCTTGGCGCCGTACTCGTGGGGCAGGCAGTAGCCGGTGGTGTCGGGAATGTTGAGGACGGTGGCCCCGGCGGCAATTACGGCCTCGCAGACCTTAGCCAGAAACTCGTTGTCGGTGCGGCCGGCGTCTTCGGCGTAAAACTCCACGTCTTCGACAAAGCTCTTGGCGAGCTTCACGGCCGCCACGGCCCGCTCGATTACGTCTTCGCGGGTGGTGCGCAGCTTCTGCTGCACGTGCAGGTCGGAAGTACCGATGCCGGTGTGAATGCGCGGGCGGCGGGCGCTGCGCAAGGCATCAGCGGCCACGCGAATGTCGTTTTCCACGGCGCGGGTGAGGCCGCACACGGTGGCTTCCTTGGTTTGGGCGGCGATGGCGGCCACGGCGGCAAAGTCGCCGGGGCTCGACACCGGGAAGCCCGCTTCGATAACGTCGACGCCGAGGGCTTCTAGCTGCCGGGCAATAACTAGTTTCTCCTGTTGGTTTAGCTTGCAGCCCGGCACCTGTTCGCCGTCGCGGAGGGTAGTGTCGAAAATCTGGATTTTTTGCGTTGCCATAAGGAGTAAAAACCCGCCGGGACGGGTGCAGCTTTAGTATTGCGCTGCAAGTACCAAGTGGTTTTGCGCCACTAAAAACAAATTTTGCTGGTTTCTACTATTTCCAAGTCGGCTGATTTTTTCAATAGTAAACTGACTAACAGTTAATTGGCCGAAAGTATACTACAATGCCAAACAGAGCCAGCGACCCGGTTTTTCAGCTGATAAAATCCCTTACGCAGTCCGAAAAGCGCCATTTTCGCCTGTTTACTAACCGTCAGGGCTCTACCGAAGGGCTTAAATTCTTGCAGCTCTTCGATGCATTTGATGCCCAAGAAACCCTCGACGAAGAGCGCGTGCTCGCTCAGGTGCCCACGCTCAAGCGGGCCCAGCTCGCCAACCTCAAGGCCAATCTCTACCGGCAGCTGCTGGCCAGTTTGCGTCTCTACCACGCCGGCCAAAACCTTGACATTCAGCTGCACGAGCAGCTCGACTACGCCCGCGTGCTTTATAACAAAGGCTTCTACCAGCAGGCCCTGCGGATGCTGGCCAAGGTGAAGCTGGCCGCCCAGCAGGCCGAGCTGCCGCACGTGGCGCTGCTGGCCATTGATTTTGAAAAGCTTATCGAGTCGCAGTACATCACGCGCAGCTTGCAGGGCCGGGCCGAGTCGCTGGCGGCCGAGGCCACGGCTACGGCGGCGCACCTGAGCCAGCAACACGCGCTGTCCAATGCCTCGTTGCGGCTCTACGGGCTGTACCTGCAAGCCGGGCACGCCCGAAACCAGGCTGACCACGAGCGATTTACGGCGTATTTTCGGGCGCACGTGCCAGCGGCGCTGGGGCCGGCCAGCGGCTTCTGGGAGAAGCTCTACTTCTACCAGGCGCAGGTGTGGTACCATACCATCAACCAGGATTTTCGGGCCTGCTACCGCTACGCGCAGAAGTGGGTCGATTTGTTTGAGTTGCAGCCGGCGCTCCAGGAAAGCCAGACGATGCTCTACATCAAGGGGCTGCACAACTTGCTGGCGGCGCTGTTCAACATGCAGTACTACAGCAAGTTCATGGAAGTGCTGCGCAAGCTGGAAGACTTCTCGGCCAGCCAGACGCGGCGCGCCACGCCCAATACCGAGGCCCTGCTGTTTCAGTACATCTGGACCAACCGCATCAACGCCTGTTTTCTAGAGGCGCGCTTCACTGAGGGCGTGGAAATGGTGCCTGAGCTGCTGGAGCAACTGGGCGAGTACAAGTCGCAGCTCGATTTGCACCGCACGCTGGTCTTCTACTATAAAATTGCCTGCCTCTACTTCGGGAGCGGGCAATATAAGCAGGCCATCAAGTATTTAAATCGCATTATCGACCACAAAGAGCAAGGTCTGCGCGAGGACTTGCAGTGCTTTTCGCGCATCCTCAACCTAGTGGCGCACTTCGAGGCCGGGCAGGATGCCGAGCTGGAGCATCAGGTGCGCTCGGTGTACCAGTTTTTGGGCAAGATGAACGACCAGCAGCCCGTGCAGGTGGCGGTATTTCAATTTTTGCGGCGGGTAGGCAGCGTGGCCCCCGGCCAGCTGCGCGACGAGTTTAGCAAGCTGAAAGCCCGGCTGGAAGAGATTGCCGCGCAGCCCTACGAGCGGCGGCCATTTCTGTATTTTGACATCATTTCGTGGCTCGAAAGCAAGCTTTCGGGACGCTCGGTGCAGGAATTGATGCAACAGAAATTTCTGACGATGAAGTAGAAGCTAATGCGCCTTCATCCAGGCAAAGAAGTCGCGGGCGACGCGGTCCCAGTGCCACTTGTCGTAGTCTACCTGCCCGTTGGTGAAGCCCGCAAAATTGTGCTCCAGGCCGGGGTAGGCGCGGAAAGTGAGGTTATTTCTGTCGGCGCGTACGGCTTCCAGCCGCAGGTAGTCGTTTTGCCCCACCGCATCGTCGCGGGTGCCGTAGCCAACGAATACCGGGATGCGGGTGTGTAGCAAGTCTTGCAACGGGCTCTGCGTTTCCGAAAAAGAGCTGAGGTTGCGGTTGGAATCGTTGGGAATGGTGCAGTCGCAGGCGCGCGGGTTGGCTACTACCTCTCGCCAGTGGCGCAGCTCGTTTTCCGCGATAGCCGAGTCGGCGTCCGACCTGCGTAAGCCGACCATAATGATGGGCAGGCGCCCTAGCGGGCTGCCGTTGAGGTAGATAATGCGGCGCAACGGGCCGGGGTGGCGCGCCATGCGGGCTACGACAGCGGTGCCTTCCGAATGCCCGACGGCCGAAATGTCGTGGGCATCGACCCAGGGCTGGCGGCCCAGGTAGCGCAGCACAGCCTGGTTGCGGGCCACGTAGTATTCGAGGTAGTTGCGCTGGCAGTACGCTATGGGCGGCAGGCCGGTGCGCGGGTCGTTGTAAGTGAAATTGGGTTGCAAGGCTTTCGTGCTGGCCACTACCGGCACGCCGGGCTTGCCCGCAATGGCTAGGTGATAGTTGTCGAGGTAGTGGCTGTTGAGGCCGGCGAACACGAACACCGGGTACGGACCCTGCTCGCCGAGGAGTAGCAAGGGTTTGGGCAAAGACCCTTGCGCGAGGAATAGTAGGGGCTTACGCTTTAGCTCCTCGCCTTTTTTGGAAAGCACCAGCACATCGACCGTGTCGCGCTGGTAGCGCAGCCGCAGGTGGCGGTAGCCAAAGCCGGCGGGCGTCTTGGGCTGGCCAAAGCTCAACAGCGAATGCGTCAGCAGGCTTAGTAGCAATAAACAGGTTTTAGGTAGCATCGGCAACGGTAGAGGTAAAAACAGGCCGAAGGACGAGCCTCAACCCGGCCGGTTGCAAAAGCCCTTGAAAGCAGCTAGCCCCGCGTTGCCTTCGGCCGGGTGGGCGGCGAAAGGCAGCGCGGGGCTACTTGGTGCTAAGCTTGTTTTTCGGGGTGGCCGGGTGGCCGGATGCAGAATAAGGCGGTTTGTTTTCGGTGGCCGGGCGGCCAGGAGTAGAGCTAGGTAGTTTGTTTTCAGCGGCCGGGCGGCCGGGAGATAGAGCGAGGCTGTGAAGGCCGAGCCGGGGCGCGGCAAGGCTAAGTTTGGGGGGAAGCGGATAGCTCAGAAAGGAAAAGCAGCGGCACCTACCGTGCCCAGGCATTTGCAATGCAAAATTGGCGCAGAGGTCCAGGCTGGTTTTAGCGTAGAAATACCCTTTTTTCTGACCCCCGTATTTTTACGGGGGTACCCCCTGAAGCTACTGATTCAGCCGTCGAGCAGGCCGTGGCGCACGGCGTACACGCCGAGGCTGGCCACATTGGGCGAGCCCGTTTTTTCGAGCAGGCGCTGGCGGTGGCCGTCCACGGTGCGGCTGCTCAGAAACAGGTCCTCGGCTATTTCGGCCGTGGTGCGGCCCTCGCAGATGAGGCGCAGCACGTCGAGCTCGCGCTTGGTAAAATGTACCTCCTCGGTAAGGAGCAGGCTGGCGGCGGGCTGGCGGCTGGGCTGCTGCACGCCGCGCATCAGCGCCCGCGACACGCGCTCGCTGAAGTAGTTGCCCGTGGTAAGTACGGCTTCCAGCGCCTGGGTCAATTCCGTCTGGTTCACGTCTTTGGGCAGGTAGCTGCGGGCGCCGAGCTTCATCATCTGGGTGATGAACTTGTCGGCCGAGAACATCGAGAGCACGATGATTTTGAGGTCGGGAAACTCGGCCAGCAGGCGCTCGGCCACGGCGGGGCCGTCCATACCGGGCATCTGCAGGTCGAGCAATAGTATATCAGGCAGACGCTGGCGGCACAGCGCCAGCAGCTCGGCATACTCGCCGGCTTCGACCACCGACTCTACAAAGGGCAAGGACTGTAAAATGTAGCGCATACCCTGCCTGAACAACGGGTGGTCGTCGAGCAAGGCTATCTGAACCGGGAAATCAACTGTAGCCATACTGCAAAGGTCGCCTGCCCGTGCCCCAAACGATTTGGCAGAGGCCGTGGGGTAACGCAGACTTAACAGTACGGGAAAGCAGCGGCGCGGGTAAATAAGCTGCGCAAAAGCCCGCGCTACGCTGCGGCCGCCGGCGACTGCACTTCGACCAGCGTGCGCAGGCCCTGGCCGGGCTCCGACTCCTGGCGCAGGCGGGCGTGCAGCATTTGCACGCGCACATCGATGCTGCGCAGGCCCGCGCCCTTGATGAGCGCCGGGCCCTCGGGGCCGTAGCTGGCGGGCAGGCCGCAGCCGTCGTCTTCGACCACCAGCGTGAGCAGGGGGCCGCGCTGGCGCAGCAGTACGTCGAGGCGGGTGGCACCCTTGGCGTGCTTCAGGGCGTTGTGAATCAGCTCCTGGCAAATGCGGTAGAGGGCCAGCTCCTGGGCCAGCGGCAGCGGCTGGGGGTAGTCTACTTCCAGCTCCACGTCGAGGGCACCGGTTTCGTTGCTCACGTCTACGAGGTGCTGGAGGGCGTCGGCGAGGCCGTAGCGCGAGAGTACGGCTGGAAACAAGCTGTGCGAGATGCTGCGCACGTCGTGCACGGCCGTGCCCATCAGCTCGTTGACCATGCCGTAGAGGCCGGCATCCTCGGCGGCGGCGGTGGGCTGGCTGTTGCCTTGCAGGCGGCCCAGCAGCAGGCGGGTGGTGGCCAGCGTGGCCCCGATGCCATCGTGCAGGTCGCGCCCGATGCGCTCGCGCTCGTGCTCCTGGGCCTCAATCACGGCGGCCAGCAGCTGGCGCTGGTACTCGGCCTCGGTTTCGCGCAGGCGCAGCTGCTGCTGGAGCAGCCGCTTTTGGTAAGTGACCACAAACAGCACCAGCGCGCCGCCCACCAGCAGCAGCAGCCCGATGCCGACAATCAGGAGCTTAACGAATTCGTTTTCGGCGGGGGCATCCATAAGGCCAGGCTGTAGCAGCCGTAAAGAAAAAGAAGAAAGCCGGGCCGCACTACCCCCAGCATCAGCCGCTGGAGCCCTAGTGAGTAGTGCGCCAGCAGGTAGTTGCTGAATAGCATAATCAGCAAATCGCCCAGCACGAACACCACCAGCCCTACCGACACCCAGAAGAGCGGGTCGCGCTGCGGATGCTCGACGTGCAGCTCGCGCAGCAGCTTCCAAAAATACAGCGCGGCCAGGGTGAATTGCAGCAAATCGGCCGTAATCTGGATGATAATGGGGTAGTGCACGCGGTGAAATTCCACCCAGCTCACCCACAGCGCGTAGGCGCTGAACCCGGCCACCACCCACGGCACAACCCGCCCGAAGGTGGCCGACCCGAGCGCCGCCCGGTAGGCCAGCGCCAGCAGCCCAACTTCCCCAATCGCGATGAGGGGAAACAGAAACAGGTTGGAGGGCAGGTGCAGGAGGCGATGCAGGGCCACGACGGTGAGCTCCATCACCACGTCGAAGGCGGCCAGCAGCGCCACGTAGCGCAGTGCCTGGGGCAGCCGCCGGTAGCGGGCCAGGCCAACGGCGGCGGCCACCAGCACCAGCCCTATCGTCAGGTAGCCGGCAATGGACGCAAGCAGTTTAATACTCATTGGCAAGAAGGAGGTAGCGGACAGCCTGCCGCTACCTCTTCGTACCTGGCATACTGCTTTCTGCGTCCGCTCGTTTAGGCCGGGCGGGCCTCGCCCGCGTTGGCGGGCACCGGGCGCGCCCACAGCACCAAGATGTAGGCAAGGTAGAGTTCAATATTGAACACGTTGCGCACGCCCCACATAATGATTTTTTGCAGGTTTACCGAATAGTGCGCCAGCAGGTAGTTGCTGAACAAGGTGATTAACATATTGCCCAGGCCATACATAGCCAGCGCTACTGAAAACCAAAAGAAGGGGTCGCGCTGGAGATTTTCGACCCGCAACTCATTGAGCAGCTTCTGAAAATAAAGGCCAGCCAGCCCTATTCGTAGCAGGTCGCTGACAATTTCCAGACTCACCGAGTTAGTGGTGACAGTAGTTACCACGGAGCTGTTGAGCAGCGCGTAGAAACAGTAAATTCCCAGTAGCCACGGTACTACCCGGTTGAATGTAGCCGACCGCAGCACCTGCTGGTACAACAAAGTCAACAATACTATCTCCCCAGCCAAGACAAATGGCGTTAGGAACATATTATTGCTGAATTTAAAGACATCCATTAATAGCGAGTAAGTCAGCTCCGACGCAGCGTCAAAGCCTGCCAAAAGCGCCAGCCAGCGCAGGCTGGGGGCCAGCTGGCGGTAGCGCACCAGCCCCAATAGACCGGTCGCCACCGCTAGCCCAACATTAAAATGCAATAGGTAGCCCAAGTAGGTATCAAGCATACCGCGCCGCAGGATGGTTTACAGGTAAAAACGAGCGAAAAACGTGCTAGTGGTTAGGTGGGCACAGTGCACTATGGTTATAGTATACGTCGTCAGTCGGCAGCCCTTTCACGCTACCTTGCACGCGGCTGCCAAGCTCGCCGATGTACACGACCAGGTCCGAGGTCGGCTCGGGGTCCTGAATGAGGCCGAGGTTGAGAAACAGGCTTTTAGTGCCGTAGGGCGGGGCCGCCGCCAGCGGGTCTTGCAAGGTGCTCACCTCAAAATTGCAGCCTCGCAGCGGGCCGCTATCGGTGGTGAAGATGTCGGTGGTAAAATTGCTGGGTTGCGTGTTGGCCCAGTCGGTAAGCCGGCCCACCGCTTCGGGCTGGGGTATCTTGGTATCGGGCCCCGAGGAAGGGTCCACGGTTTGGGTGGTGGTGGCCGGGGCCGAAGTCGGGATGTAGTAGGGCGTCAGCGGCTCGTCGGTGTTTTTGGCCGGCGTGTCGGCGGCAAACAGCGCCACGCTGAAGCGCGACCCACTCGCCCCCTCGGGCATCAGCAGAAAGCGCGCCTTGATGCTCAGCACCCCCGGGGCCGCGACTAGCGCCACCACTTGGTCGAGCGAGAAATTCAGGAACGTAAAGCGCGCCCCGTTCGGAGCCTGAAAAGCTTGGCGCAGCAGGTCGTTATTACCGCTTTCGATGAGGGCAGCCCAGTCGCTGGTGTATTGGTCGTATTGCGCTTTGGTGATGGTGGAGGCGTCAGGCATTGTGTTTGAATTCAGTGAGCCCCAAATGTACCAGCACGACGCGAAAACCGTACAGCTTGAGTTCAAGAAATATGATGAATTATATAGTTGATTATAAAATGAGCATCGATGTTGCTGTCAATCAAGTGTATTATTTCGGTACTGCTACCGGCTACTTACCGGCCGAAAGCTGATGGCCGCGCCGCCGCCCGGTGCCAGCCGCAGTGTCAGCCGCGACTTGCTGGTGACTACCTGCCGGGTAATCTGGTAGCTGGCCGGGTTGCGCTGCCAGTCGGCATCCGGGCCATCGGCGTAGATGATGGCCTCGTAGCGGCGGCCGGGCGTGAGAAAATCGAGCTTAACGGGCTGCTGCCGGGCATTTTCGTTGGTGATGCTGCCCAGGTACCACTCGTCGCGGCCCTTGGCCTGGCGCACGGTGGTGAGGTAGTCGCCCGGCTCGGCGGCGAGCATGCGCGTATCGTCCCAGTCCGTCGGCACGTCCTTGATAAACTGAAAGGCGTCGAGGTGCGCTTCGTAGTTTTCGGGCAGGTCGGCGGCCATTTGCAGCGGCGAGTACAGGGTCACGTACAAGGCCAGCTGCTTGGCCAGGGTGGTGTGTACCTGGCGCTTGGGGTCGCTGGCGCTGTAGCCTTGCAGCTTAAAGATGCCGGGCGTGTGGTCCATCGGCCCGCCCATGAGGCGCGTGAAGGGCAGGATGGTTTCGTGCGCGGGCGGGCTGCCCACGCTGAAGGCGTTGTACTCGTTGCCGCGGCCGGCCTCGCTGGCCAGCCAGTTGGGATAGGTGCGCGAGAGGCCAGTGGGGCGCACGGCCTCGTGCATGTCCACGGTTACGTGGTGCTTGGCCGCCATTTCGGCCACCCGCACGTAGTGGTTGCTCATCCACTGCCCATCGTGGTGCTCGCCGCGCGGAATGATGCGGCCCACGTAGCCGGTTTTCACCGCGGGGTAGCCGTAGCGGTTCATAAAGGCGTAGGCCGTGTCGAGGTGCTGCTCGTAGTTGGTGGCCGCGCCGCTGGTTTCGTGGTGCATGATGAGGCTGACATTCTTGCTTTTAGCGTAAGCGCTGAGACTCGCCACGTCGAAGTCGGGATAGGGCGTTACGAAGTCGAACACGCGCTCTTTCCAGTTGCCAAACCAGTCTTCCCAGCCCACGTTCCAGCCCTCGACCAGCACCCCTTGTATGCCGTGCTGGGCCGCAAAATCGATGTAGCGCTTCACGTTGGCCGTGTTGGCCCCGTGCCGGCTGGTCGGGATGAGGCGGCCCCGTGCGTCGAGCGTATCCAGGCTTTCGGCGTACTTCCAGTCGCTTTTGCCGACCTGCATTTCCCACCACACGCCCACGAATTTCATCGGCTTTATCCAGCCCGTATCGGCGATTTTGCTGGGCTCGTTGAGGTTGAGAATGAGCTTGGACGCCAGAATGTCGGTCGCCTTGTCGCTCACGACGATGGTGCGCCAGGGCGTGCGGGCCGGCGCGTGCCAGAAGGCCTTGCTGCCTACCGCGTCGGGCACGAGTTGTGCCGTGAGGCGGTGGCTGGCTCCGTCCACGTGCAGCTGCATGGCCGGGTAGTCGACCTGCGCCGCCTCGTGGATGTTGACGTACAACCCGTTATCGGCCTTGAGCATGAGCGGTGTGGCCACGCCTTGCGCGTCGGGGGCGTTGCGCACCGCGATTTCGCCCGAGTTCCGTACCTGCGCCGTATTGTCCACAGCGCTCAAGCGCGACTTGGTGTAGAGGTACTCGTTGGTGTCGTAGTCGGCGGGCAGCCAGAACGTCTGGTGGTCGGCGGGCAGCGCAAACTCCGTCAGCTCGTCCGTCACCACGCAGTTGCCGAGCGCCAGTTGGCGCGGCAGCTCGTAGCGAAAGCCCACGCCATCGGCAAACACGCGAAATACTACGTCGAGGCGGCGGCCGGGCGCGGCGGGCTGCCGCAGATGCACCGTCAGCTGCTGGTAGCGGTTGCGAATGTTTTTGACTTCGCCCAGCACCGGCTGCCAGGTTTCGTCCACGTCTTTTACCTCGCTGCCCGTCAGCGTTAGTGGTCCGTCGAAGCCCTGCTTGTCCTGAAAAACCAGACCCAGGCGCGAGGGTTGAACCACGGGCTTGGTGCCGTAAGTCACGGCGTAGGTGGGCCGCCCGTCGGCCCCGAGGGCGAACGTCAGCTTTACGCGGGCAAGCTGGGCGGTGAGGGGTGGGGTGCCTTGAGCCGAAGCTTGGTAGCCCGCCAGCAGCAGTAGCAACAGGTATTTTTTCATCTCAGAAACGGAAAAGCCGGCCCCGCGCGCGGCGGCCGGAAAGAAGCGTATAGTAGCCGCAAAGGTACCGGCCGCCCGGCGCGCCCGCCCGTAAAAACCCCCGCCCGGCCGCCTGCGCCGGGGTTTCTGCTTAAGTTGCGCCCGTGCCTGTTCCTTTGCTTTCCGTCCTTTTCCAGCGCCGGCCGCGGCGCTTTGTCGCGCTGCTGCCGCTGGCGCTGCTCTCGCTCACCACCGCCTGCGGCCAGAACCCGCCTGCTACCGCCCCCGCCCCGCCCGGCCTTGTGCGCGACTCGGCCACCGGCCGCGCCGACTTGCCCTGGCTGCGCCAGCAACTAGATAGCTCGGCCACGCTACGCCGCCAGATGGTAGGCGTGGCCCTGGCCGATGCCAGCACCGGCGAGGCGCTGTTTGGCTACAACGAGGGGCGCTATTTCACGCCGGCCAGTACCATGAAGCTGCTCAGCCTCTACGCCGGCCTCACGCTACTGCCCGACTCGCTGCCCAGCTTGCGCTACTTCTCGCGGGGCGATACGCTGTTCTTCCAGGGCACCGGCGACCCCACGCTGCTGCACGGCGACGTGCCCTCGCGCCGGGCCTACACCTTCCTGGCCAACCGGCCCGAGAAGCTGCTGGCCTACTGTGACATCGCCACCGTGCCGGCCTACGGGCCGGGCTGGACCTGGGACGATTTCAACTACTACTTCCAGCCCGAGCGCACGGCGTTTCCGCTGTATGGCAACACGGTGCGCTTCTACGCGGCGGCCCCGCAGCTGGTGCGGCCCCGGCCGGGCGCGCCAACCCAGGCGCTGCCGCAGCGGGTGCGGGTGCTGCCGCGGGCCTTCGCGCCGCTCACCGAGCGGGCGGGTAGCGAGTTTCGCCTCTCGCCCGACCAGGACGACGAGATGCACGTGTACCGCGCCCAGCTCGAAAACCGCTTTACTTACCGCCCGTCGTCCAAAAAATGGATTGACGAGGTGCCCTACCGCACCAGCCGCCCGCTGTTTTTGCGCCTGCTCGGCGACACGCTGCGCCGCGCCATCGTGGGCACGGCGTGGCACCCGCGCCCCGGCCGCGACAGCATCCGCACCTTGCGCGGGCTGCGCGCCGACTCGCTCTACCGCCGCATGCTGCGCGTGAGCGATAACTTCTTGGCCGAGCAGCTCTTGCTGATGACCAGCACGCAGGTGGGCTACCGCGACTCCTTGAGCGGGGCGCGGGCCATTCGCTACTTGCTTAAAAATCAGCTGCGCGACCTGCCCGACCGCCCCGACTGGGTCGATGGCTCGGGGCTGTCGCGCCTGAACTTGCTGACGCCGCGCGCCCTCACGGCGCTGCTGGTGCGCCTGCACCGGCAGGTGCCCGAGCCGCGCCTACTGGGCTTGCTGGCGGCCGGCGGCGGGCAGGGCACCCTGCGCAAGCGCTACTTCGAGGCCGGGCCGCCCAAGCTGCCCTGGCTGTGGGGCAAAACCGGCACCCTCACCCACACCTGCAACCTGGCCGGCTACGTGCGCTGCCGCAGCGGCCGGCTGGTAGCCGTTACGTTCTTCAACAACGGCATTCCGGGCAGCGACCAGGCCACCCGCAACGCCATGGAGCGCCTGCTGCGCGAGGTGCGCGAGCGGCTATGAAGCTGCCCGAGTCGGCATTGGGTTGCTAAGGCTTGGTACTACGGCAATAAAAAATGGTATTGTCGCTGATTATGAGTAGTCTATATTATGTACGGTTGTCTTAATTTGGGAGAGAGTTCAGATAGTTCGCACAGAAAAAGGCCGCGTTGGGAGGCGCGATGGTCGGGTTAAGCTAGAAAGGCCAAACGGGCCTGGAGAGGCAAAATAATTTTGTATCACTAAAACGGCAGCGGTTAGTCAAGCTCAGCAATAGATAAAAATAAGCTTTGATTAAAAGCTAGTTATTAAAATTCGTTTTTCGCTCTGTTACATTATTCGCCTTTCGCTTCTGCTACCATGTTCTGCCTTGCCACTCCCGATTTGCTACCCCTTTTCCGCCGCCTCGCGCTGGCCAGCCTCGGCCTGCTGCCGGTAGCCGCCTCGGCCCAAACTATCCTGGGTTTCTCGCCTAGCCAGGCGGCGGCCGGTGCTACCGTCACTATCTCGGGCCTCGGGTTCGGCAACCTCAAGTCGGTGATGATTAACGGCCAGCCGATGAAAGTGGCCAAGGCTTCGACTACTTCGATTGACGTGATTGTGCCCGCCGCCGCCGCCACCGGCCGCATGCGCCTCACTACCAGCACCGGCACGGCCATCACCAGCGGCAAGCTGGGCATCACGCGGCAGTCATCGTCGGTGAGCTACGCCCAGGTTGCGACCAGCGTCACGGGCACTACCTCGCCCGGCAACTACTCGACGCCCACCGCCGGCGACCTCGACGGCGACGGGCTTATTGACCTGATTCAGGGCAACGGCAACGGCACCATCACGGTGTTTGAGCAAACGGCGGCCGGCGCGGCTACCTTCGGCACCGGCGTGCTGCTCAAAAACAGCGACGGCACCACCCTCGACGTGGGCAACTACGCCAAGCCCACGCTGGCCGACCTCGACGGCGACGGCCTGCTGGAGCTACTGGTGGGCGAGGACACGGGCACCGTGCTACGCTACGAGCAGCTGGCTGCTACGGGGGCCAACGCGCTGGTTTTCACGAAGGCCACGCTTTTCGTCAACCCCTACGGCACCGCTACCACCGGCGCGCCCAATGCCGGCTCGTATCCCCGCCCCACGGTGGCCGACCTCGACAACAACGGCCTGCTCGACGTGCTGGTGGGCAGCAACGACGGTACCCTGCGCCGCTATGAGCAAAGCGCCGTGAACACGGCTACCTTCGCCGACAAAGGCCGCATGACCCTGGCCGACGGTACCGCCATCGACGCCGGCGACGTAGACAAGCCCCTGCTGACCGACTACGACGGCGACGGCTACCTCGACATGTTGCTCGGCAACAAAACCGGCAATATCGTGCTCTACACGCAGTCGGCCGCCAACTCGGCTACCTTCAAAAAAGTAGGTAATCTGACTACCGATGGCACTACGGCCATCAGCGTGGGCAGCATCGGCGGCTACGCGGCCCCGGCCATCACCGACCTCGACGGCGACGGTTTGCTCGACCTCTTCGTGGGCAACGCCAGCGGCACCATTCAGCGCTACGAGCAAACGCAGTCGAGCACCCAACCCACGCTGGCCGCCGGGGCCGTCAACAACCCCGGCCCGTTGCCGGTGGTGCTCACCAGCTTCAGCGGCCAGGCCGGCAGCGCCGGCAACGTGCTGCGCTGGACTACCGCCTCGGAAGCCAACAGCGCTCGCTTTGAGGTAGAGCGCTCGGTTGATGGCCAGGAGTTTGCGAAAATCGGCCAGCTCGCCGCCGCCGGCACCACCAGCGCCGCCCGCAGCTACCAGTTTGTGGATGCCGCCGCTGCCGCCACCCGCTACTACCGCCTGCGTCAGGTAGACCTCGACGGCACCGCCACCTACTCGCCGGTGGTGACGCTGGCCGCCAGTGCCGCCGCCCTGGCCAGGCCCGTAGCCTACCCCACCGTCTTCACCACCGAGCTGAGCGTGGCCCTACCCGGCACCGCTGAAACCCAGCCCGCCACCGTGGCCCTGTTCACTACCGACGGCCGCCCCGTGTACACGGCCACCGTGCAGCTGGGTGCCGCGCCCCAGGCCCTGACCGCGCTGCCCACGCTAGTCCCCGGCACGTACCTGCTGCATGTGGCCACGGCCGCCGGCGCTACCACCCAGCGCGTAGTGCGCAACTAATTATACCTGCTCACTCTTCCGCTTTATATTTACTAAAAAGGCCGGCCCGCTGCGTAGCGGGCCGGCC
This sequence comes from uncultured Hymenobacter sp., assembly GCA_964277755.1. Lineage (GTDB taxonomy): Bacteria > Bacteroidota > Bacteroidia > Cytophagales > Hymenobacteraceae > Hymenobacter. Next base: position 47,497 of record CAXYJY010000030.1, read on the forward strand.
TTTTTACGTATGAATGCAAGGGTTTAGAGCGTGAGTACGCGCGTGCTTTCCTCGCCAAACTGGCTGATGACGCGCACGGCTACCTGCCGGCCTTTTTTGAGCGAGATGGGGTGCGACTGGAAGCCATAGAGGCGCTCCCAGGCGTCCTCGTCCAGCTCGATGCGCAGGGTTTGCTCAGCCTTGCGCTTGGTGCTGGCGCTGGCCTGGCCGTCGAGCTTGGTGCGCCATTTTTTGAATTCGCCCTTCTCGCCGCCGCAGAAGAACACCTGTCGCACCAGGAAGTTGGAGCCGTCGTAGTCGTCGTCAAGCATCCAGTAGGAGATGTCCTCCACGGACCGAGCACGTAGCAGGTTGTTGATGGGGTCCCAGATGTCGAGGCCGCGCACCTCCACGGTGGCCGTGCCAGCGGCCTCGTCGCGCAGCAGCGCTATTTCGGGCTCGCCGATGGTCACGAACGAGGCCGCTTTCTTGTCCTTTTTCAGCAAGCCTTCCTGGAGCAAATCCTCGCCGATGCGGGCGCGCGTGACTTGGAAGGTTCCGGCGCTGGTGGTCTGGGCGCGGTTTTCGATGGCATCGTCGAAGGCGAAGCCCAGCACCACCAGCCAGTCGGCATCGCCGAGCTGCCGGCACTCCTTCACGGCGTCGTTGACCTGGCTTTTGCTCACGGTGCCGAAGCGCGGGCCGAGCAAGAAATAAGCCTTGCGCTCGCGCCCCTCGGCATCGCGCCAGTAGCCCTCGGCGGGCAGGGCGGGCGAGGCGCGCCGCTCCACGCGCAGGAACACGGCCTGCTCGTTTTTGGCCCCGTTGCGCACGCCCGAGGCCATGAGGCCCGCAAATACCCGCGTCTCAAACTGGGCCTGGCTTTCGAGCTCTTCGGCGGGCGTTTCCAGCTCTTCAGGGGCTACGGGGTTCAGGCTTTGCAGCGTTTCGACGGTAAAAGGGCCGGCCACGCGCAGACGCTTTTTGTCTTCTTCGGGCTGGTCGTAGAGCTTTTCGGTGGCGGGCTCGCCATTAGCCAGGCTCTTTAAGGTAATGTGCGGTACCTCGCGGTAAACGAAGCCTTGTCTTACGTCCTTGCCAGTCTCATCGTGCAGCGTGTAGTAGGGATAAGCGGCAGTCATAAGCCTCGTTTTAGCGAGATTTATAGCAATGCGGGACGTATCGACCGTAATCCAGCGCCTGCCCCATTGCTCAGCCACATAGGCGGTTGTGCCAGCACCGCAAGTGGGGTCTAAGACGAGGTCGCCAGGGTCAGTGCACATCAAAAGACAGCGCTGAATGATTTTAGTATCTGTCTGTACAACATATACTTTGTCCAGTCCGCTACCGGTGCCCGTATCGCTCCAGACATTGGTAATAGGGTATACTGGAAAATCGTCTAGGTAGCGCACATAAGACAACGTTTTGCCTTGGACGGCCACTCGGCCCAAGGCAATCATCTTAGCCATTGATTCTTCAGGCATGCCCCACCAACGGCTACCAGAAGTGTATTCCATGCCATTTATAATCACCGGATACTTTCGGCCTGGGCCAGGTTTGGTGAGGTCGCCGTATCTGAAAATTCTGGCCTCCTTGGGCAACTTGGATGAGTCTTGGCGCTCTTCTTTTGAGAGTCGTCTTTTGCTGCCATCCGTCAACTCGACGTGGGTATAAGCTTCTGCACCAGAAGCTTCAAACCCTTTGTCTTTGTAAAGCTGATGAAACTTAATGCGATTGATATTTTTGGAGTACCATACCAAATAATCATTCTGCCGAGGTAAGAGAACTGCACCCAATCCAGAGGTTTTGATGACTGTTATTTGGCTCACAAAATTCTCGCTCCCAAAAATCTCATCCATCAGGTTCCGTACCAAGTGCACGTTCTCATCCGAAATCTGCACGAAGCACGAGCCTGATTCCGTCAGTAGCTCCCGCGCCACCAGCAGGCGGTCGCGCAGGTAGCTAAGGTAGCTGTGAATGCCCAGCTCCCAGGTATCGCGGAAAGCTTTTATTTGCTCGGGCTCGGAGGAGAGGTGCTCGTCCTTGCCGTCCTGCACGGTGCGGTTGTTGAGCTTGATTTGCCAGTTCGAGCCGTATTTGATGCCGTAGGGCGGGTCGAGGTACACCATTTGTACCTTCTGGCCCAGGCCCTCGCGCTCCAGTAGTGAGGTCATCACGGCCAGCGAGTCACCGAGGATGAGGCGGTTTTCCCAGGCGGCGTGGTGCTGGTAGTAGCTCAGGGGCTTGTCGAGCTCGTCCACGGTCTGGTAGTCCTGGCCGAAGAGGCCGAGCTGGGCGTTGGCCTCGGCCAAGCGCTCGCGGTAGAGGCGGGCCATCAGCTCCTGCGGCCGGATGTGCTCGTGGCGATAGAGCGAGCGAATGTCAAGCTTTAGATAATCAGGCTGTTCGCCGTCGTGGTCGTACTTGCCCAGCCACTTCAGCTCGGGGTCTTGCCCGCGGTGGATGATGGGGTTTTTGTCGAGCTGATGCGTCAAGTGGCCTTGCACTTTGGGGTTGAATTGCTCGGCTCCGGCCTCCGTTTCGGACGGAATGAGCGTGCGCTTATCCTGGTGGACGTAGGCGGTGGGGTCGGCGGCAGGGGCGGACGTTTGTTTTTTGGGCATGAGAAATAAGCGAACTGCGTTATTCCGTCATGCAGAACGCAGCGCAGCGGAGTGAAGCATCTCGCTCGTTTCGTTGCTAGCGCCAAGAATTACTGCGCCACGCGAGATGCTTCACTCCGCTGCGCTGCGTTCTGCATGACCGTTTTAAGGCTGATTTATAAACTCTTAATCTTTTCCACCAAGTGATTCCGCGTGAACCGGATATCCTCGCTGATTTCAATGAAAGCCCACGGCTCATCGGCCGGCAGCCCTAGCGCGGCCAGGTCACCGTTCACGGCGGGCAGCCAGTACTTTTCGGTGTAAAGCTTCTTGGCCTGCTTGTCTTTGTTCATGCCCGTGACCTCGATAATGAGGTTCACGACCTGCCCGGCGGGTGTGCGCACGCGGGCCACGAAATCGGGCAGGTAGTCGTGCCGGTGGCCCTCGCGCAGGTAGGGGATTTTGAAGTCCAGAAAGGCGTTTTTGACGTAGCAAATGACCTCGGGCAAGTCTTCGAGCACCTTGGCGCAGATTTGCTCCCAGCTCTCGGTGTCGGCCACCACGTAGTCGACGTGGCTTTTGGTGGTGGCGAATACCGGCCGGGTAGTTTGGCCGTGCACGAAGCGCGTGCTGCCCAGTGCATTATACTTGAATGGTACCGGCCGGATGCGGCGTTCTTCTTCGGGTACACCTACCTTAATTGCCTCCGCAATGTGAGCGGCCACGGCCTGCGCGTCCCAGTATTTCACCAGCCGCTTGAAGGTGGGGTCGGTCTGGTGCACCAGCGTCAGGCACTCGTCGTACCACTGCGCCACGATGCGGCGCACGGGCCCGAAGTACTCCATCTTGGGCTCGTGGTTGATGTCGGAAAAGTGGTAGCGCATCACCTCCCGCGCCACGTGGTACACTACCTCGTTGTCGCGCAGGTGCTCGTGGGCTTGCAAGCGCATATCCTCGGTAGCGCCCGAAAAGGCCGAGGCCAGCTCCGTATGGGTCGGAATTTTGGAGAAGTCCAGCTCGAACTTGCCTACCGCCGCGAAGTCGGGCACCAGCGTGTCCGTGCCCAGCTCCTCGCGGTAGCCCAGCAGGTTGGGGAAGCTGATTTCCAAGGCGCTGCGCTCGGCCAGCGCCCGGACGGGTATGACCTCTTCGCCGCCCACGCCGCCGCTGCCCCCGCCCTTGCCGCGCTGAAACGCCTTGAAGGGAATGCCGATGATGCGGGCGTACTCGGGCGGAAACTTATAGGCCGTGATGCGGGCCTTGTCGGCCTTGGTAGTGCCCACCACGGCCTCGCCGTGCCGGTCGTAGCCCACCAGCTCGTAGTGGCGGCGGCGCAGGGCGCGGCCCGCCACCTGCTCGCACAAGAGCTGCGAGCCGAAGGCCCGCAAGCCCATGATGTGGGTCACGGTGTTGGCGTCCCAGCCTTCGGTGAGCATACTCACGCTGACCACGCAGCGCACGTGCGCGCCCAGCTTGGCCGGCCGGCCCACGGTGTTCACCACCTCGCGCAGCAGGTCGGCCTCGGTGAGGTCGTCGGCCGAGCGGTCGGGGTAGAGGCGGCGGTACTCGCGCCGAAACTGCTCGATTTCGTCCTTGAACACCCGCCGAAACTCCTCGTCTACCTGCCCGCTGTTTTCGAGGGCATCCGAGTCGATGAGCAGGGTAGGCGGACGGTGCCGGGGCGAGCCATCGGGCCGGTAGTTGGAGAAAATCTCGTGGTGCCCTTGCGCCACTACCCGGCCGTGCTTGGGGTCGTGGTATTCGTAGCCGGCAATGTGTTTGTACACCTCCTTCGACACGCCGGTGTTGTTGCACACCACTATCAGCACGGGCGGCGTGCTCAGCAGCTCGGGGCGGCGCTCGCCGCGCTCGCGTACGCCCTGGTCATATTCTTCATAATGAGCCACTAGCTGGTCAAGCGCGGCCGTGAGCAGCTGCGGCAAGTCGGGCTTTTTCTCGACGTAGGCCGCGCCTTTCTCCTTGCGCTCGGTGGCCTTGCCCATCTTGGGTAGGTGCTCGCGCACGTGCTCGTAGAGGTTGCGCAGCACCGGCATGTCGAGCTGCTGAGTGTCGTCCTTTTCGGGCAGGTAGGGAATCTTAACCAGCCCGCTCTCAATGGCTTCGACCAGCCCAAAGTCCGTTACTATCCACGGAAACAGCGTGTAGGCCTTGTGCCCCGAGCCCTGCAAGTAGTAGGGCGTGGCCGACAAATCGTACACCGCCGTGAGCTGGTAGCGCTGCGCCAGCTCGCGCAGCCCGCTAAACCATACGGCGGCGCGGGCGTTCTCGTCGGGGCTGGTTTCGTCGCCGTCGGCCAGCTTCTTTTTCTTGCCGGGCGCGTCCAGTGGTTTGTAGCAGTGGTGGGCTTCGTCGTTGAGCACCAGCAGCCGGCCGCCGGGCCGGAAGCCACTCAGCAAGCGCTTGAAAACCTGCGCGTAGTCTTCCTTTTCTTCCTGCTTTTTGCCATCGACGCCGATTTTGCCATCGAAGGCCCCGCGCTTGTTGCCTTGCAGGGTGCGGGGCTCAAACTGATGGTAGTTGGCGATGGCCAGGCGGGCGTTCAAGCCTTCGAGCACGTCTTCGTACTGCACGGGCACCAGCTTGCGCTGGTGGTAGTAGTCCTGGGCGTAGTTGCGGTCGGCGGTGGTGTCGGCGCGCAGCACGCCCAGCCGGTCGCGGATGGTGATGCCGGGCGCCACCAGCAAAAAGTAGTCGGCAAAGCGCACGTCTTGCCGATACTGCTGGCGGTTGAGGTAGTGGTAGAGAATAAGCGCGGCCATCACCACCGTTTTGCCGGTGCCGGTGGCCATCTTGAAGGCGATGCGCGGCAGGTGGTCCTCGGCGTTATCGGATACCGACTGCTGCCCCGCCCGCAGCTCGTTGAGCAGGTGCGTGCCCGCGTTGGAGCGGCCGGCAACCTCGTTCAGCCAGATGGCGGTTTCGACGGCTTCGCGCTGCGCGAAAAACAGCTTTTTCACCGGCGAATCTTCTAGGTCGGGAAACCAATAAGCCAGCAGCTCGCGCGTGACGCGGGTGGCCTCGGGGTAGCCGGCCGCGCGCCACTGGCCCACCTCGCGCCGCACCAAGTTGATGAGGTGGGGGCCGTAGCTGGCGGCCGCCTCGTTGAAGGCAAACACCTCTTTCTGGCCGGTGTGCTTGCCGGGCATCACTTGCACCTCGGGCACAAACAGGCGGCGGCCCGCCTCCACGGTGCTGTAGTCGAGGTTGCCCTGCTGGTCGGTGGCATAGTGCCGGGCCGGCTCCTGGTAGGGGTTGTTGAGGATGGGGTTGTCGGGCAGCCGGGCGGGTGCGGCGTCTTCGGCGGGGCCGGGCATAGGAAAGAGCTTTTGAGACAAATATGATACATAAATGTCTCAAAAGCTCTCTTGTTGTAATGATTATGGCTGATTAATGGAAAATAAGCTGAGGCAAAATCCGCTCAATTTTGTCTCACTCCCATTTGCTTACTTTCCTATGGCCAAGCAGCACCGCGGCGAAGTCGTGAAAGAGGCCGTACTCAAGAGCGGCGTCAAAATCACCAAGCTTTACCAGGACCTGGGCATCAGCCGGCCCACGCTCTACCGCCGCTTCGAAGAGCCCAACCTGCCGTTCGAGTTTATCGAGCAGGTGGGCGCGCTCATCCGGCACGACTTTGCCCAGGATTTTCGGGAGCTCACGCCGCCCGCCAGCTCGGCCGTGGCCGAGCCCGCCGCCAGCTACCAGCTCGACTCACTCGACGATTGCAAAAACAAGCTCCTGCACGTGTACGGCCTGTATACCGAATTGCAAGAGAAGTACAACGCCCTGCTCGCCGAGCGCGGCAAGTAGCGTGTTTATGCATAAAAAACGGGGTCATGCTGAACGCAGTGAAGCATCTCTACCGCTTCATCCGCACCGAGCAACGAAGCGGTAGAGATGCTTCACTGCGTTCAGCATGACCCCGTTTTTTGTCAGACTTACAATTCCAAACCCGTCCCCTATATCCTTCCAGCTATGAATTTCTACGTCGGCGTTACGGACTACAATTGGTTTGATTTCCTGCGCCAGGAGCCGCGCGAGGATGTCAATTTCTGGAAGCCGCTAGGCGGCGGCACCAAATTCGGGGCCGTGCCATCGGGTGCGCCCTTTCTGCTCAAGCTCAAAAAGCCTTACCACTGCATCGCGGGCGTGGGCTTTTTTACCAACCAAATCGACCTGCCCATTTCGATGGCCTGGGACATGTTTGGCCCGCGCAATGGCTTCGGCGATTACCAGGATTTTGCCCAGGCCATCCGCAAGTACCGCGCTGCCAACGGCAAGCCGCCCGAGGTCAACCCGCTCATCAGCTGCCTGGTGCTGACCGCGCCCATCTTCTTCCGCAGGCCCGACTGGATACCCGCGCCCGAAAGCTGGGGCAACTCCATCGTGACCGGTAAGGTCTACGACACCAAAGAGGCCGTGGGCGCGCAGCTGTGGGCCGCCGTGAGCGCCACCCGCCTGCGCTACCAGCAAGATGCCTTTGCCCGCGAGCTGGCCACCGACGCGCTGGCGCTGGAGTCGCCGGGTATCTACCGCGAGGCGCTGACCAAGGTGCGCGTAGGCCAGGGCGCGTTTCGGGCGCTCGTGACGCAGGCCTACGAGAAAAAGTGCGCCATTTCGGGCGAAAAAACGCTGCCCGTGCTGGAGGCGGCGCACATCCAGCCCTTTTCACAGGCCGGCCCCAACTCGGTGGGCAATGGCCTGCTGCTGCGCTCCGACCTGCACAAGCTGTTTGATAAGCACTATATCACCATCGACGCCGATGACAAGGCAGTGCTCATCAGCTCGCGCATCAAGGAGGAGTTTCAGAACGGCAAAGAGTACTACCGCTTCCACGGCGAGCAGTTGCAAGTGCTGCCCAAGCTGCTGGCCGACCAGCCGGCCCGGCAGTATTTGCAGCACCACAACGGGCTGTTTATGCCCTGAGCGCGTGGATTTAGGTAAGCATTAGAGTTGTTTCTGAATTAAGAAAAACAAGAAACGGGTCATGCTGAACGCAGTGAAGCATCTCTATCGCTTCGTTGCGTGGTGCGAATGAAGCGATAGAGATGCTTCACTGCGTTCAGCATGACGGTCGTTTTCCAGGATTTTAATTCGAGAACAAGTCTGTTATCTCTAAAACAAGCCACGTAACTCTTGCCAGAAGCTATTCTTGGTAATTGCTGGCGCAGCAGGCAAGTTGGCTGCCTCGGCCCCGAAGCCAGCGAGTTGAAAAGCTACTTGCAACTGCTGCTGAAAATCAGCCAGACTCTGGGGTAGCTGGTTGGGGTCGGTGATGGCCGCCGCGACATCGTAGATGGCGAGCGCCGATTGGCTGCCCCCGGGCCGGCCGTGTCGCCACGCCAGCCACTCGTCGGCCACGCGGCGGCCGGCAAATAAGGGCGTTAGGTCGCCGGCCAGCAGCCAGCGCAGGCGGCTGAGGGGGGTAGCGTCGGCTGCGCATTCCTTGGCCAGGGCGGCCAGGGCTTGCTGGCGCACGGCGGGCGTGAAAGCGGGGTGCTGGAGCAGGAAGGGCAGGTCGAACAAGTCTTTGAAGCGGGGGCGCACCAGCGTCTGGTGCAGCTTCCAGGCTACTTGCAGGGCCAGCGGCGTGGCGTGCGGCACCAAAAAGGGCTCGCCCCACAGCGGCTGGTAGTAGAGCGGCTCACTGGGTACGTCGAGCGGCAGGTTGAAGGAAATATCCAGCGAAAACCAGTCGAATGGCTGGCCATCGACCCAGCAAACCAGGTCGGTGCTGGTCGTGGGGAAGTCGTCGGCCATCGCGTAGTCGAGGGTGCGCCAAAAGGCGTTTTCGCGGAAGCTGCGAAATCGCACGCCGTCCTCACACTGGAACTCGGTAACCTGGGTAGCCCACTCGCTAAAAAGGCGCTCAGCTTCTTCCGCTCTCCCGATGGGGCGCAAATACACCCAGTCGAGGTCGTGCGGGATGCGGAGCGCGGGGTCGGGGAAGTACTGCCGCGTCACGTAGCTGCCCTTGAGCATGAAGGGCAGCCCAAGCTCGCTGGCGCGGCGAATAAACGCCTCGTAGGCCAGCAGCCGGAGGGTTTGCGGGTCAAGTACTTCGGAATTGGGTGCTAGCATAGGGGTAGCGATAATCAGTGCACAAGCCAACCCGCGTCCAGGGCCTGGTTGCTGTCGTAGAGGCAGCATTCGGCTTCCTGCTTCAGCAGCGGCCACCGGCTTTGCAACGCAGCGGCCAGGCCCGCCACGCGGGCCCGAAAGGTAGCGGCCGAGCCAAACTCGCGCAGCGTGACGAAGCGCGTAGCCGACTCGCCCCGCAAGGCATTAGCCGATAAATGAGCGTGGTGCTGCTGGCACAGCGCCAGCAGCCCGGGCACCTGCTGGTAGGGCACCTTGCCGTGCCACTCGAAGTAGGGCGCGAAGGCCGGGCCGCGGCCAGGAGTAGCGAGGTGCGGGTAGTCGGCGTGCGTTTCCAGCTTGGTGCGCGTGGTGAGCAAGCCTTGCTGGCGTAGGTACAGGGCATCGGCGGCGGCCAGTTCCAGGGCAGCGGCCAAGTCAGGAGCCTGCACTACTTTGCCCAGCATGGGCTGGCTGGGGGTGCGGCCCCGGGCCAGCTCTATCAGCAGCGGCTTGGCTTGCAAGTGCCCGCAGGCTGCCACGAAATCAGCTAGTTGTCCAGGTAATAGCGCACTGGTGGTCAGGTGAATTTCAAACGGATACATAGCAGCCGTAAAGCTACCCGATGACCAGCGAGGTCTACGCTACCTTTGCGGCCCTTTCCATCCCTTTTCTGCTAGGCCCCTATGCCCGCTACCCCCCGCCTGCGCCAGCTGCGCCGCGACAAAGTCCTTTTTGGCCTGGCCATGAACGCCACCCGCCTGCACCTGGAAGAGGCTGACCGCATAAGCCAGCAGCCCGAGCTGCGCGACGCGCCCGACGATGTCATGCAGCTCATTCAGTACAGCATCGCCCAGTGGGCCGGCGTGGCTACCAGCTACGTTAGCCGCAAATATCGTTGCCCCACCCCGCAGGCCATCCAACTGCTCGGCGAGCTGCTGGCCGACATCCGGGCCGGCGTGCCGGTGCAGGAGCTGCGGCAGGTGCCGTTTGAGGTAGCGCTGCGGCTGCCGCCCGAGCTACTGGCCCAGCAGCATGAACAGCAGCAGCAAGAGCAACCGGCTGCTGAGTAAAACCGCTCCGTAATAAAAAAAGCGCTGTACTCCTCGTCGGAATACAGCGCTTTTTAGTAGCATCAAGCTGTTGGCGTGTGGTTAAACTGCTAGCTGCGTCAGCGCCTCGGGCGGCGTGAGCACCGGTAGCGCTCCGGCCGCGAAGCCTTTGGGGTCGCGGGTCACGATGGCTTCGATGGTAGATTCAGCCTCAGCCTTGGCCATGACGGCGAAGTATTGCAGCGCGTCTTCAAAATCGTTGAAGGAAGAGCGCAGCGCGTCATTGACGGCGCGGGAATCAACGGCGATAATGGTGACGATATCGGCAATATCCAGCAGGATTTCCTGAGCCTTTGCCGACCCTACTACTTTGCGCAGGATGTAGTGTGCCTGGCTGAAAGACAGGCTACTGCAATAGAGCCAGATGCTACGGTTTTCCGCTAGCTGAAATAACTCGGCTGCCGGTACGGCGAAGGGCGCGCGCCGCATAATAAAATCCAGCAGCACGTTGGTATCTACAAAGAGATGCTTCATGCCCCAAAGCGTTCCTGCATAGCCTCATCCAGCGTTTTCTGATAATTAAAATCGGCTGGTACCTGCACCGCCCCAAACAGGCGCTGAATGCGCGGTGACAAAGGAGTGCTAGGCTCGGCTGCCGGCTGTGCGGGTGCTACGGGCTCAGCGACCGGCCGGGCTGCCTCCGCCAACAAATCTGCTACCCAGCTATCCAACTCCTGCCCCCGTTGATGAGCCTGCTGCCGAAGGGTTTGTAGTAGCTTTTCGTCGAGAGTAATAGTGAGCTGAGACATGGCGCAAAAAGTCGGTTTTTTCAAAGAACGGCCGGCGCGGCGAAGTAGTTTGCCACCCCGCTAGTACAGCACCCGGAACTTAATCGTGTGCTCCACTTCGCGCAGGGCCTGAATCACGTCCTGGTCGTAGGCCTTGTCGATGTCGGTAATCACGTAGCCTACCAGCTCGTTGGTTTTCAGGTACTGGCCCAGGATGTTGACGTGGTGCGCGGCCAGCACGTTGTTGATTTTGGCCAGCACGCCGGGCACGTTGGCGTGGATGTGGATGAGGCGGTGCGCCTGCTGCGAGGGCAGCAGAATGTTGGGGAAATTGACGCTCTGCTGGGTGTTGCCGGTGTTGATGTACTGCATGATGCGCTCGGGCACAAACTCGGCAATGTTGCGCTGGGCCTCGGCCGTGCTGCCGCCGATGTGCGGCGTCAGCAGCACGTTGGGCAGGCCGCGCAGCTCGCTCTCGAAGACTTCCTGGTTGGTTTTGGGCTCGTAGGGGAATACGTCGATGGCCGCGCCGCCGAGGTGGCCGTTGTGCAGCACTTCGGCCAGGGCGGGCACGTCTACCACGTGGCCGCGGGCGTTGTTGATGAATAGCGCGCCGGGCTTCATGAGGGCAAAATGCTTGGCGCCGAAGAAGTTCTTGTTTTCGGGGCGGCCGTCGATGTGCAGCGTCACGATGTCGGCCTGGGGCAGCAGCTCTTCGAGCGTGTTCACCTTGGTGGCGTTGCCGAGCTGGAGCTTCTCGGCCACGTCGTAGTACAATACTTTCAAACCCAGCGCCTCGGCCACTACCGAGAGCTGCGCCCCGATGTTGCCGTAGCCAATGATGCCCAGCGTTTTGCCGCGCACCTCAAACGCGCCCTTGGCCGACTTGTCCCACTCGCCGGCGTGCATCTTGGGGTTCTTCTCGGGGATGCGGCGGGCCAGCACGATGAGTTCGGCCAGCGTCAATTCGACTACCGAGCGGGTGTTGCTGAACGGCGCGTTGAACACGGCCACGCCCTTGCGCATGGCGGCGGGCAGGTCTATCTGGTTGGTACCGATGCAAAAAGCCCCGATAGCGATGAGCCGGTTGGCGGCGGCCAGCACGCGCTCGGTCACGTTGGTCTTGGAGCGGATGCCGAGGATGCTCACGCCCTCGATGCGCTGAATCAGCTCGTCCTCGTCGAGCGCGCCGGGCACCAGCTCCACCTGGTAGCCTTCCTGGCGGAAGAGCTCGGCGGCGCGGGCGTCGGGGTTTTCGAGGAGTAGTACCTTGATGCGGTTCTTGGGGTAGCTCAGGGTCATGGGTAGCTTCAATTGATACAAAAACTCGTCAAAGGTCGGCAGCACCTCGTCGGCGGCGGCCACCACGCTGGGGCGGCTCACGTTTTCGGTGTAGGCGTAGAAGCGCTTGGCCAGCCCGGCCTCGCGAATCTGGTAGTCGGTGTAGCCGTCGCCGAGCACGTACACTGGCCCGTCGAGCTGCAAGTCTTTCAGCTGCTGAATCTTGCCGCCGTCGCGGCTCAGCACGTTGCCCGCGTCGCAGCCCGTGATGTTGCCCTCGGCGTCGAACGTAAACGTGTTGGCCAGCACGTGCTCGGGCGCGATACCAAACTCGGCCACCACGGGCTCGATAAACTCGCGAAAGCCGCTGCTTACCACGTAGATGCGGTCGGCGTGCTGCCGAAAAAAGTCGCCGTTGCGGCGGATGCTCGCGCTCACCTTGCCTTGCAGGTGGGCCACCAGCGGCGCCAGGTGCCGCCGGTTCGCCCCCAGCAGCGCCAGCCGCCGGCGCAGCGATTCCTGAAAGCCAATTTCGCCGGCCATGCCCTGGTCGGTGAGGGCCTTGATGGCGGCCACGCGCTGGGTTTGGTCGGGCTGCCCTTGCAGGGCAATGGCGGCGAGCTCATCGAGGCCTTCGACCTGGGTAAAGGTCGAATCGAAGTCGAAAACGAGTTAGGGGAGGGGGGTAGCGGGGTCGGGCATGGGCGCAAAGATGGGGCGGGCGCTACCTTGGCGTAGCTTCCGGCCAGCTTTATAGGTTGAAATCTACCAAACTCCTGCTCTGTATGATGATAGGCTTTAGCGACGGTAGCCCGTCCCAATACCAGCGCATTCATGAGTTGTTGCGCACGCACTACCCGCCTCAACTGGATGAGCTCAATTTTCAGACTAATGCCATGCATGAGCAGGCGTTGCTAGCCGGACAAGACCCCGCACACTACGAAAAATGGAAGCAGTATCTGCAAAGCGTGAAGGCGAAAACCAAAGGAGTACTACGAGTTTCGCCCGCTTCTTTCACCAGCATGCTGCCTGCCCTGGAAGGCGCTTTCACGCTCAGACGCGAGAAAATAGGCCGGGTGGTTTACCGACGTAAATTCAGAGTATTTCTGAGTTTGCTTGGAAATTTCTACGCCATGTTTGGCCAGGATGAAATCTTGGTAGAAGCCGGAGAGAACGCCGGCGCGAACAACAGAGCCGTAATCTTTGAACCGGTGCTGTATCCAACGCCTCTCGACGTTTATGAAAAGTGGTTTTTCCTTTTTCGGGACGCAATGGCCGAGGCTTACCCTGGCTACGAATTTGTGCCCTACCACACGCTGCGATATCGGCTAAAAGATGTTTCAACGGGCGTGCTTGGTCCGGAAGGAAGCGCACAGAGCTTGTTCCAAGCCTTGTTTTCGGGAGAAGATATCAATGCTTACCGGACACAGATAGACCGTAATAAGCACCCTTTTGAAGAAGGCGAATTTGATTGATAGCTCATAGCCAGAATAAAGAGCCCCAGCAGAAAAGCTCAACTTATTAAAGAGCTGTCCTACTAGGGCTGTTTACTAATCTGAGGAGTGATTTCTTGCTGACAGTTGCTTTCAGCCTACTCGCCCGCCTGCTTAAACGTGTAGTACACGCCTATCGTGAAGAGGTTGCCCAACGTATTGACGTTGAGGCCGTAGTTGGTAGTCGTGATTTTGTTGCTGGAATTTTCCTGCTTGGCTACCGAATTCTGGAAGCCAAACGTGCCGAACGAGCCCAGCACGGTCAGGCGCCTGTTGAGGCCGTAGGCGAAGCCCGCGTTGAGGTTGGCGCCCACGTCGAACGTGGAGTAGCGGAGGGTGCTGCCCTGAAAGCCCGTGGTTTCGCGGCGGCGGTCGCCGGGCAGCAGCGACACGTTGAGGCCCAGAAAGGGCCGGAAATTGCCCTCGCCGAAAAAGTAGCGGCCATACACGGTGCCCCCGTAGCGGTTGGTCACGTCGATGAGGTTGCTGTTGAAGCCTGGCGTTTCCTGCCGCGAGCCGCTGAAGGTGAAGCCCACGCCAAGCTGCACCTGGTTGGTGAGGAAGGTGCCGACTTCAGGCGAAAAGCTCCAGTTGCTGGCCTTGCTGGTGGTGGTGCTGGTGTTACCGTTGTCGTTGGTGGTAGAGGTGGAGTTGAACCCCGCCTGCCCACCGATGTATAGCGAGCCTTTTTGGGCGTGAGCGGTAAGGGCGCTCAGCACGAGCGCCGCCGGTAAGAAGAAGTGCTTCATAAAAGCGAGAAAAAGAGGGGTGAAAAACAAAAAATAAGCTGGGGCTGCCGGCTTCGATAAGCTGGGCGGGCCGCTTAGGCGCGTTAAACGGAGAAGCCCGGCCTTATGGCTGCGCAAGCGCGTGAAAAATATCGGAATGCGCAGAGAGTGAATATGCTCGGCGCCCTCACTAGCGCGCTGGTATGGCCAGCGGCTGTTTTTATAAAGTCTTGCGGGGTAGCTCAATGAAAACAACTGGCAAGGCAACCGCATTTTACTATTTTCTTAAAAAACAATGTAGATACATAAAATGTATGTACATTTGACACGCGAACGTCATCAGTTTCTTAAAACCGGCCACCGGCCACCCACGCTAGCAGTATGAACATTCTGCACATCATTTCCAGCCCGCGCAAGGGCGCATCAGCCAGCATTCAGCTCGCCAACGGCATCATCGAGAAGCTGCAAGCTGCCCATCCCGGCAGCAACGTGGTAGTCCACGACCTGGCTACCAATCCCTTTCCGCACCTGGAGGAGGCCAAGCTCCAGTCATTCTTCACGCCCGCCGAAAGCCGCACGCCCGAGCAGGCGGCCGCCGCCAAGCACTCCGACGACGCCATCCAGGAGATTAAGGACGCTGACATTATCGTGATTGGCGCGCCGCTCTACAACTTCGGCATCCCCTCGACGCTCAAAGCCTGGGTTGACCACATTGCCCGCGCTGGCGTCACGTTCAAGTACGTCGATGGCGCGCCGCAGGGCCTCATCACCGGCAAGAAAGTGTACGTGGCCATGTCGAGCGGCGGCATCTACTCGGAAGGCCCCTCGGCCGGCTACGACTTCGTAGCGCCCTACCTGAAAGCCGTGCTCGGCTTCCTGGGCATGACCGACGTGACGGTGGTGCGCGCCGAAGGCCTCGCTATCCCCGGCGTGCAGGATACGGCCGTGCAAAAGGGTCTCGATAGCCTGACCATCAGCGCCTAGTATAGTATTTAAACGAGTGTAGAGACGCATCCTTGCGTCTCACGTCAGACGAGTCGAACGACGTGAGACGCAAGGATGCGTCTCTACACTCGCCTACTGTACACCGGAAAAGCCTTGGTTGGAGGGAGCCGCTAGCTTGTAGCGGCTCCCTCCAACCAAGGCTTTTTTTTGCGGAGTGCCCGCAGGTCCGGCTATTTCCAGTTGGCCTTATCGCGCCAGGTATGAGTGGGCTCGTAACCCAACACGCGGCGGGCTTTTTCGATGGAAAGCAGCGTTTCGTGCTCGCTCAGTTCCTTGCGGACTTCCACGCCGGGCAGGGCTTCCTTCATCAACTCGGCCGAGGATTTTTCCATCACCGTGTCGGCGTTGGCGATGATGAAGGGGTGCATGCCGGTAGCCTCCCACTCCAGGGCTTTGCGGATGGCCTGCGCGCCGTCGCGGGCGTCGATGTAGGCCCACATGTTCCACTTGCGCTCCTCGGGGTCGGCCTGGTAGCTGGCAAATTTTTCGTAGTCCTGCGGCTCCATCACGTTGGAGAAGCGCAGGCCGACGAGCTTGAAATCAGGTGTTTGGTAGCAAAACTGGCGGGCCATATCCTCCATCAGCACTTTGGCCAGGGCGTAGGCGCTCTTGGCGCGCAGCGGGTAGTCCTCGTCCACCGGGGCGTAGGGCGCGTCGTTCTCGAAGGGCTCGCCGAGGGTAGTTTCGGAGCTGGCCCAGATGACGTTGCGGATGCCCAGGCGGCGCGACGCCTCAAAGATGTTATAAGTGCCCATCATATTGTTTTGAAATAAATGGGCATCGGGGTACTGGCGCGGGGTGGGGAAGGCCGCCAGGTGCACCACGGCGTCGAAGGCATCGTTGCCCACGCCGGCGTGGATGTCGAAGCCCACCGACGAGAGCGCGTCGAGCGTCTGGCCGAAGTCGCTGAGGTCGGCGATAATGCCGGGAATGCCCTTGGCGGGCGCCACGGTGTCGATAACGAATACGTCGTAGCCGTGGGCTTGCAGGTCTTGCACGCACACGCGGCCCAGCTTGCCGGTGCCGCCGGTCACGGCCACGCGGCGGCGCGGGGCTTTTGGTTGGTTGCTCATAAAAAAGGAAGTAGTCGGGAAGTGAAAGCGCCGGCCGCGGCCGGCTGCCAGCGCATACGCAAAAAGCGCGGCGGCTACCGGCCGCCGTCACCCCGAGGGCCGAATTTTATACTCCAGCCCTACCAACCCCCTCAGTTAGCGGGCGTTTAAGAGAGGCTATCATCCTCTCTTTCTCTAAAACCAACCCTCATTCATGGAATCCTACAAAGTGAAAGCCTACGGCGCGACCAACTCCATCTTCAGCGGCCTGAAGGAAATGGAAGTAGAGCGCTACACCCCCAAAGCCGACGAAGTCCACATCGAAATTCTGTTCAGCGGCGTGTGCCACTCCGATTTGCACCAAGTCAAAAACGACTGGCACAATACCATTTACCCCTGCGTGCCGGGCCACGAAATAGTGGGCCGCGTGAAGGAAGCCGGCAGCGCCGTGACTAAATACAAGGTAGGCGACATCGTGGGCGTGGGCTGTATGGTCGACTCGTGCGGCAGCTGCGAGCCCTGCACCCACGGCGAGGAAAACTACTGCGAAGGCCCCGTGAGCTGGACGGCCACGTACAACGGCTACATGAAGCCGCAAAACAAGGATTTCAACACCTTCGGCGGCTACTCCACTGATATTGTGGTGAAAGAATCGTTCGTGCTCCGCATCCCCGACGCGCTGAACATCGAAGCCGCCGCGCCCATTTTGTGCGCCGGCGTTACCACCTACGCGCCGCTGAAACACTGGCAGGTAGGCCCCGGCAGCAGCGTGGGCGTGGTGGGCATCGGCGGGCTGGGCCACATGGCCGTGCAGCTGGCGCGGGCGCTGGGGGCCACCGTCACGGCCATTACGCAGGATGAGAAAAAGCGCGAAGCCGCCCAGCAGCTCGGCGCGCACGAAGTCTTGATTTCGACCGATGCGGACGCTATGAAGGCCCACGAGTCGCGGTTCGATTTTATCCTCCTCACCGTGCCCGATGCCTTCGACCTCAACGACTACGTAAAGCTGGCCAAGCGCAACGGCGTGCTCACTACGGTGGGTTTGCTGGGGCCGTATAAAGCGCCCATCAATAACATGGAAGTAGCCATGCACCGGCGCTCCATTTCGGGCTCCATCATCGGCAGCATCGCCGAAACGCAGGAGGTGCTCGACTTCTGCGCCGCGCACCACATCGCGCCCGAGGTGCAGGTGATTAACATGCAGGACATCAACGAGGCCTATGACAAGATGATGGACCGCGACGTGCGCTTCCGCTACGTCATCGACATGGCTACGCTGCGAAACGCGGAGTAGCAGCGTGCCACCCGCCAAAAAAGCCCGTCGCTGGTGATAGCGCCGGGCTTTTTTTGATATTGGTATCCAGAGCTATCCTCTGGCCAATCGGCTGGCATCAAATCGATACCGCGCCCCGCCAAACCAGTACAGCATCAGCGCCCGCGAGTAGCGCAGGGCCACCGGGGCCAGCGCCAGCGCCGCGCCGGCCACCGTGAGCACATAGACCCACACGGCGGGGTCGCCGCCCACGAAATAAAGCAGCGCGCCCACCGTGAGCACCGTGGCCACGTTGAAAGCGTAGCTGATAAACATTGCGCCCCAGTAGAAGCCCGGCTCGGGCTCTAGGGGCACGGCGCACACTTCGCAATGCGCGGGCATGTTGGTGAAGTGAGCCAGGTTGAAGGCCGAGTGGGTAAACAAACGCCCCTCGTGGCAGTGAGGGCAGCGCAGCGAAAGTAGAGCCAGCGTGGGCGAGGCAAGAGCAGCCATGATGATAGGAGTCAAATGAAAGTCGAATAAAGCCATCTCTTATTGCGAGTGCAGCGAGGGTAATCGCATCCGAACGGAACCCGAACAGGTGCGATTGCTTCGCTGCGCTCGCAAGGACAGACGCAAAGGTCCGAACGCCGCTACCCACCCGACTAGTCCAATTACGGCCTCTTTTAGGACAAGTTACTGCTTTGTCTAAATGCCTCGGGGCTCATACCCACGTACTTACGAAAATAGCGCCCGAAATACGACGGGTCGTCGAAGCCCAGCTCATCGGCCACCTGGGCCACGCTCAAGGCCGTGTGCGTGAGCAGCCGTTGGGCTTCGAGCACCACGCGGGCGTGGATGAGGTCGCTGGCCGTTTGGCCTAGCACGCGCCGGCACAGGGCATTGAGATAGTTAGCCGTGAGGTGCAGCAGCTCGGCGTAGTCGCGCACACCGCGCCGGGTGCGGTAGTGCTGATTGAGCAGCGCCCCAAACTGCCGAATCTGGCTCTGGGCCAGGCCCGCTTCGGTAGCGGCCGGAGCGGCGGGGTAGTGGCGAGCAGCCAGCTCCAGAATGAGCGCCAGGTAGGCGCGTAGCACCTCGGCCTGGTTGGGCTGGTCGGTGTGGTACTCGTGCAGCAGCTTTTCAAAAAGCGGCCCTAGCTCATTCTCAGCCGGCAGGTAGAGCGCGGGCGGATGGGCGTTGTCAAAGAAAGGCAGCGCCAGCAGGTCGCGCTCGGGGTAGCGAAACTGGTAAAAGCCGGGCTCGAAAAATACCACGATGCCGTCGGCGTCCTCTGCCAAATGCCATTGGTGCACTTGCCCCGGCGCGAGGAAAAATACGCTGCCCGGCCGCAGGTCATACGTCACTAGGTCCACGGTATGCGTGCCAATGCCCTGCGTCACATACAGCAGCAGGTAAAATGAATGTCCGTGCGGCGCATTCACGTGCGGAAACCGCGCCACGTGCGCCCGCAGCTGCTCGGCGTAGTAGGGCGTGCGGGCGTGCGGAAACGAAGCCAGCGCCAGCACCGGCGGGGTAGGAGCTTTCAAGCGTGCGAATAGAATGAGCGGATTAAAGGTCTTGCAAAAACGGGTCATGCTGAGCGCAGCGCAGCATGACCCGTTTTTATTTCGAGGTCTATTACCCCGCCTACCCCGCCCGCTCGGCGGTGCTGGCGGGTACCCACTCGTCGCGTTGGCAGCTGGGGCAGGTGGTGGGCGCGTTGGCCGCCAGCTGCTGCACGCCGCCGCAGCAGTAGCAGGCGTGCGGGCCGGCGGTGTCGGCGCGGCGCAGGCGGCGCTCGCAGTGCTCGGGCCGGATGGGCAGGCCCGCCCGCACGGGCTCGGCGGTGGGGTAGAAGTACACGCTCAAATTGCCGGTAGCTTCCATGTAAGCCAGGCGCACCTGGCCCAGATGCTCGACCTGCTGCTGCCGCAGCTCGCCAAACAACTCTTTCTGCGTAAGGCGCAGCCGCCGGAAGTTTTCGAGCTTGATGCGGCCGTCTTCAATGAGTAACACAGGCTTGCCCTCCAGCCAGTCGCTGAGGCGCGGGAATCGCCGCGTAAGCAGATTAAACAGCCAGTACAAGCCCGTGACCACCACGAACACCACCGCCGCGTACAGCAGCGAGGTAGTGCCGTAGAACATGGTATCGCCCGCCGCCGAGCCCAGGGCCAGCACCAGGCTGATTTCAAAAATGGATAGCTGCCGCACCCCGCGCCGGCCCGTCACGCGCAGCGCGATGATGATGATAAAGTACATCACCACGCAGCGAAATACGATTTCGCCGAGGTAGGCAGGCGGCGTGCGGGGCGTCCAGATGATGCGGTGCCAGTCGAAGGGCACGAGCGGCGTGGCGGCGAGCAGCATAAACTAAAAGCGCGTAGCGGAGTAGGGTAGGAAGCGCGGCCCGGCAGCGGCCGTACTTTTACTTTCTGCCTTTACGATAACCTCTGCCATGAGATACCCGCTGCTCGCCGCCGCGCTGCTCCTTACCGCCGCTGCGCCGGCCACTACCACGGTCGCGCCGCGCAGCCGCACGTTTTTGCTGACGTGCAAGGCCGTGGTGCCCGCGCAGCCGGCTGGTACTAAGCAAGTGGAATTTTGGATGCCCGTGCCGCACGGCGATAAAAACCAGGACGTGCGCGACCTCAAAATTGAAACCTCGGCACCTCGCAGGATTCAAAAAGCAGGTGATAAGCAGGGAAATGCCTCCGATTATACAGTCGAAACTGACCTCTACGGCAATAAAATTTTGCACGTAGTAGTGGTGGCAGCCTCAGTTGTACCGGATTTTCCTCTTACCGCTAAGCAAGTTGCGCAGCTTCCGGCCGCTCCCCTCGACCCGCTCACCGTCACGCTCACGGCCCGCGTCACGCGGCGCGAGCACCTCAACCTGCGCGCCACCGACGACCAGGCTCCCGCCGAAACCGAAGCCACCGACCCCAACCTCAAGCGCTGGCTGGCCCCCGACCGCCTGGTGCCGCTCGATGCCAAAATCAAAGCCCAGGCCCAGGAAGTAGTAGCCAAAGCCAACGCCAAAACCGACTTGCAAAAGGCCCGCGCCATCTACGAGCACGTAGTGAGCACCGTGACCTACGACAAAACCGGCCAGGGCTGGGGCCGCGGCGACATCTACTACGCCTGCGACGCCCGGCGCGGCAACTGCACCGACTTCCACGCCATCGTGATAGGCTACTGCCGGGCGCTGGGCATTCCGGCGCGCTTCAGCATCGGGCTGCCGCTGCCCGCCGAGCGGGGCCACGGCGAGGTGAAAGGCTACCACTGCTGGGCCGAGTTCTTTACCAAGCAAACCGGCTGGGTGCCCGTCGATGCCTCCGAAGCTGCCAAAAACCCCAACAAGCGCAACTACTTCTTCGGCGCGCACGACGAAAACCGCGTCGAGTTCACGCGCGGCCGCGACCTCACGCTGGTGCCCCGGCAGGCCGGCCCGCCGCTCAATTACTTCGTGTACCCCTACGCCGAGGCCGACGGCCAGCCGCTGGAAAATGTGGCCCGCACCTACACGTTTGAGGACGTGGCGGAGAAGTAAGATAGCTGTTAATGAATTACGCTTGTCATGCTGAACGCAGCGAAGCATCGCTGTCGCACCGTTAAATGGTTTGAACTATGCGGTAGAGATGCTTCGCTGCGCTCAGCATGACAGGCGTTTTTATTGAAAGCACAACACCAACTACCTAGGGCGCGAGCACTAGCTTGCCAAAATTCTCGCCCGAAAACAGTTTGTTCAGCGTGAGTAGAAAGTTCTCGATGCCGTGCTCGGTCTGTACTTTGGGCGTAGTGAGCTTGCCCTCGCGCAGCCAGCCGGCCATTTCGCGGGCGGCGTCGCCGAAGCGGGCGGCGTTGTCGCCCACCAGGATGCCTTCCATGCGGGCGCGGTTCACGAGCAGCATCATGTAGTTGGCGGGGCCTTTGGCGGGCGCGGTGTTGTTGTACTGCGAGATGGCTCCGCAGACGACGATGCGCGCTTTCAGGTTAATCTGGAGCAGCACCGTGTCGAGGATTTCGCCGCCCACGTTGTCGAAATACACGTCGATTCCCTGGGGGCAGGCGGCACGCAGGGCGGCGGCCACGTCCTCGGTTTTGTAGTTGATGCAGGCATCGAAGCCCAATTCGTTGACGCAGTAGTCTACCTTGGCCTGGTCGCCGGCGATGCCCACCACGCGGCAGCCCTTGAGCTTGGCCAGCTGGCCCACCACGCTGCCCACGGCCCCGGCCGCGCCGCTCACTACCACCGTGTTGCCGGGCTGGGGCTGGCCGGTGTCGAGCAGCCCGAAGTAGGCCGTCAGGCCGGGCATGCCGAGGGTAGCCAGGTAGGTTTCGAGGGGCGCGAGGCTGGTATCGACCTTGCGCAGGTAGGCGGGGTGGGCGGGGTCGTGGGCGACGTCGCCCGCGCGCACCACGTACTGCTGGGCCCCGAGCACGCCCGTCACGTAGTCGCCCGCCGCGAAGCCGGGGTGCTGCGACGCCACCACCTGCCCCGCCGCCAGCGCCCGAAACACCTCGCCAATGCCGATGGGCGGCGCGTAGCTTTTGCCCTCGTTCATCCAGCCGCGCATAGCGGGGTCGAGCGAGATGAGTTCGACTTTGACAAGTACCTGGCCCGCCGCTAGGGGCGGCACCTCTACGGTTTCGATGGCCAGGTTTTCGGGCTGGGGCAAGCCCTTGGGGCGCGAAGCCAGTAGCACGCGGGTGTTGGAATAAGACATGGAAAGGAGGTAGCAAATGCAAAACGCCGCCCTGGGTAGAGCGGCGTTTTTTAAAAGAAACTAAGCGGCTTTGGCGGGGGCTTGCAGCTCGGCCACATCGGCGGCGGTGAGCTGCAGCTCCATGGCCTCGGTCAGCTCCTGCACCTGGCCGGGACTAGTGCCGCTGGCGATGGGCGCCGTGATGCCGGGCGCCTGCATCAGCCAGGCCAGCGCTACCTGGGCCGGGGTAGCCGAGTGGCGGTCGGCAACCGCGTCGAGGGCTTTCAAAATCTGAAATCCTTTGTCATTGAGGTACTTCTTGCCGATGCCCGCGCCGCGCGGGCTTTTCTGCAAGTCGGCCTCCGAGCGGTACTTGCCGGTGAGAAAACCGGCGGCCAGCCCGAAATACGGAATCACACCGATGCCGCTGGCCTGCACGATGGGCAAGTCGTCTTTCTCAAAGGTTTCGCGGTCGTAGAGGTTGTACTCGGGCTGGAGGCTTTCGTAGCGCGGCAGGCCGTGCTGGGCAGCGTCGAGGGCGGCTTGCAGGCGCGCGGGCTTGAAATTGGACGCGCCGATGGCCCGGATTTTTCCTTCTTTGATGAGCTCAGCGTAGGCTTCGAGCGGCTCGGTCATGGGCAGGCTCTCATCGTCCTTATGGCTCTGGTAGAGGTCGATGTAGTCGGTTTGCAGGCGTTTCAAAGAAGCCTCCACGGCCTGCTTGATGTAGGCTTTCGACAGGCCCTGCTTGCCATCGCCGAGGTCCATGCCCACTTTAGTAAAAATGAGCACATCGTCGCGTCGGCCGCGCTGCTTCAGCCAGTTGCCAATCACGGTTTCGGACTGCCCGCCGCCCGCGTGGCCGGGCACCCAGGCCGAGTACACGTCGGCGGTGTCGATGGCGTTGCCGCCGCCCGCCACGAAGGCGTCGAGTACGGCAAAAGAAGTCTGTTCGTCGGCCGTCCAGCCGAATACGTTGCCGCCCAGCACCAGCGGGGCGATGTGCAGGCCCGAGCGGCCGAGTTCACGAGGAGTTGCCATTGGTTGAATTGCTGAATTGTCGGATGGGGGAAGGGCTGAAGAGCGTGCGGTCATCGCTGGCCTTCGGCTTCGGGGAGTTATAACCCCAAAACGCGCGCTGGGTTGCCCTTTTGGCTTAGCGGCCAACTAGGTTCTCGCCCAAAAACGTCTGTCATCATATGTTTGTGGTGGCATCCTCTTGGGCCACGCCGCAGTGTGTCATTGGCTTCGGAGGCCGTTCAGCATGCTGGCACCCAGGGGGCCGCTGGCCCGTGAGCCCGGACAGTTCAGTG
>CAXYJY010000031.1:0-8967 GCA_964277755.1 uncultured Hymenobacter sp.
GCAACCCCTACCCCGCCCCGCTCGACTACTCGCGCGTGGCCGCCGCCGACCGCGCCGGCCTCGAAGGGGCCATCTACGTCTACAGCAGCACCAGCCAGTACGCGGGCCGCTACCGCAGCTACGTCAACGGCATCGGCAACCCCGTGCTGCCCGTGGGCCAGGCATTCTTTGCCCGCGCGGCGGCCGGGGTGGTTTCGGGTACTATGGTTTTTCGCAACAGCCAGCGCCTGACCGCGCCCAGCGGCACCACCTTCCAGCGCCCCGCCGCCGACCCGCGCCCGCTGGTGCAACTGACGCTGCAAGCCGCCGGCGGCGCGCTCGCCGACGAGGCCACGGTGTACTTTGAACAGGGAGCCACGAGCGGCTTCGAGCCCGCCTTCGACGCTGAAAAGCTACCCAATCCCAACGGCCTCAACCTCGCCACTACGCAAGCCGGCCAGCAGCTCAGCATCGACGGGCAGCCCGAATTGGGCGCTGCCCAGCGCGTGGTGCCGCTGGCCCTGGGCGTGCCCGCTGCCGGCGCGTATACCCTCACGGCCAGCCAGCTGCTGAACCTGGGCACCGTGCCCGTGTATTTGCGCGATGCGCAAACCGGCGCGCTCGTAGACCTGGCCGCGCAGCCCAGCTACCAGTTTACGGTGAGCAACGCGGCGGCCCTCAACACCACGCGCTTCGCGCTGGTGTTCTCGCCCCGGCGGGTGCTGGCCGCCGCCCCGGCCGCCCTGGCCGGGCAGGTGGGCCTGTACCCCAACCCGGCCCGCGCGCAGGTAGCCATTGAGCTGCCCGTCGACCTAAGCCGCCAGCCGGTGGCCGCTACCCTGCTCGATGCGCTGGGCCGCGTGGTGCGCCAGCAAGTGCTGCCAGTGGGCAGCACCACGCATACGCTGCCGCTGGCCGGCGTAACTTCTGGCGTGTACTCGCTGCGCCTAGCCACCGCACAAGGCATCATCGTGAAGAAGCTCGTGGTCGAATAACCGGGAGCACGCGCACTTAAAGCTAAAAGGCCCGCTGGCGTATTGCCAGCGGGCCTTTTAATGTGGGCAGTATCGGAATCGAACCGATGACCTCTACCATGTCAAGGTAGCGCTCTAACCAGCTGAGCTAACTCCCCAAGTGGCACTTGCTGCCAGGCAGCAAGCACAAAAGTACGCAAGGCGGCGGGGTTTGCACGAACAAATTTTGCGCGGCCGGCCGGTGGGGCGGCCGCAGGCAGCCCGGCCTCGTACCTTGCGGGTATGCTGCATTCGATACTGCTGACCGCGCCGGCGTGGCTGGCCGCCTACCGCGCCCGCGAGCTGCTGCTGGGCCGAGGCCTGGGGCTGCTTGGGGCGTGGGCCCTGCTCAACTTGGTGGGCAGCGGCTACTGGCTGCCCCGCACCGACCGCCGCGAGGTGGCGCACCACTTCCACTTTATGAACTGCTGCTGGGGCTTCGTCAATGCCGTGCTGGCGGCGGTGGGCATCCTGCGCACGCACCCCGGCGTGCCGCCAGCAGGCTTCAGCGCCACCGAGGCCCTGCACGACCAGCAGGTGCTGGTCTTTATTTTTCAACTGAATGCCGCGCTCGACCTCTGCTACCTACTGGTGGGCTGGTGGCTGGTAGCGCGGGCCGCCCGCCCCAGCCCCAATCCATTTGGTCCCGCCCGCCTGCTGGGCTACGGCCGCTCGGTGTGGGTACAGGGCAGCTTCCTGCTGGTATTTGACGCCATTATGGCCTGGGTGGTAAGTTGATGGATGGATGGATGGATGAGTGGATAAAGTTTAGTTACAGCCATCCACTCACCCAAAACCCACTCATCCCCTACTCGCGGCGCAGCTTTTTCAACTCCTGGCGCACGGCTTTCACTCGCTCATCAAAGCCATCGGGGTCGTAGTCGATGCCGGGCACGTCGAGTTCGTCCAGCATTTCCATCAGGGCATCGTCGTGGTCGAGGCGAGTGCCGACGGGCAGTTGCACGAAGGCCATTTCCGACCACAGCAGGGCCAGCAGCCGGGTGCCGTCTTCCGAGCGCATCTGCATCTCTATTACCAGGTTCTGGTTGTCGAAATGAATGAGCTGGGTGCGAATGAGCACCAGCGCCCCGTGCCGGGCGGGCCGCAGGTAGCTGAGGTGGTGCTTGGTAATAACCCAGGCCGCGCGCTGGGCGCGGGCCAGCTCGCCCAAGTTCAGGGCGTAGTGTGCGGTAGTGTGGTCCTCGCGGGCATTGAGGAAGTAGTCGAGGTAGCGGGCATTGTTGAGATGCCCCAGCATGTCGCAGTCCTGAAAGTGAATACGGTGCTGGGTTTCGGGGGTGCGAACGAGGCGCGGCATAGGCAAGCGGGCAAAGCGGGCCGCGAAGGTAGGCCGCACCCGGCCACCGCCTACACCCCCGACAGCAAAAAACGGGGCCCCTGAAACTCGGCAGCTGGGCACAGGTGCAGCACCGCGTCGAGGCCGCTCTCGGTGAGCTGGCTAGCCAGGCTCGGCGGCAGCCCGCACCAGTATAGCTCGGTATTGGTGGCTTTGGCGCTGCTAGTGGCGTGCAGCAGCGCCCGCTCGCCGAGGTAGTTTAGCGAATGCAGCCCCCGGCAGTCTATCCAAGCCTGGGTTACGCCCTTGGCCAGCAGCTGCTCCATGGCTTGCTCTAGGTGGGTAGCGTCGGCTGCGGTGGTGCAGCCACCCCGCAAACTCAGGCCCATGCAGTCGCGGTACCCACCCAGGTGGATGGTGAGTGAGCGCATCGGAAACACCAGTAGCAGGAAAGAATCAGTCATAGCTACTGATTTATAGGGCGGTGAGGGGTTCAATGCAAAGGTACCTACCCGTTGCCCAATATTATAAACTGCTGATACTATTTTTCAGCAATTCGGATGCTTTGCATGACAAATTCAGTACTTTATCGCATTCTACCTACGTGTTTACCGATGGTACACCTTGCGTACTATCCGCTGAGAAACGGCATGGCTTTTTTTACCACTTGCTAAACACGGATTTATGGCATGCTGGGGGTACTACAAGTGCGCTACTAGCAGGAAAAGGCCCGCGACCGCAACCCTTGTCGGCCAACTACGTTAGCACCAATGCTGTTAGCTAATCTAACTTTCCACGCATTTCCCCGCCATGAAAATTTCCGTTGACAAAGGCCAGGACAAAGGCTTCCTGCCCGATGGCCGCCATACCGTCACCATCACCAGCATCGAAGAGGGCGTGAGCGAACACCAGCAGGTGCCGTTTTTCGCCGCCCATATGGAGAACGAGGATGGCTTCGTGACCCAGCGGTTCTACAACTCGCCCGCCGGCCACCCCATCATTCTCTCGCTCTACTCGGCCGTGGGCATCAAGCCCGAAGAAGGCAAAGACCTCGACACCAAGCAGCTGGTAGGCAAGCGCCTCTCGGTAGAGGTGAGCGACCACCACTACGCCGACCCTGCCAGCGGCAACGAGCGCAGCGTGCGCCAGGCCACGGGCTTTAAGGCCGCGTAGTGTTGCATCGAAAAACGCTTGTCATTGCTTCGCTACGCTCGCAATGACAAGCGTTTTTCGCTTGACTCTTTATCTACTACGGTGTATTCTCGACTACCTGCGGGCCGCTGAGCGCTTCGGCCTCGGCGGCTTCGTCTTTTAGGGTACCCAGCTCGCGGCCTACTTTTTTGAAGGCGGCGATGGCTTTGTCGAGATGCTCGCGAGTGTGGGCGGCGCTCAGCTGCACCCGGATGCGGGCCTTGCCCTGCGGCACCACGGGGTAGTAGAAGCCCACCACGTAGATGCCCTCATCGAGCATTTTGGCCGCGAACTCCTGGGCCAGCTTGGCATCGTAGAGCATGACGGGCACGATGGGGTGCTCGCCGGGCGTGATATCGAAGCCGGCGGCTGTCATGTGCTCGCGGAAATACTTGGTGTTTTCTTCGAGCTGGTCGCGCAGGGCGGTGCTTTCGGTGAGCAGCTCCAGCACGCGCAACGAAGCGCCCACAATGGCCGGGGCCAACGTATTGGAAAACAAGTAGGGGCGCGAGCGCTGACGCAGAATCTCAATAATCTCTTTGCGGCCGCTGGTGAAGCCGCCCATGGCACCGCCCAGGGCCTTGCCCAGCGTGCCGGTGATGATGTCCACGCGGCCCAGCACGTCGCGGTACTCGTGGGTGCCGCGGCCGGTTTTGCCCAGAAAGCCCATTGAGTGGCACTCGTCTATCATCACCAGGGCGTCGTACTGGTCGGCGAGGTCGCAGATTTTATCGAGCTGCGCGATGGTACCGTCCATCGAAAACGAGCCGTCCGTCACGATGATGCGGTGGCGCATACCCGCGTTCACGGCGTCCTGGAGCTGCTTTTGCAGGTCGGCCATATCGTTGTGGGTGTAGCGGTAGCGCTTGGCCTTGCACAGGCGCACGCCGTCGATGATGCTGGCGTGGTTGAGGGCGTCGGAGATAATAGCGTCGCGCTCGTCAAAGAGCGGCTCAAATACGCCGCCGTTGGCGTCGAAGGCCGCGGCATAGAGAATGGTGTCCTCGGTGCCCAGAAACTCGGCCAGCTTGGCTTCGAGCTGCTTGTGAATGTCCTGGGTGCCGCAGATGAAGCGCACTGAGCTCATGCCGTAGCCGTGCGAGTCGAGGGTTTCCTTGGCGGCTTTCAGCACCTCGGGGTGCGAGCTGAGGCCCAGGTAGTTGTTGGCGCAGAAGTTGAGCACGTCGCCCGCTTCGTTGGTTTGGATTTCCGCGCCCTGGGGCGTAGTAATGACGCGCTCCTTTTTGTAGAGGCCGGCGTCTTTTATTTCTTGCAGCGTCTGCTGAAGGTCGGCTTGCAGGGTTCCGTACATGGGTAGTAGAGTATTGATAATGAAACGGCTGTCATTGCGAGCGCAGCGAAGCAATCGCACCAGCGCAGGAATGAGTAGACGAAGCTAGTACGCCGGTTCTATTGCGACGGCTCGTTTTGATGCGATTGCTTTGCTGCGCTCGCAATGATAGGCAGTTTGCCCTTTTAATTCTTCTTGCCAAAAAACGCCTGCACACCCGCCCGGCCGCTGTCCACCAGCTGCGCCTTCTGCTCATCCGACACGCGCTTGACCTTGGGCCGGAAACCCATCGTGTTGATGCTGATGGTGCGGGGCCAGTCGCCGGACAAGGCGGGGTTGAGGTTTTCGAGGCTGATGGTGTAGAGCGCGCCGATGTAGGACGAAAAATCGTGGATGTTATACGGGGCCAGGGCCTGGCGGCCGGTGGGCAGCGTGTCGAGGGCGATTTGCTCGGCGCGGTCGAGGCGCAAACCTAGGGTTTCGGGGTTGGCGGTGGTGCCGGGCGGCAGGCTGGCGGGCAAGAATTGGGGCTGGTCGAAGATGTGCAGTGGGTAGTTGGCCAGCAGGCCGCCATCCACGAGCACTTGCACGGGCTGGCCGGCCTTGGGCTTACCCTGAATAACCTTGTTATCCGCATCAAGCAGCACGGCGCGGAAGTAGAGCGGAATACTCATGCTGATACGCACGGCATCGGCCACACGCAGGTCGGGGTGGGTTTCGTAGCCGAACACCTGGGTGCGTTGCAGCGTGAGGTTGGTGCCGGTGGTGTAGAGGTCGCGGTAGTGGCCGGGCTGGGCCAAAGCCAGCTGGTGCAGCTCGGCCAGCGTGAGGTTGGGGCGCTGGGTCTGGCGGCCCACGAGCTCGCAGAGGTACTTGGTGAGCTGGTCGCCGCGGTACCAGCCGTACTGGCGCAGCAGCCGGCTACCACCCCCGATAAAGAGGAACTGCCCGTCATTGAGCCGCTGCACGGGCGTGCGGTTCACGATGTCGATGATGGCATTGGGCGAGTAGCCCACCGCCAGCAGCGCCGCCTGAATGGCCCCCGCCGAGGTGCCGCCCACCCGCGTGATGTGCGCCAGCACGCCCCGGCTTTCCAGCTCCTGCAAGGCCCCGCCGTAGGCTATGCCCCGGATACCGCCGCCCTTCATGATGAGGTTGCGGTAGGGCGGCGCCTGGGCGCGGGCGGGCTGGGGGTTGGTTAGCAAAGGCAAGAGTGTGAGTAGGAAGAGTAAGCGCATGGGCTTTAAAGATAAGTAGTACCGTGGACCCTGCGGGTCCGCGAGTTGCTGGTAAGTAGCCCGGCCTACCCACGCGCGGACTCGCAGGGTCCACGTTATCCCAAACCTCGCCCCCGAGGTCGGCCGTATCTTTGCAGTACGCCCTTTCCCACCCCTCCTACCCTCTCACTTTGCCTTTTATGCACCCCTCGCCCAGCGAACCCAGTACCCCTCGAACCCCCGGCACCGTTCTCGTCATTGGCGCGTGCGGCCAGCTTGGGCTGGAGCTCACGGCCGCCCTGCGCCAGCGCTACGCCCCTGAAGCCGTGATAGCGGCCGACGTGCGCACCCCCCAAGACCCCGAGGCGCTGGCCGGTGGCCCGTTCGAGCTGCTCGACGTGCTGGACAAACCTCGCCTGGAGGCGCTGGTGGCGCAGTATCGCCCGGTGCAGGTATACCACCTCGCGGCGCTCCTCTCGGCCACGGCCGAGAAAAACCCGCAGTTCGGCTGGCAGCTGAATATGGACGGCCTGCTCAACGTGCTGAACGTGGCCGTGCAGTACCAGGTGCCGCAGGTGTACTGGCCCAGCTCCATCGCCGTGTTTGGGCCCGATACGCCGCGCGAGCACACGCCGCAGCTCACCATCATGAACCCCAACACGGTGTACGGCATCAGCAAGCTGGCCGGCGAGCAGTGGTGCGAGTGGTACCACCGCCACCACGGCCTCGACGTGCGCAGCCTGCGCTACCCCGGCCTCATCGGCTACAAGAGCCTACCCGGCGGCGGCACCACCGATTACGCCGTCGACATCTACCACAAGGCCGTGGCCAGCCAGGACTACGAGTGCTTTCTGAAAGAAGACACCTACCTACCCATGATGTACATGCCCGACGCCCTCAAGGCCACCCTGGACCTCATGCACGCGCCCGCCTCAACCATCAGGGTCCGCACCAGCTACAACCTGGGGGCCATGAGCTTCTCGCCGGCCGAAATCGCGGCCAGCATCCGGCAGGAAGTGCCCGGTTTTCAGATTATGTACAAGCCCGACGGCCGCCAAGCCATCGCCGACTCGTGGCCGGCCAGCATCGACGACAGCGCGGCGCGGCAGGACTGGGGCTGGGCACCGGAGTTTGACTTGCCCAAAATGACGCACGATATGCTGGCGCACTTGCGGGTGGCCGAGTTGGCGTAGGCGCTACTATTACTTTATAAAAAAGCCCCTTCTGATGCACTCAGAAGGGGCTTTTGGCTTATTAGCTACTCTTTATTTTCTCACCGCCCGCCCGTGCGCCGCGGGTAGTTAAACAGTGCCGAGGTAGCCCACGGCACCAGAAACACGGCCACCGTGAGCACGGTCAGGCCCACATCGGCCCCTTCGCTTTTGAGGAAGGTAGTGAACGGGTGCGCCGGCTGAAAGTGCTCGAACAGCGACAGCACCAGCTTGAGGCCCAAGATACCGATGACCACGAAGGCCGCCGTTTCGAGAAACGGGTACTTGCCCATGAGCAACACGAAAGCCTGCGCTACCAGCCGCATGGCCAGAATGCCGATGAACACACCCGCGATAATGAGAATGAGGTTGTCGGTAAAGGCCACTACGGCAAAGACATTGTCGATGCTGAAAGCCAAATCCATGAGCTCAATCAGCGCCACGGTGGCCCAGAATTTCCCGAACAGCCCGAGCGTATTCTTATACAGCCAGCTTTTTTCCTTCTCGATGCTCTCGTCGTCCTCGGCGGGGCTGGCCCGGAAGTGGTCCCACACCAGATACAGCAGGTAGAGGCCGCCCAAGGGCTTCAGGTACCAGAAATCGATGAGGAAGGAGGCGAACACGATGCACACGCCCCGAAACACGTAGGCCCCAAAAATACCGTAGCGCAGGGCTTTTTTGCGCTGCTCGGGCGGCAGGTCGCCCACCATGGTGGCGAGCACGGCCGCGTTATCGACCGAGAGCAGGCTTTCGATAATCACCAGGTTACCCACGATGGCCAGCGCGGCGAGCGGATTGTCGAGGATTTGCTGGACGTAGTGATTCATGCGGGAAAAGTAAGAGCCGGTAAAATTACTGGGGCAGGAAGCGGATGCGGCGCTCGGGGTGGTCGGCCGACCAGCCAAAGTCGTGGCGCAGAATGAAGGCCACATAGTTGGAGCGGCTCTGGCCGCCGTCGAACTGGGTCATCCAGAGCAGCTCGCCGCCCAGGTTTTTGTTAAGAATGTAGCCCACGCCGCCCCACACGCGGTTACTGTCGAAGGGGTTGGTTTGGTCGCTGATGCGGATTTCATCCTTCAAAGCCAGGTACCACTTCGGGTTGGGTTCGCTCTTGGGGGCCAGCGGCAGGCGCAGCGAGGCCAGGTAGCGAAAGCGCAGCCGGAAGCCGGCGGCCGTCCAGCGCTCCTCCACGCGGTAGCGGTGGATGAGGCGAGCGCGGTTGAATTTCTGGGTCGAAATAACCTGCTGATATAGCCGGTTTTCGCGGTTATCAAATTTCTCGACTTGGTCGGCGGTGGTGTAGGGCTGCAATTGCAGGTACATGTAGCCCGCGCCCACCGAGAGGGGCACGTTTTTGAGGTTGTATTGTAGCAAGCCCAGGCCCAGCAGCAGGCGCTTGTCGGTGAGGCCGCTGTAGGCGCGGTACTGCACGCCGAGGTTGAGGTCGAAGCGCTCGTTGAGCGAGTAGGTACCCGTGTATTGCAGCCAGCCGTTGTAGGCGGCGCGGCCGCGCTGGGCCTGGGCGGTGGAAGCCAACGTGAGGAGGCAGGCGAAAAAGAGTAGCAGCTTTTTCATTGGTAGTGAAGTATTTGGGTGGGGAAAGTCTTTTAAAAGCGCTCGCTGGCCGTAGTACCCCACCCCCGGCCCCTCCCCTCCGGGAGAGGCCGGGGGTGGGGTACTACGGCCAGCGAGCGCTTTTAAAAGACTTTCCCCACCCAAATACTTCACTACCAATGAAAAAGCTGCTACTCTTTTTCGCCTGCCTCCT
>CAXYJY010000032.1:0-25718 GCA_964277755.1 uncultured Hymenobacter sp.
ACGCCCGCAACGAAGCGGTAGAGCTGCTTCGACTCCGCTGCGCTGCGCTCAGCATGACGAATGAACAAGCTACTTACAACGAAGCGACCAAGATGCTTCGGCTCCGCTGCGCTGCGCTCAGCATGACGGGGAGTTGATTTCTACTACAGCTTCCCCGGCTCTTTTTTAAGCTTTTGATTCCTGGCCCCAGCGGACTTGCTGCTACCTTTTTCTTACCTCCTATTTATGAAAGCGCTCCTCCTCCCCGCCTACCCGGCCGCGCCCGCCGCGCCTTCTTTCGTGGGCCGCGCTGCCGCCGCCCTGCGCACGCTGCCCCGCGCCAACGCCCCGCTGGCCTGGGCCGGGTACCTCAACGTGGCGCTGGCGCTGCTGGCGTTGGCGCTGCTGCCCTTCGACCACCGCGTGGTGACTGGGCTGCCGATGTGGCTCAAGCCGCTCAAGTTCGCGGTGTCCATCGTGGCGTATGCCTGGGCGCTGGCCTGGCTGCTGGGCAGCCTGCCGGCCGCCGCGCAGGGCGCGGCCCGGCGCATCGGGTGGGGCGTGGCCGCGAGCATGGTGGTCGAGCAGGCCGTCATCTTCGCGCAGGCGGCGCGGGGCACTACCTCGCACTACAACGTGGCCACCCCGTTCGATGGCGCGCTGTTTGGGCTCATGGGCGTGTTCATCGTAGTGAATACCGTGCTGGCGGGCTGGGCCGTGGTACTGGTGTGGCGGCACCGGCCGCGCGGGGCGGCCAGCTACGTGTGGGGCGCGCGGCTGGGGCTGCTGGTGTTCTGGGTGGGCTCGGTATTGGGCGGGTTTATGATTCATAATAATCAGCATACCGTAGGCGCGCCCGACGGCGGCCCCGGCCTGCCCGGCCTGGGCTGGAGCACGGCGGCCGGCGATTTGCGCCTGGCCCATTTCCTGGGGATGCACGCCTTGCAGGCGCTGCCCTTGCTAGGCTGGGCGCTGCGCGGGCTGCGCCCGCGCCGGGGCGTGGCGCTGCTGGCGGTGGGCGCGGCCCTCTACGCAGCGGCGGTGGCCGGGCTGCTGGGGCAGGCGCTGGCCGGGCATTCGGCCTTTTAGAGCGGTTTTATAGGTAGCATTAAGGATGTAGAGACGCCATATTTTGCGTCTGGCGTTAGGACACGGTGCTAAGCAACGCCAGACGCAAAATATGGCGTCTCTACACTGAAATATGAACCCGCTCTAGCCTTCGCCCTTACCCATAGCGCGCCGGGCAGTAGGCGGCGGCCGGGCGGGCGTGAGCACTTCATTTATTTTTCTATCCTAAGCGCGGGCGGCGATGGCTCTTCTACATCACCTCAATATCATCCTCCACATCGGGGCGGGCACGCTGGCGCTGCTGGTGGGGCTGGGGCCGCTGCTGGCGGCCAAGGGCGGGGCGCGGCACCAGCACTGGGGGCACTGGTTTCTGGGGCTGGCGGTGGTGGTGCTGGTGTCGGCCAGCCTGGGGCTGGCGGTGTTCAGTTTCCGGCCCTTTCTCACCGTCATCGTGCTCCTGAGCGTGTACCAGGCGTACTCGGGCTACCGCGCCCTGCGGGTGCAGGCCAGCGGCCCGGCCTGGTTCGATACCGGGGTGGCGCTGGCTTTTGGGCTGGCGGGGGTGGCCTTTCTGGTGCTGCTGCCGCGCATCCGGCTGGGGTGGTCGCCGGCGGTGATGTATAGCACGCTGGGCGTGCTGCTGGCCACCACCGCCTACGACCTGAGCCGGCCGCTGTGGCGCGCGCGGTGGCGGCGCGGGGCGGCGCTCTACGAGCACATCTGGAAGCTCACCAGTACCTACGCCGCCTTGTTGTCGGCCTTCGCGGGCACGGTACTGGCGGCCTACCAGCCCTACAGCCAGTTTATGCCCTCGGTACTGGGCTCGGTAGTGGGCTTGGGCTTTCTGATTACCACTTACCGACGGCGGCGCGGGCTGGTTGCCAGCGCAGCGGCCTAGCGGCCGGGCGCGGGCGTGCTACTTTCGATTATGAACGACCGTCGTTTTCTGCTTTTTGGCATTCCGCTGCTGGCGCTGGTCGAGCTGGTGCCGCGCGGCTTGTTTCAATTGCCCAGCATTTTGCACGCGGTGGTATCGTATGGGTTTTCGCTGCTGTTCACGGTGGCCATCTGGCTGGGCGTGCGGGGGTGGTGGGCGCGGCTGCTGCGCCGCTGGCCCGCGCCGGCCAGCACGGCCCGCCGCCTGTGGTGGCTGGGCGCGGGCAGCGTGGCCTATACCTTGCTCATTACGCTGGTGCTGGGGCAGGCCATTGCGCTGCGCTACGGCGGGCAGCTCTCGCTACCCCACGCCTTGCGCGAAACCGGCCTCAACCTGGTATCGACGCTCATCGTCTTGCTCATCTACGAGGCGCGCCACACCTTCGGGCAGTGGGAAGTGAACCTACGCCGCGCCGACCAGCTGGCGCAGGCCCAGACCCAGGCCCAGCTCGACACCCTCACCCAGCAGCTCGACCCGCACTTCCTGTTCAATTCACTCAACACGCTGGCCGCCCTCATTGAGCCCACCAACGCCGCCGCCCAAACCTACCTCGAAGGCCTCGCCGACCTCTACCGCTACGTGCTCCTGAGCCGCGAGCGCCCCACCGTGCCCCTGGCCGACGAGCTGGTATTGGTAAAAACCTACGTGGCCTTGCAGCAGGTGCGCTTCGGGGCCAAGGTGCAGGTAGCCTACACTATCGACCCCGCCGCCCTGGCCCGGCGCGTGGCCCCCCTCAGCGTGCAAACGCTGCTAGAAAATACCCTCAAGCACAACGAGGCCAGCGCCGCCCGCCCCCTGCACGTGCGCGTGCAAGCTACTCCCGATGCCCTTACCGTGGCCAACACCTACCAGCCGCGCCCCACCGGGCTGGCCCCCGGCCTGGGCACCGGCCTGGCCAGCGTGCGCCGCCGCTACGCGCTGCTGGGCGCGCCCGGCCCGGTAGTGGTGGCGCAGGCGGCCGGCGAGTTCACCGTCACGCTGCCGCTGCTGCCGAGTGAGGCGAGCGGGTAGGCGCTTTAGCTCGTTCTGGCGTGTGCGCCTCACCCCCCGGCCCCCTCTCCGAGAAAGGAGAGGGGGAGCCGAACGATAGCATTTTGAGTGCTGAGTCAGCAATTTTGAGTTGCTGAATAACTCTCCATTCAAAGCGCTCAACTTCTAACTGAAGACTGGCTCCCCCTCTCCTTTTTCGGGGAGGGGGCCGGGGGGTGAGGCGCACACGCCAAAGCACGCACGGCCATGCCTCCTCCCACGCCTATCTTGCCCGCGCCGCGCCGCCCCCTCCCCTCCCCCATGACCATCTTGCTGCTCGAAGACGAAGACCCGGCCGCCGCCCGCCTGCAACAATTACTAGCCCAGGCCGCGCCCCAGGCCCACGTGCTGGCCGTGCTCGATACCGTGGCCGGCGCGCTCGCCTGGCTGGCCGCCCACCCCGCCCCCGACCTCATCCTGAGCGATATTCAGCTGGCCGATGGCCTCAGCTTCGATGTCTTTGCCCGGGCCGTGGTGCGCAGCCCCGTCATCTTCATCACCGCCTACGACCAGTACGCCATCCGGGCCTTCGAGGCCAACAGCATCGCCTACCTGCTCAAGCCCGTGAAGCTGCCCGAGCTGGCCAAGGCCCTGGCCAAGTGGCAGCAGTGGCCGGCCGGCCCGGCGGGCAGTGCAGAGGTAGGGGTTAAGAGCAAAAAGTTGAAGGAAGTGAATACCGCACCGGCAGAGGTAGGCGCAGCCGCAAAAGCAGAGAGCGAAAAGCTGCGATTTTTGAGTACCGAGCTGCTGGCCATGCTTACCCAAAACTCAGAGCTCAAAACTCCTAACTCAACTTATAAGACGCGCTTTCTGGTGCGGCAGGGCGAGGCGCTGCTGCCGCTGCCCGCCGCCGAGGCGGCGTGGTTTCAGAGCCGGCACGACACTACCACGCTGGCCACCTTCGACGGCCGCCGCTTCGTGGTAGACTATACCTTGGAGCAACTGGAGACTTTGCTTGACCCGGCGCAGTTTTTCCGGCTCAACCGGCAGGTGCTGGCGCAGCTGCCGGCCGTGCGCCGGCTGGTGCCGCACCTGGGCGGCAAGCTGCTGGCCGAGCTCAGCCCCGCCCTGCCCACCGGCACCGAGGCCCTGGTGAGCAAAGAAAAAGCCGGCCCCCTGCGCCGCTGGCTCGAAGGCCTGGGTTAGCCGGCCGCGTCGTGCGCCTGCTGCTGCGTTAGCCAGTCGCGGGCGGCAGCCTCGGTGTTGAAGAAAGCGGGCTGCACGTCGTGGCTGGCCAGGTTGTGGCGCAGGTGCTGAATGCCCGCCTGGCTGAGGTGCTCATTCTGCTCGTCCACTATCAGGTAAGCAATAGACAAAGGCTTGACCAGGGCGGCCTTGGCCAGGGGCGCAAACTCGGTGTTCATCCAGTGCCGGAAGCTGGTGCTGGGCCAGCTGCGCGCTCTTATGTCGAGCAGCCACCAGCGGCAGTGGTCGTGGGCCTCGGCCGTGGCCATCAGCTCGGCGTATTGGGCGTAGAGGTCGGCATCGGGCACCGTGCCGTGCCAGGTAGAGAGTACGATGTGCGCAGCGGGGTCATAGGAGAAGGTGAAAGTGTAGTCGGAGGTGTAGGAAGTAGGCATTCAGAGCGAGGAAGGTAAGGTAGTAGCGCGCTAC
This sequence comes from uncultured Hymenobacter sp., assembly GCA_964277755.1. Classification (GTDB taxonomy): domain Bacteria; phylum Bacteroidota; class Bacteroidia; order Cytophagales; family Hymenobacteraceae; genus Hymenobacter. The sequence continues at coordinate 4,628 of CAXYJY010000032.1, forward strand.
GCGGGCCAGGCCGGGTTTAGTTCCGGGTTAGCTCGTCGCTAGCCGGCCCGCGCGGGGCCGGCGTGCCGGGGGCGTGGCGGGTAAGCGGGAGGGTACCAGGAAAAAAAGATGGCCGGGGCGGCAGTGAAAACGGGTAGTTTTCCCCAAAATTATCCTGCCGTGCTGCTTGCATAATACTATATTCAGAAACCACCGCTGCCGGGCAGCTTTTTCAGCTTGCTTATACGCTAGCAGTGAGTTAATTTAGCCAGGGCATTCATCCTCTTTCCAAAAATTCATTTTCTATGCCCACGCTTATCCAAACCATCAGCTACAACGTGTCGTCGCTCAACGACAGCGAGCTGCTCAAGTATGCCCTTACCCTGCTGGCCGGGGTGCCCACGGTGGCCGAGTACAAAAACATTGTGCCTACCCTGGCCGACGCCACCCCCCTGGTGCAGCAATACGGCACGGCCGTGGCCAACTCGGCCAAGGGCGGCATGGCCGAGCGCATGCTGCGCGACGACCTGCGCACCAAAGTAGACGAGCTGGTGCGCGCCTGGAGCGACTACGCCACCACCGAAACCCCCGATAGCCCCCTGCTGTGGGCAGCGGCCCACTTCAACCTCACCAAGGCCGAGCGCTCGGCCCGCACGCCCCTGGTGGCCCCCACCAAGTTTACGGCCGCCGACGGCCCCGCCAAGGGCAGCGTGGAGCTGCGCCAGAACGCCCAGAGCGGCACCAAGGCCTACGTGTATGAATACGCCCTGGCCCCCGCCGATGGCAGCGCCCCGCAGTGGCAGTACTGCCTGGGCAGCACGGCCACCTGCGTCATCAGCGGCCTCAGCAGCGGGCAGCAGTATATGTTCCGGGCCGCCGCCTGGAACGGCATTGGCGCGCTGCCCTACTCGCAGGTCGAAACGCGCTACGTGCAGTAGGGCCGCAGCAGCAGCGCAGCGGGCGGGTTGGCGCAAGCCGGCCTGCCCGCTTGGTTTGGTGGGCAGCCAAGCCGCTACTTTCTTTGGGTTTCCTTCTTTTTCTGCTTGATGAACTTTGACTTTGGACGTAGCGGCCCGGTGGCGCTACTGCTGCTAGGCCTGTGGCTGTGGGCCGGCGGGGCCCGGGCGCAGGTACCGGCGTGGGTGCTGGCCACGGCTGGCAGCAGCGGCTCGGCCAGCAGTAGCAGTACCATGCAAGCCGTGGCTACCGATGCCGCTGGTAACGTATTTGTGACCGGGGCCTTCAGTGGCACGCTGGTGCTAGGCAGCACTACGCTCCTCAGCGCTGGCCTCACCGACTTTTTTGTGGCCAAGTACGTGCCTGCTACCGCTACCTGGGCCTGGGCAGTGCGCGGGGGTGGCACCGGCAACGATTACGGCTACGGCCTGGCCGTGAGCGGCAGCAGCGTGTACCTAACTGGCTATCTGGTTAATAACAGAGCCAACGCCAGCCAGGTGCTGCTGGGCACCACCCCCCAGTATGGAGCCGCCAGCGGCTATATCAGCGCCGACCTGCTAGTGGCGAAATACACTGACCTGGGCGCAACGGCCTCTCTGGCCTGGGCGCAGGTAGGCGGCGGCTGGGGCAACGACTATGGCTATAGCATTGCCGTGCGCGGCGCGGCCGTGTACGTGGCCGGCTTCATCACCAACGATGCCGCCAATACCTATGGCACTGTATTTGGCGGCAGCGGCTCGGTGGCAGGTACCTTACCACAGGCCGGCGTGAGCACGGCCGGCGCGTCGGCTGATATAGTAGTGGCCAAGTACCTCGACCAGGGCACAACGGCACTGGTGAGCTGGACCCAGGTGGGCGGCGGCACCGGCGACGACTACGGCAAAGACATTGCCGTGAGCACCAGCGGCGTGTACGTAGTGGGTACGCTTGCCAACAATAAGCTGAATGCCAATAATGTGCTGTTTGGCGGCACTGGCCTGGCCACTGGCACCAGCCCGCAGTACGGTGCCAGCAGCACGACCAGCAATGACCTGGTGCTAGCCAAGTACACCGACAACGGCCCCAGCGCCACGCTGGGCTGGACGCAGGTGGGCGGCGGCACCAGCAGCGATTTGGGCGCGGCCGTGGCCGCCCAAGAAAATCTGGTGTACATAACGGGCTATACCATCAACGACCGCAGCAACACGGCCCAGGTAGTATTTGGAGGAGCTGGCCTGGCCGCTGGCACCAGCCCGCAGTACGGTGCCAGCAACGTGACCAGCAATGACCTGGTGCTAGCCAAGTACACCGACAACGGCCCCAGCGCCGCGCTGGGCTGGACACAGGTGGGCGGCGGCACCAGCGGCGACAGCGGCATCGACCTGGCGGTGGACGGTAACACGGTGTACGTGGCCGGCTACTTTACCAACAACCTGGCCAACGGCAATACCGTGCTGTTTGGCGGCACGGGCGCTGCCGCAGGCACCAGCAGCCAGCTCGGCGTCACCACAGCTTATAGCAGCGAGGTGCTGGTAGTGAGCTACGCCGACCAAGGCACCAGCGCGAGCATAAACTGGACGCGGGCTGCGGGCGGGGTGCTCAACGACGCGGGCCACGGCCTAGCTATGGCCGGCACTCGGCTCTACGTGGCTGGCTACGTGTACCCCGCCGCCGCGTTTGGCAGCCTCACCATTGGCACTGCGAGCAGCAGCTTCGTCGGCTTTTTGGGCTGCCTGAGCTTGGCGGGCCCACTCGCCACCGCGCCTGCTGCCGCCAGCCCCCTACCCCGCCTTTACCCCAACCCCGCAGTTGGCCCCGCCACCCTCAGCGGCGCTAGTGCGGGCGCGGCCGTGAGCATCTTCGACGCGCTGGGCCGCCGCGTGGCCACTGCCACCGCCGATGCGCGCGGCACGGCCGCACTGCCCGGCGGGCTGCACCCTGGCGTGTACGTGGTGCGGGCTGGCACCAGCACCGCGCGCTGGGTGGTAGAGTAGCTCCCGGGGCCGTTGGCCCGGCAGCGGGCCCACGCTTACTTTTAAGGCCGGGCCAGGGATGGCCCGGCCTTTTTTATGGTCTTTTTTTCTCGTTTTCTACTAGGCTCGGCGCTGGCCGTGGGCAGCGTAGCCCCGGCTTTGGCCCAAGGCCTACCGCCCGCCAGCGCGCCCGCCCCGGCCATGGCGCTGCCGGCCCTGCCGCTGCCACCCGATACCTCTTTCACGGTGCATAGCGCGCTGGCCAAGGTCAAAAAGCAGTTTCCCGGCAGCACCATCGCGCGGCCGGCGGTGCCGGCCGGCGTGCGCGTGGCCCTGGGCCAGCCCTACGCCACCCGGGGCGCGCATACCCTGCTGGCCGACGTGTGCCAGCCCGCCAAAAAGCGACGCGGCGGCTACCCGGCCGTGGTATTCGTGCACGGCGGCGGCTGGGGCGCGGGCAATCGGCAGCAGCACTTGCCCCTGGCGCAGCAGTTGGCCGCGAAAGGCTACGTGTGCGTGCTGCCCGAGTACCGCCTGGCCACCGAGGCGCGCTACCCCGCCGCCGTGCTCGACGTGAAGGCGGCCCTGCGCTGGCTGCGCGCCCACGCCAAAGCTTATAACATCGATACCAGCCGCGTGGCGGTGTGGGGCTTCTCGGCCGGGGGGCAGCTGGCGGCGCTGGTGGCCACCACGCCCGGCCTGCCGGCCCTGGAGGAGGCCGCCGCCCCCGGCGCACCCAGCACGCGGGTGCAGGCCCTCGTGGATGTCGATGGCACGCTGGCCTTCACCCACCCCGAGTCGGGCGAGGGCGACGACAGCAAGCGCCTTTCGGCGGCTACGCTGTGGCTGGGCGCGCCCCGCGCCGCGCAGCCGGCGCTGTGGCAGCAGGCCGGCGCGCTCAGCCACGTGGGGGCGGGCGCGCCGCCCACGCTGTTTCTCAACAGCAGCGTGGCCCGGATGCACGCCGGGCGCGACGACTTCATGCGCCAGCTCACGGCCTTCGGCATCTACCACGAGGTGCACACGTTTGCCGACGCGCCGCACGTGTTTCCGCTACTCACGCCCTGGTTTCAGCCCACGCTGGACTATACGGCGGCGTTTTTGGAGAAGACTTTTGGCAGGAAGTAGTATGGGCTCGCCGGGCGTAGCGCCTCCCCCCCCCGGCCCCCTCTCCGAAAAGGAGAGGGGGAGCCGGACGACAACTCAACTACTACCCACGTCTGCATACGGTCGGCTCCCCCTCTCCTTTTCAGAGAGGGGGCCGGGGGTGAGGCGCACACGCCCGCATAAAAACTTACATGCCCCCACCCTACCTGTCCAGCCAGCTCTTAAACACGCTCACTTTCTCGCGGCTCACCAGCACGGGGCCTTCGCTTTCGGGCGGGGCGGGCTTCAGCACGGTTTGCAGGCGCGAATTGGTGTAGTGGATGATGTCGGCAATGGCGGCCTGCCGGGCCAGGTAGGCGCGGTTGAGGCGGAAAAACTGCTGCGGGTCGAGCAGGTTCTCCAGTTGCTCCATCGAGTAGTCGACCACGTACTTGCGGCCGTCGGTGCTTTGCAAAAGGGTAGCCTTTTCGAGGCTGAAAAAGTACGCTACCTGCTCGACGGGCACTACTTTGAGGTGCTCGCCCACCCGCACCACAAACTGCGCCTTGTAGCTAGCCTGGGGCGCGGGCTGGCGCAGCTGCTGCACCAGCGCGGCCAGCGTGGCGGCATCCAAGGCGGGCGCGGCCTCGGGAACTTTTGTACTGGAAACGGCACCTTTTGTACCAATCGCGGGGTCGGGCGCGGCGGCGCTCAGCCTGGCCCGCAGCTTGGTGAGGGCCGCGCGCAATTCCTCCTCATCAATCGGCTTGAGCAAGTAGTCGACGCTGTTGACCTTGAAGGCGCGCAGCGCGTACTGGTCGTAGGCGGTGGTGAAAATGACCGGGCAGCGAATTTCTACCTGCTCAAACAGCTCGAAGCTGAGCCCATCGGCCAGGTGAATATCCAGAAACAGCACGTCGGGCGTGGGGCCGGTGCGCAGCAAAGCCACGGCCTGCGCCACCGACTCGGCCACGCCCAAGATGGTGATGGGGTCGGCCTGCTTTTGCAGCAGGCCCGTGAGGCGGCGGGCGGCGAGGGGCTCGTCTTCGACGAGGATAGCGGTGAGGGTCATTTAAATAAGTAGCGACTGATTCTATAACTGGTAGATAAATAGGTGGGGACGCAATAGTTGGAGTCTGGCGTTAGGGTGTATGCTGCCCTGACGCCAGACTCCAACTATTGCGTCTCTACCCCAAGGCGCACCATCCAAGAAATAAGCTTTTCCCTGCATCACCACCTGTTAAATAACAAGCAGCGGCAGCACCACCACAAACTCGGCCCCTACTGGCCCGGCTGCCACGGGCAGGCTGGTGAGAAAACCGTAGCGGGCGCGCAGGTTGGCGAGGCCCCGGCCCGAGGTTTCGTCGGGGGCGAGGCGGCGGGGGCGCAGGGTGTTGCGCACGGTGAGGGTGCGGGCGGTGGCATCCACGGCTACGCGCAGGCGCAGGGGGTCGGCCTGGTAGGCGGTGTTGTGCTTGAGAGCGTTTTCGAGCAGCAGCTGCAAGGCCAGCGGCGGCAGGTAGAGGCCGGCGAATGCGGTGGGCGGCGGCACGGCCATTTCTACTTGCAGCGCCTCGTCGAGCCGGGTTTTTTGGAGGAAGATATACGACTCGGCAAACTGAAGCTCGTCGGCCAGGGGCACTAGCTCCTGGCTTTGGCTGTCGAGCACGTAGCGGTATACCTGCGAAAGCTGCCGGATGAAGCGCACCGCGCGGGCGGGGTCGTCTTCTTCGACCAGCGAGGTGAGGGCGTTGAGCGAATTGAACAAAAAGTGCGGGTCGACCTGCCGGCGCAGCGAGTCGAGGCGGGCCACGGCGGTTTCCTTCTCCAGGCGCTCGGCGCGCACGGTGGCTTCGCGCCAGGCCATGAGAAAGGAGCGCGAATGCAGAAACAAGGAAATAACGACCGTGAACAGCAGTGGAAACGCCGCCTGCGCCACGAAGTTGTGCCTAAGCGTAGAGCCCGGCGTCCGGTGCCACAGCAACACCGCAAAGCCCTCGCTCACGCCCACTATCACCAGCAGCGACGCCAGCATCGAGATACCCACCGTTAGCAACAACCTACGCAGCGGGTGCTTGTCCCACCCCACCCGAAAATTGAGCAGGCTGGCCGTGTAGCCATTGGCCAGCCACAGCCCGATGAAGTAGCAGTAGGAATACGCCAGCGAAATCGCGTAGCCTTTAGGGTCTTGCCAGGGCGGCGGCGAGTAAAACAGCGCTATCAGCGGGCACAACACTACCAGCCCTATCACCTGCCGCCACAGCGCCCGGTTGGGTTGGCGCGGTGAGTTTGCCGGAGCGTTTTTCTCGCACAAATCGGAAGCAGCCGTAGTCATGGGCAAAGCAGAAGACAGCAAAGTAGACACGGCAAGCTAGTAGGAAAAAGGAAAAGTGGACAGTAGCTGGCAAAAACTGTTGTCTTTTTGCCCAAAAGTGTATAGTTTTTGAGAAAAAGACTACAGTTTTGGTCGGAAACTGTAGTCTTTTTGCCGAGAACTGTAGTGTTTCCAGTAAAAAGACTACAGTTTTGGTCGAAAACTAGTGTTTTTCTGCGCGAAAGCGTACACTCTTTGGTTGGAAGTGTACACTTTCGCGCAGAAAGTATACACATTGGCCGCCATTACGCGTTGCGCGCTAAACGGCGGCCAACGGGCGCGGCGCGACGCGTAGGCTGGCGGCCGGCGGCCGGGCGCTGGCACCTACTTAGTGGCCGTAGCCACGTCGTACTGCTTAAGGCGGCCCAGCAATTGGCGCTCACCCCAGTTGGGCAGGAGCGCGCCGGCGGGCTGGTAAGCCGCGAATTTAGCTTTGGCCTCCTCGTAGAGCGGCCGGGCGGCCTCGGCCCCACCGCCAAACATGCTGGGCGTATAGTACACGTTGTTGGCCCCCACGAGGTAGGGCCGGGGGTTGGCGGGGTTGGCCTTTTTGGCCTGGGCAATGGTTTCGGTTACCATCCGCGAGTACTTCATGCTGCGCAGCATGGGCGAGATGCCAAGCCGCGCCTGGTAGATATACGCCTGCAAGGTGAGTAGCTCCGACTCGTCGCCGTGCAGCTGGCGGGCTTTGGCCAGGGCGGCCTCGGCCTGGTCGAGGGCGGCGTCTTTCTGGTCGTCGCTTTCCTTGCTTTGAAACACGTGGATGAGCAGCGCGTAGCCCTGGTAGTAGCGGGGCAGCCAGTCGGCGGGGGCTACGGTGGCGGCGCGCTCCAGCTTGGCGGCGAGCGCCTTGAGGGTAGCCGCGTCGCCGGTACTCATCACTTCTTTGATGGTAGCGCCGAGCAAATCGGCGTAGCCGGTGGGCGCGGCAGCAGTTGCGGGGGCCGGGGCGGCGGCGGGGGCATTCTGGGCAGCGGCGGCGAAGCTGAGGGCGGCGAGGGCGAGGGTGAAGAAGGGCTTTTTCATGATGGGTTTTTGGAGGAATGAAGTGAGGAAGTGAGGAAGCTGGCTGGTTTGTTGACTTAAAATTGGCGGGGCGGGCGGGGGGCGGAAAATGGAGGTTGCCGAAGCGTTGGTTTGGGGGGATGGGGCGTGGTAATTAGCGGGGGAAGCGTGGCCGTGCGACCGGGGGGTGAGGTTAATCGGGCGCGACCGACGTGTCGCCGGGCGTTTTCTTGTTGATGGAAATGAGCAGCGCGGCCACTACCATCTGGGGGGCCAGGGCGCGGGTGGGGGCGGCGGCGTAGCGGCCGGCGGCATCGGGCACGGCGGCGTAGCGGTAGCCGAAGATGTTGTCGCGGCCGAGCACGTTGCTGGCGGCCAGGTGCACGATGGTGTAGTGCCCGGCCAGGTGCGTGAGGTAGCTCAGGCTAAGGTCGAGGCTGTGGTAGCTGGGCGTACGGCCCTGGTTGTAGCCGGGCTGGTTGGGGTCGTAGTAGGCGCGGGGGCTGCCGTAGGCGTAGGTGCCGCTGGCTTGCAGGTGCAGCTTGGCGAACCAATATTTGCCGACCACGCTCACATTATGGGTAGAAGCGAACGCGGGCACGGCGGGCGCGAGGTCGGCGCGGTACTGCCGGCGCGTGTCGAGCAGGCCGTAGCTTACCCAGAAGTCCACCTTCTTGAAGGTCTGGTAGCGGTCGCGGTAAAACACGTCGAGTCCCTGCGCGTAACCGCGGCCGGTGTTGGCGTAGGCGGCGGCATTGAGCACGTTGACACGGTCGAAGCGCACCAGGGCGCGGTAGTCCTTGCGATACAGCTCGGCGCGCAGCGTGCGGGCGCTGGTTTGGTACTGGTAGCTGAGGATGTAGTGCGCGGCCCGCTCCAACCCCAGCGCTGGCTGCACGCGCAGCAGGTCGTTGGTGGGGTTCTGGTAGTAGAGGCCGCCGGCAGCCGACACTTGCTGGCCGCCGCCGAGCTGCCAGGCCAGCGCCACGCGCGGGGCCAGGCTGGCTTTGTTGAGTAGCGCCGAATATTCGCCCCGCACCCCCACCCGCCCGGTCAGGCGCGCGCTCAAACTCAGCTCGCTTTCGGCAAAAACGGCCGTGCGCCGCTCCGAAAAGCTGGGGCGGTAGGTGGGTGCATCGGTGGTGGCGCGGTAGGTGAGGTCGTAGCGCTGGGCGGTGGCCTCGGTGCCGAGCTTCAGGTTGAACCAGGTGCCGGCCGAGTCGTTGGTGAGCACGAGGCGGGCCGTGGCGGTGCGCTCCAGCTCGGTTAGTTGCTGGGGCTCGGGCTGCACGGCATTGCGCTCGCGGCCCAGGGCCAGGCCGGTGCTCAGGCTCCAGCCGCGCACGAGGGGGGCGCGGTAGGTGGTGTTGAGGTAGAGGTTGTCGTTGCGTAGGGAAGTGAGGCGGCCGGTGGCGGCGTAGGCGGCTTCGGGGTCGGGCTGGCGGGTAGCCACCGTTTGGTTGCCGTAGGTAGCGTAAACCTTGAGCATACCGCTCACGCCCACGCGGTGGGCCAGCCGCAGCGCGCCGCCCAGGTGCTCGGGGGCGTGCACCCAGCGCTGGTCGGGCGCGGTAAGGCCGAAGTAAGGCGCGAGGTTGGTATAATCGACGCTGACCGACACGGAGGTGCGCTCCCAACGCTTGGTGCGCGAGAGGCTACCACCCACGCTGAGCAGGGAAATGCCCGTTTGCGTCTCGGGGTCGAGGTCCACGGTGTTCAGCCCCACCACGGCGCTCAGTGCCTGGCCGTACTCGGCCGAGTAGCCGCCCGTGCTGAACATGGTACCCTTGAAGAGCGTGGGCGAAAAGCGTCCGCGCGCTGGTACGCCGCTCGTGGCCCCACCGTAAAAGCTTTGCACCGGCAGCCCATCGAGGTAGTAGCGCGTTTCGGAGGCCGCGCCGCCGCGCACGAACAGCTTGCCCTCCTCCCCCACCCGCGAGGTGCCGGGCAGCGTGTTCAAGGCGCTGGCGATGTCGGCCATCGCGCCGGCAGTAGTCAGTATATCCAGCGGTTTTAAGGCCGCCGCGCGCTTCTCATCGCTGGCTTCAAACGCGCCAGCCACGATGCTGACGGTGCCCAGCGAGGCGCGGCTTTCGCGCAGGCGGCGCGTCGGCACGGCCAGGCTGCCGCCCGCCAACGCAATGGGCATTTCCTGCGCTTCGTAGCCGATGAGCGTGCAGATTAACGGCAAGGTGCCGGTGGCGGTAGTCGAAAAAGCGAAGCGCCCGAGCGAATCGGTAGTGGCCCCGTCGAAAGTGGTTTTCAGAAACACGTTGGCGCCGGGCAGCGGGTGGCCGGCCCCGTCGAGCACGGTGCCGCTGAGGCGGGTGGGGCCCACGGCGGGCGCGGCAGTGGGCACGGGGGCGGTGGCCGTCTGGGCGAGGGCGGGGCCGGTGGCGGCGAGGGCGAGCAGCAAGAGCGGCGTTTTCATGGGGCCGGGGGTTGGGCGTTTGATAACTCAAAGGTGCCCGGCCGGGGTAGGCGCTTTCAACTAAAAGCTGCCCAAGCGGCAAAAGCCGGGGCCGAAGCGTCGGGGCGGGGCGGTGGGCCGGCGCGCGGCCACGCGGCAACCCTGGCGGCGGGGGGCCGTTTGTGCAGCCCTGCTTATGTACTTTCGCTTAGTTACCGTTACCTCTGCTATGCCTGCTACCCCGCTGCCCGTCGACTATCAGCATTTGTTCCGCTCGCTGCCCGAGAATTTTCTGCTTATCGGCACCGACCCCGAGGCTACCATTCTCGACAATACCGACAGCCACGTGGCCGTGTCGCTCAAGCCCCGGGCCGAGGCCGTAGGCAAGCCGTTCTTCGAAGCCTACCCCGCCAGCGATGCCAGCGGGGCCGAAGTCATTCGAGAATCGCACCAACACGTGCGCCGGCACCTTGAGCCGCACACCATGCCGCTTATCCGCTACGACCTGGCCGGGGCCGACGGGCAGCTGGAAGAGTTTTACTGGCAGGCCACGCACTACCCTGTGCTCGATGCCCAGGGGCAGCTGCAATACATTTTGCAGCGCACCCAGAACGTGACCGAGCAGCTGCGCGCCGCCCGCGCCGCCGCCGAGGCCCAGCAAAAGCTGGCCGACGAGCAGGCCCGCACCCTTTTTATCCTCGAAAACCTGCCGGTGCTCATCTGGACCACCACGCCCGACGGGCGCGCCGACTACTTCAACCCGCGCTGGCTGGCCTTCACGGGCCACGACCTGGCCGAAGAAATAGGCGAGCACTGGCTCGAAAGCCTGCACCCCGACGACCGCGCCCGCGTGGCCGAGCTGTGGCAGCAGCGCCTGGCCACGGGCGAGCTCTTCCAGGCCGAATATCGCCTACGTTGCGCCGATGGCAGCTACCGCTGGATACTGGCCCGCGCCGCCCCGCGCCGCGCCGACGACGGCACCATCACGATGTGGGTGGGCGGGGCCACCGACATCCACGACCAGAAGCAGCTGGTGCAGGAGCTGCTCGAAACCAACGAGCAGCAGGCCGCCCTCTCCGAGCAAGCCTACCACAACTACCAGCAGGCCCAGCAGCAGCGCCAAACCCTGTACAGCCTGCTCATGAAAGCGCCCGCCTGCATCGGCATCATGCGCGGCCCCGAGCACCGCTTCGAGTTTGCTAACGAGGGCCTGGTGAGTTTGGCCCGCCACATCGAGATAGTGGGCCGCACGGCCGAGGAGGTCTTCCCCGAGATTAAAGGCCAGGGCGTTATCGACATCCTCGACGGCGTGTACCAGACCGGCGAAAGCTACCGGGGCCGCGAGCGCCTCATCCGCCTCGACAAAGGCGACGGCAGCGGCGAGCTGCGCGATGCCTACTTCACCTTCTTCTACCAGCGCTTTGAGGAGAACTGCCAGGCCGCCGGCATCACCGTCTTTGCCAGCGAAGTAACCGAGTTGGTGAATTTGCGCCGTGCGCTCGGCGAGTCGCCCAACGGGCAGGCGTAGCGTTTTCGGTAGAGGCCGCGCGGCTTTTTCGCGTGAGGTCCGCAGGCAGCGAGCAACGTCTAAATTCTGAAGACCTCCTTGAGCACAGCGCGCACCCAAGCTTATTTATTTTTATCAATCAACTCTAAATCAATCTATTACTTAAACTAAGCCCTCCCTCCCCACCCCTGCGCCACCTGCCGGGCGTGGTGCAGGTGGCCGCGCTACCCCGCCCCGATGGCGCGGCGTTCAACGTGTTTTCGTGGGCATGACCACTGCCGAGGGCCTAAAGGCTGCTGCCTCAGCAGCCTTTAGGCCGGGGCTGCTGAGGCACGTGCAGCAGCGCAAGCAGCTGCCGGCAGATGGCCGCTATTTCTCCAAGCTCCGCTACGATTTGATTGGCTAGGCAGATTGCTTGAGTAAGCTAAAAAGGACTGTCATTGCGAGCGCTGCGAAGCAACCGCACCAGAGCAGAATCTGAATGGTGCGGCTGCTTTGCTACGCTCGCAAGGACAGCTAACCACACCTCCCGCTAGCTAGCTATGCATTCCGCGTTCACCCAAATTCCGCTCGACCGGCTGCGCTACGGCCTGGTATGGGAAGACTACCGCACGCTGTACCGGGCGCTGGCGCTAGGGCCCGGCGACCACATACTCCTTATTACCTCGGCGGGCTGCAACGCGCTGAATGCCCTACTCGCCAATCTGCGCCGAGTCACGGCCATTGGCTTAAACCCAGTGCAAAACCAGCTGCTGGCGCTGAAAATGCACGTTATCGCCCATTACTCGCCGGCCGTGCTGCTGGGGCTGGCCGGGCCGGCCGCCGTGGCCGGTGCCACGGCCAAGCAGCGGGCTACCCTGCCCGCTGCGGCCTACGCCCGCTGGGCCGCCTACCTGGCTCAGCACTCCGGCGGCCTGCTGCTGGCCGGGCAGCTCGAAGGTTACGTCACGGGCTTTGTGCCCACGCTGCCGGCCGCGTGGCAGGCGCGGCTGCGCCACTTGCTCACCTGCGGCACGGTAGCGGCGCAGGCGGCCTACTTCGAGGCCGAACTGAACCAGTTTGGCTTCCGCACGCGCTTTATCGACTATTTCGACGCGGCCAACCTGAGCAGGGGGCGCGCCCCGCGCCTGTACAGCCACGCGGCCGATGCGGGCGGGGCCACGTTTTTCGAGCGGCGGCGGCATTTGGGCTGGCATTTGGCGCGCGACAATTTCTTTTTCCGCTTCCTGTTTTTCGGGCCCGAAAACCTGCCCGAGGAAACACCGCCGCTCTGCTACTAGGCGGCGCACCACGCCCGGCTGCGCGCCCGCCTCGGGCGGCTGCAATTCGTGACGGGCGAGGCCACCGAATACCTGCTTTCCGCAGCCGGCCAAAGCATTACCAAAGCTAGTTTGTCCAACAATTTCGAGTACGTGAGCCCGGCCGAATTCGGGCGCGTGAGTTGAGCGCTCGGCCAGCGCGCCCCGCCGCTGCGGGCCGTGTTCTGGAATTTATTGCAAGCGCAAGCCCCACGCCGCACGGCCGCCGGCCGCTGCGGGCGGCTAGCTCCAAGCGGCTGAGCGCCGCAAGTGGCTGCTTTTACTTTGGCGGGGTGCGAGTGCTGGAATATGCTGGCTGCGAACTGGCCCAGCTACCAAGTCGCCATACATCCTTCATAATGAGCATTCTGCGCATTAAGCAGAGACGAGGCATCTCGCGCAGCGCAGTAACTCAGGAGCTGCACAGAAAGACGATTGTCCTTGCTTCGCTGCGCTCGCAAGGATAATCGTCTTTCTTACCCAAATCCTACCTCCCTTCCCGCCATGACTCCCGATTTTCTGCAAACCTTGCTGCGCCAGCACGCGCCCGACGCCGCCGAGGTGCGCGCCATACGGCCTAGCGCACCCAGCGCATAGCCTTGAAAGCCAAGCCCCACGCCCGCGCCATCTGCCAGATGCTGACCGGGCTGGCCCAGGCCTGCAGCGGGGCCGTGGCCGAGGTGTACCCGGCTTTTAAGTACGTCACGGGCTTGGGGGCCACCCACCGCCGCGAGCTGGCCGTATATGCGGCCTCAGTCTGCCCCCAGACCGCGCTACTGCCCCGCGTGTGGGCCACCCACGCCGCCGAGGCCACCGGCTCGTACCTGGTGCTGCTCGAAGACCTCAGCGGCCACGCGCTACTCAACTCGGTGCTAGTGCCCGCCCGCTGAACCAACGCTCACCTGCGTGCCGCACTGCGGCAGCTGGCCACCTGGCACGCCCACCACCTGGTGCCCGCCAGCATCGCTCCGCCCGCCATCTGGCCGCAGCTATCCCCGCTGTGGGCAGCGCTGCTCGACCACGCCGGGCGGCACTTTCCCGAGTTGTATACGGCGGCGCGGTAGCAGCTGGCGCAGGCCATCGGCGAAGCAGCGGCCAACTGGGCCACGCTGAGCGCACTACCCAAGACACTCGTTTACAACGACCTGAATCCGCGCAACACTTGCTTCCGACCCGGCCCCGGCGGCCAGTTGCAGCTCGTGGCCTACGACTGGGAGCTGGCCACCTACCACGTGCCGCAGTACGATGTGGCGAAACTGCTGAGCTTCGTACTCGGCCCCGACCGCTACCACCTGCGCACCGGCTACTTCGAGCTTTATCGCCAGGAGCTGCACGCCCGCACCGGCCGCTTTGCCGACCGGGCAGTCTTTGCTGAAGGCACCCAGCTGGCTATTCTGGAGTTTGGCCTGCACCGCCTGGGGCTCTACCTCATGGTGCACATGCTGGGCCCGTACCCGTTTTTGCCGCGCGTGGTGGAAAGCCTTTTTGCGGGGCTGGAGGAGGTAAAAGTGAAGAAAAACGGTCGTCATGCTGAGAAAGACGTTTGTCATAGCTGAACGCAGTGAAGCTTCTTGCTCGGGTCACTAACCTCTGACATTAGAGATTACTGCACCGCGCGAGGTGCTTCACTGCGTTCAGCATGGCAAACATTTTTCCTTCTCGCCGCCTCTTACCCTACTTCACGCTCAAACAGCGCGTAGTGCGCCACCTCCACCGGCAGGTCTTTGGTGAAGCGCAGCGATAAATTATCGGCCCGCATCAAGCAGAAAATCACGTCGTCGTAATACGCCCGAAACTCCTGCATGGCGTAGGCCGCCAGTAGCGTTTGCAGGCCCTGGCCCCGAAAATCGGGGTGCACGCCCACCGTTTTGGCCAGCAGCGTGCGGGTGGTGAGGCACGGGTAGTCGCGCGCAAAAATCGGGTGCGCGTTCACGGCGCGGCCCAGCGCGTAGTAGTTGGGCTGGCATAGGCTGAGGGCCGCCAGCCGCCCGCTGGCCCGGTGCCGAAACAGTACCGACGTGTGCGGGCACAGCCCCTCGGCATACGCCGCGTTGTAGAGCAGCCGAAACTGCTCGATGCCCACCGGGCGGTAGGCTGGGTTTTGGCTAAAGACCTGCTGCACCAGCGTAAAAATTTCATCTTCTAGCCCTTGCCAGATACCCGGCACGAGCGGAATAAACTCGAAGGGCGAGTCGAGCAGTTGCGCTTGCACGGCCTGGCGCTGCTCGTACACCTGCGGCACATCGGCGGCGCGCAGGCAGCGGCTCTCGAAGGTGAGCGCCGGTCGAAAGCCCAGCTGCTCAAGCAAGCCGGGGTAATAGGGCGGGTTCACGGGCTCGCGGTTGAACTGCCGCCACGAGGGCACCGCCCCCAGCCGCAGCCGGTAGCGGAAGTAGGTGCTGAAGTGCAACGGCCCCCGCACCACCCGAAACCCGCGCTCGGCGGCGTCTTGCAGCAGCATCTCGAAGGCCAGCTGGTTGGGCAGCAGCACACCCGCCGTTTCCCAGAAGCCAAACAGCGCGGCATCGCTCCCGTCCTTCGGAAACAGGCCCGCCAGGCGCAGGTTCCAGTGGTCGGTATAAAATATAATCTCATGGTTTTCAGCCATCTGCTTACACAGCGCGGCGGCGGGCTCGTCGTCGGGCGCGTAGCCCAAGCCCGCGTATAATTGCCGGCCAACCGTATCGAAGCTGGCTGGCAGCTCGCCACAGTAAGGCAAGCGGTCCAGAAAAACAGGCATAAGTAAACGTAGAGGAATCGGTTTTCAGAAGACGAGAAGGGCAAAAGAGCAGAGCGAGGCTGCGCCGGTGCAGGGGAGCTGCAAGCCGGGCGCAGTATTCTATAGACTATAACAACTGCGATGAGCACCAAAACTGCTGATGCCAAATTACACCGCTATACGCATATCTTTTCGGGAAAGATTATGGCACTATTAGCTCCACGTTGCCAGTGCGGCCATCCACCCGCAACAGCTGGCCGGTGCGCAGGCATTACGTCAGGCCGGGCACGTTGATGATGGTGGGAATGCCCAGCTCGCGCAGCAGAATCACGGAGTGCGACAGCGCCGAGCCCCGCTCGATGAGCACCGCCCGGCACCCCGGAAACAAGGCTGCCCAGCCGGGGTCGGTGCGCAGCGCCGCCACGATGCGCCCGCGCACGGCCCCCACCTCGGCCCGCGCCGGGTTGGTGATAACCACGCCCTCGCCCACCATCTGGCCGGGGTAGCAGCCGGTGCCCCGCAAGCAGCCGGCGGGCGGCGCAGCCTCAGCGGCGGCTACCGGGCGGGCCGGCTCCACCTGCCGGCCGGGCGGCGCGGGCGTGGCCCGGCAGCCGGCAAATTCTGCTTGGCGACACGCTACCAGCGCCACCCACTGCGGCCCACCGGCACGGGCTGCCTCGGCCAACTCGCTTTCGGTCAGCCAGAATACATCGAGCGGTGCGGCCAGCGTGCCGACCGCCGCCAGCCGCTGCCCCACCAGCCGGCAGGCCGCCCGGTACATACCAAACAGGCGGGTGCGCTTGAGGCGCAGGGCTTCGCGGTGGGCCACGGCCTGGCGCAGCGCCTCCTAGCTGCCGCGCACTTGCCGGGCCGCCCCCGGCTGCCTCGCTGCCCGCGCAGGCCACCGGCCAGCTCGGCGGCCTGCGCGGGCAGCGAGGCAGCCGGGGGCGCGGGGCAGACGCGTCGAGGCGGGGTAGTAAATATTGATAAAACAGTGCTTCGCTGGTGCGCATGGTTTCGGTTTCGAGCTTGAGTTCGCCCATCGTGCGGTCGCCGTAGCGCACCACGTAGTGCCGCACCTGCTCGCGGCATTCCGGGGCGAGCCGCGCTACCTCGTCCGGCAGGTTGGGGCCGGGCGCGCGGCGGCAGCGGCAGCTCGGGAAACTCGCGCCGGACAAGCCCGCCCAGCTCGCGCAGGGCCAGGGCGGGCAGCAGGCTGGCCAGGGGCATGGCCGCGCCGCCGCTGTACGCCCCGGCCGGGCTGCCCGCCAGGTAGCGACTCAGAAACTCCTCGGGCTCAGCGATGCCGAGGGCGGCGAGGCGGCGGGTAGCCGTGCCGTAAGCCATCATTACCCGAAAGTCGTTGATGATGGGCGTGGTCCAGCGCGTGAGCAACGGCTGATTCGGGTAGTCGATTTCGCGCAGCAGGTCGGTAGCGCCGAAGTCGGCCAGCGGCAGCTGGTAGAAGCGCTGGTACCCGGCCTCAAACCGCGCCTGAAACGCCCGCACCCGGCTCGGCAGGCGAGCAAACTCACCGAGTAGGCGAGCTAGATTCAGAGCCAGGCGGGGCAGCAACGCCAGCTTCTGGGGCAGGGCTTTGTGCTAGTCGCGCACGAAGTCTACCGGCTCCAGCACGCCCATTATACGCCCCATATCGACCTTGCTCTAGTTGAAACGAGGCAGCAGCTGCAAGCCCCGGCACTAATTGCTGAGGTTGTAGCAGATACGTCCCTGACGCAAGGCTAGCAGACTGGTAACCACGGCCTCGTGGGCGGCCACGGTGGCGGCGGGCAGCCCCAGCGCGCGCATGGTTTGGCGATATACGGTGGCGTAGGCGCGCTGCGCAAAGCTGAAGCTGAAGCTGAGCGGCGTGGTCACGCCACAGTAGCTTTCCTGAATGTTGGCGTTGTCGAAGACCAGCACCTCGGGCACGGGCTGGGTCAGCGGCCGGGGTTGCACCAGCCACGTTTTGCCCGCCTCATCCTGGGCAAACTCCACGTCCTGCGGGCCGCCTCTCGCGGTTTCGAGGCGCTGGGCGTAGCGGTGTATAATTCGGCCAGGGCGGCAAGGCTGAGCAGCGCGTTTACCCCCATCACTGGCCCCTCCGGGAGAGGGGCCAGTGATGGGGGTAAACTGCACCAACTTTCCATCCTTTTTATTTAGATAGTATTCCTCCGGCATCAACTGCCCGCCCGCCAGCCCTTCGCCCAGCCCGGCCACGGCGTGGATGGCTAGTTCGAGCGGATACTCGGGAAAAGTGGTAAAGAGCACGCCCGCCGCCCGCGCCGCCACCTGCTGCTACACCACGGCCGAGCGGGCGGCCAGCGGCAGCTCCCGCTGCCGCCGGTACGTGAGGGCGCGCTCGGAATAGGCGCGGGCCGCCACCCGCGCCACAGAGCGGGCCAGTCGCTCACGTTCAACACGCTATCCGTCATACCCGGAAAGGCGTTGGCCTCGCCGTCTTCGTTGGCTACCGGCGAGCGCACGGCCACCGGCCGCGCCGAGAAATCCCAACCGGCCAGTGCCGCCCGCAGCGCGTGCGTTTCGGCAGGCACCTCAAAGGCGCTGAGGCGGGCGCGGCGGGCAGACAGGCCTTCCTGGGTGGTAGGCAAGCCCGCCAATACCGGCTCGAACAGCGCCGCCGAGGCGGGCGGCAGCGCGAGTAAGCGCAGGTGCCACCATCGCGCCAGGTACAAACAACTAGTTGTTTACCAAGGCTATATACCTCGACTAGCACGGCCAGGCAGGAGGTGAGCATGACGAGCGACACTACTTTCTCGGCTTGCCGCAGGCGGGCTTTGTGGGGGCGGCGGGCGGCCCCGGCATACAGGGCCAGGCCCGCCGCCAGCAGCCCGGCCAGCACCGCGTAGGCGGCCGGCCGGGCGTGCAGGGTGCGCAACAGCAGCGCCTGCACCGCGCCGCCCACCAGCAGCACGGCTACCGCGAGGGCTAGCGCCGGCTCATAGCCCAAGGCCCGCGAATACGAATCGACGCCCGCCCGCTCGGCGGCCGGGGCAGGCAGCTTGCGCGCCGGCTCAAAGCTGAAGCCGCCCAGCAAGCTCAGTAGCCAGAGCAGCGGCAGGTAACTAATATCAACTGAATCGGGCAGGTAAGCCGCGTATAGCCAGCCGATTACCAGTGGCATGATGAGTACGTGCGATAGCGCGTAGAGCACCAGCCGCACCCGCAGCCAACACCCCGCCCCAAACTCAACGCGCATCAATAAGCTATAAGCCAACGCCAGGGTCCAGGCCGCTACCGCGCCCAGCCCGCGTCCGGCCAACCAGACCAGACCAGCTCCAGCGCCGCGCCCACCCAGGCCAGCGCCCGCAGCGGCGGCAGCGTTACGCGGCCGGTTTGCAGCACGCGCTGCGGGTGGTTTACGGCGTCGAGCGCGTAGTCTTTTTCCTCGTCAAACACCCGCAGGCGAAAGAAAAACGACACGGTGGCCAGCGCCCCGAGCGCCGCCAGCACCGGGCCATCGGGGTGGGGCGTGCAGCGGCCTTCGGTGCACGCCACCGAGGCCACGCCCCGTGCAAAAAAGCACCACAAATAGCCCCATATTGACGGGCACGAACCGCTCTTGCAGGTAGGTAGGCCGCTAGGTTGTGGAGTTTCATAAGGCCGAAGTAACGGCCGGAGCGGAAGGCAATGGTTTTAATTTCTGCCGGGAAAGGATTTCATGATTTACCTATTCCATAAAGCGTCCTTTTGATTGCAAACACCTTACCGCGCGCAATCTGACTTTGAGTGCCCGGCAACGGCTGCTGCTATCGGCCGGCGGTCGCCGTCACTTCGGGGCGGTGGCGGATACTCGGCGTCCTCCACTCCTCAAAACTGGGGTAGCCGCACCAGAGCCAGGTAGTCGGTGAGGCCACTGGGCTGCTCGAAGACGTGGATGAAGAGGATGGCCTCCTCGCCCGCGCTGCGCCACACCTCGGCGTAGAAATTCTCTACCGCATAGAGGCTCAGGCAGAAGCTGTCTTCGGTGCGCTCGGCCAGGGCGTGGCCGTGGCGGGCCAGGTGCTCGGCTTGGCGGCGCTGGTGCATGGCTTTGAAAGCGGCGCAGGTCATGGTCATTTCCCGAAGTTACGGAGGAGGGCCCAAAACCCGACCGTTACCTTCGCGGCCATGAAATCGCTGCGTTTTCCGCACCCGCTGGTGCTGCTTACCTTTTTTATCGTGCTGGCCGCCGCGCTCAGCTACGTGCTGCCGGCCGGCGAATTTGCCCGCCACCTCGACCCCGTTACTCAGCGCGACGTGGTCGAGGCCGGCTCCTACCACCGGGTGCCGGCCAGCCCCGTGAGCTTCCTGGGCTTGCTGGTGGCCGTGCCGCAGGGGCTGGCCGCCGCGGCCCCGGTCGTGTTCCTGATTTTCCTGGCCGGCGGGGCCTTCACGGTGGTCGACCAGACGGGCGCGCTGCGCTACGGCGTGGATGGCCTGCTGCGGCACGCGCAGGGCCGCCAGGGGCTGATTATCTTGCTGGTATCGCTGCTGTTTGCTACCCTGGGCGCGCTCGAAAACATGGGCGAGGAAGTCATTGCCCTGGTACCAGTGCTGCTGGTGCTGATGCGCCGCCTAGGCTATCCCAGCCTCACGGCGGTGGCGGCCAGCCTGGGGGTGGCCGTGGTGGGCGCGGCCTTCAGCCCCATCAATCCTTTTCAGGTCATCATTGCCCAAAATCTGGCGCAGCTACCGCCCGTATCGGGCTGGGCGTTTCGGACGGCTTTTCTGGCTATCGCACTCACCATCTGGATACTCGGCACGCTGCGCCACGCCCGCCGCTACCAGGTAGCGCCCGAGCTGCTGGCCGCCGAAGCTGAGGCCGACACGGCCGGCAGCTCGGGCCGCGCGGGGCTGGTGCTGCTGCTGGTGCTGGGGGTATTTGCGGTATTCGGCTACGGCGTGGTAGCGCTGCACTGGGATTTCGCCCAGATGTCGGCGCTGTTTTTTGGGTTGGGCGTGGGGGCCGGTCTGCTGGGCGGCCGGGGCCTCACGGGCACGGCCGAGGGCTTCGTGGCGGGCTTCCGCGACATGGCCTTTTCGGGGATGCTGGTGGGCTTTGCGCAGGCCATTTTCGTAGTGCTGGGCCAGGGGCACGTCATCGATACCATCGTGCAGGGGCTGGCCGCGCCGCTGGCCCACCTGCCGGTGGCGGCGGCCGCGCTGGGTATGATGGCCGTGCACACCGCCCTGCACCTGCCGGTACCCAGCGTGAGCGGGCAGGCCGTGCTCACGATGCCGCTGCTGGTGCCGCTCTCCGACCTTATCGGCCTTTCGCGCCAGGTTACGGTGCTGGCCTACCAGTATGCCGCCGGCCTTGGCGACTTGCTCACGCCCACCAACGGCGCGCTCATGGCCGTGCTCGCCGCCTGCGGCGTGCGCTACGACCAATGGCTGCGCTTTGCGGGGCGGCTCTATGGGCTGCTGCTGGCGCTGGGCGCGGCGGCCGTGGGCCTAGCAATAGTGGTGGGACTATGAGGATTTCAGGATGAGTGGGTGAGTGGTTTTTTGGATGAGCGGGGGAAACAGTCGTCATGCTTCGACTGCGCTACGCTGCGCTCAGCATGAACTGTGTTACTTAGGCAAGGGTGAGATGAAATTTAGGGTCAAAATCGCGGTTGTGGGTGAGCAGAGCCCAGGCCTGTCGCAGCAGGCGGGCGGCCACGGCACACAGGGCCTGGGGCTTGGCTTTCCCCCGTTCCAGCAGGCGCTGGTAGAGGGCCTTGCACGGCGGGTTGGCCCCACAAGCCGACCAGGCCCCCAGGTAGAGCAGGCGGCGCAAGCGCCCGTCGCCGAGCTTG
>CAXYJY010000033.1:0-54064 GCA_964277755.1 uncultured Hymenobacter sp.
AAGTAGGGTGCGGGGCTTGCCCCCGCCCGGCGTTGTTGGGTTACGTACTTAACAACGCAGGGCGGGGGCAAGCCCCGCACCCTACCAGCAGTTGGCCGGCCTGCAAGCAACCGGCCGCGCAAATTTGGAGTAAGCAGGCGCATTCTCTACCATTACATTTTCTCTCCTCATGGCCGTTCTCGTGGGCAAGCGCGCCCCTTCCTTTAAAGCATTCGCCGTTGTGGGCCAGCAGGTCGAAGAAGAGTTTTCGCTCGACCGCTACCTAGGCAAGCGCTACGTACTGTTTTTCTTTTACCCGGCCGATTTCTCGGGCCTCTGCCCTACCGAGCTCTACGCTTTCCAGGAAATGCTACCCGAGTTTGAGCGCCGGGGCGTGGCCATCATCGGGTGCAGCACCGACTCGCACCAGACGCACAAGGCCTGGCTGCGCACCCCGCGCGACCAGGGCGGCGTGGAGGGCGTCACCTACCCGCTGGTGGCCGATACCTCGCACACCATTTCGGCCAACTACGACGTGCTTGCCGGGCACTACGACTACACCGAGGGCGGCGAAATGACGTTTATCGGCACGCCACAGGCTTACCGGGGCCTGTTCCTCATCGACCGCGACGGCATCGTGCGCCACCAGCTCATCAACGACCGCTTTCTGGGCCGCCGCATCTCCGATGCCCTGCGCATGGTCGATGCCTTGCAGCACTACGAAGAACACGGCGAAACCTGCCCCGCCAACTGGGAAGCGGATATCTAGTTAAGAGTTAAGAGTTAAGAGTTAAGAGTTAGGTAGACGCGCCCTAACTCTTAACTCTTAACTCTTAACTCTTAACTTTCTTTGCAGCCGCGCCCGGCCTGATGCCGGGCGCGGTTTTGTTTTTTGCGCTTTCTGTATTCGCTGGGCCTGGCCCTTTATGCGCTGCTGCTGCGGCTAGTGGCGCCCTTCAACTCCAAAGCCGCCGCCTGGGTGGCCGGCCGCCGGGGCCTGCTGCCGCGCATTGCGCAGGCGCTGGCCGCCGAGGCCGCGCCGCGCCTGTGGGTGCACTGCGCCTCGCTGGGCGAGTTTGAGCAGGGGCGGCCGCTCATCGGCGGGCTGCGCGAGCAGTATCCGGGGCACAAGATTGTGCTCACGTTTTTCTCGCCCTCGGGCTACGAGGTGCGCAAAAACTGGGCGGGGGCCGACTACGTGTTTTACCTGCCACTCGACTCGGTCGCTAATGCGCAGGCTTTTGTAGCGGCGGTGCAGCCCCGGCTGGCGGTATTCGTGAAGTACGAGTTCTGGTACTACTACCTGCGCGAGCTGCACGAGCGCGGCATTCCGGCGGTGGTAGTGGCGGCGATTTTCCGGCCGGGCCAGGTGTTTTTCAAGCCCTGGGGCGGTTTTTTTCGAAAAATCCTGGCCCAGCTTCAGCACATTTTTACGCAGAACGAGGAGTCGGCCGAGCTGCTGCGCGGCATCGGTCTCACCCGCGCCACGGTGGCCGGCGATACGCGCTTCGACACCGTGGCCGCCACCGCGCTGGCCGCGCCGCGCCCGCTGCCGCTCGTGGAGGCCTTCGTGGCCGACGGCGCGCCCGTGCTGGTGGCCGGCAGCACCTGGCCCGAAGACCTGCCCGCCCTGGCCCCGCTGCTGCGCAAGCACGCCCGCGCCATGCGCTTCATCGTGGCCCCGCACGAAGTATCGGAGGCGCACCTACTGGAGGTAGAGGCCGCCATGCCGGGCCTCACGGTGCGCTATTCGCGCGCCACGCCCGCTACCGTGGTCGAGGCGCGGCTGCTGCTCATCGACAACGTAGGGCTTTTGAGCCAGCTCTACCGCTTTGGGCGCTTTGCCTACATCGGCGGGGCGTTCGGGGCCGGCCTGCACAATACGCTGGAAGCCGCGGCCTTCGGGCTACCCGTCTTTTTTGGCCCGCGCTACGAGAAATTTCAGGAGGCCGTGGCGCTGGTGGCGCTGGGCTGCGCTTTTCCCAGCAATTCTGCGCAGGAGCTGGAAGCGGCCTTTGACCGGCTGTATTACAACGAAGACGCCCGCCTCAAGGTGCAGGACGTCAGCCTCGACTACGTGCATACGCACGCGGGGGCGACGGGGCGCATTCTCACTGAGTTAAGAGTTTTGAGTTAGGAGTTTTGAGTTATTTGCTCATTTTCCCTTTCCAACTCAAAACTCCTAACTCAAAACTCTTAACTCAACATGACCGGCATCGTCGTCAAATCTACCGGCTCGTGGTACGTGGTGCGCGACCCGGCCACGGGCGGGCTCTACCGCTGCCGCCTGCGCGGCAAATTCAAGAATAAAGGTCTGAAAGTGAGTAACCCGCTGGCCGTGGGCGACGGCGTGGAGTTTGACCTGCCCGAGCAGTCGGAGGGCGCGGGCGTGATTCACACCATCGCGCCGCGCCGCAACTACATCATCCGGCGCTCGGTGCACAAGAGCGAGCACGCCCACATCGTGGCCGCCAACCTCGACCAAGCGCTGCTGGTGGTTACGCTGGTATCGCCGGCTACCTCGTTCGGGTTTATCGACCGCTTTCTGGTCACGGCCGAGGCGTACCACATTCCGGCGCTGCTCGTGTTCAACAAGTCAGACCTTTACGACGAGGACACGCTCGACTACCAGCGCCAGATAGCGGGCATGTACGCCAGCGTGGGCTACCCCAGCGTGCTGTGCTCGGCCGAAACCGGCGATGATGTAGCCGCCGTGGCCGCGCTGCTGCCCAATAAAGTGTCGCTGCTTTCGGGCCATTCGGGCGTGGGCAAGAGCACGCTCATCAACGAACTGGTGCCCGACCTCGACCTGAAAACGGCCGAAATCAGCGAGTTTTCCGACAAAGGCAAGCACACGACTACCTTCGCCGAAATGCTCGAAGTAGTGCCCGGCACGTACATCATCGACACGCCCGGCATCAAAGAATTGGGCCTCGTAGACGTGCCCGCCGCCGAGCTCGCCGGCTACTTCCCCGAGATGCGCGCCCTGCTTAACCAGTGCCGCTACCACAACTGCCGCCACGTGCACGAGCCCGGCTGCGCCGTAATCGAGGCCGTAGACCAGGGTAAATTGGCCGTGCCGCGCTACGAAAGCTACCTGAGCATGCTGGCCGACGAGGACAATCGGCACTAATTGAGTTAAGAGTTTTGAGTGCTGAGTGGTGAGTTGAGGCGCTTTACTCGCAAGTCCGTATCATTACGCCTCAACTCAGCACTCAAAACTCCTAACTCCACCGCCATGCTCGTCAGCGTCTTTCCCGTGCCCTTCGGCGATGCCGGCCGCCAGCGCCAGTACGAGGCTGTGCGGGCGGCATTAGAGGCCGAGACCGACGCGCCGGCCACCGTGCTACTGGGCAACCTGGGGGCGTTTTCGCCGATTCAGGCGGATGTGCTGGTGGTGCGGCCCACCGGCTTGGCGCTCGGCGTGTTCGTGCTGCAAGCCGGGCAGCTCACGATACCGACGCTGGCGGTCGGCCCTTGGCTACTCGCCGGGCAGCCGCTGCCCGGCCGGGCGGGCGGCGACAATCCGTTTGCGCAGTATGAGCAGCAGCTACCGGTAGCGCGGGACTGGTTGAGCGAGCATTTAGGTCTGCCAGAAAATGAGCTACCGCCCTGCGCTGGCTTTGCGCTGTTTGAAACGCCGCTCACCTTCGAGCCGGCGGTGGAGGCGCAACTGCACCGCGCCGCACACGATTTTCAACTGCTTGGCGAGGCCGCGCAGCTGCCCGCGCGCCTGCGGCAGCAGCTGGCCGCTGAGCCGGTTTTTGATACCGATGAATTGCTGGACTGGGGCGAATGGCTGGCCAGCGAGCCGTATGTGCCTCATAGCAATGGCATTGCCGAAAGCCGGAACTTGGCCGAAGGCTTGTTTGGCAGCCCGGCCAACTTCCTGGAGCAGAAGCTGCGGCAGCTCTGGCGCTGGCTCGGGGCCGAAGACATTCCCGCCGACCCGCCCTACGGCACCCCACCGCCCGCCGGCCAGCACCTGCGCGACCAGCAAGAGCAGGCCCGCCTCCAGCAGCTGCGGCAGGAGCTGCAAGCCGAGCTGCACCAGCAGCGCCAGGAAGCCGCCGCCCGCGAAGCCGCCCGCACCCAGGAGCTAGCCCTGCTGCGGCAGCAGCTAGCCCAGGCCGGCCACTCGCCCACCGAGCGCGCGGCCGAGCAACGCGCCAAAGAAGCCGTGGAAGAATCGCTGCGCGCGACCCGCGCCGAGCTAGCCACCCACAACGCGGAGTTGGATGCGCGCATTCAGCAATTGGGGCAGTTGATAGGAAGGTTGCAGGCCACGCCGGCCGGCACAGCTACGCCGGGCTTACTGGCTAGCAGCCAGCCAGCTAGCTCCGTCACCACCCTACCCCCGGCCCCGCCCAAAACCCGCCCAGCCGCTCCGGCCCGGTCGCCTCGGCGGCTGCGGCAGGCCGAGCGCTGGGGGCTGGTAGCCCTGGTAGCGGCCGGCGTGGGCGCGGGCACCTGGGGCGTGGTACGCTGGGCGCAACAGCCCGCGCCGCGCCCGGCCGCGATGGCCGCGCCGCGCCAGCCCGACGAGCATAACCCGGATGACTACATGCCAGCCGAGCCCAACGATATGGCCGATAGCCTGGCCCGCCAGCAGGCGGCGAGCATCGACACGCTAACCCGCCCGACCACCCAAAACGAGCCCGCCGCCCCCGACGCCGATGCCACGGAAACCCTCGCGCAGCCAGCCGCGCTGCACGTTGATAGTGCGGCGGTGATTGTGAAGCCGACGCCGCTGCTGCCAAGCGCGGCGGCCGACTCGGCGGCGGCTCCGCGCAACGCCATTCCTTGACGCCAGAGTGCCGCCTATTTGCGGCTCATATTCTTTTTGTCACTCGGCTCAGCTACCAACATGCCGCCGCGCTGCGGCTACTTCGCAATTTGAAATTTCACTAGTCAAACAGGTCATATTTACCATTTTGCGTAAAATTAAAGGCTGTTGTCGAAACGCAAAAATTGCGTCTCGACAACAGCCTTTAACTTGGGAAAACCGCGCACGGGGCCGGCGCGCCTGCGGCGGCCCCGTGGGCTTATTCTACCGTTAGCTTCTTGACGATGGTACCGGCGCTGGTGCTCAGGCGCAGGGCGTAGACGCCGGCGGGCAGGGCACGCAGGTCGAGGGTGTGCGTGGGCGTGCGCTGGGCGGGCAGCGTGAGGGTGCGGGCCGTGCGGCCGAGCGCATCGACGAGGGTAGCCGTGATGGCCGCGCTATCCAGGCCAGCGGGCAGCTCCAGGGTGGTGCTGCCGGTGGCGGGGTTGGGGTAAAGTGCTACTTGCTGCGCTAGCGAGGCCGGGGCGGTGGCCAGCGTTTTTTGGGGCGAGAACACCAACTCGAAGCGGCCGGTAGTGAGCGCCGAGGCATTAGCTACCGTGAACTGGTAGCTGGGTTGCTGGCGCAGGTTGATGACGGCCCCGGTGAGCAAATCGCGCAAATACACCGGCACGCCGGGCAGGTTGAGGAGTTGGGCGGCGCGGAGGGTGTAGCTGCCCGGCGCGGGCACGCCCACGGCCAGCGGCACCACGCGCTGGGTGGTGCCCAGCACGTCGCGCCCGTCGATGCTGAACTGCTGCCCGCCGAAGCCCGACGACAAATTGAGGCCGGCGGGGTTGGGGAGCTTCACGGCATCGCGCTGGGCGTCGAAGCCATCGGTAGCGCCGGCCTCGAAGTACACGTAGGCGTGGTCGGCGAGCGGGCTGGCGGTGCCTTGCAGCGTGAGCTGCACCAGGGGCCGCGGGTCGGCGGCGGGGCGGTGCAGGGCGGGGTCGGCGTAGGTGGTCAGGCGCTGGGCGTTGCGGAAAGTGAGCGTGCCGCTCGTCTGCCCCGCGCTCACGCGGGTGAAGAATGCCTGGCCGAGCGCCAGCACGGGGTCGCCGAGGCCGTTGACGTAGCTGCGGTAGGTGCCCGTGTAAGGGCCGGTACTTTCATTCACGTAGATGGCGGCGTCAAGGTTCGCGCGGTCGGCGGCGGCCACCTGCGAGTAGTCAAGCGGCGCGGGGTACGGGTTGCCGACCAGCGCCCAGCCGGCGTCGGCGGCCGTGGCCCCGGTGTTGCGGGCCAGGGTTTGCACTACGGGGCCATCGTTGAGCGGGCCGCGCAAACTCAGGGTCTGGCCGGCGGTCAGGTTCAGGGTGTAGCCCCGGCCCACGGTCAGCGCGTCGGTAGTAGCGGCGGGCGACACCCAGCCTTTATCAAACGCCGAGTAGTTGCTGCTCATCGTAGCCAGGCGGCTTTGGTCGTAGCCAAAAACGGTGGGGAACGGCACTGCCGTGGCCGGCGTGGCCGAGGTGTTATAGGCGGGATTCACCACCGGCGCAAAGCTGCTTGTAGCCAAGCTGGCCACCGTGGCATTGCCGACGGGAGCCGCAAAGTGGCGGTAGCCGGTGCCCGCGTTCAAGTCGGTGGCGAGGTAGCGCTGCACCGTGGCATTGCCGGTTACGGTGCCGCCGTTGTTCACGACCATGCCGGTGCCCGTGGCGTCCGATTCCAGTGTGAAGGCATTGCCCTGCGTGGCCAGCCCGCCCGTGAGCGCGAGCACGCGCCGCACCGAAGCGCCGGCCGTGCCCAAGGCGGCCCCACTGCCCGGCACGCTCAAATTCCAGAAACGAGTAGCGCTGCTGCCGCCGATGTTCGAGGTAGTGCCTTGGCCGGCTGCGCCCATACTCACGGTGCCACCGGTGGGGGCGAAGGTGCCGTTGTTCAGAAAGTCGCCGCGCACGTCGAGCGTGCCGCCGGTTTGCACCAGCGTGCCGGCCAGGTTGAGGCCGCGCATGGTGGCGGTAGTGCTGGCGATGAGTGGGTTGCGCACGGTGCCGACGGGCACGATGGCATCCATGTCGGCGGTGGGCACGCCAGCGGTCCAGTTGGCAGCCGTGTTCCAGTCGGTGCTGGTGGCGCCGGTCCAGGTAGTGCTGGCGGTGGCCAGGCTGGCTATCTGGGCGGGCGAGAGCACGTAGTTATAGATGCTGAAATCATCGACCCGGCCGTTGAGCAGCGGGTCGGCGTACTGGCTGCGGCCGATGTAGTTGGCCACCGGCATAAAGTCGGTGGGGCGGATGGTGAAAGTGGTGGACTGGGCCACCTGCGTACCATTGACATACAGCCGCGCACCAGTGGCACCCAGCGTCACGGCCACGTGCGACCACACGCCCGTGGGTAGCACCGATGTCTCAATCAGCTGCTCGGCCCCGCCGTTCTTGATGGCGAAGCGCAGGGTGTTATTGCCCGACTTAGGCGTCAGAAACATGTTCTGTGCCTCGTCGTTGCCGAAGTCGAAGATGCGCTGCCAGTTGTTGCCGCCGTTCCAATAAACCCAGGTGGCGATGGTGATTTCCTGCTGATTGGCCACCGTGGCCGGCAACTGCACGAAGCCCGTGGTCCCGTTCAAAGCCAGCGCATTGGCCCCCACCTTGCCCGTCCCGTACGACGTGCCGGTGAAGGCCGCGCCGTGGTTGAGGTTGGGGCTACTGTCGAGGGTGTTGCCATCGAAGCGCAGCTGGGCTACTAGGTCGTTAGTAGCCGTGGTGGTAGCGGCGGCCTGGTTGGAGAAGCCCGAGCGGTTTAGCGAGTTATCCACGGCCTGCACCTTGTAGAAATACTGCCTGGCGATGGTGGCCGTGTTATCCACGAACGCCGTGGCGTTGACCTTGCGGGCAATGGTGTTGTAGGGGCCGCCCGCCACATCGGCGCGCAGGATGTTGTAGCCAGCTACGTCGGCCTCGGGGCTGGCCGCCCAGCTCAGGCGCACCGACTCGGGGCGCGCAGTAGCAACCAGGCTGCTGGGGGCGCTGGGAGCCACAAACTCGATGGCCGTGCCCACCGGCAACAAGCGCCATTGCTGGCTGGTGCTGCTGGAGGGCGCCTGCTGCACCACGTCCAAGCCATTAGAAGCGATTTCCAAGCACTTGGAGCTGTGGCGGCTACGGATGCGGAACCAGCCGTCTGCCACGTAGTCGAGGTAGCGCTGCTGGTTTACGCCCACCACGTTGTCCCACTGCGCGATGCGCCCGCCGTTGTCGAGCGAGAAATTGTAGTCGTCGATGGCCTTGCCGCTGTGCACGGCCGTGATAGAGTAGTAGCTGAAATCTCCGCCCACGCGGCTACTCACCGGCGCCACGTTGAACTGCTGGTAGCTGGCGCCCGTGTAGGGGCCCTGCTGCAAATTGGCCCCGTTAGTGGTCGAGCCGCCGTCTACCTGCATCACCTGGCCGGTGGCGCGGTTTACCAGCACGTATTGCCCGGCGGCGATGGCCGGCTGAATATCTTCGCCCCAGGTCACGTTGAGCACGCGCTCGGCGTTGGTTTGGCCCTGCTGGTAGCCGGTGCCGCCGGGCATTACCAGCGTGTACTCGCGCTGCGGACCCACGCCGTCGTAGTACACGTCGCGGTCGCGCGAGAGGTAGCGGTAGGTGGTGGTCACGGCTTGCCGCTCGGAGGTGCCGCCGAAGGCCTGCACCCGGCCATCCGGGGCGCGGTACACCGAGGCGGCGCTCCAGTTGGGGCGGTGCTCGGCGTAGGCCAGGCGCACGCCGTGGTTGGCTTTCACAAATTCGCCGCGGGCCAGCTCGGCCGTGCCCCACCAGATGCCGGTTTGCATACCGTACTCCACGCCCACCATCGCTTCCATCACGTTGTGCAGCTCGTCGCCGGTGGCGTATTTGCCGTCGGCCCGCACCGTTTGGTAAAAGCTGGCGAAGCTATTGAAGCTGCCCGCCAGCTGGTGCGTGTTGCCCTCATCGAGCCGTGCCTTGATGGCGTTGTACCAGGGCGAGGCGGCGTCGGCGCTCAGCGTGTTGCCGCCCGAGAGGCGGATGTTGTTGAAGCGCGGATTGTTGCGCAGCTCGCCGCAGATGTTGAAGAAATCCGTTTGCCCGTTGGCGGCCGAGCCGGTGTACTGCCCCCAGCCGTAGTCGGGCTCGTTGAAGGGGGCCACCGTGACCACGGTGCGGCCGGCGGCCTGCACGCGGCGCGTGGTAGCGTCGATGAGCTGCGCCCAGCGCGGCGCGTTGCCCAGGTACCAGCTGTCCACCGAGGGGTGGTCGCAGTTGAGCGTTACCGGCGTGTTGGCCCCGCTCAGCCCGATGAGGTAGAGGCGATAGGCGAGGTCGTCAATCTGCTGCTGCTGCAAGTCGCCGTTCACCAGCGGCAGCGTGGGCTGAAACGAGGCTCGCACGATGTCCACGTTGCCGGTGCCCATAAAGAAGACGCCCCGGCGCATGTTGTTCTCGTTGGGCCAGGCCGTGTCCAGGCCCCATTGCGCCAGCTTCGAGGTGCCGGCATCGGCTACCCCGAAGGGCACCGTACGGTCGGACAGCGGCTGGGCCACCAGCGTGCTGCTGGCGCTGGGTATTGTTATCTGCGCCCGGGCAGTAGTAAAGGTGCAAACCAGTGCCAGCACTGGCCCGGCCCCGACAAAGAGGGTTAGGGTTTTTCTCATAAGAGAGAGGGTTGGGTGGGTAATAGGAGAGCAAAACGAGCGCGGCGCAAACCGACGCGGGCCGGGTAGTGAGCCGGCCCCGCCAAGGTAGCCGCCGGCCCACTACCTGAACGGCACACCCGGCCCTACCTGAGAAGGCAGCCAGGCTAAGCCACTGAAAGCGTGCGGCAAATGTATTGGCGTTTTTACCCGGCGCAGGGGCTACTTTTTCGGCAGAAAAGGGGTACGAATGCCGCGAAAAAACACAAATAGCTCTGGATATACTTTAATGACCAGCTTATATGTATGCCTGTATGTAGCCCGCGCCGCGCTCCACTCACTGGTCGCTAGTCTGCGCCTGTTCCTCGGTTTACCCGGCCCCGCTGCTCAATAGCTACTCAGCCCTGCGCCCCGGCTTCTGCGTACAGGGCAGGAAACTCGTTTTTCTCCTCTCCCACTTTTATGGCTGATAAAATCGCCTTTCTGGGCCTCGGCAGCATGGGTGCCGCCATGGCCGCCAACCTACTCAAAGCCGGCTTCCAACTCACTGTTTATAACCGCACTGCCGAGAAAGCCGAGCCCCTGCGCCAGCAGGGCGCTACCGTGGCTGCTACCCCCGCCGACGCCGTGCGCGACGCCGATATCGTGTTCACGATGCTGACCGATGACAAGGCCCTCGAAGAGCTCACGACCGGCCCCGAGAGCTTCCTCAAGGCCCTGAAGCCCGGGGCCGTCCACGCCTCGTGCAGCACCGTGGCCCCCGACACCAACCGCCGCCTGGCCGAAGCGCACCGCGCCCAAGGTACCTTCCTAGTGGCCTCGCCGGTATTTGGCAAGCCCGACGTGGCGGCGGCCGGCAAGCTCTGGATAGGCTCGTCGGGCCCCGCCGAGGCCCGCGAGCGCCTGAAAGCCGCGCAGGCCGCCATCGGCCAGGGCACCCACGAATTTGGCGATGACCCCGGCGCGGCCAGCGTGGCCAAGCTCTGCGGCAATTTCTTGCTTGGCAGTATGATAGAAGGCATGGCCGAGGCGCTGACCCTGGCCGAAAAGTGCGGCCTTGACCGCGTAGGCTTCTACGAAATGCTCACCAGCACTATTTTCAACAACCCCATTTATAAGAGCTACGGCAAGCTCATCGCCGAGCAGCACTACCAGCCGGTGGGCGCGCCGCCCGCCATCATCCGCAAGGATATGAACCTAGTAGTGCAGGAGGCTTACAAGCACGATATGCCCATGCCCTTTGCTAACATCGTGCGCGACCGCCTCACCGCCACCGTGGCCCTCGGCGAGCCCGATGTGGACTGGGCCAGCTTCGCCAAGCGCGTGTCGGAAGACGCAGGTTTGTAATATTTAACATTTATCAATTAGCAATTAACAGCCCAGCTGATGCGCCTTTGCGGTGCGTCAGCTGGGCTGTTAATTGCTAATTGATAAATGTTAAATGTTTTACTTCGCCGTCGGCAGCAATACCCCGTCAATTACGTGCGTTACGCCGTTTTTCGAGATTACGTCGGCAATCTGCACCGTGGCGGGGGTATCTTTGCCGTTGCTAACCATCACTTTACCATCTTTCACGGTGAAGTGCAGCTTCTCGCCGTTCACGGTGGTCAGCTCCTGGCCATCCTTAATATCAACTGCTAGAATGCGGCCCGGGATGACATGGTAGGTCAGCACACCTTTAAGCTTGGCCTTGCTGGCCTCGTCGGTGAGGGCGGCCAGGGCGGCTTTGGGCAGCTTGTCGAAAGCCGCGTTGGTGGGCGCGAAGACGGTGAAGGGGCCGGTGCCTTTCAGGGTCTCGACCAGGCCGGCGTCTTTTACCAGGCTCACGAGTGTACTCACGCTCTTGGCCTGAGCGGCGTTGTCTACGATGTCTTTGTCGGCGGTCATGGCTACGCCATCCACCATCACGCCGCCGGGCTTGGCCATGCGGGCCGAGTCGGTGGGCATGGCGGCCGAGTCGGACACGGCTTTGGCCGAGGCCGCTTCTTCGGCAGTGGGGGTTGATTTTTTGTCGCCGTCACCGCAGGAAGTCAGCAGCAAGGCAGCCAATGCCGTAGCAGGCAGGTGGCGAAATAAGTTGGTCATAAAAAGGGGGTTGGGAATAAAAACGGTGCGAGCTACGAGTAAGGTCGGCCGCAGCCTGCCTGCCTTACGCAAAGGCAGCCCCGCAAGGTTATTCAAACCATCGGGCCGGCGCGCCGTTTTTTACCTTTGCCGGGCCAGCGCCGTAGCTGGCTCTCATTTTAGCAACACCCCCACCCGCATGAAAACTGCCGAAATCCACACGCCCAAGGGCGTGATGAAAGTTGAGTTTTACGAGCAAGACGCCCCCAACACCGTTAAAAACTTCCTCGACCTGGCCGAGAAGGGCTTTTACGACGGCACTAAGTTTCACCGCGTCATCCCGAATTTCGTGATTCAGGGCGGCGACCCCAACACCAAGCCCGGCGCCAAAGGCGCGCCCGGCACCGGCGGCCCCGGCTACAAAATCAAGTGCGAAACCAGCGGTAATAACCAGTACCACGAGCGCGGCGCGCTCAGCATGGCCCACGCGGGCAAAGACACCGGCGGCTCGCAGTTTTTCATCGTGCACGACCGCCAGAATACCGCTCACCTCGACCGCGTGCACACGGTATTCGGCAAGGTAGTGGAAGGCGTAGACGTGATTGACCAGATTCGCGGCAACGACGAGATTACCAAGATTGTGGTGAAGGACGAATAGCGTATGGCAAGCTTTGGCTTGCGGTAAGCAAAATGGCCGTTCTGACGCATCAGAACGGCCATTTTGCTTACCGCAGCCTTTATATAGCCCCTAGCAGCGCCCGAAAAGCCGTTGTAAAGCCCGCTGGCTGACTATGCGTATAGAAGGGCAGGCCGTGCAGACGCACTTCGCTGTTCTCGAACAGCAGTTGCAGGTTAGCGTTGGTAGCGCGGGCGTGGATGCTTCGCAGAAAATCCTGTTTCCAGGCATCCTGCAAGATTAGCTGCGGGCCTTTGGGCTCGATAAATACCTGCCAGGACAGGGACTCTTGGGTAGTCTTTTCGGTGAGGAAAAGCACGAAGTCGGGCTCGAACGGGCGGCCATCGTCGAAGCTGTACAACTGAAACAGCTTGTCGTTACGCAGCAGGTAGATATCCTGGAAACGCTTTTTCAGGTCTTCTACAGCGGCGGCCAGGTAGCGAATGAAGTACTTCTCTTCGGAGGTGCCGTAAAACTCGTCGTAAACCAGCCATTCGGCGGCGGCCACGTCCAGGCGCAGGGCCGCGTCGGGGTTGTTGGTCATGGGCCGGGCGGTTTCGCGGTCGTCGCCGTCCTGCGCCACGGTTACCCGGTCGTTGGCCAGGTAGTGCTTCAGCGGGCGGCCGGTAAAGGCGGTGCTGCCCACGTATTCGGGCAGGCTTTTGCCCAGCAGCGCCTGGAGCTCCTGCCACACGTGGCGGGCGGCGGCCAGCTTCTGGTGCGGGCGCAGGGCGTGGCGCTGCGCCGGGGTGGCGCGCAGCGTAAAAGAGGCACCGCCCAGGTACTCGGCCGCCGTGAGCAGCTGCCGCACCGAGGCCAGCTGCGGCAGCAGCTGGCGCAGCCGGCTAAACTCGTAAAACGGGAAGCTTTCCAGCGCCTTGCGCAGCACGGGCAGGCCCAGCTCCAGCAGGGGCACCGCGTAGTCGAGTTGGTCGGGGCTGGCGGCGGGGGTAGCGGCAGCCTCGGCGGGGTCGAATACGGTGGCCTCGGCGGTGCCGTCGGGGGGCAGCTCGTAGGCAATGGGCAGCAGGGCGTTGGCGCAGGTAGCCGCGAGCGTAACGCGGCGCTGCGTGCCGGTCCGCACCCGCTCGTTGGTGTAGAGCAGGCCGGTTTCCCAGATGGGCAGCTGCTTGAAGGCGGGCTTCACGCGCACGGTGCGCGGGGTGCCGTCGTCGTTGCTGGGGTCGTAGATGCCGGCC
Source organism: uncultured Hymenobacter sp. (assembly GCA_964277755.1). Taxonomy (GTDB): domain Bacteria; phylum Bacteroidota; class Bacteroidia; order Cytophagales; family Hymenobacteraceae; genus Hymenobacter. The sequence goes on from CAXYJY010000033.1 coordinate 13,347, forward strand.
TCCACCAGCTCGTGGGTGAGGGCGGCCACGTAGCGGTTGTCATTGATGGAGTGGTAGTACAGCTCTTCGAGGCAGCGAAGCGGGTTGCCGAGGTCTTTATCCAGCTTGCGGCGGTTGAGCTCGGCGTCGGTGAGGCGCTGCCAGGGAAAGTAGCGGGCCCCCCGCCCGATGAGCTGCGCCTCCTGGGTGGTTGGTTTTTTGGGTCTGCCATTGGCTCCAACGCCATTGCTTTCGTCGAGCCGCACGATGTCGTAGAGGTTGAGCACATCCCAGCCTTCGGTGAGCATCTGCACCGTGAACACGGCCCGCACGGGGCCTTCTTCGAGGCGGTTCAGCTCCAATTGCTTGCTTTCGCTGTCGTTCTGGTTGTTTACGATAATGCAGCGGTCAGGGCGAAAGGCTTCGCGCAGCTCATCGGCCAGGCGGGCCAGCGGCAGGTTGTGGGCCTGAAACCAAGTAAGCGCTTTGTACAGCGTGGGGGCATCAGTGGCCGATGCGTGCGCGGTGAGCTCGGCCAGCACCTCGCCGCTCAGCGCATCCAACCACTCACCAAACTGCTTGAAAAACAACTCACTCTCGGCCACCGAGGGCGACTTGAACAGCACCACCGGCTTAAACGGCGCGTAGGGCGAGGCCAGCGCCGGGCGGGCGGCGTTGTACACCTTCAGCCGCCACTGGCTCAGGAGCAGCGCCTGGGCTACCCGCGCCCAGCGCGGCCCGCCCGACTTGAGCAGCCGGATTTCCTTGGAATAGCCGTCCTGGCGAAACTCCTTGAGGGAGTAGCGCACCAGTAGCTTGTCCTGGTACTTCTCGGCCAGGGCGCGGTCCGTAAAGTCCACGGTGGCCGTGTATTCGAGCAGCGCATTGTCGGGACGCTGGTGTAGCAGCCGCAAAATGGTGCCCTCCCAGGTGGTTTCCTCCGCGTCGGCCTCCTTCTTGCTCTTGGTAGCTTTGTTGAAGTGATGGGCCTCGTCGGCCAGCAGCACCAGCGGGTGGCAGGCCAGGTCGCCGTAGCTCAGGCCCTGCTCGCGGGGGGTGCTCAGGTCGGTGTGCAGCTTTTGGATGGTCGTGAACAGGATACTCAGGTCGTCGGGGTTGGTACCCTCAAACGACTCGACGGCCACCACCGGCACCGCCCGGCTGCCCAGCACGATTTGCGGCGCAAACAGGTATTTGGGGTTACCGGGCTCGGTGAAGTTGGCGCGGGTTTTCTCCACGATGTTGCGGCTATCCACCACAAACACAAAGCGGCGGTAGCCCTGCGCGTACAGGGCCAGCATGTTGGCAGCCATCAGGATGGTTTTGCCGCTGCCGGTGGCCATGTTGAAGAGCAGGTGCGCGGGCTTGTCGCGCAGGAGCTTGCGCTTGGCCCGGTACTCTTCCCAGTAGTAGCGAAACACGGCCAGCGTATGCACCTGGTAGGGGCGCAGCGGTAGGGCGGGGTTCAGGTTGCGGGTGAGGCTGTCGGCTACTTCGTCTTCGAAGGCACCTTCGGCAAAGTCGGCAGCCAGCTTGTCGGCCAGAAAAGAGAGGGGCGCTAGCATGGCTACTCGGTAGCGGCCCCGGACAGGCCATAGAAAGAACGGTTGAGGGCGATGTCGGTGGCGCTCAGGCCGTGGTCGGCATCCTCCATCTCTGAGAGGTTCACGTAGAGGCGGTTCTTGTCGAGGCAGTCCAGCAGCACGCGCTTCTGCCCGGCCAGCGGCAGCTCTGCAAACTCGGCCGGGTTCCAGTTATCAACCTCAATGCGCAAAAAGCCGTGCTGCTGCATCTCCGCATACAGGGCCAGCAGGGCGGCGGTGTCAGAAGCAGCCTCGGCGCGGGCTATGAAGCCAGCGTTGTCTTCTTTTAATTCCAAATAGAGGAATTTACCCCCCCCCCCGCAATTTGCAGGCCAATTCACTGATTTTGAAATACCTCCCTGCTCGCCGGCCACCACTTTTTGCAGCCGGGGCACGGTTACGGTACTGATGTAGTCCATCTGCTCGATGGCGATGTAGCGGCGGCCCATCTTGTGGGCCACGGCCGCCGTGGTGCCGGAGCCCACGAAGAAGTCCAGCACCAAGTCGCCGGGCTTGGTACCTATTTCGAGAATGCGCTGAAGAAGTGCCTCCGGCTTTTTACCTCGCTCAAATTTTACCCCGCCCTCACTTGAAATTCCCTCAATGGGAATGTCCAACCATACATCGGTTAGTAAAGTCCCCGGAACTCTCTGCCCATTGATTTCAACTACTCTCTCTTTGTAGGATAATACTCGCTCGCCACCGATAAACATATAGTCCATATCATCATTGGGATGCCGCACAATTTTGGAATTATCAGCTTTCGACAATTCGATTGTTTCACGCCGCTTCTTCAACGCGCCACCCGTTACGGATGCCGTTCTAAAAACTCGCTCCGCATTCTCAAGTGCATAATCAGCCAATGCTGATTGTAGATTCTCCTTACCCATCTTTTGGGTTGCCTCCCGTAACGAAGAGTATCCTAGCTTGCTAGCCAAAGATTCTCCTATTCCCATCCAAGTCCACTCCGATTCTGGTAATGCCAGGTTATTGAAAATGAATTTATAAGCCTTATCATATTCTTTTTCAACAAGCATTTTCTTCATTTTAAACGCCTTCTTATTTCGGCAATAAAATAAAATATGCCCGGCCTGTTTAAATAAAGCCTCTGAAGTTCCTTTAAAGCCAAAGGCGCTGTTCGTTTCTATTATTATGTGGTTGGCATAATTCTCTCTACCGAACACTTCATCACATAGCACCTTAGCATAAGCAACTTCATTGTCATCGAGTTGAATAAAAATAACCCCATCTGCTGTGAGCAATTGCTTTGCTACCGAAAGCCTATTTCTTAAAAATGTCAGCCACGATGAATGGTTAAATTTATCATTGTACTTGAAACTATCGGTGCCGGTATTATAAGGCGGGTCGATGTAAATGAGCTTGACCTGGCCGCGCAAGCGGGGTAGCAGGCTGTGCAGGGCCAGCAGGTTGTTGCCCTTGATAACCAGGTTTTCGGTGGTAGGGTCTAGGGTGGCATCGGCGGGCAGCGGGTGCGCGCCGTCGGCATCGTAGCGGATGAAGTTGGTGAGGGCTTTGGGGGCCAGCAGGCGGGTTATCTCGTCGGGGGCCAGCGTTTCGTTGTAGAACACCTCGTCGCGCTTCTGGTCGTCCTTGTCTTGGCCGCCTTCCAGCACGCAGTCTTTGTAGGGCCAGGCCAGCACCACGTCGTTGGACTCGCGCAGGTAGCGCCCGCGCGCCACGCGCAGGCCGATGCGGTCGCGGTAGGCGGTATAGGAGTTTTTCAACAGCTCCCGGTTGTGCAGGAAGTTTTCAAACTCGGCCAGCTTAAACACTTCGGCCTCGCCTGCGGCCTGAAAAAACTGCCCGCGCAGGCCGGGGTGGCCCAGCAGCAGGGCCAGCAGGTCGGCATCGTAGCGGTAGGCAGCCTCGGCCACGCGGTCGGTACTGAGGCGGTTGTTGGCGAAGAAGTCGGGTCGGTGCTGGCGAAGCAGCTCGATGAGGTCAGTGTGGAGGTTTTGCAAAAGGAGTAAGGCATTTTCGGGGCCAGCGAAGGCGTAAAAGTACGCGCGCTGGCCTGCGCGCTGCGGCAGCCACGGAGGGTAAGGTAAGCTTTAGCTTGCCAGTAAAATGAAAAGCCCCGCGCATCTTTTCGGTGCGCGGGGCTTTTTTGCTGCTTATTCGCGGACTAAAAGTCCGCGCTACGGCTTAGCGGCGGCGGCGGGGCTTTTGCTCTTCTTCGTCCTCGTCGTCCTCGTCGCCGAAGCTCGGCATGGTGAACATCGACGAGAGCAAGTCCTTGAACTGTGCGCCGGCCGTGAGGCGGTTGCGCGAGATGAGCGAGTGCTCGGCCAAGCCGTGCAGTAGAAACTCCATGAGGAAATACGTGGTGTCAGCGTCCTCTTTAGGGTGCAGCTCGGTCACGATGTCGCGCAGGCCAGGCACTTTGTCGAGGGCGGCGCGGTAGTCGTTCACGTGGGCATCGTGCAGCAGGTCGAGCGTGTTACCGTTGCCAAACCACTCCTGCACCGTTTTGTAGGGCGAGGGGCGATTTTTGAGTTTCTTGGCTTTGTCGGGGTCGGGAAAGTAGTTCAGAAACAGCGTGCGGATTGCTTTGCCCATCAGCTTTTCGGCCACGATGCCCGCGCCTTCCTGCTCGCCTTCGTACACCAGCTCGACCTTGCCCGTGATGGCGGGCACGGCCGAAATGAAATCGGCCACGCGCACGTAGGTGCGCTTTTCGCCGTTGATGAGGGCGCGGCGCTCGGCCCCGGCCACCACCTGCTCGTAGGCCGAGATGGTGAGGCGGGCCGACACGCCCGACTTGGCATCCACAAACTCGGAGCCGCGCGCCTCAATGGCTACCTGCTCTACCAGGTCGTGAATGATTTCGTTGCTGGTTACCAGGCCTTTCTGCTCCTCTTTGATACGGGCTTCCTGCTTGGTAATGCGCTTGCCGATTTCAATCGACTTGGGGTAGTGCGTAATAATCTGCGCGTCGATACGGTCCTTCAGCGGCGTCACGATGCTGCCGCGGTTGGTATAGTCCTCGGGGTTGGCCGTGAACACGAACTGAATATCCAACGGCAGCCGCACCTTGAAGCCGCGAATCTGAATATCGCCTTCCTGCAAGATGTTGAACAGCGACACCTGAATGCGGGCCTGCAAGTCGGGCAATTCGTTGATAACGAAAATACCACGGTGCGCCCTAGGTATCAAGCCAAAGTGAATCACGCGCTCGTCCGAATACGGCAGCTTGAGCGTAGCGGCCTTGATGGGGTCGGCGTCGCCGATGAGGTCGGCCACCGACACGTCGGGCGTGGCCAGCTTCTCGGTGTAGCGGTCGAGGCGGGGCCACCAGGCCACGGGCGTGTCGTCGCCTTTTTCGGCGATGAGGTTGCGGGCAAACACTGACAGCGGCTGCAGGGGGTCGTCGTTCAGCTCCGAGCCTTCGACTACCGGCACGTACTCATCGAGCAGGTTGATAAGTAGGCGCGCGATGCGGGTTTTAGCCTGCCCGCGCAAGCCCAGCAAGTTGATGTGGTGCCCGGCGAGAATGGCGCGTTGCAGCTCGGGTATCACGGTTTCCTCGTAGCCAAAAATGCCCGGAAACACGTCTTCTTTCTTACGAAGTTTAGAGATGAGGTTTTCCCGCAGTTCCTCTTTCACGGAGCGGGGTTTGTAGCCACTGGCGCGCAGTTGGCCCAGGGTGCGAATAGCGTCGTGTGTCATCACAGACTTAAACCCGGTAAGAGGGCCCGAGGTTCAGCCCACCACCGTAGAGTTTCAGCAGAAATGGCACCCCGGCAGCCGGGCGGGCTGCTGAGGTGCCATCAGGGTTTGGGGAGGCTACGTAGCCGGGCTATTGCGGCTGGGTTAGCCTACGCCGAACTATTGTGCCAGGGTAGTGCCAGGCGAGTAGGTCAGGGCCAAGTAGTTAGAAGCCTTTGTATTAAACCAGTTGGGCGCGAAGAAGGTGCTCAGGCTGGTCGGGTAAGGGCCGGAAATGATTTGCATTTCCAGGGGCCACCGCCAGTCGGCCGGAATCATGATACCGTTGGGGTAGGTTTTGCCATCGGCGGGGTACACAAACGTATCCATGCCCGCGCGGTTGGTAATGCCTTTCACGTACAAATCGTAGACGGGAGGCGTGGGGTCGGCAACATTACCCGACGTATACACGGTGATGAACGGCTCGTAGGGCTTGGCGCTGTTGTAAGTGTAAGCACTGTTGAGCATTACGGTTACCGACTTCGCAACCGGCGTGCGGTAGGGCTCAGTGGCCACCGTGTTGGCGGTTACGTTGTTGGCGGTGCCGGGCAGCGCGGTTTTGGTGCTTTCAAACACCGTCACGTAGTAGTAGCCATCGCGGTCCTCAACGGCCGCCGCGCCTACTACCGAAGCTACGCCCGTCTTAGGAATCCGGAACTTGAACTTGTGGTCAAACGACGCGCCGCGGGCCTGAGCGATGAAAGTCAAATCCAGTTTCTTGGTGTTTGCATTGTTCGTGTAAAGCACCTTCGACTGAATCACCAGGTCGTTGTAGTCCAAGTCGTTGTACTGATTAATGAGGTCTTCCCAAGCGTACGTAAACGAAACGTCTTGCGAGCACTGCTTCTTCTCGAAGCCAAAGTAGGTGGCGTAGCCTAGCCCCGGAAAGTCGCCCGGGCCGCCATTGCTGCAGCTCTTGCTTGGCGTGCAGGAGCCGCCCCAGGCTTTCTGGCCGTTGCAAAGCTCGGCATACGCCACCACGTTGAAGTTAGTGGGCAGGCAGCTTACCACTGAAGCAGGCACCGTAAGGGTGTAAGTATACACGCTGCGGCAAGACGACTGCTCGTAGGCAAACCGGCTGGGAATAGGGTTGCCACAGAACATCTTACCCGCTGCGCTAAAGGCATTGAGCGTGCTGAATACGTCGGCATGAACTTCTTCGATGCGAACGCAGGACTTATAGATAATCAGCAGGTTACCCTTACCATCCAGCTCCGTATCAACCGTACCGACTTTGGTGCGCCCCCCGGCAATCAGGCACGCCGACTGCGAGCAGTCCAGCGGATTCGTACTGCCTTGTAGCGACGTAAAATCCGCCTGCTCCGTTGCCTCCATTACGGGGCTAGGCAAATCTGCCTCCTTTTTGGCGCAGCTCTGCAAAGTGAAGGAAAATGCCAGTGCGGATAGTAATAACCCGGCGCTAGCTTTGAGTTTAGCTAGATTCATAAGCGGTTGGGTGAAAGAGGGGTGAAAGTGTTAATTGCGGTACAAAACTATTAAAAGCTCGTCCTTAGAAGCAAATTAAGATAATACAAACTATGAAAATTTATATTAAAGACTGCTTTCCCGCTCGTTCCTATTCCTATTATGCTACTTTTAAAGCCCGCTATTTTCTCCTCCGTTAGCCGCCAAATTACCTATCTGCTAGTGTATAAAGGTAGATACAGGGCAGAAAAAATATTAATAAATCATATTATATAATTTTATTATCATACTAATAATTCTTTAATAAGACAGCTTCACTACCGTATACACAACAGCTAACTGAGCTAGCATCAATAATCTTATAATATTGATTATTAAGTCTTTATTTGCGTCAAAATATTTTACTTAGATGCGCAAATAGTTAGCAATACATATTTATGCATAAGCTTTGGCTATAAGACACATTTCCTGACCAGACAGCGCCACGCTACCGGCGGCTTTCCGGGCACGCACTTCTCTCGGCCTATGAGCTATTGCTACCACATCCTCGCTAATTTTTTGCTGCCAGCCATTTATCAGCTGCGCCCAGACGCCCGTTTGCAAACGGCCGGTCCTGCCCCTACCTTGCGGGGCTCCTCTGCCGGTAGCCACTAGCTGCCAGCCGTTTTAGTTGCTTCCTGCTTCGCTTTTTTTCTGCTCATGCCTGATTTTGGTATCGGCGGCCTGCTGATTTTGCTCGCCACATTTTTCGCTTCGTACCAGGGCTTCAAAAACCCAGAATACTTCAACCGCTACCTGTTTCGGGTTAGCGACATTCGCTACGGCCGGCAATACTACCGGCTTTTCACATCGGGGTTTCTGCACACGGGCTGGTGGCATTTGCTGCTCAATGTGCTCACGTTCTACTACTTCAGCAGCAGCGTCGAGTACGTGGTTGGCTACGGCAACTTCCTGCTTATCTACGTCGTGAGCTTGGTAGGCGGCAATTTATTCTCGCTGTTCCTGCACCGCCACGATTCCGATTATTCGGCCGTGGGCGCGTCGGGGGCCATCAGCGGGCTGGTGTTTGCCAGCATTATCCTGTATCCGGGCATGAATGTGGGGCTGCTCGGCATCTTCATGCCGGGCTGGCTCTACGGCCTGCTCTACGTGGTGGTGTCGGCCGTGGGCATCACCAACCGGCGCGACAACATCGGGCACGATGCCCACCTGGCCGGCGGGCTGGTGGGTTTGCTCACGGTAGTAGCCATGCAGCCCGAGCTACTGCGCACCAACTACGTGGCGCTGGCCACCATTCTGGTACCGGCGCTGGGCTTCTTCTACTTGCTTTTCAAGAAGCCGGAAGGTTTGATTCTGGGTAATTTCTTTTCCTCCGAGCCGGCCTACCAGACGGTGGACGACCGCTACAAAATCCAGCAGAAACGGAAGGAGGAAGACCTTGACCACCTGCTCGATAAAATCAACAAAAAGGGCCTCGACAGCCTGAGCGACCGCGAAAAGCAGCAGCTGGAACGGCTGTCACGCTAGGTAGCAAAAAGGGCGGCTTCTCAAAATGAGAAACCGCCCTTTTTGATGGTAACCAGCTTAAAAGAACGAGTCATGCTGAGCGCAACGAAGCATTTCTGCCGCTTCATCCAAACCGCTCAACGAAGCGGTAGAGATGCTTCGCTGCGCTCAGCATGACTCGTTTTTTATGCTCATTGTCAATCTACAGCGACTTGCGCCGGTTTTTCTTGTAATCTTCAAACACCAGCTGCCCGAGCCCTTTCAAGCCCGAGTAGTAGGCTTTGCCCTGGTTGACCTCGGTAAACTCCTCCACGAACTTCTGCAAGTACGGGTCGGAGGTAATCATAAAGGTGGTAATTGGAATCTTGACGCGGCGGGCGGCGGCGGCCAGGTTCAGGGTCTTATTCACGACCTTGCGGTCGAGGCCGAAGGAGTTTTTGTAGTAGCCGCCGGCTTCCTTGAGGCAAGTGGGCTTGCCGTCGGTTATCATAAATATCTGCTTGTTAGGCGTTTTACGCTTGCGCAGCAGGTCCATTGCCAGCTCTAAGCCGGCCACGGTGTTGGTGTGGTAGGGGCCGACTTGCAGGTAGGGCAGGTCTTTCACCTCAATCTGCCAGGCATCGTTGCCGAACACGATAACGTCGAGCGTATCCTTGGGGTATTTCTGCTTCACGAGCTCGGCCAGGGCCATCGCCACCTTTTTGGCGGGCGTGATGCGGTCTTCGCCGTAGAGTATCATCGAGTGCGAAATATCAATCATCAGCACCGTGCTGGTCTGCGACTTGTGCTCGTTTTCGCGCACTTCGAGGTCGCCCTCGGTCAGCATGAGGTCGTCGCCGAGGCCCAGGCCGTGGTTGAGCTGGGCGTTGCGGATGCTTTCCGACATCTGAATCTGCTCCAGCGAGTCGCCGAAGCGGAACTCGCGCAGGTCGGTGCTTTGCTCGTCGCCCTGCCCGGTGTGGGGCGTGCGGTGGTTGCCGGTGTTGCCGCGCTTGAGCTTGCCAAATACCTCTTCGAGCGCGTTTTTGCGGATTTTCTGCTCGGTTTTGGGCGTGATTTTCAGCTCGCCCCGCTCCTGCTCGTTTTCATCGATGTAGCCCTTCTTCTTGAGGTCTTCGATGAAATTGCCCATGCCGTAGCTGTCGTCGGTGAGGCCATATTGCTTATCGAGCTCGTTGAGCCACTGCAAGGCCTCGCCCACGTCGCCGCTGGTGATGTTGATGAGCTGCATAAAGAGGTTGAGCAGCTGCTCAAACCCTTTTTCACCCGGGTTTTCGTCGGGCACAAAATCGCGGAAGCGGACGCCAAGAGCCATAGAACTTACGTATCAGATAGGCCAGGAAAACAAGCCCGGCGGCGGCAATGTTCAATCGGGTGCGTGTAGGGTAAGCGTTAGCTTGCCAAACGCTCATTCGGTTACTGGCAAGCTAAAGCTTACCCTACATTTTATGAAAGCCATTTGGAACAATACCGTCGTGGCTGAGAGCGACGACACGGTAGTGGTCGAAAACAACCACTATTTCCCCGCCGATTCCCTCAAAAAGGAATTTTTTGAGGACAGCATTGCCCATACTACCTGCCCCTGGAAGGGCCGCGCCAGCTACTACTCGCTACGCGTGAACGGCGAGCTCAACAAAGACGCCGCCTGGTACTACCCCGAAACCAGCCCCAAAGCCGAAAATATTAAAGGCCGCGTCGCTTTCTGGAAAGGCGTGAAGGTGGAGGAATAGTTCTTATTCCAGCACTAAGCGGCCTACGGCATCAAGGCATCGTACAGTATAGCACCCGCGCGCCAGTGTAGCGGTGGGCAGCACTACCATGGTGGCCTGCGCTACCAGCGTGCCATGATACACCTCGCGCCCGAGCATGTCAAGCACCTGTATGGGGCGAGCTACGGCGGCGGCTGGTAGTCGTAGCTGCACCTGCCCCTGGGCGGGGTTAGGCACCAGCAGCATGCTACTGGAGCCTCGCGGTGCCTTGGTGTTCAACATTCCTTGTACCAGAAAACTGCCGGCACTACGGGCAGCGCCTCCGCGCGTGCTTATTCGTATTGCCCCTGAGCTGGCCCCAGCCGGTACTTGCACCGTCAGGGAAGTACCCGCTGCATTGGGGACATAGCCAAGGGCGGCTACTCCATTGAAACTCACGCCAACTACCTGCCTCAGATACTGGCCGCTTAGGGTCACGGTAGTGCCTACCGGCCCGGCACTGGGGCTAAAGCTTGTCAGAGAAGGCTGTGGCTCGGTAACCGCGTTTGCTTTTACAGTAGCCAAAAGCGTTACGGAAGGCTGAAATCCAGGGATTGCACTACTCCCGGAAAGTACTTGCGTGCCATAAACCGAGGGCACGTCGGCGCGGCCACTCATGAATACCGAGTCGCCCGCCAGTGTCAGTTCATAGGCGTAATCGTCGTTGCTGCCCCCGCCCCCGATGGCCCATTCTACCGCCAGCGCGGAGCCCGTATCGGTAAGCTTAGCCAGGTATACATCGTTGCTGACATACGTCGCGCCAGCGCTGGGAGTGGCTGCCAGCGTGGTGCTACCCAGCTGCTGCGGAGTGCGGAAGGTGCCAGCGGTGTAAAGAGTACCGCCACGGGCAACCAGGCACGCCATTGGTGCAGTAACCGCCCCCCCAAACAAAGATGCCCAAGCCACCGCGGCCTGGGTACCCCGGTCGTCGAGGCGCAGCACAAACGGTTGGTTGACGCTGGTAGGCGCGAGGGTAATGCTACCAAAAGTAGCGGGCACGGCCAGCTCGCTCGACAGGTAGAGACTAGTGCCCGTAGCGGCCAGTCCCAGCCGGCTATCCACCAGCCCGCTACCCTGCCAGGCCCAGGCTACTTGCGCGGTCGCGCCTTGGTCAACCAGTTTGGCTACCAGTAGGCTCCGCTCATTGTAGCCCGCCGTAGGCGAGCTGGTGAGTACGTAGGAGCCCACTGTAGTAGCTAGGCTGTTGTAAGTACCTGCCACGTATACATTGCTGCCAACGGCCACCAACTTATTTACTGTTTCATATTTGGCACCAGTCAGGGGTACTACCCAGCCGTAGGCAGCCGTAGCACCATTATCCGTAAGCTTTACTACAAAGCTGTCACCGCTCGTATTTACTGGTCCGGTCTGGGTCAACGTGGTACTACCAAACTTAACCGTGGGCGCAGTGAAACTACCCGCCACGTACACGTTAGCGCCAGTTACGGCTATTCCCGACCCACTAGCGCCGTTGCCACTGGCTTGGCCTTGCATAGCCCATACGAAGCTGCCAGCTAACGTGAGCTTGGCCACAAACATGTCGCTGACTGCCGTGGTCAGCGTGCTGGCGCCAAACGTAGCCGAAGCCGTAATTCCGAGCGTGTTACCGGTTGTAAATCCACCGGTTATAAATATTCCCCGACCAGTGACGGCGATACCTCCCACTCCGATTGCCCCCGGCCCGCTGATATTGGCCGCCCAGGTATACTGGGCAGTAGCCGGATTCCAACAGGTCACAAACGCATTGTTACGACCTTGGCTTACCAGTTGGGTAGCCCCAAAGCGCACCCGACCAACATAAAACCCAGCCTGATAAACATTACCGCTTGAGTCGGCAGCCATGGCCGTGACATAGTAGTAGTTCGTAATCGCATTGGCTTTTACGGTATCCAGTGCCGATACAGAGGCTACCCGCCAGGCTGGGGTCTGTGCATAAGCCGCCCGGCCTATTACCAGGGCCCCTACCAGCAACCAAAATTGCGTAAATAGTACGGTTTTTTTCATATTTATTTACTCTTATACTTCATTAAATTATTTCACCTATCGCTCACCAGCGATGACCTGGTGCTAAATATACTGCTTCCTAGTGCTTTACGCAAGATAATGGCTACTAACGCCACTACACTACCAAAGAGCGGGGCCGTGTTACCCCTAATTGCAATTAGAGATGACACGGCCCCGCTCTTTGCTAGGCTAGTATTTTTTCTACAAGTTGGCTACTTCTGTAGAACAATATAGGAATGTAACTTACGCTACGAAATCCACCGGAACTGATATTCAAGCTTAGGCACGGGCATGCGGTCGCTCACGCGGCGCAGGCGGGCGGGCAGGGCCATGAGGTAGTCGCGGCCCTTTTCGGCAGCGGGCGTGAGGCCGGTGCGGTCGGCGATTTTCCAGTCGCTGATGAGCGTGTCGAGAATTTCGGTGTAGTCGTTGCTGGTGTACACGCCGAGGCGCTGGGCGGCGTCGGTGAAGTGGCCGAAGGTCTTGCCCATGTCCACGCCCAGCTCGCGCATGTAGTGGGCGGGCATCACGATTTTTTTGCGCATCATTTCCTCGAAGGCCAGCATCATCTCGCTCGGGTCGAGCTCGAAAATCTTGTCCACGAAGGTTTTGTAGGCGCGGGCGTGACGGTTTTCGTCGCCGGCTATCATGCCGCAGATTTTAGACAGCTGGTCGTCGCCAACCTGGCGGGCGAGCTGGCCCACGCGGCGGTGCGACACGTTGGTGGCCATTTCCTGGTAGCTCGTGTACACAAACGACTTGTAGGGGTCGTGGGCCATACCCAGGTCGAAGCCGTCGTTGATGAGGTGCTGGGTCGAAATCTCAAACTCGCGCATGTTGACCCGGCCGCAAAGGTAGAGGTAGCGGTTGAGCAAGTCGCCGTGGCGGTTTTCCTCGGCCGTCCAGCCGCGTATCCACTTGGCCCAGCCGTTGTCATTGTCGCGGTTCATGTTGTCGATTTCATGAAACCAAGCCTCGTAGTTGGGCAGCGCCTCCTCCGTGATGGTGTCGCCGATGAGCACGGCCAGCAGGTCGTAGGGCAGGGCGGCGGCTTTTTCGCGCAGCTCCTTTACTTCATCAAAGAAGGTGTCGCGGCGCGAATCGGGCAGGAAGTCGGCGGGCTGCCAGCTTTTCTCCACGGGTTTAAGAAACTCGTAGATGTTATCTTTCAGGTAACCTTCAAGCTGCTCAAGTACTTCGCCGCGCGAGATGAGAAGGTTTTCAGGAAGCGTCATAAGTAATATCGGCACTGCATATGAGAAGGCAGTGAATGAACATGCAAAGGTTGGCTTTTAGTTGAGCGCAAGCGGTACAGGATTTGGGCATTTTAACGACGCTGTCCCGGTTCATCTCGCCAAAATAAGTAGAGTACGGGGCTTGCTCCCGCCCAGCGCTGCTCAGCTTACGACAATTCTGAACAACGCTAGGCGGGGGCAAGCCCCGCACCCTACTTTCTATTATCCCGGCCACTCGGCCACTACGAGCCGGGCGCAGCCGGGCCACAGCCGCCGCTGCCGCACTGCGCCAAAGCCCGCCGCGCGCAGGGCCGCCAGCAACGCCGGCCAGCGCACCCCGGCGCAGGCGTAGCGCGGCAGGGCCGCGTGGCCGGCCGCCTCGGGGCACAGGTGGCGCAGGGTAACCGGCAGCAGCTGTAAGTAGCTGAGCATGGCCGCCCGTAGCCAGGGCAAAGCCGGCAAGTCGAACTCCAATAAAGCCAGCTGGCCGCCGGGGCGCAGCAAGCGGGCGGCCTCGGCGGCTAGCGCAGCGTAGTGGCTTGGAGCCAGCGTTTTGAGGCCGAAGGCGCAGGTCACGGCATCCGCCGCGCCACTCGGTAGCGCGGTAGCCAGGGCATCGGCTTGTAGCAGGGTCAGGCCGGGGGCGTGCTGCCGGGCGGCGCGGGCCAGCATGGGGGCCGAAAAATCGACGGCCGCCACGGTCAGCCGCGCGCCCAGGCGCTGGTGCAGCGGCTGCCAGAGCTCGGCCCCGCCGGCCATAAGGTCTACTACCGAAACGGGGCCGGCCGCGGGCCAGCGTAGGGCGGCCACCAGGCTGCGCCGCCAGCGCCCGAGCTGTCCGCCCGACAGCCACTCGGCCGCGCCGTAGGTACCGGCCAGCTGGTCAAACAAGGCCCGCACGCGAGCGGGGCGGTAGTGGGCGGCCACCGGGGGCGCGGGTTGGAAGAGTTCAGTCATGGCGGGCGGGGGCTTGGGTAGTGGCCAGTGTTTCGGCTTCGGCTTTGAGAGTAGCCAGCACGCGCTGGTGCATGGCATCGAGCAGGTAGTCAGACCATAGCCGCCAGTAGAATTGCGGCCCAATGCTGTGGCGATACACCGTGCGGGCCTCCAGCAGGGTGCGCCCGCCGGGCAGCGCCCGCAGCCGGAAGGTGCCGCTATCGACCTGGAAATAGCCGTGCAAGTGCGGCGCGTGTATCTGCGGGTAGGGGCTCAGCTCGTGCATCGGGGCGGGCATGTCGGCCGGGGGCACGGCGAAGGTGAGCTGCCGCCCCGGCCGCCAGGCCACCACCGGCAGCCGCGCCAGCCCTTGCGAGTAGCGGCACACCAGCGTGCGCCGGCCGCTGGCCGAGTCGCGGGCAAATGCCGTGCGCGTGGGGTACACCACCCCCGCCCGAAACCAACCCGTGGCGGCCGGGTACTGCACCGGCCGCGTGAGCGCGGCCCACACCTGAGCGGGCGGGGCCGCCACCTCCAACTGCGTGGTGATGAGCCGGGGTACCACCGGCGCGGGGTGGCTGGCCTCGTACTGCTGGGCGGCCGGATACAGCACCAGCACGCTCATGAGCATCGGCAAGGGGCGGGATTTATCACTCATCCCGGCCAGCATGGCCCCGATGGCCGCGCCGACCAGCGCCATCACGAAGGCGAAGGGCAGCGCCATGAGCACGCAAATCATCCCCTCGGCCCCGCCCGCCAGCAGCAAGCCCAGGGCCGTTAGCGCCGCCAGCAGCCCCACCACCGCCGTGGCCAGCGCTCCCACGCGCGGGGCCGCCGTAGGCCGCGCCCACTCGTGCAGCAGCACCGCCACCAGCCCGCAAACGCCCGGCGACAAGCAAAACAGCACTACCCCATACTCCCTGAACCCGTTGACTGACAGCAGCATTAGCAGGCAGCCCAGGGCACCCGTGCCTAGAATAGCAACCAGGGCGCACAGCGCGGCCGAGTCGCGCCAGCTCCTGTTGGCCGTGCGGGTTGGGCACGGCAGTTCTGGCCCCCGCTCGGCGGGGGTATCAGCTTGGGGTTCCATACGAGAAGGGGGTAAAGTGAAAGGCTACAAAAACAGCTTCAAGAACTTGTCCAGAAACCAGTTGCGCTCGGCTTTCATGAGGCGGGTGAGCAGCTTATCGGAGGTATCAGCGAGCTGCTGAATGTCGGCGAGCACGGTGTGGAAGGTGCGGTAGTCGGGGTCGGCGAGGTCGCCGGGCAGCTGGGCCAGTTGGTCGAGGGTGCGCTTCATCTGGTCGAGCTCGCGGCGCTTGCGGGCGGCAATAATGCACTGCGTCACGCGCAGCAAATCTTTCTCGGCTATGAAGTACTCGCGGCGCTCGCCGGGGCGTAGTTCTTTGTAAACCAAGCCCCAGTCGATGAGCTCGCGCACAGTCTGGCTGGCGTTGCCGCGCGAGATGCTGAGCTGCTCCATGATGTCCTCGGTGCTCAGGGCCTGGGGCGAAACGAGCAGTAGCGCGTGGACCTGGGCCAGGGTTTTGCTCACGCCCCAGCTCGTGCCCGACACGCCCCAGAGGTTGATAAACTGGGCTTTGGCTTCGGCGAGGGTTGGCGTGGGGGCAAATTGGTCAGGAGACATCAGCAATCGGTCGAATCAATGAATGAAGAACAGCGAATAAACAGCCATCGGCAGCAAAAAAGGCAGAATGGTGAATAGTATTTTCAAGCGCAGCTCCAGTCCCGTTATCCATAGCGACAAGACACTGCCCAGTATCAATGGCAAGGCGAAAATCAAAAAGTATGGGTTACAACAAAGCAGTCCGCCTAAAAAAGCTAGCCCTATCCGGCCAATGGGCCAGCTGTTTTTATTGGTGGTTGACATGATTACTCCATGGGTAATGATTTTGCCAACAACGCCCGCACCGCCGCCTTGCACTTCGGATAATCAAACTGAAACCCCGCCGTCAGCAGCCGCTCGGGGTACACCTTGCGGCTTTTGAGAATCAATTCGGTTTCGGTGCGGAGCACAAAAGCCCCGATTTCGAGTAGCCAGCGGGGCTGCGGCAGCTTCAGGGGCGGGCGTAGCGCGCGGGTTAGCAGGGCGTTGAACTCCCGGTTGCGCAGCGGGTGCGGGGCGCAGAGGTTCACGGGGCCGCTCAGGTCGTCGGCTTGCGCCAGAAACTCTACCGCCCGGCAAAAGTCATGCACGTGCAGCCAGCTAATCCACTGCTGGCCCGAGCCTTGAGGCGTGCAGAGGCCGAAGCGCGCCAGCCGCGCCAGCACCGGGAACGCGCCACCGTCGGTCCCCAGCACGATGGCCGTGCGCAGGGCCACGCGGCGCGTGGCGACGGGCGCGGGGGCCGCCCAGAATGCCGCCTCCCAGGCCCGCCCTACTTCCTCCGAAAACGGGCCGCCGGGCGTGGGGTTGGCTTCGACATTGGCGGGTGCGTCGCCGCGCGTGTCGGAATAGATGGTAGCAGTCGAGGCGTTTAGCCACACCCGAGGCGGGCGGGCGCAGGCGGCCACGGCCGCACCCAATACGCGGGTGCTCTCGGTGCGGCTGGCCAGGATGGCCTGGCGGTTGGCCTCGGAGTAACGGCAATCGACCGAGCGGCCGGCTAGATTTACGAGCAGGTCGGCTTCTTCCAGCTCGCGTGCCCAGGGGCCGAGGGTGCGGGCGTCCCAGCGCACATCATCGGGGCCGGTGCGGCTGATACTGACGACCCGGTAGCCCAGCACCCGGAAGTGCGCGGCCAGGTGCCGGCCCAGAAAACTATTTCCACCAGCGAGAACAAGTTTGGGCTGCGACATGGCTTGGACGGGGTTTAGCGCTGGCTGGGTACCAGCTTATTCCCTTTGACGAGGCAAATGTATCACAAGTTTCAATAATTATTGAAACTTGTGATACATTTTATTTTTCTCCTGCTCTTACGCGCCAGCCATGCTGAGCGCAGCGAAGCATCTCCGCCGCTTCGTTGAACAGCTTGGAGTAAGCAGTAGAGATGCTTCGCTGCGCTCAGCATGACTAGCGCTGGCCTCATTCATCCGCCTGACGGACGTTAGCCTTACCCAAAACCTTGCTGCCTAGCATAATACTCCCGCCGCACCCGCCGCAGGGTTTCTTCAGCCGCCAAGGTATCAGGGGCGTTAGGCAGGGCCGAGGCGGCGAAGGCGGCTTCCACGCGCTCGACCAGTTGCTCGGCTTCGGCTACCAGCTCGGCGTACTCAAACTCGCCGCGGCGGATTTGAAGCAGGAACTCGCGGTTGGGGCGGCGCACGTACAGCTGGCCGGTAAGGGCGATTTCCTCGGCCATTTGCAGCAGGCGAAATACGTGCAGCATGTTCTTGGCGTCGTAGTTTTTGCCGTGTTGCACGGTGTTGGCATAGCGCTCCTTGTTGCGCTTCTCGACCCATTCCCAGTACTCGCGAAACACGCGGCAGTAGGAGCTATAGCCGTTGCGGTTGAAGGACAAATACGCGGCGGGTTCCTCCCCTTTCGGCACGGCCGAGAGCTGCACGTCCTGGCTGGCGTCGGGGTCGCGCACGAGGCTGCGGTAGCCGAGGTTTTGGGCGGGCGTGCGGTCCACGAACAGGGCATATAGGTCGGTAAGGTGCGGCACGTTGGCCAGGCCGCACTGAGCGGCCGTAAGGCCCTGGCGGGTTAGCCAGGTTTCGGCGGGCTGCGCGCCGGCGCCCACCGTCACGTAGCAAAAGTCGAGCACCGACTTGCGGGCGGGCGGCTCGGGGTGGTTTATCTTCTTGTTCAGGCCCTTGGCCTTGCGAATCTGGGCCACGGCGTATTCGGCAAAGCTCTGGCGGCAGAGCTTACTGAGAAAATCCTGGGGCCGGAAGTGGTCGAAAAGCGGATGCTTATACACCACGCAGTCGGGCGGCGTGCCGAGCAGCTCCAGCACGGTAGGGTTGTTTTTAAGCAGCAGTTCCACGAAGCGGCGCAGCTCGTAGAACACCTCGTCGTTGGTTTCGTTGGCCACCTGCGGTACGTAGTCTAGGCCGAAAAACTGCTCTTCGGGCAGCACGAAGACGCCCTTCAAATCAGTATCGGAGTGCGGCAGATTGGTGCCGTAGGCGCGGCTGCCACTGATGGCTTCGAACAGAATGAGGCGCTGCGCGCGCAGGTCGGCGATGGTGAGCATAAGGCCACAAACCTACGCCAACGTGGGGGCAGCAGAATTTCACTAGAATTGGCCGCCACCTTTGCGCGGCAGTTGGTTTTCTATCCCATGAAGCTATTATTGATTGAAGACGAAGCCGCCCTGCGGCGCTCGCTGGCCGAGGCCCTGCGGCAAGATGGCTACGTGGTAGAAGTAGCCGCCGACTTTGCCCAGGCCCACGAAAAAATAGCGCTCTACGAATACGACTGCCTGCTGCTGGATTTGACGTTGCCGGGCGGCGACGGCCTGGAGCTACTACGGGCGCTCAAGGCCCGGAGCACGACAACCGGCGTGCTGATACTCACGGCCCGCGCCGGCCTCGACGACCGGGTGCGCGGCCTCGACCTGGGGGCTGATGACTACTTGCCCAAGCCCTTTCACTTGTCGGAGCTCAACGCCCGGCTGCGGGCCATTCTGCGGCGGCGGCAGTTTCAGGGGCAGTCGTCGCTCACGTTCCGCGACCTGGTCGTGTGGCCCGAGCGGGCCGAGGTGCTGGTGCGCGGCGAGCTACTGGCCCTCACCCGCAAGGAGTACGACCTGCTGCTGTACCTGCTGGCCAACCCCGGCCGGGTGCTGACCAAGGAAGCCATCGCCGAGCACCTGTGCGGCGACCAGGTAGACGCAGCCGATTCGCTTGACTTCATTTACAGCCACCTGAAAAACCTGCGCCGCAAGCTGCACGAAAAAGGGGCCGTCGACTATATCCGCACCCTCTACGGCGTGGGCTACAAGCTCAGCCTCGACTAACCCTGCCCCGCCGTGAAGCTGCTCGCCGCTACCACTCGCTACTACCTGCTGCTGAGCACCGCCCTGTTTGGGGTGGCGGCCGGGCTGCTCTACGGCGGCCTCACCTGGGCTTTGCGCGTGGAGGTGGAGGAGGGCCTGCGCGCCCGGGCGCTGCACGTGCGCAGGCTGGCGGCCCGTGGCCAGCCCCTGCCCGCGGCCGACCCGTCGCTCCGGCGCAGCCTGCGCCCTCGCCCGCTAGGCTTGCGCGACACGCTGCGCCGCGAGCCGGGCGAAGACGAGCCCATTCCCTACCGGCAGCTGACGTTTTACCTGCCCGGCACCGGGCTGGGCGGACGCCCGCCTGAGTGGGTGACGCTCAGCACGTCGCTGGTCGAAACCGATGACGTGCTGGGGGTGGTGCTGGGCTCGCTGCTGGCCACGCTGGGGCTGCTGCTGCCCGCCGTGGTGGGGCTGAATCGCTGGCTGGCCGGGCGCTTGTGGGCACCTTTCCGGCACACGCTGGCCGCCCTGCGCGCCTACCACCTGGGCCACGACCAGCCCCTGCACCTACCCTTGCCCGCCATTGCCGAGTTTGCCGAGCTAAACCAGGCGCTCAACCACTTGAGCGAGCGACTGGTGGCCGACTACCAGAGCCTGCGTGCCTTTACGGCCAACGCGGCCCACGAAACCCAGACACCGCTGGCCATCATGCAGGCCGAATTGGAACAGCTGCTGCAAATACCGGCCCTGGCCGACGACGAGGCCGCCCTGAGCCGGGTAGGCGAGCTGCTGCGGGCCACGCGCCGCCTCACGCGGCTGCTGCAAGCCCTGCGCCTGCTCAGCCAGCTCGAAAACCGGCAGTTTGCGCCCGCCCAGGCCGTGCCCGTATGCCTCGACCAAGTGCTGGCCGAGCGCATAGCGGCCCTCATGCCCCTGCTGGAAGCCCGCGACCTGCACCTGACGCTCAGCCTGCCGCCGAGGCTGGCCGAGCGCTCAATGCACCCCGGCCTGGCCGACTCACTGGTGTATAACCTACTCTACAACGCCGTGAAGCACAACCACCCCGGTGGCCAGCTGCAAGTAGCGCTACGCCCCGATTTCTTGCGCGTGCGCAACACCGGCCCGGTCATCAGCGGCGACCCGGCCCGGTTTTTCGAGCGGTTTCGCAAGCACGAAGCTGCCTCCGATTCGCCCGGCCTGGGGCTGAGTTTAGTGCAGCACATCTGCGCCTACTATGGCTTCACGGTTAGCTACACCTTTGAGCCGGCCGGGGCCTGGCATACGCTGCTGGTGCGCTTTGTGTAGGGCGGCGCGCTCCAGATTGGCGCCAGAATTAGGCGCTTGCTTTGCGGCATCATTCACTGGGGTTGGTGCGGCCGGCCCTGCTTTTGCTTCCGCTTTTATGCTTCGCTTGCTCGTGCTGACCCTCGTAGCGGCCCTGGCGCTACCGGCCGCCCTGCGCGCCCAAAGTATCACCTTTCTCCTCCGCGACTCGACCAGCCGCCAACCGCTCATCGGGGCCAGCGTGGGCGTGCCGGGCACCGGCGTGGGCGGCACCACCGATGCGCAAGGCGCGGTGACGCTGATGCCCGCCCCCACCCCTGGCACCCGGCTGCGGGTGGCGGCGCTGGGCTACCGGCCGCGCACCGTGGCCGCCCCGGCACCGGGCGGCACGCCCACTACCCTGCTACTGGCTTCGAGCGCCGCTGAAATCGACGAGGTAGTGGTGACAGCCACCCGCACCAACTCGCGCATCGAAGACCAGCCCGAGCGCATCGAGGTGCTGGGCGAGGAGGAGATGCAGGAGGAAAACGGCATCAAACCCGGCAACATCGCCAGCCTGCTCGGCGACATCGCGGGCACCCAGATTCAGCCGACCTCGCCTACCACGGGCAACGCCGACTTGCGCATTCAGGGCTTACAGGGGCAGTATTCGCAGATTTTGCGCGACGGGCTGCCGCTCTACGGCGGCTTCGCGGGCAGCTTCGGCATCTTGTCGGTGCCGCCGCTCGATTTGCGGCAGATTGAGCTTTTGAAGGGCTCTAATTCAACCCTTTTTGGCGGCGGGGCCATCGCGGGCTTGGTGAACCTGGTGAGCAAAACGCCGACGCTGGGCACGCCGCAGTTCACGGCCACGCTCAACCAGACTACGCTGCGCGAAACCAACCTCAACGGCTTCGCGGCGCAGCGCGGGCAGCGCTTCGGCTACTCGGTTTTTGCTGGCCTCACACGCCAGCAGGACGTGGACGTGGACGGCGACAACTTCGTGGACGTACCCCGCGTGCGCAACCTCACGGTGCATCCGCGGCTGTTTTACTACCCTAGTGCCCACAGCCAGTTGGCCGTGGGCTACACCGGCACCTTCGAAAGCCGGCGCGGCGGCCAGCAGCAGGCCGTGCGCGACGACGCGGACGCGCTGGGCGGCGCGGCCTATTTCGTGACCAACACCAGCCAGCGCCACACCGTCGATGCCGTGTACACCAACGACAGCGTGGGCACCGGGCGGCTCACGCTCAAGGGGGCAATTACCAATTTCGGGCGCGACGTGCAAACGAATACGGTGGCTTTCCGGGCCAACCAAATCACCTACTACACCGAGGCCAGCTACCTGCACGGGCTGGGCAAAAACAACACTATCGTGGCCGGCGTGAATTTCAACGGCGAGCAGCTGCGCAACGCCAGCAACCGCCCCACGCCGCTGCTGAGTCCCTATACCTATAACACGGCCGGCGTTTTTGCCCAGGACAACTGGACGCCCGCACCACGCTTCAACCTGCAAGCCGGCCTGCGCTACGACCATCATAACCAATACGGGGGCTTCGTGCTGCCGCGCCTCTCGGCCCTGTTTAGAATCAACGATGAGTTCACGGCCCGCCTCAACGGTGGCCTGGGCTACCGCGTGCCGGTGCCCTACGTGAATGCGCTCGACGAGCGCGACTACCCGCAGGTGCAGCCCCTGCGCGGCCTCCAGGCCGAAACCTCGCAGGGCCTGAACGGCGACCTCAACTACCAGCGCACCTTCCACAATTTCAACGAGCCGCTGACGCTCAACCTCAACCAGTCGTTTTTTTACACCCGCCTCAGCAGCCCGCTCATTTTGCCCGATGGCGGCATCGTGGGCGGCCCCGGCGGCAGCTACCAGCCCGGCAGCGGCCCGCTCGCCTGGCAGAACGCGCCTAGCCCGGTCATTACCAAGGGCCTCGAAACCTACGTGCGCCTGCGCACCGACGAGCTGGAACTTTACCTGGGCTACGTATTCACCTACGCCCGCCGCCTCTACGACCCCGTAAATCCCAACGTGGAGCTGGCCGCCCGGCACAAGTTTTCGGCCGTGGCCATCCAGGAGTTTGGCGAGCATTTCGGCGGTGGCATCGAGGCCAGCTACACCGGCCAGCAGTACCTGAGCGACGGCAGCACCACGCCCGGCTACCCCATCGTGGCGGCCCTGCTGCGCTACCGCACCGGCCCTTGGACGCTGGTGCTCAACGCCGAAAACGTGCTCGACTACCGCCAGACGCGCCGCGAGCGCGTGGTGCTGCCCGTGGGCAGCAGCTACAGCAGCCCCATTTTCCGCGAGCTGTGGGCCACGGTGGAGGGGCGCGTGGTGAATTTGTCGCTGAACTGGAAATTCGGGCAGTAACGCGCTGTTCTTGAATTCCGCCTGTCATGCTGACGAAGGAAGCATCTTATCACGCACCGCTCTAGCCTGATAAGATGCTTCCTTCGTCAGCATGACAGGCGGAATTTAAACGCTACCTCTCAGCAAGTGCCGAAACAGTGCGCCTAAAGGCTCATTCAGCTTCTCGCCGCGTGCTACTGGCAGCCCCGCCCGCGACGCCTGCCCGGCCGCGTACTCCGCCGCCAGAAACTCGACCAGCGCGGCGGGCCGGGCCACCGTCGTTTTCTCGTTGGAACGCGCTTTTTGTGCCAGCAGCTCATCCATCACGCCTTGCAGCTCGGCTGGCAGCAGCGTCCGTAGCGGCGCAAACTCCATCGGTGGCAGCGCGTGCTTCTCCCGTATCCAACGCGCCGCCAGGGCCGAGCGCAGGGCGTAAAACAGCCGTTTCAGGCGTACCTCCTCGCCTACCAAATCCTCCTCTACCCCGCGCCGCAGCTGGCCCAGGTAGTGATGCAGGCCAGCTTTGAGGTTGAACGCCAACGGCAGCAGCGGCGCGAGCTGCGCCCGGAAGCCCGGTGCTTCATGGTACACGACAGGCGATTGCAACCACTCAAACAGTGCAGCGTTGGAGCCGCGCAGCAGGCGCAGGGTTTTGCGCAGCTCCCACCCGGCCAAATCCAGTTCGGCATCGACGGGGAAGTTGAGCGTGTCGGGGCCTTCATCGAGCCCCAGGTACCAGTCGAGGGCGTGCGCATAAATAAAGCGCACATCATAGTCCGAGTCGGGCGAGGGAAAGCCCCAGGCGCGGCTACCCGACTCGCAGGCGTAGAGGATGCGGATGTTGTGCTCGGCTTCGAGAGTAGATAGGGCGGCGGCGATGCGGGTTTGCATAGGATGTAAAATGCTGGCTGGGCGGTAGCGGAGGCTGGCGGCCAAAGCCCCAGCAGCTAGAGCAGGTTAAACAAAACCGGGCAAAAAAATGCCGGACGCGCGGTTTGTTGAGAAAAAACACTACTTTTGTTAAACAAAAGTCCGTTCAGCTTTTTTATCCGCCAACCTGGCAATCGGCCGGCTAGCCCGCGAAAGTAAGCGGGCGGCGTTTTCAAAAAATGCCAAAATATTTTACCGTGCCCACGCCAAACCTACGCCGTAGTTGCCGGTAATTTGTCCAGCTTTTCGGCGGGCCAGCGGCTCGCACTCCTCTATCGCGTTTCATTTTTTAACCTTAGCTACCCCAACTTTTAGTCATGGCTGAAGACCACAACCAACACCCGCCGGCGTCCAACACCACGGAGTTTTTCATGAACGACCCGTCGGCGGCCAAGTGCCCCTTCCTGTCGGGCATCGCGCAGCAGCAGGCGGCCGGCGGCGGCACCCGCAACCGCGACTGGTGGCCCAACCAATTGCCGCTCGGCATCCTGCGCCAGCACTCGGCCCTGTCGAACCCGATGGGCGCCGACTTCAACTACGTGGAGGAGTTTAAGAAGCTGGACCTCAACGCGGTGAAGCAGGACCTGTTTGAGCTGATGACCACCTCGCAGGACTGGTGGCCGGCCGACTACGGCCACTACGGGCCGTTCTTCATTCGCATGGCTTGGCACTCGGCCGGCACCTACCGCATCTCGGACGGGCGCGGCGGCGCGGGCGCGGGCATGCAGCGCTTTGCCCCGCTCAACAGCTGGCCCGACAACGCCAACCTCGACAAGGCCCGCCTGCTGCTGTGGCCCATCAAGCAGAAATACGGCGAGCAGATTTCGTGGGCTGACCTCATGATTCTGGCCGGCAACTGCGCCCTAGAGTCGATGGGCCTCAAGCCGTTCGGCTTCTCGGGCGGCCGCGCCGACGTGTGGGAGCCGATGGAAGAAGTGTACTGGGGCTCGGAGCGCGAGTGGCTCGGCGACAAGCGCTACACCGGCGACCGCCAGCTCGAAAACCCGCTGGCCGCCGTGCAGATGGGCCTCATCTACGTGAACCCGGAAGGCCCTAATGGCAACCCCAACCCGCTGGGCTCGGCCCGCGACATCCGCGAAACCTTCGGCCGCATGGCCATGAACGACGAGGAAACGGTGGCCCTGATTGCGGGCGGCCACACCTTCGGCAAAACCCACGGCGCGGCCGACCCCGCCCAGTACATCGCCCACGAGCCCGCCGCCGCCGGCATCGAGCAGCAGGGCAAGGGCTGGCTCAACTCGTACGGCACCGGCAACGCCGGCGACACCATTACGAGCGGCCTCGAAGGCGCCTGGACCGCCACCCCCGCCAAGTGGGGCAATGGCTACTTCAACAACCTGTTCGGCTTCGAGTGGGAGCTGACCAAGAGCCCCGCTGGGGCACACCAGTGGAAGCCCAAGGGCGACGCCGGCGCGGGCATGATTCCCGACGCCCACGACCCCAATAAGTTCCACCAGCCCTTCATGCTGACCTCGGACATCGCCCTGCGCGAAGACCCGATTTACGAGAAAATCTCGCGTCGCTTCCACGAAAACCCCGAGGAGTTTGCCGACGCTTTCAGCCGTGCCTGGTTTAAGCTCACGCACCGCGACATGGGCCCGCTCTCGCGCTACGTAGGCCCCGAGGTGCCCAGCGAAGTGCTCGTGTGGCAAGACCCGCTGCCGAAGGCCGACTACGCGGCTATCGACGCGCAGGATATTAACACCCTGAAAGACCGCCTGCTGGCCAGCGGCCTCAGCAATGCGCAGCTCATCCGCACGGCCTGGGCTTCGGCCTCGACTTTCCGCGGCTCCGATAAGCGCGGTGGTGCCAACGGCGCCCGTATCCAACTGGCCCCGCAGAAATACTGGGATGCTAACAACCCGGCCGAGCTCTCGAAAGTGCTCGACGTGCTGACCGGCATTCAGAAAGAGTTTAATGACGCCCAGACCGGCGGCAAAAAAGTATCGCTGGCCGACCTCATCGTGCTGGGCGGCGCGGCGGCCATCGAGCAGGCGGCCAAGGATGGCGGCTACGACGTGCAGGTACCCTTCCACGCCGGCCGCACCGACGCCACCCACGAGCAAACCGACGTGCAGTCGTTTGCTGCCCTGGAGCCGCACGCCGATGGCTTCCGCAACTACCTGGCGGCCAACCACGAGGCGGCCCCCGAGGCCATGCTCATCGACCGCGCCCAGCTCCTCAACCTCACCGCTCCCGAACTGACGGTGCTGGTAGGCGGCCTGCGCGTGCTGAACACCAACTACGACGGCTCGCAGTACGGCGTGTTCACCGACCGCCCCGGCGTGCTCAGCAACGATTACTTCCTGAACCTGCTCGACATGGGCACCACCTGGAAGGCCACTTCCGATACCGACCAGGTATTCGAGGGCCGCGACCGCAAAACCAACCTGGTGAAGTGGACCGGCACCCGCGTCGACCTCATCTTCGGCTCGAACTCGGAGCTGCGCGCCATCTCCGAAGTCTACGGCACTCACCAGGCTGGCGCGAAGTTCGTGCGCGACTTCGTGGCCGCCTGGGTTAAAGTGATGGATGCCGACCGCTTCGATTTAGTGAAAGCGTAATCTTTTGCTGCCTAAGTTAAAGACGCCGCCCTGGCAACGGGGCGGCGTTTTTTTATGCCCTAGCCACCTAGGCGCAGGCACCTCCCCCTACCCGCCCGACTAACCAACGTGTAAAATACGGCTATTACGCCAAGCCCAAAGCCTAGCCGGACGCTGGCACAAGACGTCTGTCCCCTAATTAAGAACGCACCCGAACGGCTCGGCTAATCTGCTTGCTTATCAACATTTTAGCCTCAACCGTTCGAAACCAAGCTGTGCGCTAGGTTGTAGTGCTAGCGAGCCCAGCTAGCCCGGAATGCAGTAACCACGACAGTCACTTTTGCCCTACGCGAACCGGCTCTCTCACTGTCAGCGTGCGGGCATAATTCGCTAGTAGCTACCCCGATTTCCTTTCCTTTTCCCCTAACCCTTACTCTATGGCCACCCAGGAAAACTCCGCCGACCAGAACGGACAGCAAACCTCTGCCAACGGCACCGGCACCGCCGTAAATGGCGCCGGCTCGGCGCAGGACCAGCGCACCGCCCAGGGCGAAAACGCCCAGACCCTGACCACCCGCCAGGGCCACCCGGTGTCGAACAACCAAAACCTGCGCACCGTGGGCAACCGCGGCCCCACCACGCTGGAGAACTACCAGTTTATCGAGAAAATCAGCCACTTCGACCGCGAGCGCATCCCCGAGCGCGTGGTGCACGCGCGGGGCGCGGGGGCGCACGGCACGTTTGAGGCCTACGGCACGGTGGGCGGCGAGCCCATTGAGAAGTACACCCGCGCCAAGCTGTTCGATACCAAGGGCAAGGAGACGCCCGTGTTCGTGCGCTTCTCGACGGTGGGCCACGGTGGCCACTCGCCCGAAACCCTGCGCGACCCGCGCGGCTTCGCGGTGAAGTTTTACACCGAAGACGGCAACTGGGACTTGGTGGGCAACAACCTGAAGGTATTCTTCATCCGCGACGCCATCAAGTTTCCCGACCTGATTCACTCGCAGAAACCCGACCCAGTGTTTAACCGCCAGACCGGCGAGCGCATCTTCGACTTTATCGCCAACACGCCGGAGGCCATGCACATGGTGGCGTTTTTGTTCTCGCCCTGGGGCATCCCGGCTAATTACCGCCAGATGCAGGGCTCGGGCGTGAACACCTACAAGTGGGTGAACGCCCAGGGCGAGGCCGTGCTGGTGAAATACCATTGGGTACCGCAGCAGGGCGTGAAAAACCTGACCGCCGCCGAGGCCGAAGCCATTCAGGCCAAGAACTTCAACCACGCCACGCAAGACCTGTTCGACAACATCAAGAAGGGCAATTTCCCCAAGTGGGAGCTGGCCGTGCAGATTATGTCGGACGACGAGCACCCGGAGCTGGACTTTGACCCGCTCGACGACACCAAAATCTGGCCCGAGGACAAGTTTCCCTTCCTGCCCGTGGGCATGATGACGCTGAACCGCAACCCCGAAAACTACTTCGCCGAGGTAGAGCAGGTGGCCTTCGGTACCGGCGTACTCGTGGATGGTCTCGATTTTTCGGACGACAAAATGCTGCAAGGTCGCACTTTCTCGTATTCCGATACCCAGCGCTACCGCGTGGGCCCCAACTACTTGCAGCTGCCAATCAACGCGCCCAAAAAGCACGTGGCTACCAACCAGCGCGATGGCCAAATGACTTACCACGTCGATGCCGCGCCCGGCCAGAACCTGCACACTAACTACGAGCCCAGCAGCCTCAACGGCCTGCGCGAGTCGGCTTCGCCCGGCCCCGACCACCAGCCCTACTACGCGGCCAAACTGCTGCGCCAGACTATCGACCGCACCAACAATTTCGGCCAGGCCGGTGACCGCTACCGCCAGCACGAAGACTGGGAGCGCGACGACCTCATCAACAATATGGTGGGTGCCCTCACCGACGCCGCCCAGGTAGTGCAGGACAAGATGATTGAGCTCTGCACCAATTGCGACGCCGACTGGGGCCAGCGCCTGGCCGACGGCCTCAAAGCCGCCCGCGCCAATGCCGATGGCGGCAACCAGTATAATACCAGCCAGGCGGCCACCGCCGTAGACCAGGCCGAGGCGGTGGCGCACGACGCCAAGCCGTACTAAGTACCGCTAGGGCCGCTATACGGCCCCGATTGCTGCAACGCCGCCCCGCGACTGGGGCGGCGTTTTTTGTGTGCTTACTTTAGCGCTCGTGAGGTGGCCTCACGCTTTGTTCCTTATGCACAAAACCCGTCTCGAAGCGTTCAGTGATGGCGTTCTCGCCATTATCCTCACCATCATGGTGCTGGAGCTTAAGGTGCCGCACGGCGATAGCTTCGCGGCGTTGCGGCCCTTGCTGCCCGTATTTATGAGCTACGTGCTGAGCTTCGTGTACGTGGGCATTTACTGGAATAACCACCACCACCTACTCAGCAGCGCCCGACAGATAAACGGCAGCGTGCTCTGGCCCAATCTGCACCTGCTGTTCTGGCTGTCGCTGATACCCGTTTCGACCGGCTGGATGGGCGAAAACCACTTTGCCCCGGCTACGCTGGCCGTGTACGGAGGCATTTTGCTGGGCTCGGCTGTGGCGTACTACTTCCTGCAAAACCGGCTGATTGCCCTCAACGGCGGCCCCGATGCGCCGCTGGCCCACGCCGTGGGGCGCGACTGGAAGGGCAAACTTTCGCCGGCGCTCTACCTGCTGGGTATCGCCAGCAGCTTCTGGTTGCCCTGGCTAGCGGGGGGCATCTACATAGCCGTAGCGCTGATGTGGCTGGTGCCCGACCACCGCATCGAGCGCACCTTGCACACGCAGCCGGAAGCTTAATTTTACAGTATTATGATGCAAACCCGTCTGTCATTAATAGCCGCAGGCCTTGGCCTGCTCACTCTCACCACCTGCCACGAGCAAAGCACCCAGGCCACCCAAGAGCCCACCGCCGCCACTACTGGCCCACAGTGCTTCGCCCACACCTCGGCCACCGACACGGTGCGCCTGACGCTGCAAGCCACGCAACCCGCCGTGACGGGGCAGCTCACGTACCACTACTACGAGAAAGACCGCAACCGGGGCACCATCAGCGGCAGTATGCACGGCGATACGCTGCTGGCCGACTACACCTTCCAGTCGGAAGGCACGACCTCGGTGCGGCAAGTAGCCTTTTTGCGCCGCGACATCGGCTTCATCGAAGGCTTCGGCCCGGTAATAGAGCGCCAGGGCAAGACGGTATTTGAGAAGCCCCACGCCCTGACCTTCGACGCCAAATATACGCTGCTGCCCGTGACCTGCCCGCACTAAGAGACTGGCCCACGCTAAACGCTGAAAAGCGAGTGGTGCCAGCGCCACTCGCTTTTCAGCGTTTCAACTAAATAGCTATTTTTTAGCCGCTTGCGGCCAGCTTATTTTATCACCAGCTTTTGCTGGGCCACGCCGCCTTCGGTGCGCAGCTGCATAGTGTAGATGCCCAGGGCCTGCCGGCTCAGGTCGAGGGTGAAGGTAGGAGCAGCGGCGGTAGCCACGGTGCGGGTGTACACGCTGCGGCCCAGCGCGTCGAATACCGTTACCTGCGCTTCGGTGGGGCGGCCCTGGGCCATCGCCACCGTAAACTGCCCGTCAGCGCTGGGGTTGGGGTACACGCTCAGGCCCTGCTGCAAGGCCACGTTTTGAGTGGTGCCCAGCACGGCGGTCGACAGCTTGTACGCCCCCAGGCCGCCTGAGCTCGCATTTAGCGCCGACGACCAACCCACCGTAGAGCTGATGAAATCGACCGAGCCATGGTTGCGCGTGTTTTCGATAACCACCCAGGTAGCCCCGTTGTCGCGGCTGTACGACGAGCCAGGGTCGATGTCGTTCCCAATCGACACGTACTGATTGGTGCCCGGCACGTTGTCGATGCCGCCGCCGTGTATAGTGCCCGACGGCGCTACGCTGGTCCAGGTAGCACCGCCGTTGGTGGTGCGGGCCAGCGCCCCCGTCATGGTGAGGGCCAGGCCGTTGGAGGCATCCCGAAAGCTAACCCACGGAATGTTCGTCGTGCCCAGGTTGGTATCGCCCACGGTCCAGGTTGCGCCTTTATCGGTCGTGCCGAATACGCGCCCGGACGTAGTCGAAAACCAGAAGCCGTTGCCAACGGTGGCAAAATGGTTGACCACGCTAAACTCGTTGCTGAGGGCTACGGGCAGGTTGGCCGTCGTTACGGCCGTCCAGGTAGCGCCCGCGTCGGTAGTGCGGTATATCTCGAAGCGGCCCGCCACGGGGTCGCCGGCGCAAACACCTTCCGTAGCATTGAAGAAAGCGATGTAGTTGGGAAAGCTGGCGGAGTTGGTAAACTGCCCGGTCACCGTTTGCACGGTCCAGGTAGTGCCGCCGTTGGTAGTTTTCAGGATGCGCCCCCCGGCGCTCCCGTTCGAGGTGCATACCAGCGCCGTAGTTGCGCTGATGCCCGCGATACCCGTAATTTCTTCAGCCGACGCCAGGGCGGTAATCGTGCTTACCGTCCAGGTGGTACCGCCGTTGGTGGAGAAAGCCACCTGCTTACCGCCAGTGCTAGCATCCAAATCGAAGCCGGCCGACCACACCACGTTGGCATCTACCGCATCGATATAATAGGCGCTCAGCGCCGAATTAGTGAACGTAAACGGCTGTTGCACCCACTGGGCATGGGCGGCCGTGCTGGCGAACAGCAGGCTGGCTAAAGCAAGTACAATTTTCTTCATGGGACATCTGCTTAAAGGAGCAATTTTCTTAAATCAGGCTGGCAATTTATGACTAATCCGTGTTCCTTTGGCACTGGTCATGCGATTTAGCGACACCATAGCTACGCGTTTACACCTCCGCTCTCACAAATCCAAAAAACTTATTTCCATTATCTTACCTCGGTAACCACGAATCAAAAGCAGCCGCCTCAAAATAAATTTACAGGCGTGGGTCTATCGGCTCGCTTTCCAGCGCCAACACCCCAAACACGCACTGATGCACCAGGCGCAGCGGTTGCCCGGCCACGAACCGCTCCAGCCCTTCTACCCCCAGCGAAAACTCGCGCAGCGCCAGGTTGCGCTTGCCTTTGATATTGCGCTGGCGCAGGCGTTCGAGGTTGCCGGGCAGCAGGTAGTCGGGGCCATAGATGATGCGCAGGTACTCGCGGCCCCGGCACTTGAGGGCGGGCTGCACGAGGCTGCGGCCGGTAGTCGGGATGAAGTCGTAGGGCTTCACCACCATGCCCTCGCCCCTGCCGTGGGTGAGGTCGGTCCACCACTCGATGGCCGCCTCTACCTCGGTTAGGCTGGTGAGGCCGACCACGCGGTAGGGCGTGGCGCGCAGCAGGCGCGGGTCGGCGAGGCTCAGGGTGCGCAAGGTTTCCATGTGCCAGGCGTGGTCGCGGTCGAAGTAGGTATGGCCTTCAGTAGCCAGCAAATGGAAGGGCGCCAGCTTGAGGTCGTCGAGCGACTGCACCGGCCAGCAGTAGCGGCGGTAGGCCTCGGCGTAGTGGGTAGCCGCGTCGCGGCGGGCGCTGGTGCGGGCCAGCAGCGCGGCGGCCCCGTCGAGGCCGCGGGCGGCGGCCTGGGCTAGCGCGGCTTCGGCCTGCGGCAGGGCCGCACTGGCGGCGGCGGCCACGGCGGCGTACTGGTTTTTGACCAGCTCCTGCGCCTTGGCCGACCACGGCAGCAGCTCAGCATCGAGGCACACCCAGTCGGTAGCGAATTTTTCCCAGAAGCCGGCCGCCGTGAGGGCATCGCGCAGGCGGGCCAGAAAAGCGGTTTCCAGCGCTTCATCGGTGAAGAAATTGCGGCCGGTGCGGGTGTAGCACTTGCCCAGCCCCTCGCCCACCACGCCTAGCCGCCGCTGAATGGCGGCTTCGTCGCGGCCCAGCAACACGACCACGCGGCTGCCCATGTGCTTTTCTTCGCATACTACGCGCGCCACGCCCTGGCGCTGGTAGTAGGCGAAGGCTTCGGCGGGGTGCTCCAGCAACTCGGGCAGCTCCGAGGTTTCGGTGGGCGACATGGTGGGCGGCAGGTAGAGCAGCCACTTGGGGTTGAGGGCGAAGCGCGACATGACCTCCAGCGCGGCCACGGCGTTTTCTTCGCGAATGGTCACGGTGTTGAGCAAGCGCGTGTTAATGAGCTGTTTGCCGGTTACGTCGCGAATGTCGAGCAGGTCGTCGTGCTGCTGCTGGGCGGTTGGGGTTTCCGGTTTCTGGTCGCTCGTTTCTGGTTTTTCGTTGCCGGCTTCCGGTTGGGTTGAAAGCTGCGCCTTGTAATTCAGCGGGCGGCTGGGCTCGCAGTACACCTCGTGCGCGGGCACCGTCACGAGCGCCCGCTCGGGGTAGCGCAGGGCCGTGAGGCGCCCGCCAAACACGCAGCCCGTGTCGATGTCGATAGTGTTATTGAGCCATTCGGGCTCGGGCACGGGCGTGTGGCCATACACTACCGTGGCGCGGCCCCGGTAGTCGGCCGCCCAGGTATAGCGCACGGGCAGACCAAACTCGTCAATCTCGCCCGTGGTTTCGCCAAAGAGCGCGAAGCTGCGCACCGCCCCCGAGCCCCGGCCCTGCATATTCTCAGGCAGGCCCGCGTGGGCCACCACCAGCCGGCCGCCGTCGAGCACGTAGTGGCTCACGAGGTTATCCAGAAACAGCCGCACCTGCTCTTTGAAAGCGGGCGTTTCGCCTGCGAGCTGGGCCACGGTTTCGGCCAGGCCGTGGGTGAGCGACACGTTTTTACCGTTGAGGTGGCGGAGTAGCTTGATGTCGTGGTTGCCGGGCACGCACAGGGCCAGTCCGTCGCGTACCATGCTCATTACCAGACGCAAGATTTGCGGGGAGGCGGGGCCACGGTCGACAAGGTCGCCGAGGAAGACGACCTTGCGGGCCCGCCCGGCGGGAATCTCACCCCCTAGCCCCCTCTCCAAAAAAGAGGGGGGACTAGTTTCTAGTTCTAGCTGTTGTTCGGAATCTAGTGGAATAGCGTCCGGCTCCCCCTCTTTTTTGGAGAGGGAGTTGGGGGGTGAGGTCCCGCGCACCACGCGCACGCCCAAATCACGCGCATCCTTAACTTCCTCTTCCTCTATTATATACCCCAGCTTCCCCAGCAGCTCGCACAACTCGCGGTAGCAGCCGTGAATGTCCCCAATGATGTCAAACGGCCCCGTCTCCGCCTGGCGGTTGCTGTAGAGCGGGTCGCGCCGGATGGTTTGCACAGCATCGACCTCCTCCACGCCGCGCAGATGCACCACCTGCCGGAAGCCCTCGGCCTTGAGCGAGCGCAGGCTTTGGCGCAGCAGGCGGCGGTGATTGGCAATGACGTGGGGCTTGAGGCCCTGGCGGTCGGGGCGCTGGCGGTTGCGCTCGGCGGCTACGGCGTCGGGCACGTCGAGCACCACGGCCACGGGCAGGCAGTGGTGCTGGCGGGCCAGCGCCACGAGGCCTTTGCGGTCTTCGGCGCGCACGTTGGTGGCATCGACTACGGTGAGGCGACCGCGCTTGAGGCGCTTGCCCACCCAGTAGTGCAGCAGGTCGAAGGCGTCGTTGGTGGCGTCGAGGCTGTTTTCATCGTCCGCCACCAGGCCCCGGCAGGTGTCGGACGACACGATTTCGGTGGGCCGAAACAGGCGGCGGGCAAACGTGGACTTACCCGCGCCGGTGCTGCCAATGAGCACGACCAGCGCGAGTTCGGGAAGCTTGAGGGTATCTTGGGGCATCGGATAGAAGCTGGGGAGCAGGCCCCCAGCCCGGCAAAAGCAGTAGCTATGGAAGGACTAACGATTCGCAAGAAAGTTACGCCGCGGGTAACTCAGGGTACCAACTGGTTCGATGATATTATCGGCTACGTCTTCCTTGCGGTACTAGCTGTTATAGCAATTCCTTTTCTACTAGTCGCTTGGCTTTTTGTAATAATAGCTGATTTATTCGACCGTCGTAAACCCAAAGCGCCTACTGAAGCCAATAAACTCAAAATCAGCGCTCCCTTATTTACTATTCATTATGAGTATATTGGGGCAGGTGCTATTTCAGAGGCGGCTGAAGAATACTTCGATGATGAGCTGCTGATACGCTATAGAACAGAGCCGGGTATCAGCTTTTTTGAAGGCTATTTCTCTGATTTCAAAATTGAGCGAGCCGGCGGACTATTTACGCAAAAAGTAAATTTCAATACAGCCCTGACCGAAGTAGTATCAATGCCTTTGTACTTCTTCAACTACGCGACCAGAGAAGCAGCGGAAATCCACGATTTTAAAGATTACTCATTAGATACCAAAGGCGGTCCGAATAATTTCAAAATTATTGCTAGCAGCCTAGAAGATGACGGAGAAGATTTGGAAATAGAAATTTTCCTTTCCAGCACCGTACCTTAAAACTGTCAACTACCTTATGACCAAGCTCCTCCTCGCCGACCCTAACGCGGCACTCTGCGACGCCTGGACCGCTGCCTTCCAAGCTTACCCGGAGGTCGAGATTTTCAACGGCCGCTTCGAGCAGATTCAAGCTTTCGACTGCATAGTGAGCGCCGCCAACTCCTTCGGCCTGATGGACGGTGGCGTAGACCTGGCCATTACCAACTTCTTCGGCCCGGCGCTGCAAGCGCGGGTGCAGCAATTTATTCTGAAGCATTACAACGGAGAGCAGCCCGTCGGCAGCAGCTTCATCGTGGAAACCGGGCACCCGGCGCACCCCTTCGTGGCGCACACGCCCACCATGCGGGTGCCCATGCCCATCGCCAACACGGATAACGTGTACCTGGCCATGAAAGCCATGTTGCAAGCCGTGCAGGATTTTAATGCGGCGGGCGAGCGCATCCAGACCGTGATATGCCCCGGCCTGGGCACGGCCACCGGCCGGGTACCCTTCGCGGAGGCCGCCCGCCAAATGGAACTGGCTTACCGCTACCACAAAAACCCGCCCCAGGCCATTACCTGGAACTCCGCCGCAGCCCGCCACCGCGCCATTATGGCCCCGTAGCCTACGGCACCTTTATCGTCCGTACCCGCCGCGAGTGCGCGCTGAAATACCCCAGCACGCCGCCCGAGAAGTTCGACTTGGGGTTGGCGGGCGTGGTAGCGGTGGCGGGGTTGGTGGTCAGAATCAGGTTCAGCGTGCGGAAGTATTCGTACACGTTGGCGTCGATGTTCTGCATTTCCACCCGCAGGCTGTCGCCCGCTACCAGCTTGTTGAGGTCATTGGGGTCGTTGGGGGGGCCGCCCATGCCGCGCAGCACCTGGGTTACGTGCTTGCCGTCGTTGAACTGGTCGTTTTGGGCGAAGATGGCGGGGTTGAGGCGGCCGTTGCGGTACTGCCGGTAGAGATAGCTGTTGGGCTGCCCGGCCGGGTCGTTGAAGTCCACCACCGCCTGAATGCGGTTGCCCACCGCGCTGAGCTGCGTGCTCAACTTATCAAACGGCACCACCGGGGCCGGCAGCGTGGAAGTGGCCACGTAGGCCGCGCCGCCCGTTTCGACGCGCAGCGTGTAGGTGCGGCCGGGCACGCCCAGCACCGTCGCGCCCGCGTACTGGCCGGGCGCGGTGGCGCTTTCGCGCAGCGTTTCGCGCCCGCCCGCGTTGTCGGTGAGCGTAATGGTGGCCCCGCTCACCGCCTGAAAGTTGTTGGTATCGGTGTAGTTGGCCGAACGGTTCAGCGTAACCTGGCAGGGGCGGCTGTCGTCGGCCAGGTTGCCTTCGATAACGAGCTGCGAGGTAGTGGTTTGGAGGTTAAGGTCAATGACTTTTTCGCAGCTGGTTGCGGCTAGCAATAAGCTTATTACAAATAGATTAGCTAGTAAACGCATAGGTTGAGGATGTAGAGACGCAATATTTTGCGTCTTGCGTTAGGTTACGCCACTCAGCAACGCAAGACGCAAAATATTGCGTCTCTACCTCGCCACGGCAAACTCCTTAAAAACTAAAATTATACGTAGCCGAAGGCACCATCCGAAACAGCGCCACCTGCACGGCCCGCGTCCGCGTCGCATCGTTCGGGTCGGTCTCAAACCGGATGCTGTATGGATTCTCGCGGCCCAGCGCGTTGTAAATCGAGAACGACCAGCTGCTGTGGAAGCGGCGGTTTTCCTGGCCCGGCTTTTCGTAGGTCGCGCCCAGGTCGAGGCGGCGGTAGCCGGGCAGGCGGTCGGCGTTGCGCAGGCTGTAGAGGTTCACCACCTGGCCCGCCACCTGGTACTTGCCGGCCGGGTAAGTCACGGCGTTGCCGGTGCTGGCCAGGAAGGTGCCCGAGAACGTCCACTTCTTATTGAGCTGGTAGATAGCCACTACCGACAGGTCGTGCGTGCGGTCCTGGCGGGCATTGAACCACGCGCCGCCGTTGATTTCGGCAAACTGGCGCTCGGTCTTGCTGAGCGTGTAGCCCACCCAGCCGCTGAGGCGGCCCACATCTTTGCGCACCAAAAACTCGATGCCGTAGGCCCGGCCCTTGCCGTAGAGCAGGCTGGCCTCGGGGTCGAAGTTGCCGCGCAGCTGGGTGCCGTCGCGGTAGTCAATCTGGTTGCCGAGCGCTTTGTAGTACGTTTCCACGGTCAGGGTATAGCCCCGGTCCGGGCCCAGCGTGCGGTAGTAGCCGGCCGATACCTGGTCGGCGGTTTCGGGCTGCACGTTGAAGGAGGTGGGCACGTAGAGGTCGGTGGGCAGCGAGGTGCTGGAGTTGCTGAGCAAATGCACGTTCTGCACGTTGCGGGCGTAGCTGGCCTTCACGGTGGCGGCCTCGCTGAGCTGGTAGCTGGCCGCGAAGCGAGGCTCCAGGCGCAGGTAGGTTTTCAGGAATTCGCCCCGGCTGTAGGTGGTAGCGCTCAGCACGTTGCCGGCAGCGTCGTAGGTCGAGTATGTGCCCGGCCCCAGCAGGCTAAAGCCCGAGAGCCGCAGCCCGGTGGTGAAATTGAGGCGCGGCGCGGCCTGCCACTCGTGCGAGACGTAGGCCGCCGTTTCGAGCGAGTAGTTGGTTTTGTCGGCCGTGGCGTTCACCGTCGAGGCATCGGTGGCCGACACGTAGCCCGGCGTGATGGTGCGGTGAATGGCATTTACCCCAAACCGCAGCGTCTGGGTGGTGCTGGGCGTAAACTCGAAGTCCTGCTTGAAGTTAAAATCCTGAATCTTAGATAGAATACTGAAATTGGCGCTGTTGGCCAGAATCTGAATATCGTAGTCGTACTTGCTGTAGATGAGCGAGGTATTGGAAAACAGCCGGTCGCTGAACAGGTGATTGAGCCGCAGCGTGGCCGTTTTGTTGCCGTAGTACTGCCCGAAGGTATTGGCCAAGCCCAGCGCATCGCGCCCGATGTAGCCAGTGAAATACAGCCGGTTGCGGTCGTTGAAGGTGTAGTTGGCCTTGGCATTGACGTCGTAGAAATACAGGCTCGAATTGCGGGTGGTTTCGTTGCGCGAGAGCTTCAAAAACACGTCGGCGTAGGTGCGCCGGCCGGTTACCAAAAACGAGCCCTTGCCCTTCACCAGCGGCCCTTCCAGCGCCAGGCGGCTCGAAATCAGGCCGATACCGCCGCTGCCGTGCAGCGTCTGGTTGTTACCCTCCCTCATCTTGATGTCCACCACCGACGACAGCCGGCCGCCGTACTGCGCCGGCATCCCGCCCTTGTACACGGTCAGGTCCTTGATGGCGTCGGAGTTAAAGGTCGAGAAAAAGCCCAGCAAGTGCGAGGCGTTGTACACGGGCGCCTCGTCGAGCAAAATCAGGTTCTGGTCTACAGCCCCGCCGCGCACCGAAAACCCGCTGCTACCCTCCCCCGCCGACTTGATGCCCGGCAGCAGGGTCATAGTCTTAATCACGTCCTTCTCGCCAAACAGCACCGGCACCTTGGCTATCTGCTTCACGTCGAGCTGCTCCACGCCCATCTGCGCCTTGCTGATGTTGGCATCGGCGCTGCGGCCGGTCACTACCACCTCGCCCAGGTCGTTGCCGCTGGGCTTCAGCTTAAAATCGAGGCGCTGGCTGGTGCTCACCGTGAGGGGCCGCGCCTGGGTGGCGTAGCCTATAAAGCTGGCTTCCAGCGTGTAGGTGCCCGCCGGCACCGTGAGCGAGTAGAAGCCGTAGGCATTGGCGCCGGTGCCCACGCCGGGCAACTCGCGCACCCGCACGGTGGCCCCGGTCAGGTTTTCGCCCGAGGTAGCGTCCTGCACCGTCCCGCTGAGCGTGATGCGGGTTTGGGCGGCGGCCGGGCCGAGGTGCAGCAAAAGCAGCACCAGCAGCCAGAGGCCGGAGATAGAATAAGGTTTTGGCATTCCGGTGAGTAGCGCGTGAGTTTGGCGCGAAGGTACCGCCGGGGCGGTTGGCGCTTTCCAATTCCATTAGGGCTGCCTCGCAGTCCTTGCCGTGGAACACTTATTTGATTTTAAAATGTTAGCTAATTCGCTAACTTTGATGCATGGCCGAGAAAATTATCCGTAACATTTCTTTCTACCGTCGTTACTACCTGGATTTCGCGGCCAACCTGAAACCCGAGGTGCGAAAGAAATTTAGCTGGACGTTCCAGCTACTGGCTACCGTAGACCGCGTACCAGAAAAATACTTCAAGCACCTGACGGGCAGTTCTGGCCTCTATGAAATCCGGGTTGAAGTAGGTTCCGACATCTACCGCGTTTTCAGTTTCTTCGATAAGGGTCAACTTATTATTCTTCTCAACGGCTTTCAGAAGAAAACGCCCAAAAGCGAATTAGAATTAGCCGAAAAACTTAAGCAGCAATACTTCGATGAAAAAGAATAATAACCTCACGTCCCTCTCCGACTACCTCAACGAGGAATACGGCGAGCGCGGCACGCCTACCCGCGAAGAATTTGAAGAGGGTTTTGAAGCTTTCAAGCTCGGGGTCATGCTACAAGAACTCCGTAAGGAAAAAGGAATGACCCAAGCGCAGCTAGCCGAGAAGTGCGGCACCACGAAAACCTATATTTCCCGCATTGAAAACGACGCATCTGATATTCGGCTATCTACGCTGATGCGGATTATTCGGGAAGGATTAGGTGGGCATTTGAAATTGAGCGTAGAATAAACGGCCATGTACGACGAGCTTCTAGGGCAAGACTTTGGCTGGTTTGCACTTGATAATATAGGTCAAATTGCAATTTTCTTTACTGCGGGTCAGGGTATCATTCCGCATTTGATAGGTAATGAATACACTACTCATCAACTTATTTCCAATGAGTTTGAATTACCTAATTGGGGAAGCCTAGATGTATGGGATGATTACGCTGCATACGGATTTTACGTGTATGATTGGCAACTCCAAGCTGGCTCTTACTGTAGGGAACGCGCTCCATTAGCAATTATTAGCACAGAATTGAAGAGTCGTATTAAAGCTATAAAAAACATTCCTGTACTCAATTTAGATTTTGGCTCTACTCCTTTGGTGGATGCTGTCAATCTAATTAATTTACGCTAAACACCGCCATCTGCGACGGCCCGCCCACGCCTTCTACTCGCCCATCGCCACCAAGCGCACCTGATACCCGTGGCGCGCGGCCACGGCGGCGGCCCAGGCCGCAAACTCGGCCCGGCTCCACTCGAAGCGGGAACGCCTACCTTGTAGCCGCATGGAAAAATACCGCACGCCAAGCGACGAGAACGAGCTGCTGCCTAATCTGTTAGGCTTGACGCAGGCCAGCGACATTGGGCTGGCCGAGTTCGAGGGCTTTTTGCGGGCAGAAATTTTGCTTAGTGAAGTATTACGGCTAGATACGCGATTTTCAGCGGCTTACGTGCGCGAAATTCACCGGCTGGCGCTGGGGCATTTGTATGGCTTCGCCGGGCACTACCGCGAGGTTAATTTGTCGAAGGGCGGCTTTACCTTTCCAGCCGCCCGGTTTCTGGCGGCTTCTATGCAACAGTTTGAGCGCGAGCACTTGCACCCACTGCCGCGCACGTATGGCAGCGTAGAGCCCCTGCTCGATGACGTCGCGACCATCCACGGCGAACTGCTTTTTATCCATCCCTTCCGCGAGGGCAACGGCCGCACCGCCCGCCTACTCGCCAACCTCATGCTGGAGCAGCATGGCTACGAGCGGCCGCGCTGGGATCTGATTACCCCGGCCGCGTTTCCGCGCTACGTGGCGGCCGTGCAGCAAAGCGCCCTCGGCAACTACGCGCCCATGCGGCAACTTATGCGGACACTTTATCCGGGGTAGGCGTCACTTTGCGCAGCGCCGCCTCGGCCTGCGCCGCCGAAATATGGATGCCCTCGATGCGGAAAGAGGCCCGCGCCGCTTCTACTATTTTCTGAAGTTTGGCTGCTTTATCGGCAGCTGTCAGCATCGGTTTCATATGCTAAGTGATTAAATAGCTGTTTGTACGAAGCTTACACAAAGAGCGCCTGTCATTGCGAGCGCAGCGAAGCAATCGCACCAGAGCGGCGCGGCTGAACAGATGCGATTGCTTCGCTGCGCTCGCAATGACAGACGTTTTGATTCAAGCAGCCTCTGAGTAGCAAAGTAAAAACAAACGCACAGCTAAACACAGTTCCGGCCGGCGCGCTGGCAGGAATACTCACTTGGGAAGCTTAATGTTAGGCAGCCAGCCCAAACACCACCATCTGCGACGGCCCGCCCACGCCTTC
>CAXYJY010000034.1:0-258176 GCA_964277755.1 uncultured Hymenobacter sp.
AGAGGGGGCCGGGGGGTGAGGCGCTCGCGTTAGGGCTACGCCGCTCAACTAATATTCTTCCCCACCCACTTACCCACTTTTATGCTTTCCACTACCCGTTTTCCCGCCCTGGCTACCGGCCTGGCGCTGCTCGGTAACCTCGGGGCCAGCGCGCAGTCGGCGGCCCCGGCCAGCCTCACGGTGCAGGTCAATAAGCCCGGCGCGGCCGTCAATAAGAACATGTACGGCCTGTTTTTCGAGGATATCAACTTCGCCGCCGATGGCGGGCTGTACCCCGAGCTGGTGAAAAACAAGTCGTTTGAAACCGACGCCCGGCTGATGGGCTGGCGGGCCCTGGGCGGCGCGGCTAACCTCGACACCTACGCCGTGCGCAACGAGCAGAGCATCAGCCAGAACAACTCGCACTACCTGCGCCTGACTACCCGCAACGGCGCGGGCGGCGAGGCCGGCATCGAAAACGAAGGCTTCCGGGGCATGGGCGTAAAGGACGGGGGCGAGTACACGCTCTCGTTCTACGCGCGGCGCGGCGCGGGCGACATCAACGGTCTCACGGCCAGCTTAGTAGGCCAGCGGGGCGAAAGCCTGGGCCAGGTAGCGGTGAGCGGCTTCACCAATGAGTGGAAGAAGTACACGGCCGTGGTAAAAGCCACCGGCACCCAGAATAAAGCCCACCTCAAGCTCGTGCTCAATGGCACCGGCACGGTAGATTTGGACGTGGTGTCGCTCTACCCGAAGGATACCTGGAACAAGCGGCCCAACGGCCTGCGCACCGACCTCGTGCAGCTGCTCAAGGACATGAAGCCCGGCTTCCTGCGTTTCCCCGGCGGCTGCATCGTGGAGGGGCGCACGCTGTCGGAGCGCTACCAGTGGAAGGAAACCATCGGCGACGTAACGGCCCGCCTGCCCATGATAAACCGCTGGAACATGGAGTTCCGGCACCGCTCGACGCCCGACTACTACCAGTCGTTTGGGCTGGGCTTCTTCGAGTATTTCCAGCTGTCGGAGGATATCGGGGCCGAGCCGCTACCGATTCTGAACGTAGGCATGGCCTGCCAGTACAATTCGGGTGAGTTGGCCCCGATGGGCAGCGCCAGCGCCAAAGGTGGTCCCAATGCCGGCGATGCCGCCCCGCACAACCACGCCACCGACGACCCGTCGCTGGATGTGTTTATTCAGGATGCGCTCGACCTCATCGAGTTTGCCAACGGCCCGGCTACCTCGCCCTGGGGTGCCAAGCGCGCCGCGATGGGCCACCCCGCACCCTTCAACCTCAAGATGATAGGCGT
This sequence comes from uncultured Hymenobacter sp., assembly GCA_964277755.1. Lineage (GTDB taxonomy): Bacteria > Bacteroidota > Bacteroidia > Cytophagales > Hymenobacteraceae > Hymenobacter. The sequence goes on from CAXYJY010000034.1 coordinate 1,287, forward strand.
GGGCAACGAGCAGTGGGGCCCGCAGTACCTGGAGCGCTACATCCCGTTTGCCAAGGCCGTGAAGGCCAAGTACCCCGGCATCGACCTGGTGAGCAGCGCCGGCCCCAGCCCCGACGGCGAGCTGTTTGACACCGCCAGCAAGCGCCTCGGCGAGCTCAAGGCCGACTACATCGACGAGCACTACTACGCCAAAGCCGACTGGTTTCGGCAGAACGTAGGCCGCTACGACAAGTACGCCCGCGGCGGCCCCAAAATCTTCGCCGGCGAGTACGCCGCGCAGAGCGTGGCCATCGCCAGCGAAAACAACAAAAACACCTGGGACTGCGCCATTTCCGAAGCCGCCTTCATGACCGGGCTGGAGCGCAACGCCGACGTGGTGGGCATGGCCAGCTATGCCCCGCTCTTCGCCAACGTAGACGCCTGGCAGTGGACGCCCGACCTCATCTGGTTTGATAACCTGAGTTCCTACGGCTCGCCGAGCTACTACGTGCAGCAGCTCTACAGCCTCAACAAAGGCACCAAAGTGCTGCCCGTGACCATGCCCGGCGGGGCCAAAAACGGGGCCGACAACCTCTTCGCCAGCGCCGTGGCCGACGAGCCTACCGGCGAGGTAGTGATGAAGCTGGTGAACTACGCGGCCACGCCGCGCCCCGTCAGCATCAGCCTGGCCGGGGCCAAAGGCCTCGGCAAAACCGGCCGCGCCCAGGTGATGACCAGCGACGACCTGCAAACCCAGAACAGTCTGAAGGAGCCCAAAAAGCTTAGCCCGCAGGAAGCCACCTTCGCCGTGAAAGGCTCAACGCTGAGCTACACGCTCGCGCCGTACTCGTTCACCGTGCTGCGCGTGGCGGGTAAGAAATAATTGCAGCTAAGCTCTACAAAAAGCCTCCTACCGCTTGGTAGGAGGCTTTTTTGTAGAGCTAGCGAGCGCGCCCCAGAGCTACGGCACTACCACTTTCTGGGTAAAGGTGCCGGCCGCGCCGCGCACCTGCACCAAGTAGAGCCCCGCTTGCAGCGCCGATACGGTCAAGTCGGACTGGCCCATGCTGGTGCGCGCGTACACCTGGCGGCCCAGCCCATCGGTGAGCGTGAGGGTAGTGGGAGCGGCGGTCAGCGCGGCCCCCAGGTGTACCACGAAGTGCCCTTGCGTGGCCGGGTTGGGGTATACGGTCAGCGCCTGCTCTTCGGCATCGGAGGCTGCCGGGGCGCTAGTGGCCAGGGCGGTGGCCGCGGGGCGGGCGGCCGTGCTGCCGGCTGCCACGATGGCCCACTGCTGACAAGCATTGCCCAGGTAGTCGTAGAGGGCCAGCTGCGTGCCGGCCGTGGCCGAGCAGGCGGGCACTTCTACCACGCGGTTGCCATTCACGGAGGCCAGCACGAAGGTGTTGGCGTTGGTGCGCTCGATTTTGAAGCGCTGGCCCGCTACGCCGCTGTAGGCGTAGAGCTGGAGCTTGGCCCCGTTGGCGGGCGAGTTGTTGATGACATCGGCCGACAGGCCGCCCAGGGCGTTGGTAATTTTATACTCGCCGTTGCCGTCGGGCGTCAGGTCCCACTGCTGGCAGGTGAGGCCGCTGGCCGTGCCTTGGGCTATCATCTGGCCCGATGCCCCGGTGCAGCCCCAGGCATCCCACACCAGGTTGCTATTCTGGTTTTTAAGGGTGTAGCGGCCGGCGGCTAGCCAGTCGCGGGTGATGAACGGCCACGCCGCCCCGTCCCAGCCCAGGTTGCCCACGCTGAGGCGGGCGCGGCCGTTCTGGTTGCTGTCGTAGTAGTGGTGGGTGAGGTAGTTCACGCCGTTTTCGGTGAACAAGCCCACGCAGCCCGGCCCCACGTAGTTGCCCTTGGTGGCAATGAGCGTGGTACCGCCGTTCTTGTTGAGGTCCACGCCGTTGCGGTCCACGTAGGGGCCAGTAACGCTGCTGCTGCGGCCCACCACCACGTAGTAGGTGCTGCTGGAGCCCTTGCAGCACGCGCCCTTATTGATAAACAGGTAGTAGTACGCGCCGTTGCGCACGATGTAGGGCGCTTCGCTGCCGCTGTTGCCGCGCGTCACGTTGTCGCTGCCCACGTTGCCGGCCAGCCAGTACGAGCTGGAGCCCAGTCGCTTGCCGGTGGTAGGGTCGAGCTGAATGAGCTTGATACCTTTAAAGAACGAGCCGTAGGTCATCCAGATTTTGCCGCTGGCATCGGTGACAATGCCGGGGTCAATGGCATTTTCGGCGCTGCCGCTGCCGGTCGATACTACCTCGCCCTGGTCTACCCACTGGTAGTTAGGGTTACTGGGGTCGAGCGTCACGTTAGTAGCCAGCCCAATGGCCGAGGTATTGGTGCCAAACTTCGAGCACGAGTAGTAGAGGTAGTACTTACCGTTGCGGTACACGCACTCGGGGGCCCAATAAGTGTCCTGCGTACGGTCGAAGCCCGGTACGCGGTTGGCTATCCAGCTGGGCTGCACCCCGTTGAATACCGACCTGGCACCCGGCTGCCAGTTCACCAAATCGGTCGAATACATGGCGTATATGTCGGTGCCAGTAGTGAAAACCCAGTACTTATTGCCTTCCTTGACGATAGTGGAAGGGTCGTGGCAATTGTCGTTGCCTTGCAGGGCGAAAGCGGCCGGGCCCGTGAGCAGGCCCAGCACCCAGGCCACGAGCCACGCGCCGCGCAAAAACTGGTGGGCGGCGAAGGCGGCGCAACCGGCTACCAGCCGGTTAAATCGGGAAAAGTGTTGCATGAAAAGTGGGTGGGAAAATGGGAAGTTTAGTAGTGAATCAGCCGCGACAGGGCGGACTATTTGGCGGCCTGCACGCCCTCGGTCGTCATCCGCACGCGCTGCATGGTGCCGTCTTTGTTGTAGTTCAGGTAGTCGATGCACACCGAGCGGCGGTAGCTGCTGCCCTTCTCGTTCATGCCGCCGTTGTGATAGATGAAGTACGACTTGCCTTTGAAGTCGATGATAGCCTGGTGGTTGGTATTGGAGTTGCCAGCGATTTCGTTGAGCAGTCCTTTATATTCCCACGGCCCGTCGAGGCTGCGGCTCATGGCGTAGGCGATTTTCTCGGGAAACTCGGTGGCGTAGCTCAGGTAGTACCAGCCGCCATGCTCATGCACCCACGGCGCTTCGGTGAAGCGTGGCAGGCCCTGCACCTGCTGGATGGGGCCGTCGAGCTCCGTCATATTGGGCTTGAGCTTGGCGTAGTAGCAGGCCGTATTGCCCCAAAAGAGGTAGGCCTGCCCACTTTTGTCGATGATAACCGTGGGGTCGATGTCGTCCCAGCTAATGCCGGTGGCCTTGGTCATGTCGTTGGTAATGAGCGCCGAGCCCCGCGCATCCTTGAACGGGCCAGTGGGGTTATCAGCCACCGCCACGCCGATAGACTTGCCCCGGATGGTGCCGTGCTCCACGGCCACGTACCAGTAAAACTTGCCGTTGCGCGCTATCACCTGCGAGGCCCAGGCGTCGTCCTTTGCCCAGGCAAAGTCGCTGACTTTCAGCGGTACCGGGTGCTCGGTCCAGTTCACCATGTCCTTCGACGAAAAGCACAGCCACTCGTGCATCTCGTAGCGCTCCTGCGGGGCCGGGGCCACGTCGTGGCCGGTGTAGAGGTACACCGTGCCGCCCTGCACCATCGCGGCCGGGTCGGCGGTGTACTTGGTTTTAATGATGGGATTGCCGCTTGCGGCGGGGGCAGCCGTTTGAGCCAGGGCCGGGCCGGCGGCTAGTAATAGGCCCGTGAGGTAGGCCGAGGCAGGTAGCAAAAAGGAGAGCAAATTACGCAGCATGTAAAACTGAAAAATGGGGTGGGGGAAAGTGAGAAAAATCTACTTGGCCGTCGCTACCCGCGGCCAGCCGTCGGCGCTCCAGGCCAGGGGCTCGATGCGCAGCTTGGGGCGGCCGTTGTCGTGGCCGTCGTAGCCGTGAAACACCAGGTAGTCAGTGCCATCGAACGTAGCCACGGCGTTGTGGCCCACGCCAAACCAGTTGGCGTCGCCCTGCAACACCAGCGTGCCGCCGCCCTTTTCCATCGGCGTGCCCGCCTGGTCGAGGTAGGGGCCGGTAACGGCTTTGGCGCGGCCCACCATCATCTTGTAGGTGCTCTTGGGCCCCCGGCAGCAGTAGTCGAACGACACGAACAGATAGTAAAACCCATTGCGCCGGAAGATAAACGGCCCCTCGATGGCCTCCTCGCCGGGCAGCGAGTCGGCGGGGGCGGCGCGGGGGCGGCGGGCCAGCGTGCGCCACTGCTGCGGCTCGGCCGGGCCGGTGAGGTCGGGCCGCAGCTGCACCAGCTTGATGCCATTCCAGAACGAGCCGAACGTGAGCCAGGGCGTGCCCTCGTCGTCGCGTACCAAGTTGGGGTCGATGGCATTCCACATATCGCGGCCCGGCACCGACTCGATTACCGCACCGTGGTCGACCCATTTATAGTCGGGCGACTTGCTATCTAGCGTCTTAGTAGTAGCCAGGCCGATGGCCGAGCGGTTTTTGCCGAAGGTCGAAATTGAATAGAACAGGCTATACTGCCCATTAGCAAACGAAATGTCGGGTGCCCAGATGTGCCCCTTGAAGCCCGGCACGGCGCGCACGGCCCAGGCCGGCGGCGCGGCAAACACGGGCGGCTCCGGCTTCCACGTTTGGCGGTCTTTCGACGACCACACCGTCACGCCATTGCCGGTGCCGAAGAGGTAGTATGTGCCGTTTTGGCGCGTCAGCACGGGGTCGTGGATGGGAATGGCGGGCGGCGTGGTTTGGGCCCGGCTGGGCAGGCCGCCAGCCAGCAAGGCTAGGAAAAGAAATTTTTGCGCAACGGCAGCCATTCTGTTTAGATTATCGATTGTGTAACGTGGCGCTAACTTACGCCTGCTATTGCGATAATATTCTATTGTCAGCAAGGTGTATTTAGGAAAAATATTGAATGCTATTTGCTACTTATTGCACGATATTGCCATAAAGGACACAAACGTTTGTGTTTCCGGTCAAGCAAGTTGCCCCTTTCAATACTGAAATGCTCACTCATAAGCAACTGTATGGCAATTACTTTTTTGTATCCATCCGATTAGTTTAGCGTATGGTGCTTCTCGCAACCGGCCGATAGGTGGCACGATTACAGGTCCTTCGTTTTCGTTCGGAGACGCGCTAAATTTGTGGGGCAGGTCTGGTCGGTTTTCGCTTTGCTGGCTGCTATTCTACCTTATGAGTCTCCGCAAAAAGCAGTTGCCAGCCAGCCCACCCGCCGCCGTATCGATGGCCGACCTGGCCCGCGAGCTCGGCGTATCGATGACGACCATCTCGCGCGCGCTGAGCGACCACCACAGTATCGGGGCGGCTACCAAGCAGCGCGTGCTCAAGCTGGCCAAAAAGCTGAATTACCAGCCCAACCACTTGGCCGCCGCCTTGCGCAAAGGCCAGAGCCGCCTGCTGGGCGTGGTGGTGCCATACATCGAAGGCAAGTTCTTTCCATCTGTTATTCAAGGTATCGAGCAGGCCGCTAGTCGGGCCGGCTTTAGCGTCATCGTGTGCCAGTCGCACGAAGACGTGCAGCTTGAGCGCCGCAACGTGGAAACGCTATTGCACGCGCAAGTGGCGGGCGTGCTGGTGTCGCTGGCCCGCAATACCCAGCAGTATCAGCATTTCGACAAGGTACGCAGCCGGGGCATTCCGCTGGTGTTTTTCGACCGCATCCCGCCTACCGGGCTCGTAAACTCGGTGGTGCTCGACGACCACGCCGGGGCCTACCAGGCCACGCGCCACCTGCTGGAGCAGGGTTGCCGCCGCATCGCGCACCTGGCCGGGCCGCAGCACCTCAACATCTACCAGCAGCGCCGCCAGGGCTACCTCGACGCGCTGGCTACCTACGGCCTGGCCCCCGACGACGAGCTGCTGAACTACTCCGATATGACGCTGGAAGACGGTGCCCGGGCCATGCGCCAGTGGCTGGCTTTGCCCCAGCCGCCCGACGGGGTGTTCGGAGCCGGCGACTCGGTGATTCTGGGAGCGCTGCAAGTACTTAAAAGCCAGGGGGTGCGCGTGCCGCAGGCTGTGGCGCTGGCGGGCTTCAGCAATGAGGGCTTCACGGCCATTACCGAGCCGCAGCTCACCTCCGTTGACCAGCGCTGCGAGGAAATGGGCGAAGCCGTAGTGCGGTTGTTTCTAGAGCTCTCGGCTGCGCCCGAGGCCACATTTATGCAGCGGCAAGTGGTGTTGCAGCCCGAGTTGTTCATCCGGGGCTCGTCGCAGCAGGGCCAGCCGGTGGCTACCGTAGCCTGAGCGGCAGGCACTGGCCACCGCCAGCAAAATATCCGGCGGCTTATTCAAAAAACGTTTGGAGGTAGGGGCAAACGGCTGCGGGGCAATTTTTTACAAACGCAGGATAGGGTAGGGTAGGGGGTACGGCAGCGCTAGCTTGGTGCTACCCGCACCGGGGCTCGGCTGACGCCAGCTAGCCTGGTCGGATAGCGCTGAGCAGTAGTGCACTTGCTAGGTAACCGTTTAGATTCAAGCGGGTTGCCTGAGCAAAAAGCCAAGGTTTAAAATAACGGTGGTGTAGAGCTGCTAGTGCGGAGCTTACTAATTGTACTGTGTGCGAATGCGCTTTGAACTTAGGGAAGCGCCGCTGCACCTTTACGTGTTGCTACCTCAACTAAGGTAATTAGCCAGCGGAGAAATGGTGTGAGAGAGTTTATTACCAGGCTGATGAAGGCGCAAGCCACGGGCAAAGAAGCCCGCAACAACCTAAGCTATGCCTGCCTATATGCCCAGTTTTACGCTGTACTATATAAATTTTACAACTTTGTGGCGCACCTGGGGGCGGCTGGCGGGCGGTGGCCTGCTGCTGCTGCCGCTGGCCGCCCAGGCCCAGCGAGCCACCGTGAGCGGCACTGTAGCCACCGCCACCGGCACCCCGCAAGAATACGTGACCGTGACGCTGCACCGGGCCGCCGACTCGGCGGTAGTGAAAACCGACTACACCGACCGCGTGGGCCTTTACCAATTGCAAGCCGGGGCCGGCGGGCGCTACCTGATATCGGCGCAGCAGGTAGGGTTTCAGCGCTACTGGAGCGCGCCGTTTGAGCTGCCCGCCGCTGGGCTGGCGCTGCCGGCCATTGGGCTGCTGCCTGGTGCCACGGCGCTGCAAGGCGTGACCGTGACGGGCCGCCGGCCGCTGTACGAGCGCCTAGCCGACCGCACCGTGGTAAACGTGGCCGACAGCCCGCTGAGCGCCGGCGCAAGTACGCTGGAGGTGCTGGGCCGCGCTCCCGGCGTGACGCAGGATGCTAACGACAACCTGCGCCTGCGGGGCCGCGAAGGGCTGCTGGTGTACCTCGACGGCAAGCGCGTGCCCCTGGCCGGGCAGGAGCTGGCCGATTACCTGCGCGCCCTGCCCGCCGAGCAGATTCAGTCTATCGAGTTGATAGCCAACCCACCCGCTCGCTACGACGCGCAGGGCACGGCCGGCGTCATCGATATCAAGCTCAAGAAAGACCAGCGCCTGGGCCTGAACGGCAGCGCCAACGCCAGCTACGGGCGCGGCGTGTACGGCAAGCTGGTGGCCGGTGCCTCGCTCAACTACCGCCGCAAAAACCTGAACCTCTACGGCACCTACACCTATACCAACCGCCGCGATTTTACGCGCTTCAACTTTGACCGGCAGTTTGCCGCGTCGGCAGGGCTGCCGGCCGGTAGCAGCCAGCAGTTTGCCGAGCAGCTCACGTATTTGCGCACCAATAGCGTCAAGGCCGGGCTCGACCTCAACCTGTCGAAGCGCACGCTGCTGGGGTTCTCGGCCCTCGGCCTGCTGAGCCGCAGCATGGTGAACACGAGCAGCGAGGCGCGGTTTTTTGATGAGCAGGGCGCGCTCGGGGGCCACTATACTTCCAGCGCGCCGCAGCAAGTGCGCCGGCCCAGCGGCTCGCTCAATCTCAACCTGCGCCACGCCTTTGCCGACTCGGCCACGGCCAGCACCATCAGCGCCGACCTCGACTACGCCCGCTACCATACTGCGCGGCTGCTCGACCTGTACAGCTACTACGAGGTGCCTACGCAGTACAGCGCCCTGCTCACCGGCGACCAGCGCAACGACCTGTCCATCGGCACGGCGCGGCTCGACTACAGCCGGCCGCTGCCCCACCGCCTGCGCCTCGATGCCGGCGTTAAGGCCACCCACGTGGTGTCGACCAGCGAGGCGCTATTCATCTACACTACCAATAGCGGCAGTGGGGTGCTACCCGACTTGTCGTATCCGTTTCGCTACCGCGAAAACGTGAATGCCGCGTATCTGGATTTGCATTGCACTACCACCCGCACCACGCTGCAAGCCGGCTTGCGCGCCGAGCAAACCCACACGCTGGCCGATGCCTCGGGCCAGACACTGAACGAGCATCGTTATTTCCAGCTATTCCCGAGCCTGCTGGTGCAGCACACGCTCGATAAAAGCCACGCGCTGGCCCTGAGCGTGGCCCGTCGCATCGACCGCCCCAGCTACAGTTTGGTAAACCCGCTGCGCCTCTACCTTGACCCCACGTCGTACACCTCGGGCAACCCCGGCCTGCTACCCCAAACCAGCCTCAATACCGAGCTGACGCACACCTACAAAGGCAAGTTCAACACTGCCCTGGCTTACGTTTATACCAGGCAGCCCTCGGTGCAGGTGGTGCAGCCGGCTGATAATGGCCGCTCGGTGGTCAATCGGTTTGAGAACCTGCACGCCCTGCATTTTTATTCGCTGAGCCTGACCGCTCCGCTGGAAATAGCCAGCTGGTGGAGCTTGTATGCTAATGCGATAGCCTACTACAGCCGCTACCAGGGCGAGCTCAACGGCACGGACCTCGACCGGGGCCGGGTGGCCTTCAACCTCACGGCCAAAAATACCCTGACCCTGCCCGGCGGCTGGACGGCCGAGGTGAGCGGCCTCTACGAGTCGTGGGAGGTAGTGGGCTACCAGCTCACCCGCGACCGGGGCCAGCTGGCCATTGGCCTGCAAAAAAGCCTGTGGCGCAACCAAGGCACGCTGCGCCTGAGCGTGGCCGACGCCTTGTACACCACGCCCATCCGGGGCACGTCAACCTACGACAACTTCACCGAAACCTTTTACCAGCGCAAAGACCAGCGCGTAGCCACGGCCGCGCTCACCTACCGCTTTGGCAACACCAAAGTGGCCGCCGCCCGCAAGCGCGCCGCCGGGGCCGACGACGAGCTGCGCCGCGCCGGCCAGTAGTCGGGGCCGCCGCCGCTGGCGTAAGCCTTTTTACATGGATTTAGTAACCGTTTCCAACGTCAGCCTCGTCGAGCAGGGCGCTACCATCATCGCGCCCCTCAGCTTTGCGCAGCGCCAGGGCCAGCGGCTGGCCCTGGCCGGGGCCAGCGGGGCCGGCAAAAGCACGCTGCTGCAACTGGTGGCCGGGCTGGCGCAGCCTACTACGGGCGAAATCCGCATTGGCGGGGCGCGGGTGCGCGGGCCGCACGAGGTGCTGGTGCCGGGCCACCCTGGCGTGGCCTACCTGTCGCAGAAGTCTGACCTGCCGCACTCGCTGCGCGTCGAGCAAGTGCTGCGCTACGCCAGCCGCCGCCCCGCCGCCGAGGCCCAGGCGTTGTACGAGCTATGCCGCATCGCGCATTTGCTGGGCCGGCGCACCGACCAGCTTTCGGGCGGTGAGCAGCAGCGCGTGGCCCTGGCCCGGCTGCTGCTGGGCGCGCCGCGCCTGCTGCTGCTCGATGAACCGTTCTCGAACCTTGACCGCGCCCACAAGCGCACCATGCAGGCCATCATCGAGGAAGTAGGTACGCGCCTGGGTATCACCTGCCTACTCGTGTCGCACGATGCCACCGACGTATTGCCCTGGGCCGACGAGATACTGGTGCTGCGTCGCGGCGAGCTAGTGCAGCGCGGCACCCCGCAGGCGCTCTACTACTACCCCGCCGACGAGTACGTAGCTGCCCTCTTCGGCGACTACAACCTGCTGCGCGGCGAGGCCGCGCAACGCCTCGCGCCTGCGCCCCTTGCCCCCGAGGCCGCGCTGCTGCTGCGCCCTGAGCAGTTACGCCTCGGTGCCAGCGGCAGTGAGGGGCTGCCCGGCACCGTGCGGGCCGTGCGGTTTATGGGCAGCTACTACGAGGTCGAAATTGAGCTGGCCGATAGCGTGGTGCGGGCGCGCACCAGCACGGCGGCCTTCGCGCCCGGCGCGGTGGTAGCCGTGGCCACCCAATAGTTTTCCTGGGGTTTAATCAATCGAGGCAGCTTTTCTTAAGCTGTAAGCTAGCTATAAAGTAGCTTGTTGGTGGTAGGGTTTCTTAACAAAAAAGTATCCCCAAAGCGGCGGACCCAATCAGTTGGGTCCGCCGCTTTGGGGATACTTTTTTGTTCGTGCAGCTACCGGCATTCGGCCGCTTCGCGGCTACTCCCGCTTGCCTTTCAGCGCCTGCTTGAGCGCACCGAGCTCGTCGCGTAGCTTGGCAGCCGTCAAGAAGTCCAGGTCTTTGGCGGCGGCTTCCATCTGTTTTTCAGTGGTTTTAATGAGCTTTTCGAGCTCGGCGCGGTTCATCATCGCTACTACCGGCTCGGCGGCCATGGCCAGGGCGGCGTCGCCGGTGGCGTAGGGCGCGGCCGGGGCCTGGCTTTCGGCAATGCGGTAGTCGGCCAAGTCGGTTTGGCCCATAATCTGGGCGTGGCTTTTGCGCACGGTTTTGGGCGTGATGCCGTGTTCCTCGTTGTAAGCCATCTGGGTGGCGCGGCGGCGGTTGGTTTCGTCCATCGCGCGCTGCATCGAGCCCGTCACGCGGTCGGCGTAAAGGATAACTTTGCCGCGCTCGTTGCGCGCCGCCCGGCCCATGGTCTGAATCAGCGAGCGCTGGTCGCGCAGGAAGCCTTCCTTGTCGGCATCCAGAATCGCGACCAAACTCACTTCCGGCAAGTCCAGCCCTTCGCGCAGCAGGTTTACGCCGATGAGCACATCGACCTCGCCCAGCCGCAGGCGACGCAAAATCTCCACGCGGTCAAGCGTTTTCACGTCCGAATGAATGTACTCGACCTTGATACCCAGGCGCTCCATGTACTTGCTTAGCTCCTCGGCCATGCGCTTGGTGAGCGTCGTCACAAGCACGCGGTCGCCTTCCTTCACGCGGTTGTCGACCTCATCGAGCAGGTCGTCAATCTGGTTGATGCTGGGCCGCAGGTCAATTTCGGGGTCGAGCAGGCCCGTGGGGCGGATAATCTGCTCTACCACCACGCCGTTGGCCTGGGTCAGCTCGTAGTCGGCCGGCGTGGCCGATACATACACGGCTTGTCGATACATGCTCTCAAACTCATTGAACGTCAGCGGCCTATTGTCAAATGCCGACGGCAGCCGGAAGCCGTACTCGATAAGGGCCGTCTTGCGCGAGCGGTCGCCGCCCCACATGGCCCGGATTTGCGGAATGGTGGCGTGGCTTTCATCGACTACCAGCAGGTAGTCGTCGGGGAAGTAGTCGAGCAGGCAGAAGGGCCGCGAACCCGGCTCGCGGCGGTCGAAGTAGCGCGAGTAGTTCTCGATGCCCGAGCAGTAGCCCAGCTCGCGTATCATTTCCAAGTCAAATTCGGTGCGTTCCTGGATGCGGCGCGCCTCCACGTCGCGGCCTTCCTTCTCGAAGTACTTGTGCTGGGCCATCATGTCGTCCTGAATTTCGCGGATGGCGGTGTTCAGCGTTTCCTTGCCCGTCACGAACAGGTTGGCGGGGTAGAGCGTCGCGCTTTTCTCGTCGCTGAGCTTTTTGCCGCTGGCCGGGTCGATTTTTTGCACCGCCTCTATCTCATCGCCAAAAAAGAAGATGCGGTACGCAAAGTCGGCGTAGGCCGGAAATACGTCCACGGTGTCGCCCTTCACCCGAAACGAGCCGCGCGTGAACTCCATTTCGGTGCGCGAGTACAGAATCTGCACGAATTGGTAGAGCAAATTATTGCGTGACACGCGCAGGCCGGGGGCCAGGAAAATGACGTTTTTACCGAACTCCTCGGGGTTGCCGATGCCGTAGATGCATGATACCGAGGCCACCACCACCACGTCGCGCCGCCCGCTGAGCAGGGTAGAGGTCGTGTGCAGCCGCAGCTTCTCGATTTCCTCATTGATAGCTAAGTCCTTCTCAATGAAGACGTCGGAGCTGGCAATGTAGGCCTCGGGCTGGTAGTAGTCGTAGTAGCTGATGTAGTACTCGACGGCATTATTGGGGAAAAATGCCTTGAACTCGCCGTAGAGCTGGGCGGCCAGCGTCTTGTTGTGGCACAGCACCAGGGCCGGCTTGCCGGTTTCGGCAATCACGTTGGCCATCGTGAAGGTCTTGCCGGTGCCGGTGGCCCCGAGCAGCACCTGCGCCGGCTCACCCGTGTTCACGCCCTGCACGAGCTGGGCAATGGCGGCGGGCTGGTCGCCAGTGGGCTTAAATTCAGAGGTAAGCTGGTACGTAGACATAAAACGGGCGCAGTCGGCCGGAAAAAGGCCAGCTAACTTAACCCTAAATCCGGCGCTTGGGTTTCTGCACTTGTAAAACGGAGTGACACTCCGGTTCTGCGCCTAGTTGCGGCCTGACGCCAAACGGAGTGCCACTCCGTTTTACACAGCTAGCGCGGGTCGCGCCATACCAGTTTCTTATCAGTAGCCTTGTCGTTAAAGTCCGGGCACTGACCGTCGCCCCGGCCCGTGAAGCCGCCGCTGGGCGCGCACAACGGCCGCAGGCAGGCATCGTACACGGTATTGTACTGGTCGCAGCAGTCGGCCGAAACCAAGTAAACCTTCTGGCCCTGGTACTTATACTCCCATATTTCATAGGAGGGGTTAGCCTTGGGCTGGGCTTGCAGCTCGGCTATCTTGGCCTTGATGCCTTCGGGCGGGCACAGCGTGGTCGCCGCCTGGGTTTGGGCGGCGGCCTTGTTCTGGGCCGGGCACCGGGTAGCCAGCAGCGGCAACGCGCCCAGCCAGGCCAGGTAAACCAAGCGTTTCATCGTCAATCAGCTTAATACTTGGCGGGCACCGGCCGGAGATTCCCCCCAAACTCGAAGCCTGCTTCCAGGCCTACGCTATAAGGGCGCTGCTGTTGCATAAAGGTGCGGTCAGTTTCGGCGTTCAGCGACTGCACGCCGGCCTCGGCGGTGGAACCCACGTTCAGGCCCCAGCCCCGGCCGGCGGGGCGGTAGCGCACGCCGGCGCTGCCCCGCACCAACGCCGTGAGGCGGCGGTAGGGCGAGCTGGCCGAAAATGCCGAGTAGGTGCGCGTGGCCTCGGGGTTACCGGCTACTTCGCCGCGCACGCTCAGTAGCGCGCTCACGATGGCCCCGATGCGCCCGTAGAACGACACCCCAGCCTTGGCCTGGTTGTCGTATTGTAGCTCCAGCGGCACGCCCACCGAGCGGTAGCGAAACGACGACTCGTGCAGCTCGCGCGAAACGGGGGCCGCCACATTGCCCATGCCCGTGCTGGGCGTGGCGCTGTAGCTGGTGGGGTCGGCTACCTGCTCGCCGGTGAAGGCCGCCGACGTGGCCGAGTAGGCCGTTTGCTGCGCCACCTCCACGCCCGTGCCCAGCGACCAGTGCCCGCCCAGCCAGCGCGTGGCCCGCAGGGTGAGGCGCTGGCCCAGGCCGGGCCGCAGGTTGGCACGGTACTCGGCAGCGGCGGCCCGCGTCAGGCTTACCGTGTTGGTACCCAGCGCAGAATTGTAGTCGCTGCCATTGCGGCTAAAATCGATGTTAGGTTGGAAGGCTGTGATGGCGTATTCGGCCCCGTAGCGCCAGTGCCGTAGCTGCGTGGGCGCGGGTGGCAGCTCCTTGGCCACCAGTTCGGCGGGCGGGCCAGCGGGCGCGGCCAGCGCCAGCGCCGCTAGGCGAGTGGCCAGCGCGGCCTCGCTCGAGCGGCTATCTGCTGCGTTAGCTGCTAACGCATTGTTGGCGTCAGTCAGTGTCGGCTGCTCATCGTTCGCGTAGCTGCCGGCGCGATAGCTAAAAGGCAAAGCACTAGCGGCCTCAGCCGAAGATGGAGTAGAAGTTGTGGCAATAGTGTAGGCGTTGGGTGAGGAAAAAGTAAGTGAGCGTGAGGCTTGTACACCATAAGCACCGGACCCAGCCGCGCGCCCGGCCTGGCCGCTGGCTACGAGCCCCGGCCCAGCGGCTGGCTGATTAATTTGGCCCGACGCCTGCGAATGGTAAGTTGCAAGCTGCCCAGCGCTTTGCCCGCCCTCTACCGAACGGCCGGTCGCTACCAACTGCCCGGTAGCACCGGCAGTAGCAGCGTTCAAGTTGCTGCCTGCCGACCCAGCAGCCGCGCCGCTCGTGCGTGGGCCGGTGGCCCCGGCCACGGCGCGGCGGGCGGCTTCGGTGCGGGCGTTGGCGCTGGCCAGGGTGGCGGTGGCCTGCTGCTGGCTGTGCCACCAGCCGCCCCCGGCCAGGGTAGCCAGCAGCAGGCTGGCCGCTAGGCTCCAGCGATGCACCAGTAGGCGGCGGCGGTATCTTTCGTTTTGGGCTAGTAGCAGGCTATTGTCGATATGCTCCCACACAGCGGGGCGCGGCGGCACGGCGGCCGCCTCGCTTTCCAGCAAGTGGTGGCGAAATAAATCTTCGAGGCTGCCCTTAGGCGGCGGTTGCGAGTGCATAATAGAGGTGTAATTTTAAGATAGCGGCCGCGCCTGCCCCGACAGGCGCGCTAGTTTGGTTTGAAGCACTACCCGCGCCCGGGCGTACTGCGATTTGCTGGTGCCTTCCGAGATTTCCAGCATCTCGCCGATTTCCTTGTGCGTGTAGCCCTCAATGGCGTAGAGGTTGAACACCATGCGGTAGCGCGGGGCCAGCTCCTGCACTACGGCCAGTAGCTCGCCGTAGGCGTAATTGCTGAAGGTAAACTCCTCACTGGCCAGCGTTTCGGGGTAGTCGCCGTCGCTCACGGCCACCAGCGGGGCGTTGCGGCGGTGCTGGCGCAGGGCCGCGTTTATCATCACCCGCCGTATCCAGAACTCCAGCGGGCACTCGCGCCGAAAGCTGCCCAGCGTGCGGAATACCGTCACGAAGCCTTCTTGCAGCACATCCTCAGCCTCAAACGTGGTTTGGGCGTAGCGCAAGCATACGGCCATCATGCGGGCCGCATACTTCTCATACAGCTGCTTTTGGGCCAGCTGCTGGCCGTGCAGGCAGCCCTCGATGAGCTCGTCTTCGGTGGGCACGGCGCGGGCCGCCGGGCGGCTCGCGGTGAGGCCGGCCGGGCGTGCGGGCAGGTCTTGGCCAAACGAAGCGGGCCAGGCGAGGGCACTCATAGCTGGCACCGGGCCCGGCCGGTAGGTAGGCAGTTCGACATAAAAGGCAACGCGACGAGAAAGGAAAAATAGCGGGCAAACATCCTATCGCACAAATCCGACTGCCACTAAGAAGCCGCCGCTCGTCTAAGCGTTGCATAGTGAAGGTAGAAAAGGTGTTTTTAAAAGCAAGCTATTGATAATAAGATAATTGGTGCTAGTGGCTGATTTTGCTTGAGTAATGTATGTACATTTAATGTGGTTCAACTCCACGTTCCTCTCTTGGAAGAGAAGTAGTTGTCTACGTGGAGACGCGCGATTTTTTAGTTAATCAATTGTTAATCAGTAAAAAAATGATAGTACAGGCAATCGGCCGCAGGCCGGATAACCACGCGCCCAGAAACAGCCGCCCAGCTTGTCCGTACACTGGCGGGCAGTTCAATTTCTCCTCCTCATTTCTCATTCATGAAGACCCTCGTTCTGTTTTACTCCACCTACGGCCACGTGTGGCACCTGGCCGAGGCCGTAGCCGAAGGAGCCCGCGAAATCGCTGGCAACGAAGTGATAGTAAAGCGCGTGCCCGAAACGCTGCCCAAGGAAATTCTCGATAAAACCGGGGCTACGGGCGCGCAGGCGGCCTTTGCCCACGTGCCCGTAGCCACGCCCGACGAGCTGGCCGACTACGACGCCATCATCTTTGGCACGCCCACCCGCTACGGCAACCTCTGCGGCCAGATGCAGGCATTCATGGACAGCACTGGAGGCCTGTGGGCCAAAGGGGCACTCGTGGGCAAGGTAGGTGGTGCCTTCGTGAGCACTGCCACCCAGCACGGCGGCCAAGAAGAAACCCTGCGCGCCTTCCACACCGAGCTGCTGCACCACGGCTTCGTCATCGTGGGCCTACCCTACGCCTGGCAAGGCCAGATGGGCCACACCGAAGTAACCGGCGGCACGCCCTACGGCGCCAGCACGGTAGCCGGCGGCCAGGGCGAGCGCCAGCCCAGTGCCAACGAGCTCGAAGGGGCCCGCTTCCAGGGCCGCCACACAGCCGACATCGCCAAGAAGGTGTCGGGCAAGTAAATTGGAGTAGTTAGCGTAATGGGAGTAGTTAAAAGATTTTAATTACTCCCATTACGCTAACTACCCATTACTCCCATTCCAAATAGCCCACGCGGCTTCGGCTTGCCGCTCCAGCATGTCGAAGCCGTTTTTGGTATGGGCGCCCGCCTCGCGGGCCCACCGAAGAAACAGCGTTTCGCGCGGGTTGTACACCAAGTCGTAGGCATAGTGCTGCGGCGTGAGCGCCGCGTAGGGCAGGGGCGGGCAGGTTGCTACGTCGGGGTAGGTGCCCAGCGGCGTGGTATTTACAATGAGTTGGTGCGCGGCCAGCACCTCCGGCGTGAGGTCGGCGTAAGTGAGGTGCGGCCCCATGCTATCGCGCGAAACCAGCCAGTAGGCAATGCCTAATTCGCGCAAGGCCACGGCCACGGCCTTGGCTGCGCCGCCGGTGCCCAGCACCAGCGCCCGCCCGCCCGCCGCCGGCACCGGGTAGAAGGTGCGTAGCGACTCGCGAAAACCTGCGTAGTCGGTATTGTGGCCGATAAGCCGGCCATCGGCCTGAATTTCAATCACGTTGACGGCCCCCACGCGGGCGGCCGATGAAGCCACCTCGTGCAGATAGGGCCACACCTGCTCCTTGTAGGGAATCGTGACGTTGAGGCCGGCCAAATCGGGGTGCCGGGCCAGCAGGCCGGGCAGCTCGCTCGCGGCGGCCAGCTCAAACAGCTCATAGCGATGGTCTTCGAGCCCGAGCTGGTAGAACTTCTGAGTGAAATACGTCTGGGAAAAAGAGTGAGCGAGCGAGCGCCCCACCAGCCCGAAAAGGCGCATAAGTCGGCCAATATAAAGTTTAAAGCAAGAAGAAGCGCGCCGAACGGCTACGCCGCCGGTTGGCGGCCAGCCAGCTTGCCTCGGATGAACTGCCACAGCGGCGGCAGCACCGAGAATAGCACGATGCCGTAAATCACGACGGTGAAGTTGTTTTTCACCCACGGAATCGACCCCAGGAAGTAGCCCGCCAGCGTAAGCGAAATTACCCACAGCAGTGCGCCTACTATGCTGTAAGACACGAAGGTACGGTACGTCATGGTGCCCACGCCGGCCACGAAGGGCGCGAACGTACGCACGATTGGTACGAAACGTGCCATGATAATAGTCTGCCCGCCGTGCTTGGCGTAAAACGCTTGGGTTTGCTCCAGGTATTTACGCTTCAAAAGCTTGAAATCTTCCCGGAAAACACGGGGACCGAGGTAGTCGCCAATAAAATAATTGAGATTATCACCCAAAAAGGCCGCCAGCAATAGCAGCGGAATCAAATAGAACAGATTCAGGAGCGGCTGCCCGGTTTCGGGGTTGGGCTGGGCGGCCAGTGCGCCCGCCACGAAAAGTAGTGAGTCGCCGGGTAGGAAAGGGAATACGACAACCCCCGTTTCGGTGAAAATAATGAGAAATAACAGCAGGTAAGTCAGGTTGCCATACTCATGCACCACGTCGACAAGTGTCTTGTCGAGGTGCAGAATGAGGTCGAAGAAGTGCTTGATAAGCTCCATGCGAAGAAGTAAGTGAGGCTACAAAGTAAGGGCCGGGCTTTTTAGCGGATAGGAATACACCGGGATAAGCACCAGACAAAACTAATAAGCTCGTCTTTCTAAAAGTCTAAATGCGTGAAATAGCGTTGGATGGAAATGATATTAAGTATGACTGCGCGTGTATATTTGCCGCCGTGAAAAATAATTGAAGCCGGTAGTGGCTTGACTTAAAAAGCCTTACCGCCGCTAATGATGAGCTAGCGGTGATTTCTTAAATCAATGGCATTTTTTTAAGAACCTTAATCTACTTTTTTATAGCGCCGTATACGCCCCAACACTCGCTCTTTTTTCTGAAAAAACGCCAGTATAGTCCCCACCTTCTTTTCTACATGAACACATTAACTACCTCCACCCGAAAGCCCGGTGCCGCGCTACTGCTGCTGCTCGTGGCTTTCCTTCTGCGCGGTCTGTCGGCCCAGGCGCAAGTAGCAGCTTTCACGGATGATGATATCGCGCTACAAATTCAAAACAGCGGGGGCACGCTACAGCCCGCCGTAAACTACGCGGGCTCGCAAAATAATAGTCCATACGATAGCTACACCGCACTAGGGCAGGCAGGTAGCACGCCGTCTCCGGCACCCCAGTTAGGCACGTTTGACCTCAACGGCACGAGCGCACTGCTCCTGAAGTCGGCTTCGATGCAGGGGACCATTGGCAGCACCACAACTTTGGACGCCGCGATGTTCAGCTACCGGGTTTATCCAATTTCTAATACGACAAACAAGCCGAGCTATACGGATGTGATGTTGCCGACCAATCGGACAACTACTTCATTCGCGACAAGTATTACCATCCCCAACGTCGACCTGCTCAATGGGCTCACCAATGGCGGACGATACGTGCTAGAGGTACGCTACTCGGTTAAAATCACTCGGCTGAACACGACTACTGGCGTGTCTACTACCAAGACCATATATGACCTTAGCGGGGGCAACGACTACTTCTATGCCGAGTTTTACGTGACGCCGCCGCCTACCACGGCCCCGGGCGGCACTACCGTGTGGCAAAGCACCAACACTGGTACCAACGGTACCAACTGGTTTTCGGCGGCCAACTGGGATAACGGCGTGCCAAACGCGCAGTCCGACGCGGTTATCCCGGAAAATACTACGGGCTCCAACATCGTTTTCCCGATTCTCAATAACCGCAATGTAAACTATGCTGTGCGTAACCTGACGTTGAATGGTACTACCAACTCGGGCCGTGCCCAGCTGACTATTCAGGGGGCGGTACTGCATGTGTATGGCAATATCGCGCAAAGAAGCGGCGGCCTCGTGGGTTCGGTAACAGACCGGCCGGGCGTGGCCGATTCGACGGCCAACTCAACACTAGTGCTAGCTGGTGGCAACCAATACATTACGGGGCGGCTGTTCGTGCCCGATATCATTGTGGCAGGCTCGGGCGTAAAGTCGGTAGCCAACACACTGGCCCCTACCAATACCATCTCGCTACGGCCCAAGTCGGTAACTAATGGGGTTATTATTCAGACTGCCGCCGACCCCAACGGCACAAACACTTATCAGTTTGACACGTCGGGCATCTCGGCCATCAACCTTGGCACTACGGGTGCCATCAACACGGCTGCGGGTAGCAATGAAACCAACAGTTCTTACCTGAAGGGTATCGTTATCGCAACCGGGCCGCTGGCCGCTGGCAGCACCACTCGGTTTGGCAACATCGGGCTGGAATTCACTTCCAACCACCCAGCCATACAGGTTATCGTGCAACGCATCATAGGCGACCCATTGCTGGGCCCGACGAACACTGGCGCTCAGCAGCCCAAGCCTATCAAACGGCAGTATTTCATTTCGGGCGATGATAACAGCAACTCGTCCAGCACGGCTGGCTCGACCAACCGCGTCGTGTTTCGCTACTTAGATTCTTCTGACGAACTCAATGGTATCGCAGAAAGCAACCTGATGTTGTTTAGCACGACCACCGGCGCGGCACCTTACACGCCATATGTAGCAAGTACGCTGGATACTAACGCCAACACCGTGACGCAGGCCGATGTGCCCTCGCAGCCCAGTTACTACCTCACGCTGGGCGACCGCACCAACCCGCTGCCCGTGACGCTGGTGAGCTTCACGGCTGCCCGCAGCGGCGAAAACGCACAGCTCGCCTGGGCCACCGCGTCGGAAAAAAACAACCGGGGCTTTGAGGTGCAGGTATCGGCCGACGGTAAAACTTTCCGTACGCTGAGCTTCGTGGCTAGCAAAGGCAGCAACAGCAGCAGCAACCTCGACTACAAGTATACCGATACTGAAGCTGGCAAAGCTGGCTTGCGCTACTACCGCCTGCGCCAAGTTGACTTCGACGGCACCGACTCGTACTCGCCGGTACGGGCCGTGAGCTTCGACGGGGCCGGCACGCTGGCCGCCGAGCTAAACGTGTACCCCAACCCGGTGACGGGCAGCGATGCCCGCCTGTTTATCCAAACGGCAGAAGCTGGCAACGCCCGCCTCCGTGTGACCGACCTGGTAGGCCGCACGATTATCGACCAGACCATCGTGACCGCCAACGGCAGCACCGAGGCCAAACTCACCGCCCTCGACAACGCCAAGAGCGGCACTTACCTGGCGCAGCTCACGCTGCCCTCGGGCCAGGTGAAGACCCTCAAAGTGCAGAAGCAGTAGCCCGCGCTACCTGCCAGGTCAAGAAAAGGCCGGCTCCTCACGCGGGGAGCCGGCCTTTTTTAATGCCGCTGACTTAAAAAGAAAGCCGACTGCTAGCCGCGCGGCATCGAGGTGCCGGGCTTGCCCGACTTGGCCTCGGGCAGGAACATAGGGTCAACGGCATCCATATCCAGAAAGTGCGAGAACGTGTCGCCGCGCAAGCCCAGGCGAATGGTTTCGAGGCTCACGATTTCGTTGGGCGCGATGTTGCCCAGGTTTACGTTGGCCCCCAGCAGCTTGATAAACCACACCTGCTGCGCCTTCTGCGGCGCTTCCCAGATGATGCGCTCCGACGGAATCTTGGTCAGAATCTCCTCGACCAGGCCCGAGCGCACCTCGCCGGTGCTGCGAAACAAGCCCACGTTGCCGCCCTCGCGGGCCTCGCCGATTACCTTCATGGCCCCGGCGTCGAGCTCGGCTTGCATCTGCGAAATCCACTTGTAGGGCGGAATAATCTTCTCGGCGTCCTTCGAACCGACCTCGCTCAGCACGCGTACCGACTTGCTGAGTTCGCGGATAAACTCGCATTTGCGGTCGTGCGCCAGGTCGATGCTGCCGTCCGACACCTCGGCGTACTCCAGCCCAAACGAGTCGAGCAGGCGGCGGTAGTCGTCGAACTGATTGCGGATGATGAATGCCTCGAACAGCGTGCCGCCCAGGTACACCGGCAGGCCGGCCGCGCGGTACACTTCTAGCTTGCGCTTGAGGTTGGGCGTCACGTAGGACGTGGCCCAGCCCAGCTTCACGATGTCGGCATACGGCGCGCCTACTTCCAGAAAGTCTTCTACTTCCCGAATGCTCAGGCCCTTGTCCATCATCATGGTGTAGCCTTGCTCACGGGGTTTTTGCGTGCGCTCGGGCAGCTGCGATAGCGAGTAGTTCATCAAGTTTAGTAAGAAATGACGTGGTGCTCAGTAGTAAGCCTAAGTAGCCCTAACCGCAGAGCGCCAGCTAGGTTTTGAGCAAGAAAAAAAGCCGCCTGCTCGGCGAGCAGGCGGCCACAAAAATACACCGGCGCGAAAACCCGCCCGCGCTACTTGCGAAACTGGTCGATAAGCCGGCGCAGAGCGGGCTGGTTCTCCAGCTCCGGGAAGTAGTCGAACAGCAGCACATGCTGCTCATAATTGAGCGTGAGGGCCGTTTCCAGCTCCTGATACGCCTCGCGCAGGCGGCCGGCGGCCAGCAGGTAGGCGCAATACATGTAGTGAAAATGCGCCTCGTGCGGGTGCAGCCCCACGGCGTGGCTGATGAGGTCGATGGCCTCCTCGTAGTGCCCCTGCTCGTAGAGGATAGCGCTCCAGCTTACCCAGCCGGTAGCGTCGTCGGGGGCTACCTGGGTGGCTTTTTCGTAGGCTTCGAGTGCGCTCACCACGTTGCCGAGCTGGTTTTCGGCCGCGCCCAGGGCCGTCCAGTACTCGCCGCTCTCGCCGTAGAGCTCTACGGCCTTGCGGAAGTAGTGCAACGCCTCGAAGGGCCGCTCCTGCTCTTGCAGCAGCACGCCCTGCCCAAACCACGCCTCGTCCATATTGGGGTTGATTTCGAGCGCCTTGCGGTAGTAGAGGCGGGCCTGCTCCCAGTTGCGCAGCTTCTCGTAGCACTCGCCGATGTTGCACAGTGCCTCGTCGGTGGGTTCGCCAGCGGGGTGGCTCAGCTCAAATTCTGCGATGGCCTTTTCGTACTGCTGCTGGCACACGTAGGTATCGGCCAGCCAGTGGTGGGCGTCGTAAAAATCACCGTCGATGACGATGGCGTAGTCGAAGGCTGCCGCCGCCTGCTCGTACTTCTCGCGGCGGTAGTAGTACTGCCCCAGGTTGTACCAGGCCACGGCCGAGTAGGGGTCGTCGTCGGTAAAGCGCTGGAAAAACTCTTCGTGCTCGGGCAGGCGGTGGCTTACTTCTAGGCAGTTGAGGAGCTCTTGCACGGTCGCCTCGTTGTCGGGATGCAGGCGCAGGCTGTGCTTGTAGTGGCGGGCCGCGCTCTTATATTTCTGCCAGCTCTGGTAAGCCAGGCCCAGGTTGAAATGAATGTCTTCGCGGTCGGGATTGGTAGCCAGGGCCGCCTGAAAAAAGCGCACGGCTTCTTCAAACTCGCCGCGCTGCGTGGCGATGATGCCGCGCGTCACGGCCACGTCGGCGTTGTCGGGGTCGAGGCTGGCCACGTTGGCAATCTGGCGCTCGGCCTCGTTGTAGTCGCCGCGCATGGCCGAAATCTGGGCGCGGTCGATAAGCAGCTCAGTCGAAAAAGGGTATTGGCTTAGCGCCAGCTCGCAAGCCTGCTGGGCTTTGTCGAAGGCCGCGCTGGTGACGTAGTGGTCGATAATAATCTCAAACTCTTCCAGGTCGAAAAAGGCCGCCTCGTCGTGCGCCACCATGCGCTCGTAGCGCCGCACCGTATTCTGAGCCGCCCGGGGGTCTTCAAATGATTCGTTCATGCGCATAAAAACACGGTATAAATACGGATTAGGCTAACAATTTAACAAGGCCGGGCCGGTTTGGCAATACGCGCAAAAAGTGCGCCGGATGGCGCTTGCCGACAAGTAGTGTAGCCCAGCTGATTAATTGTTTTCCAACCCGCGATTTGCTAAGATACAACCGCCTGTGGGCCGCGTCGGTTCGTTTTGAGCTCTTGCGCCACCCAGGCGATGGTTTCGGCCAGCGGCCGGAAACCTAAGCCCGTGGCCTGCTGCGCCTTGCGGGCGTCGTACTCGATGCGCTGCCGCCCGGCCCGCGCCGTGTCGCGGGTGATGAGCGGGCGCGCGCCCGTGAGCAGCGCCCGCCCGTGCTCAAGCCGCCAGATGACCTCGGCCGCCCAGTCGGGCACGGCCACCGTGGGTGGCCGCCGCCCCAGCGCCCGCGCTACCTGCGCCAGAAAATCGCCCAGCAGGCACGCGCCCCCGTTGAGGATGTAGCGCTCGGCGGTGGGGCGGGGCGGCAGCTCCAGCGTCAGGCGCAGCAGGTGGGCCACCACGTCGCGCACGTCCACGAAGTTGAGCAGGCCGCGGGTGTAGAAGCGGTGCTCGTCGTGGGCGTAGCGCAGCAGGCGGGTGCTGCTGCGGTGCCAGTCGCCGGGCCCCAGCACCACCGAAGGGTTCACAATGACGGCCGACAGGCCCTCGGCCGCGCCGCGCCATACCTCCAGCTCGGCTAGGTACTTGCTGGTGGCGTAAGCTGGGTGGCTGGCCCCCAGGTCCCAGGTCGCAGTTTCGTCCACGAGCCGCACGGTACTAGGGTCTTGGTCTTCGGGCGCGGCGGGCGGCGGCCCCAGCGCCGCCACCGACGACACGTAGCCCAGCCGGATGCCCGGCCGCGCCAGGCAGGCATCGACCACGGCCGCCGTGCCTTCCACGTTTACTTGCAGCAGGGCGTCCTCGTCCTGCGGGGCGTAGGACACTAGGCCGGCGCAGTGAAACACGTGCGTCACGTCGGGCGAGATAACCGAGGCCAGCAGGGTAGCGTCGAGCAAGTCGCCAGCCACCCAGTCTACGCCGGGCGCGGCGGCCGTGGGCACCGGCCCTCGGTGCAGGGCGCGCACCTCCAGCCCGCGCGCCCGCAGCTCGCGCAGCAAAAAGGAGCCAATCAGGCCCGTACCCCCGGTCACGAAAATCATAAGGTGCTGTTGAGCAAGGGTAACGCCATCAGCTTCTGAAAGTAAGAAGAGCTGACGGTTTTGCCGGCCAGCGCGGCCGTGTGGCGCAGGTGGTGGGTATCGGTGCCCACAAAGTCGATGAGCCGCTCATCAATCAGCTGCTCGGCCACGCGGCGGGCGGCGGGCGAGTAGTAGCCCGCCAGCGAGTTGAGGTTGAGCTGCAACAGCACGCCGTATTCTTCGCGTAGCTTGCGCACCTCGGCCAGGCGGCCGTAGAAGTACGTGTAGCGCTCGGGGTGGGCCAGTACCGGCCGGTAGCCCGCCGCCTTCAGCTCGAAGATGGTGGCTTGCAGATTGAAAGGCTCGTTCATGTACGAGGTTTCGAAGAGCAGGTAGCGGCGCTCGCCCCCGAAGGTGAGCAGCTCGGTGCCGGCCGCCAGCTTCTGGCCCAGCCACTCATCGAGGTAGTACTCGGCGGCGCACTCCAGCTGCACGTCATCGAGGCCGGCGGCGGCGGCGGCTGTGCGCAGCTCGGCCAGCGCCGCCCGGATGCCCTCGGGCGTATTCTTATAAAAGTCGCCCATCACGTGGGGCGTCATTACCAGCTTGCGAAAGCCCAGCTCACGCAACTCGCGCAGCAGCTCCAGGCTGTGCTCTACGGTTTCGGCACCGTCGTCGAGGCCCGGCAGCAGGTGCGAGTGCATGTCGGTGTGCAGGCTGCCAAACGGTGGCCCCTGCTGGGCCGCCCGGCCCCCGGTAGCGCCGCCGCTACCCCACAATCGCTGCCAAAAGCCGGCCATACGTACCTGTTGCTGTGCTGCTTAGCTGAAAAGACTCTTGATTTTTTGCCCCAGCGTCTGCGGCTTGGTTGGCTCTTCGTAGTAGCCCATGCCGTAGCTGCCGTAGCCGTACCCGTAGCCGTAGCCATACCCGTAGCCATAGCCATACCCGTAGCCGGTATTGGCCTTGGCATCGTTGAGGATGGTACACATCTTGGTGAACTGGTTGTTGCTCATCAGGCGGTTCAGGTTTTTGAGGAACGCCTTACGCGAGTAGTTGGCCCGCGCGATGTAAATCGGCACGTCGGCCTTGCGCATGATGAGGATGCCGTCGGTAACGAGGCCCACTGGGGGCGTATCAATCAGAATGACATCGTAGCTGCGGTGCAGCTCGGCCAGCAGTTGGTCGAAGCGTGGGTTCAGGATAAGCTCCGATGGGTTGGGTGGGGTAGGGCCAGCCGAGATAAAATCGAGCGACTCGATGCTGGTGCGCTGCACGCACTCGGCCACCGTATGCCGCTCGATGAGGATGGTACTGATGCCGCGCACGTTTTCGGCCCCGAAGGCCAGGTTCACCTTCGGCTTGCGCATATCAAGGTCGAGGATAATGACGCGCTGGCCCGACAAAGCAATGATGCCGCCCAGGTTAACGGCCACGAAGGTTTTACCCTCGCCCGAAATAGTGGACGTAATCGAGATAATCCGCTTCTTGTTGGCTGGGCTGATAAAATCCAGGTTAGTGCGAATCGAGCGGATGGCCTCTGACACCGACGACTTGGGGTTTTTGTCCACTATCAGCCGCGATACTTCCAGCTTTTCCTTGTCGTAGGTTGGGATAATGCCTAGCACCGAAGCCCGCGTATTGCGCTCCAGCTCCTGCACGCTCGTAATGGTATTGTGCAGCAGATAGCGCGTGGCTATCAGCCCCAGGCCCAGCGCCAGCCCGCCCGCCAGCCCGATAGCGTACACTAGCGTGCGCACCGGCGAGATAGGCGCGGCTGGCGGGTAGGCGGGCGACAAAATCGAAAAATCGGCCGTGGTGCCCGCCTGCTGAATGCTGAAGTCGAGCTTGCGGTTGAGCAGTTGCTGATAGGTATTGGCGTACAAGTCTAAAGGCCGCTTGATGCGCTCCTGCTGGGTAGCCAGCTCGGGCATGGCCATCAGGCGGTCGTTGAGTTCGGACGTCTGCCGGGCCAAGCGGGTCAATTGCTGTTGCAGCAGGTTACGGTCGCGGGCAAGCTGCTGCTCTAGCGCCGCTTGCGTTTCCTGGATACTGGCCTGGTTGCGCTGCACGGCAAAGGTCTTTTCCGTTTGCGAAAGCAGGGTGAGGCGCAGGGCGCGCTGCTGCGCATCCAGGTCATTGAGCATCGAAACCAGCAGCGGGTCGTTGATTTCAGCGAGTCCCGGCAGGTTGTCCGTTACTTTCTCGTCTTCGGAGCGCGTGAGGCGGCTTTGCGCCGCTAAGTTCTGCACCTGGTCGAGCAGGCGCAGGTTTTGCTCCAGCTTCTCGCGCGTCAGTTGCAGTTCTTCGAGGCGCTCCTTCAGCGTTCCTACATCCGCCTTCACGTCGTAGCTTTTACTGCGGCGCACAAAGTTTTTCTGGTCTTCCTCGGCCGCACGCAGCCGCAGGCCGTTTTCAGCGATAATGCGGTTGATATAGCTCAGCGTCGAGTCGGTGCCCTGCTTTTTAATGTCCAGCTTTTCCTGCAAGTACACCGAGTCGATGTTGTTGACGATGTGGGCCGCTTTGGTCGCGTTGTTGTCGGTGAAGGATATTTCGATGGTGTTGGCGTTGGGATTCACCACCTTCACCTCCAGGTTGCGGTCGAGGTAGCCGTTGATGGCCGCGTCGTTGAGTATCGTGAAGCTGTAGGGGGGCTCGTCGCCAGCTGGTAGCGGGCGGCCGGGCACGGCTTCCAGTAGCAGCTCAGCCCCCGGAAGCTTCACCCACTCGCCCAGAGCATAGGTGCCCGCCAGCTCTGGGCCGCGCCCCTTCACACTGAGCTGGTAGCGACCGGCAGTCGGAAAGCTAACCTGAAACTTCAGCCCGTACAGGCCGGGGTCGCTCACCTTGTGGCGCACGCGAAAGGGCGCCGCATTGTACAGCTCATTTTCCAGTACCGTACCTTGCACGTAGTAATTGACGTCGAGCGTCAGGCGCTTTTTGAGGTTCGTATAAGTCAGGTTCGACTTTATCAATTCGACCTCGCCGGCCAGCTGTTGCCCTGCCCCCGTAGCATCTTGCTTGAGGGACCCGATACCTATCTTCTGCGCTTCCGAGCGCTCATAGAGCCTGAGCAGCGAAGCCGCCTTGTACACTGGCTTGGTATAGCGCAGAAACAGCCACGAGCCCGTGACCCCGAGCCCGATGAGTAGGACCACCCACAGCAAACTGCGCCGCGCCACCAGCACCAGCGTAGCCGTATCGAAGCCACCGCCCAGCTCTTCATCTTCGGCTGCCTGGGCCGCGCCCGAAGCAGGTAGCGGCTGGCCCACGCCGTCGCTGGTGGCCCGGCGGATAAGCTCTTCTAATTCTGCGTTCTCGCTCAATGCCATACGATAATGATAGCTAGTCTAAGGTAGCGGATAAAGTAGCGTAATGCGGTTAGTAAACCACTAAAGCCTACCGGTTTTGGCGGGCGATGGTGATAAGAGAAAAAACGATGCTAACGGCCCCGAGCAGGGTAGCTGCTGCTGAGAATACCGGCCCGGCATCGGTGAGGCCCTCCAGAAAGCGGCGGCGCACCGGCTCAATGTACACGATGTCGTTGGGCTCCATTTGCAGGTTGGCGCGTCGCATGCCAGCAATGGTGCTGAGGTCAACCTGCTCTATTTGTGGGTTCTTCAAATCACCTCGCACAATGCGGATAGTGGATGTTTTACCGCCATAGCGGTAAATGCCGCCGCCGCCGCCCGCCGTGCCCTCTAGGCCGCCAGCCAAGGCCAGCACCTCCAGCAGGTTCATGTTGTCGTTGACCAGCGGTATCACCTGCCCGCCCGGCGAGCCCAGCACGATGACACGGTTGTTGGTAACGCGCGTTTGAATGAACGGCTCGCGGTAGTAGGGGCTGTATAGCACTTGCAGCAGGCTGTCGGCCTGGTGTAGCGTGAGGCCACTCACCCGCACCTGGCCCACCACGGGTAGCGCGGCCGTGCCATCGGCCTGCACTAGTATTTCGAGGCCCGAGGCGCTGGCATTGGCCCCGGTGCGGGAGACAGTGCGGCCGGTAGAGGTAGCGTTGGTGCGCGGCGAAAGGCTGGGCACTTGCCCGGCTGGGGAGCCCGCACCAAGCTCACCATTGGGGTCAATAATGCGCTCGCCTTTGTTGGTATAAATGCGTAAATCCAGAAAATCGTTGGGCTGGATGCGGTAGTTGCGGTCGGTGCGGTTCACGGCTACCCGCAGCTTGGCCGTGTCGAGGCGGTTGCCGTTTTCGTCCGTCAGCCTGAACAGAACGCGCTGGTTGTAGTAGCGATTGGAGGCGCACGAAGCGAGCAAAAGCAGCGCAGGCAGGCCCAGCACTAGGCAGCGAAGCAGGGCCGTGCGAATGAGGGAAGCAGTCAACGGAATAAAAATGAGGCCAGGGCACACCACCCAAACAAGCTGTCAGGGAGCTAAAAAGTCTCAAAAGTAACCTATATAAGGCAGGCTTTCCAATTTCGGGCCCCGCCTCGGCCAGGCTAAGTCCTTCGGCTTCGCTGTTCCGGGGGTATTTTTGTTTGGCAAAAGCCGCCTTGGCGGCTGCGTGCTTCACACTCTCCTCACCCTACCCACCCAAATTTCTTTATGGAAGCTACCGTAGCGACCGAAAACCAAGCCATGATAGCGCAGATGGTGCGCGATTTTGGCCAGCAGCACATCAAGCCCCACATGATGCGCTGGGACGAATCTCAGGAGTTTCCGCGCGACGTGTTTCGCCAGCTCGGCGAGCTCGGCCTCATGGGCGTGCTCGTGCCGCAGGAGTACGGCGGCTCGGGCTTCGGCTACCAGGAGTACGTGACGGCCATCGCCGAGCTCGCCAAAATCGACGGCAGCATCGGCCTCAGCATGGCGGCCCACAACTCACTCTGCACCGGCCACATCCTTCAGCACGCTTCCGAAGCGCAGAAGCACAAGTACCTGCCGCGCCTCGCTTCGGGCGAGTGGCTGGGCGCCTGGGGCCTCACCGAGCCCAACACCGGCTCCGACGCCGGCAACATGCGGACCACCGCCGTGCTCGATGAAAGCGGCGAGTACTACGTGCTCAACGGGGCCAAGAACTTCATCACCCACGGCAAAAGCGGCGACGTGGCCGTGGTCATCGCCCGCACCGGCGAGGTCGGCGACTCGCACGGCATGACGGCCTTCATCATCGAGCGCAACACGCCCGGCTTCGCTGCCGGCCGTAAGGAAGACAAGCTCGGTATGCGCGCTTCCGAGACGACCGAGCTCATTTTCACCGACTGCAAAGTGCCCGTTGAAAACGTGATTGGCAAGGTCGGCGACGGCTTTGTGCAGAGCCTGAAAGTGCTCGATGGCGGGCGCATCAGCATCGCGGCGCTCAGCCTGGGCATCGCGCAGGGGGCCTACGAGGCGGCTTTGCAGTACTCCAAGGAGCGCCACCAGTTCAACCAGCCCATCAGCAACTTCCAGGGTATCGCCTTCAAGCTGGCCGACATGGCTACCGAAATCGAGGCCGCCAGCCTGCTCACCTACCGCGCCGCCGCCCTCAAAGACCAGGGCCAGAACGTGAACCGCGAGTCGGCCATGGCCAAGCTCTACGCCTCCGAAGTAGCCGTGCGCACGGCCAACGAGGGCGTGCAAATCTTCGGCGGCTACGGCTACACCAAAGACTACCCCGCCGAGAAGTACTACCGCGATGCCAAGCTTTGCACCATCGGCGAGGGCACCAGCGAGATTCAAAAGCTGGTTATCGCCCGCGTCTTATTGAAGTAGCATCGGGTGCTACCGCACAAAAAAGGCCGGTTTGCAGTGTTACGCTGCAAACCGGCCTTTCTTATTGCCAAGTGATGGTAAAAGGGGCTATACCTGCGTCAGGCCTTCGTAGCGCGCGCACCCCGCTAGCACTACGAAGAACAGCAGGATAAAAAACAGCTTGTGCATAACCCTAGAAATGAATGGTAACCGTGGCTGTGTCAAAGTTGGCGGTCGTAAAGGGAATCTTTCCGGTGCTCACCTGTGCTTGCGCATCTATCATCCGCCAATTAATAGTACTTGGGTTATTGGATATTGCGGGCCGCACAAACGAGAAATTGCCGGGGCCAACATACTGATTATCAACGGAACCGTTGTAGCCCTGGGTATATAGCCCCACCTTACCTAGGGGCGCGTCATCCACGCAGTTGATTTTGACCCAGGCGGGGGCGGCGGTTTTGACTTGCAGGTTGTCGTTTTTGTGTCCGGCCTTGAGCAGCGGGCAGTCGCCGTAGTCGCTGGCATAGCCGCTGGGGGTGGAGGCGAAGAGGGTGTAGTTCTGCCTGGCGTCGGCCTCGAAGGAAAAGGCAAAGCGGCCCTGCCCATCGGCCTGGTAGCTGTTGCCCTGGCTGGTGCCGCCCGCCCCCAGGCCCGAGGCGATGCCGCCCACCTGCACCGTGGCGTTGGGCACGGGCTGGCCCGTGAAGCGGTCCACCACCTGCCCCGACACCTGCGTCGGGCCTTCGTAGCGCTCGCACCCCGCCAGCGCGGCGCAGCCAATCAAGAGAGAAAGAAAGAATTTCATGAGCGTAGCAGAAAGGAAAAAGTGAGAAAATCTATTCGAGGCTCAGGTTCTGGCGCACCACGGTCTTGCCCTGCGTAATCACTACGCCGTAGATGCCCCTGGGCAGGCCCGTGCTGTTTAGGTCGAGCTTGCCCGTGCGCGAGCTGCCCTGCCAGCGCAGCTGCCCCTGCCCATCGTAGAGGCTGACCGCGAACCCGGTGGCCGGGCTGTCATTGGTCAGGTCGGCCTGCTCAAAGGTGAGGGTGTTGGTGGCCGGGTTGGGGTACATGGCCACGGACTGGGTGGCGCGGCAGTTCGGAAACTCGGCCTCCAGCATGATGGATTCCGTGAGCAGCTGGCTGTTGCAGTTGTTGCCCACGCTCACTTCTATTTGCCGAAAGGGGTTGTTGCTGTGGATAACCAGCCGAATGGCCTCCGGGCGGCCCGGCATCGGCGAGTAGGGGCCCCGTTCACCGTCCAGCTAAAGTTGGTGTTCAGCCCGTCGCCCTCGGCCGTTACAGTGTAGACCTTGTCGCAGGCAGTCAGGTTGGACTCGGGGTTTACTTTCAGGCTGCCGCCCGCCGCCTGGCGGTTGCCCGTGCTGGTGTAGCTGAGGTAGAGCGTGGGCTGGCAAGGCGGATACAGCTGGCAGGCCAGCCCGCCCAGGCCCAGGGCGGGGTTGGCGTAGCGGTAGGCGCTGGCGCTGGCCGTGAGCTGCCCGGCCGGCCCGGTCATGATATCAGCCGGGTTTTCGACGCAGATGTAGGCCCCGGCCTCTACTACTAGCTGCCCGTTCAGGGTGAGGCTGGCGCCGCCGCGCAGCACCAGTGTGCCGCCTTTCGCGATGCGTAGCACCGAGCCGGCGTTCACCACCGTCTGGCTGCCGGCCCGCAGGTCGAGCAGGCTCAGGTTGCCGATGCGCGCCGTAGCCAGGTGCGGGTCGTTGGGCTGGCCCAGCGTCAGGGTGCCGCCCTGGCTCACCTGTACCCGGCTGCCGCAGCCAGAGGTGTACATCTCGAAGCTATTTTCCTTAGGGGCGTTGGCCGTGCTCACGCCGCCGCTGTTGGGCAGGTTGGCGTTGTTGAGGAAGAGCTGCCCGCCCGCGCCCACCTCTACCGAGGGCAGCAGCCGCCGGTACAGGCTGCCGAAGTTGTAGGTGCCGGTGAGCAGCGCCGGCAGGTTGTGCGCCGACTCGGCCAGCTCGTTCAGTATCCAGGCCGTGTTGTTGCTGGTGTACGTCGGGTTGCCGTGCGGCGAGTAGGCCTGGCCGTTGGTGATGTTGATGTGCGGCTCGCTGATGCCAGCGGGCGCGTAGTAAGCCTCAAAGGCATATTTGCCAGGGTCAGGGTGAGTTGGGTCAGGAATATTACCTTCAATATTATAATACAAATTCGGATTGTAAATACTGCCAGCCGCCGACACGTCCAAAGCGCTAATAGCGGGAATAAAAGTCTGGTAGTCGCTGCCCGACCTCAGAAAGCCGTGGCCTTCTTTTTCCGCATCGGCGGTAGTGGTGCGGGTGCCGCCGGGGGCCTGGTCGTAGGTAGGCGTATTGGCTGCTACCTGGGTGTAGTGCCACCTGCCCGTTAGCGTAATAGCTTTTTGATAGCGAAACACCACGTTGTCGTGCCCCCGCGACGAGGCACCGGGCAGGGAGTTGGCATAATTGCTTCCCCACCAGGGCGTAACCCTGGAAGACCGCAGTAGCTCCATGCCCGTGAAGGCACCGGGCAGCACCTGGCCCTGGCGGTTGCCGTTAGAGAGGGCCACTTTGCGCAGCAGCGTGGGGTAAGAGCCAGCTGAGGCTTGCCAGTCCTGCCACCGTGCCCGGTCCTGGGTGGCGTCGGGGCTGAAATGGTACACCAGCATTTGCTTGGCGGCCGGCCGCAGCAGCTTATCCCGATTGGCATCAAACTGCCCACCGCCCACAAAAACCCCGCTCAGCCGGTCTATCATGTACTGTACCCTAATCGGGATATTGGCCCCCCGGTGGGGCGAGTCGATAGATACGTAGAGCTTGCTGTTGTGGCACAGGCGCTGCTGCTCCATCCAGGCCAGCGCGAAGCGGGCTACCTGCCCGCCCATGCTAGCCGCCGTTACAATGGTTTCGGACGCATCGGGCGTGCGGTTGCCAGGGTTGTTTATGTAGTCGAGCAGCTCTACCAGCGTCATGGCATTGCTCTGAATGTAGGTGGCCCCGTCCGAAAAATCCAGAAATACCAGGTCGTATCCCTGTTGCGTCAATTGGTCGCGCAGGGGCGGCAGCTTTTCTACCGCCGGGAAGTCATTATTGTAGTCTACCATCTCGTTCCAGCCCGTCGAGCCGTTGCGATATGTGCCAGTAATGGCTGCTAGCTGCAATACCGAAGGCAATGGTCCGGTCTGACCTGGGCTAACGGTCGTGCAGGCGTTTTGGCCCCGTCGCACCCAAAGTCGATGCCTTCCACAAATACCAGGGGCTTGCGAAACTTGCCCGTCGAGTTGCCAGCTCCCCACTTCACCCAGCCCACGGCCGAGGCCGCCGGCTCGCTGTTCCAGGTATGGGAGGCATGGATGCCCAACGCCACATCGGGCACTACGGCCAGGGCGGTGGTCTTCGTAAGCGTCGCGTAGCCGAGTAAGTTAGCGCCTTGCCTGACCGTTATCAGTTGCCCGCCTCGGTACGCAGTTGTGGCCTGCCGCGAATCGAAGAGGTTATAATTCACTTGCACGGTAGAATTCATGGCCACCGTGCGCGGCCCCAGGCCATCACCAAAATCGATGGAGAGCGAAGCCGGCGCGGGCTCCGTACCCAGCCATAAGCTGCTGCCGACGTACACCGTTGCCTGCCCATTCACGGGCAGCACGCCAGCCAGCGCTACCGCAAAAAAGCGCCGCTGCTGGTAGGGGTTGAGGCTCATGTCGGGGCCATCGTAGATGCGCTCGGCCACCGAGTCGATGTGTATCAGGCCATTGGCTACCGCATTCGGCTTCAGCTCGTCGTATTGGTACGATAGTACTACCAGCGCCAACTGCCCGGGCGGAGTTTGCTGCTGTACTGTTTGCCGCACGGTACTGAGCGCAAGGCGCGTAGTGCGGTCATAAGAAGTTTGGTAAAATTCCCAGTACTGCTGTAGCCAGTTGGCGTAGGTGTTGGTAGCTGTCTGGGTGCTGCCGTCAAAGTTGTGTGGTGCCGAGATAGCTACTATCTGGTCCATCAGGATGTGGGTGCTGGTGCGGTTGGGGTCGAGCGTACTGAAGGCCACCCGCAGCTCCTGATGGAGCTTGGTGGTGTCACCCGCATCCCGAATAACCTGGGCTTTGCCCGTGGTGCTTGCTACCAGCAATACCAGCAAGGAGATTAAAAAGTGCTTCATAGAAATTGAAAAAGAGAAAAGGTAAAGTACCCTGGCTCCCGTGCTTCGAGGGTGGCCAAGTTATTGAACGCTTGTACGCTATGCTAAGAAAGGGTTGGTAAATTATTGCCGAAAAAAGGACGTTGGAAAGTAGCTGCTTGTTCTGATAAAATGTTTGCTGATAATGACTTAAATGCA
The DNA here is from genome assembly GCA_964277755.1 of uncultured Hymenobacter sp. Taxonomy (GTDB): domain Bacteria; phylum Bacteroidota; class Bacteroidia; order Cytophagales; family Hymenobacteraceae; genus Hymenobacter. The sequence goes on from CAXYJY010000034.1 coordinate 35,447, forward strand.
GGGATAAGGGACTTTTGAATAATATAAAAATTACTTATTTAGCGGTTGTTATATTATCTTGGGCTTAAAGAATGGCTGGCACACATAGTTTAGTGACTGAGTTTTAGCGCGGACTATTTTTAATCTGCTATTCGCTACGTATCTTTGCGGCCCGTTTGCCCTGAAAAGACTCCTTACCTCTCGATATGATTATCGTTCAAATCAAAGACAACGAAACCGTTGACCGTGCGCTGAAGCGCTTCAAGAAGAAATTCGAGCGCACTGGCGTTCTGAAAGAGCTGCGTCGCCGCACGTTCTTCCAGAAGCCCAGCATCACCAAGCGTAAGCTGAAGCAAAAGGCTGTTTACAAGCTCGCTACCTACGGTACCGACAGCGAATAGCCTGTAGGCTGCACGCTTTTTAGTTGGCAGTACCCCGCAGCACTACTTTGGTAGCGCTGCGGGGTTTGCCTTTTTGTGCATAGGCCCGGTAGCTCGGTTTGCAGCCGCTGCTGTAAGCTTATAATAAATCCGTTGTAAATCAATTGTTTGTGTGTATTAACGAATAAATAAAGTAGCTTAATTAGGATATATCGAAAAAAAAAATGGCTATTTCGCAGCGTCGACCTGCGATAGCCGAAAAGCAGTGATAGAGTAGGCAGTACGTTTATTGTTTCTTACATTTATGAAGAAGAAATTTATGCTGGCCGGTGCTTTGTGCCTGGCAATGGGAGTAGGTACGGTTTCGGCACAGACCGAAGGCGATGGCTCGTCAGAGACAGGGCAACGGTTTTTAGGTTGGGGACAGGTAGATACTCCTTCACCATGTGTTATGGGGGCTCATACTGTAACTCATCAGTATACCGTTTTTTGGGTTAATGTTGGCGAATCGTGGACGACACAGGAGCCTTGCTAGTTACTAGCACCTAAATAGATTAAAAGGGTGGGAGTCTTACGATGTAGTAAAATTTCCACCCTTTAATTTTTAAAACGAGAAGAAATGGTGAAATTAATAGCGGTACTACTATTATCGGTGAGTACACAAAAAGCCTATAATACGGATGGTAATAGGCCTAGTAAATGTAATAGAGAGTTTAGTAGGTATTCATTATTAATAAATCAAGATACCTCCAGAATAAGAAAAGTAGCGTTGCCTGAAGTTGCGGTGGCAGGTGTAAAAAGTATACAGTTTATTGGTCTTGGCCGTCTGCAACATAATTTCGGCTATCGCGGTGCAACCGGTGACCGAATTGCTGTTTATATCGCTCATCCATCGACTGCTGCAATTTATCAGGTTACGGCTGCTGTCTTGGACATAAGTAAGCAGCGTACTTACGCACCTGGCTTTGAAGAAGGAGAACTACATATCCGGCTATGTCGGGCAGTGGATGCTGACCATCCACCGATTGACTCATTGCTTGCCCCGGAATTGGTAATATATCCAAAAGTAATCAATAGAAAAAACCAAGGTTACTTAGAATTGCCGCTGGTTGCTCCTATTATTCTACCCAAATCGGGCTTGTTTGTAGTAGCTGCTTGGCAATATCAGCGCAATGCGAAGGACGAGAAGACCCGTGCGATGCGTAGCGCGGAATTGGCTGCCACCTGGGCTTTGTCTGAATCATATACTTGGACCAGCGTCGGGGATTTGAAAAAAACATGGCAACGCGAAGGGGATAAAAACTCTATAACTGAGATAACTCAGCGACAAGGTTTATTTCCACAATGGAAAGATAAAGTATACAATGCCCTGATGGGCGTTAAAATCAAAGAGGTAGAGTAATCTCTTTACACGTTACCTTGCTATCTTAGAAGCCCGGCCCGCCAGTCGGGCTTTTTGGTACCTGGTTTTATGGAGGAGTTTCTGGATTTTTTGCGCTACGAAAAGCGCTTCAGCCCGCACACGGTCACGTCGTACCAAACCGACTTGTCGCAGTTTGCCGCCTTTCTGAAGCAGGAATACGAGCTGGCCGAGCCGGCCCAGGCCACGCACCCACTCATCCGCGACTGGGTAGTGAGCCTGATGGGCCAGCACCTCGACCCGCGCACCGTGAACCGCAAAGTGGCCTGCCTGCGCTCGTATTACAAGTTTTTGCTGCGGCTGCGCCACATCGAGGCCAACCCGATGCTGCGCATCAAGGCCCCTAAAATGGCCAAGAAGCTGCCCGAGTTCGTGCCCGAGGAGGCGCTGAACCGGCTGCTCAATTCCTTCGAGTTTGAGCCCACCTTTGCCGGCGCGCGCGACCAGCTGGTGCTCGAAACGCTCTACGGCACCGGCATCCGCCTCTCCGAGCTGCTAGGCATCACCGATGCCGATGTGGACGCCAGCGCCCGCACCGTGCGCGTAACCGGCAAGGGCAACAAGCAGCGCGTAGTGCCCCTCAACCCCTCGCTGCTGCTGGTGCTGGAAAAGTACCGCACGGCCCGCGCCGCCGAGTTTGGTCCGCGCGCCAGCGGCGGCCCGCTGCTGCTAACCGACAAAGGTGAGCCGCTGTATGAAAAGCTGGTGTATCGCACCGTCAAGAAATACCTGAGCCAGGTTTCGACCTCGGCCGCGCACCAGCATCCGCACGCGCTGCGCCATGCCTTTGCTACTCACCTACTTGGCAAAGGAGCCGACCTCAACGCCATCAAAGAATTGCTCGGGCACGCTAGCTTAGCGGCCACGCAGGTGTACACGCACTTGTCCGTGGATAGGCTAAAATCCGTATTCGAACAAGCTCACCCCCGAGCGTAAAAGTTTACCGTTTCCCACTCAATTCCTTTGCCCATGAAAGTGCAAGTGCAATCGGTGCATTTCGATGCCGACCAGAAGCTGCTCGACTTTATTCAGCAGCGCCTCAATAAACTCGACCACTTCTACGACCGCATCACCGACGGCGAGGTTATCATGCGCCTCAACAACAAAGACGGCATCGCCAACAAGACGGTCGAAATCAAGCTGATGGTGCCGGGCAGCACCCTCTTCAGCACCGAAGACGCCGCTTCGTTCGAAGCTGCTGCCGACGCGGCGGTGGAAGCCTTGAAGCGCCAGATTTCGAAGTATAAAGAGAAGCATCTCAACCTGCACTAATACCCGCGTCGGGCATGGTCGTATTCGCGTTTCACTATCTGGCCGTCAATGGCTTGGCCTACGTGGGTGCAGCAATGCGCTGGCTGTTGCTGGGCGGGCGCGTCCCGTTTCGCACCATCCGCAATGATTTATATTTCAACGCCAGTATTCCTGCTTACGCCCTCGTTATTTGGGCTTTGCTAGCAAAATTCAGCGCTGATTGAAACTAGAATACTCCGACGCACTGCGCCGATAATACCAACCAAAAAAGCCCCGGTAGCCAACTTGACTACCGGGGCTTTTTTAGGTTTTAAAACCGCAGCTTACAGCGCGAACGCAGCTTTAATTTTATCGACGTAGTCGAGTTTTTCCCAGGTGAACGTTTCGAAGGTCTTCTCCTCGCCGTTCTCCATTTTCACCATTACGGTGCCGGGCTGGCGGCCCATGTGGCCGTAGGCGGCCGTTTGGCCGAAAATGGGGTTGCGCAGGCCCAGGCGCTCCACGATGGCGTAGGGGCGTAGGTCGAAGAGCTCGTTTACTTTGGTTGCGACTTCACCGTCGGTCAGCGGCTGGCCGTTGGTGCCCAGCGCTTTAGTAGTGCCGTAAGTTGTTACGTAGAGGCCCACCGGCTTGGCTACGCCGATGGCGTAGGCCACCTGCACCAGCGCCTGCTCGGCCACGCCGGCGGCCACCAGGTTTTTGGCGATGTGGCGGGTAGCGTAAGCTGCCGAGCGGTCTACCTTGCTCGAATCCTTGCCCGAGAACGCGCCGCCGCCGTGTGCGCCCTTGCCGCCGTAGGTGTCCACGATGATTTTGCGGCCGGTGAGGCCTGAGTCGCCGTGCGGGCCGCCGATAACGAACTTGCCCGTGGGGTTGATGTGGTGCGTGATGCTATCGGTAAACAGCGCCTGAATTTCGGGGCTCAGCTTGGCTTTTACGCGGGGAATGAGGATGTTAACGATGTCCTCCTTGATGCGGGCCAGCATCACTTCTTCCGAGGCGTCGAAGTCGTCGTGCTGCGTACTGATGACGATGGTTTCGATGGCCTCGGGGTGGTGGTCGTCGGAGTAACGGATGGTTACCTGGCTTTTGGCGTCGGGGCGCAGGTAAGTCATTTCCTGGCCCACCTTGCGGATGGTGGCCAGCTCCTGCAACAGGCTGTGCGACAAGTCTAAGGCCAGCGGCATGTAGTTGTCGGTTTCGCTGGTGGCGTAGCCGAACATCATACCCTGGTCGCCGGCACCCTGCTCTTCGGGGGCCTGGCGCTCCACGCCCTGGTTGATGTCGGGCGACTGCTCGTGCAGGCGGTTCATCACCTCGCAGGTGTCGGCATTGAAGAGATACTCGGGCTTGTTGTAGCCAATTCGCCGAATTGTTTCGCGGATAATGGGTTCAGCATCAACGTGCGCGGTAGACTTAATCTCGCCGGCCACGAGTGCAAAATCCGTCGTGACGAGGGTTTCGCAGGCTACTTTGGCACTGGGGTCCTGGCGCAAGTACTCGTCGAGGATGGCATCAGAAATCTGGTCGGCAACTTTATCGGGATGGCCTTCCGAAACCGACTCGGAAGTGAACAGATAGGGCATGAGAGAAAGTTAGGCAAACAACAAGAACGCCCGCCCAGCCAGACGGAGGCGCGGGCGGGCGAAAAGCAAAAGTAATGCGTAATATGTAGTGGTGAACGTTGAGCGCGGACCAAGTAGCAACTTAAAGCCCTTAATGACGCTCGATTAACTGGGAAGAACTGCTTTCTCGCACACCAGCACCACCAGCCGACCCCGCAAATCGGTAGTAGCAAACAAATAAATGTCGCCACCCTCGCGGATGCCCGTGCGCCGCCGAAAATCAGCCACCGACTCGGGGAAGTTGCGGGTCGTCACGTGCGCCCGGCCCTCCGGCCCGAGGTGGCTTTTCAACGTCGGCCCGTCGGCTTTCTCCACGGCCAGAATGCGGAAAATGCGCCCCGGAAAATCAACTCGTAAATCGCTACTGGTATACAGGTGGCTGTGCTGCTGCAACTTGAGTAGCTCAAACGCTGAGCCGATGCTCTTGAAAGCCCCAGCTTTAAGAATGGCCGCGTTGGGCTCGTAGAGGTACTGCTGGGCCTCGGCGTAGCGGGGCACGGCGCGGGCCTCCCGGGCGCGGTTCACGCGAAAGTCCTGCTGCGTGCCGTCGCGGCGCAGGTTCACGGCCAGGCGCTCGGGGTCTATGGCGGGCTCCTGGCCCAACTCGTACAGCACTTCTTTCACCTCATTGTCCACGGCGATAACCCAAAGGCGGCGCACGTGCCGAAGCTCCTGAATGGCCAGCTCAATGTCGAGCATGGGCGAGGTTTTGAGCAGAATGCGCGGCGCGTGGCGCAGCAGCAGCGGCAGCAGCCTGGGCACGTCGGGCTCGCAGTCGGCCAGCCGGAAGGTCTTGCCGCCGCGCTGGTCGCGCCGGGCCGGGTCCAGAAACAGCCAGTCGAACTGCACGCCGCTGCTTTTCAGAAATGAAACCGCGTCGCTGGCATGCACGGCCACGTTGGTGATGCCGAGCTGGCTCAGATTATAGGCTACTACCTGCGACAACTGCGCGTCGCGCTCCACGTAGTCAACTTGCTCGACCACAGACGCGAAGTGCGCCGAGTCGGCCCCGAAGCCACCCGTGAGGTCGGCCAGCCGGGCGGCCCCGGCCACTAGCGCCGCCTTGTAAGTAGCGGTGCGCTCGGACGACGCCTGCTCGACCGAGAGCGCGGGCGGAAAAATTAAATCTTGGTTGTCGGCCCAGGCGGGCAGCTTGGCGCGGGCTTTTTGGCGGGCCTGAATCTGGCGCACCAGGTCGGGCACGGGCAGGTGGGGGTGGCGGCGGGCCTGCAACGCCAGGTGGGCGGGGTCGTCGTGCAGGTGGGCGGCCACGTAGCGCCGGGCCGCCTCGGGTAAGGGAAACTCCATTGTGCGCTAGTTAACGCAAAAAAAACCGAACTGGTGCGTCTAGTCCGCCGCCAGTGTGCTTTCTGAGCCAGAATGCAGCTGTCAATGGAGTAGGGACGCAGTATTTTGCGTCTTGCGTTAGGATGCGTACCCAGACGCAAGACGCAAAATATTGCGTCTCTACTCCGCCCCAGATAACCCTAAAGCTGCCAGCGCAGCCCCAGCGTGGGCGCGCCCTGCGCCGTGGCTCCGACGCCCACGCCGGCCGGCCGCAGCCGCTGCCACAGCGCGCCGTGCTTGGTAGCGGCTGCGTCAGCGTTGTAAGTATCAACGGCTTGCTTGAGGTACTCGTTGGTGCGGCGATTGATGAAGAGCGTGGCAACCAAGCTCACGGCCGCCCCGCCGATGGCCACCTGCTGCGAGGCCCGCAGATACTGCGCCTCGCCGTCTTTGAATACCTGCGAGCCGTAGAAAATGACTGAGCCCAGTAGCACGCCCCGGTCAATAAGGTACAGCGTTTTCTGGCGGCTATACTTATCGAGCTCTGCTAGCGCTGTGGGACTGGTTTTGAGATACGGACGTAGCTTTTGGCCAAAAAAACCGGCGCTCTGGTAATTATCCTCGCCCGCTTGGCCGGGCGGCAGAAAGAAAAAATTGCGTTGCGCGCCGTACTGGCCGCGTTCCTGGTCGTCGGGCGAGAGGCGGATGGTAGTAGGCTTGCTCTGGGCCAAACTTACGGAAACATTACCAGCCGTGGCTAAGCCGAATAGGAGAAAAGAACGATAAACCCGCGAAAATTCAAACATAACTTAGTTAATAGTAATAAAATTCTAAGAGATACACTAAGGTAAGCGTAACTGCTGATTTTGGTGTGCCAGCCGGCTGGTAGCTTGGTTAACACGGGCCAGAAAGCAACAGTTTTAGCTAGCATGGTAGGCGCTGGGATGACTAGCTACCCGCCCGCCCGAAACCTTTACGCGCACCAGTATCTTTGTACTCATTCTCACAGCTAACTAACTACTGACCGTCATGGTAGAAACCAAGCCCACGACTTACGTGCCCTTCAAAGTGAAGGACATGAGCCTGGCCGAGTGGGGCCGCAAAGAAATTCGCCTGGCTGAAGCCGAAATGCCCGGCCTGATGTCGCTGCGCACCGAGTTTGGCCCGAGCAAGCCGCTGGCGGGCGCGCGCATCGCCGGCTGCCTGCACATGACCATCCAAACGGCCGTGCTTATCGAAACCCTCATTGAGCTGGGTGCCGACGTTACGTGGTCGTCGTGCAACATCTTCTCGACCCAGGACCACGCGGCTGCCGCCATCGCTGCCGCTGGCATCCCGGTGTATGCATGGAAGGGCATGAACGAAGAAGAATTCAACTGGTGCATCGAGCAGACGCTGTTTTTCGGTGAGGAGCGCCAGCCGTTGAATATGATTCTGGACGACGGCGGCGACCTCACTAACATGGTACTCGACCAGTTTCCGGAGCTGGCCTCCGGCATCCGGGGCATCTCGGAAGAAACCACGACCGGCGTGCTGCGCCTCATCGAGCGCGTGAAGCTGGGCACGCTGCCCATGCCCGCCTTCAACATCAACGACTCGGTAACGAAGTCGAAGTTTGACAACAAGTACGGCTGCAAAGAGTCGGCCGTAGACGCCATCCGCCGGGCTACCGACGTGATGATGGCCGGCAAAGTAGCCGTGGTGGCTGGCTACGGCGACGTAGGCAAAGGCACCGCCGCCTCACTGCGCGGCGCGGGTGCCCGCGTTATCGTAACCGAAATCGACCCGATTTGCGCCCTGCAAGCGGCCATGGACAGCTACGAGGTGAAGAAGATGGAGAACGCCATTCCGCGCGCCGACATCGTGATTACCACCACCGGCAATTGCGACATCATCCGCGAGGAGCATTTCCGCGCCCTCAAGGACAAAGCCATCGTCTGCAACATTGGCCACTTCGACGATGAAATCGACATGGCGTGGCTCAACAAAAACTACGGCCACACCAAAGACACGGTGAAGCCGCAAGTGGATATCTATAACATTGACGGAAAAGAGGTTATCATCCTGGCCGAAGGTCGCTTGGTAAACCTGGGCTGCGCCACCGGCCACCCGTCGTTCGTGATGTCGAACTCGTTTACCAACCAAACCCTGGCCCAACTGGAGCTGTGGGCGCACGCCGACAAATACGAAAACCAGGTGTACACCCTGCCCAAGCACCTCGATGAAAAAGTAGCCCGCCTGCACCTCGCCAAAATCGGCGTGGAGCTGGACGAGCTGACGCCCAAGCAGGCCGACTACATCAAGGTGCCGGTGGAGGGGCCGTTCAAGTCGGATTTGTATCGCTACTAGACCGCAGATTCAAGCGGATTTGTAGGATGTAACGGATACGCCCGCTGCGCGGGCTGACTATCTGCTTGTTTCCGATTGACCATTGCTTGGTAGTTGAATAAGAAAGGCCACCCAATTGGGTGGCCTTTCTTATTTTCTTTTTGGTCGATGATTTGAACTGCTTAGCCAGCCCACTTGCGGGCGTATCTGTTACATCCTACAAATCCGTTTGAATCTGCGGTTCAGCGACTTTTAGTGCTTCTCGCACCGCCGGCACTACCCGCGTGCCGAATAGTTCTACCGAGCGGCGCACCTGCTCGTGCGGCATGCCTTCGAGCATCAGCTGGCCCAGGAAGCGGCTGTTGCCGAACAGCTTATCGAGGTAGAGTAGCTTGTCGATAATATCCTGCACGCTACCCACGAAAAGCGGCCCCTGCGGCCCGCACAGGTATTCGAACTGCGCCCGCGACATGGGCGGCCAGCCGCGCTCGCGCCCGATGCGGTTCATGGTGAGCGAATAGGCCGGGAAAAACTCGTCGGCCGCCTGCCTGGTGGTTTCGGCCACGTGGAAGTGGCAGTTCAGGGCCAGCGGCAGGGCGGCCGCGTCGTGCCCGGCCTCCCGCGCCGAGCGGCGGTAGAGGTCGGCAAAGGCCACGTAGCGCGCCGGCTCGCCGCCCAGAATGGCAATCGTGAGCGGCAGCCCCAGCTGCCCGGCCCGCACCGCCGAGGCGGGCGTGCCGCCCACCCCAATCCAGATGGGCAGCCTGGCCTGCAAGGGGCGCGGGTACACGCCCAGGTTTTTGATGGGCGCGCGGTGCTTGCCCTGCCAGGTTATTTTTTCGCTTTCGTTGAGCTTGAGCAAGAGTTGCAGCTTCTCCACAAACAGCACGTCGTAGTCATTCAGGCTTTGCCCAAACAGCGGAAATGACTCGGTAAACGAGCCGCGCCCGGCGATAATCTCGGCCCGGCCGCCCGAAATCAAGTCCACGGTGCTGAAATTCTGGAACGTCCGCACCGGGTCGGTGGAGCTGAGCACCGTGACGGCGCTGCTGAGGCGGATGCGCTTGGTGGTGCTAGCGATGGCCCCGAGCACTACCTCGGGGGACGACACGAGGTAGTCGGCCCGGTGGTGCTCGCCGATGGCCACCACGTCGAGGCCGCTGGCGTCGGCGGTTTGGGCCAAGGCCAGTAGCTCCTGCATGCGCTGGGCCGCGATGCGGTCACCGCCCGCCACGTGGGCCGGGGCTACTTCGCCAAATGAGCCAATTCCTAATTCCATGAGCGTAGAGTGGTAAAGGGTTTAATAAGGCCACAAAGCTAGCACTCCGCAGTCTGATTAATGTACCAACATCAATCTAATCGAGAAAGTTTGTCTTGGTCAGCTGCTCGCTCATCTCCCACAGCCGGCGGTTGTTGGCGGGCGTATTGAAGTCGCTTTTCACCGGCTCCAGCTTTTTCTTGCTGAAAAAGCCGCCGCTCACATTGGCCACTTTGGTATCGGTAGCCAGAAAAATACTGGTTTGCGCGCCCTTCTCGGGCGAAATCATGAAGGGCCGCCCTAGGCTGAGCAGGGCGCCCACGATGCCGCCCGTCTGCTTGCCGTAGCTGGTGGCTACCGCGCCGGGGTGCAGGCAGTTGGTCGTCACGTTGGTGATGCCATGGGTGCGCAGCCGCTCGGCCAGCTCCTGCGTGAACATAATGTTCCAGAGCTTGGTGGTGCCGTACTCCCACACGGGGCTGTAGTCGCGCTCCGACTGAATATCGTCGAGCGTGGGCTTGGAGAAGCGGTAGGCCATCGACGCCACATTGACGATGCGGGCGGCGGGGCTCTTTTGCAGCAAATCGAGCAGCAGGCTGGTGAGCAAAAACGGCCCCAGATGGTTGGTGGCCAGCGTCATCTCGTAGCCATCGGCCGACAGCTCGCGCTCGGCCCCGAACATGAGGCCGGCGTTATTTACCAGCACGTCGAGGCGCGGGTACTTGGCGTGGATTTCGGCGGCCACGTCGCGCACCTGCTGCATCGCCGAGAGGTCGGCCAGCACCACGTCCACGCGCTCGTTGCCGGTAGCGGCCACGATGGCGCGCTGCGTTTTTTCGGCCTTGGCGCGGTTGCGGGCCAGGATGATGACGTGCGCGCCCTGCCGGGCCAGCTCGCGGGCCGTTACCTCGCCGATGCCGGAGGTAGCACCGGTCACGAGGATGATTTTATCTTGTAAGTCAGGCATTAGAAGCAAAATAGAGTGGAGCCGCCTTATACGCGGCTTTGCCCGAAATACTTTGCTTCCGTCGCGTTTATTCTTCCACTACCCGAAACCAAGGAATGCCCAGGCGGCCCGGCTGGGTGGCGATGGTGACGGTATCGCCGGGCTGTTTGCGCTGGTAATACTCACGGCCGACGGTCACGTTTTCGGGTGCTATGCGCGGGCCCCAAGGGTTGAGTAGCAAGTGATAAGAAGTGCTTTTGCCAGTGGTTGTATGTTTGCTCAATATCTGAGCCCGGTACAAAATCGGCGCGTGCGTATCGAAGGCCGCGTTGCTCGTGAGCGTGGCCCCGAAGCCATAAAGCGCCGCGCATATAAGCAGTAGCAGCCAGCCTTCGCCGCCGCGCCGTGCGGAGCCAACCTCAATTAGTGAAGGTTGGCTACCTATCAGAAGTAGCAGGCCAAACACTACGGCCACTCCGCCCGCCAGCGGCCAAACTGCGCTGTAGGCCAACGGCTTGCTAGTAGCAGCCGCAGATACAACCAACCCCAGGCCAGGCAGCAGCAACGCCAGCAGCAGCGAAGTCTGGGGGCTGTTTTTGCGAGGTTCTACGCGCAGCAGCTTGGGAAATAGAAAGAGCGCACCGGCGGCCAGCAGCGGTACCGCCAAGCCCACCGCGACGGCATATGCATAAGGCTGCGGCTGAATAAACAGCCAAACCCCCACTACTATCCCCAGGATATTAAGCCCCCAACTCACCTGCCGGGCCAAGGCCAGCCGGACGACGCGAACCTCGGGTGTGGCACCAAGTTGCTCGTCGGCTAGGAGGGCCGCTCTGGTAGCGGCGGCTTCTACTTGGTCGAGGTCGGGGTAATTACTGCCTAACCAGAACATAAAATCATCGTGAAAATCAATGGAGCTCTGGAAGCTCAGTTTGGGTAGGTCAGGCTGGGTAGACTCGATGATAATAAGTTTGTTGGTGGTGCGAAAGCCGGCTAGCTCATCTAATCGCAACTCTTTATTGACCAGCGGCCACGTGCTTTTCTTAATTATATGGCTATCAGTAAGTAGGATGGCGTCTTTGAACGTAGCCACCAGCACATGTAGGGCAAACGCTGCTATCAGCAGAATGCAGCCCGTAGCCAGCAGCGCGTCGCCGCGCGTGGCGCCAGCGGGCCAGTTGGCCACCAGCGCCCAAAGCATGACAAGTAGCACGGGCGGTAGAAGCACGCCCATCAGGATGCGATTGACGAGGGCCGCCCGGTAGCGGGTGTGGAGCGGCGGCGTGGGCTTTGGGGCAGGCATGGGGCGGGCTGGGTCGGTAGGGCGGAGCGCCTTCTGACTCGCTCAAAAATAGAACTGCATTACACCGCCCAACCGCCCCGCCCGCCGGATATTTGCCCCAATGCCTACTGTGTTGCTCTCCGTCGTCATCATCACCTTCAATGAGGAAGCCAACATCGGCCGCTGCCTGGCCGCGCTCGGCGACGTGGCCGATGAGGTGCTGGTAGTCGATTCCTTTTCCACCGATGGCACCGTGGCCATCTGCCAGCAGCACGGCGCGCGGGTAATGCAAAATGCCTTTGCCGGCTACGTCGCGCAAAAAAACTTCGCTACCGACCAGGCGCGCTTCGACCACGTGCTCCAGCTCGATGCCGATGAAGTGCTCACCGACGAGCTGCGCCAGAGCATCCGCGCAGCCAAGCACAACTGGCAGCACGCCGCCTACGCGCTGGCCCGCCTCACCAACTACTGCGGCAACTGGGTGCGCTACGGCGGCTGGTACCCCGACCGCAAGCTGCGCCTCTACGACCGCCGTCTGGGCCGCTGGCAGGGCCTGCTGCTGCACGAGCGCTACGAGGTGAAGCCCGGCCACAGCACCGGCGCGCTGCGCGGCGATGCCCTGCACTACTCGTACCATTCCATCGCGCAGCACGTCAGCCAGCTCAATAAATTCACCAGCATCACGGCCCAGGAGCTGGCGCTGAAAGGCAAAACCAACGTCACGCTGTTTCATTTGCTGCTCAAGCCGCTCTGGAAATTCTGGTACGGCTACGTGTTTCGGCTGGGCTTTCTGGATGGTTTTGCCGGGCTCAGTATTGCCGCTATTTCGGCCTGGGGAGTGTTTCTGAAATTCGCCAAGCTCAAAACCCGCACCCAAGACGCCCCCGCCGCATGAGCCCGACCTTCCTCGTCTCGCGCACCGACGCCATCGGCGATGTGGTGCTGACTTTGCCGGTGTGCGGCTGGCTCAAGCGGCAGCATCCGGGCTGCCGGGTGGTGCTCATCGGGCGCGGCTACACGGCGGCCGTGGCGGCGGCCTGCCCCTGGGTCGATGAGTTTCTGGAGCTGGATAAGCGCGTGGAAACGGGCGAGCTGCCCACGGAGCCGTTGTTGGCGCAGCTGCGCGGCTACGCGGCCGCCGCCATCGTCCACGTTTTTCCCAATAAGCTGCTGGCACGACTGGCCAAAGAAGCCCGGATTCCCGTCCGCATCGGCACCCGCAACCGGCTGTTTCACTGGCTCACGTGCAACCGGCTGGTAGCACTCAGCCGCCGCCACTCGCCGCTGCACGAGGCGCAATTGAATCTGCAATTGCTGGCCCCGCTGGGCTACGTCGCTCCGCTCGCCCTGCCCGAAATAGCTGAGCTGGTGCGCCTCACGCCGGTCGTGCTGCTGGCAGCCCACTGGCAGGCGCTACTCGCCGACCGGCAGCCCGGCCAGCTCAACGTCATTCTGCACCCGCGCAGCCGGGGTAGCGCCCGCGAGTGGGGGTTGGATAACTACGGCGCGCTGGCGCGGCAGCTGCACGCGGCCGGGCACCGGGTTTTTGTCACCGGCACCAAAGACGAAGGCGCGGAGTTGGCCGCCGCCGACTGGCTACGCGACTACCAGCCTTACCTGGCGGCCGACCTCACCGGCGCGTTTGCGCTGCCCGAATTTATCGCCTTCATCGCCGCCGCCGATGGGCTGGTGGCGGGTAGCACCGGGCCGCTGCACTTGGCCGCCGCGCTGGGCCGCCACGCGCTGGGGCTGTACCCGCCCATCCGGCCCATGCACCCGGGGCGCTGGGGGCCGCTGGGGCCGCGGGCCGAGTACCTGGTTTTCGACCGGCCCGACTGCCAGGATTGCCGCGCCACGCCGGCTGCCTGCACCTGCATCCGGGCCATTACTACAGCGGCAGTAATGGCCCGCGTGACCGCTTGGTCGCAACTCAATGCAACCCGACAAGTTGTTTAATCCGTACTTGCACTGCCGTTCGGCGCGGCCGGGCTTTTTGGCCCGCGCAGGAAGATGAATTTTTGGTGAGCTTTGTGCGCGCCGGTTGTTTATTCTGCCTGCCGCGCCGGATGCCACTCGCACTGCTATTCTCTCGCACACATCTTTCTGTCTAACACCTACTCATGAGTGACGCTCCCGAACGGGTGAAGTTGAGCAAAGAGGAAAAAGACCGGCGCTTTCAGGCTGAGCTGATGCCGGTGCTCGACCCGCTCTACAACTTCGCCTACCGCCTGACGCTGGATGAGGACGACGCCAACGACCTCGTTCAGGAAACCTACCTCAAGGCGTACCGCTTTTTTGAGTACTTCGAGCCCGGCACCAACGCCAAGGCCTGGCTTTTCCGCATTCTGAAAAACTCGTTTATCAACGATTTTCGGAAGAAAAGCAAGCAGCCCGCCAAGGTCGATTACAGCGAAGTTGAAGGGTATTATAACCCCGACGAAGTGGAGGGCGACGCCGACACTGGCGCCTCGTCGTCGGACCTGCGCCAGCAATCAACCCGCGACCTTATCGGCGACGAGGTAGCGAGCGCGCTCAACTCGCTACCCGTTGATTTTCGGACAGTTATCATTTTGTGCGACCTTGAAGGCTTCACCTACGAGGAGATGGCCAAGGTGCTCGATATTCCGATTGGCACGGTGCGCTCACGCCTGCACCGGGCCCGTAATTTTCTGAAGGAGAAGCTTGAAAAATACGCCACTTCGATGGGCTACGGGAACGATGAGGTGAATTCGGCAGTTGATGCCGCCGACAAGGACGAGGACTAAGAATAACTTCTCGGCCGTATTTTTCACCTCCTAAAACCCCCTCGCAACCCCCTTATGGAAGCCACCGCTACTACAACCAATTCATCGGCCCCTCTCGCTGCTGCCAGCGCCGAAGCCGATTGTGACCGCGTGAACATTGTATTAGACCAGCTTCTGGAGGGCCGGGCGCTCGACGAAGACGACGCCGACTACCTCATTCACCACGCCGATGACTGCTCGCCTTGCTTTGACAGCATCGCTAAGCAGCAGGTGTTCGTGGCCTTCGTCAAGCAGAAGGTAAACCACAAAGCCGCCCCTTCGGCCCTGCCGCACGCCATCATGGCGCGCTTGCACGCCGAAATGGCCTAGCTTTGCAGCCCTATGCAGGGCAAAATCATTGTATTCTCGGCTCCTTCGGGAGCTGGCAAGACGACTATCGTGCACCGACTCATGGAGTTAGTGCCTGACCTTAGCTTTTCTATCTCGGCCTGCACCCGCGACAAGCGGGGTAGGTCGGAGGTAAATGGCAAGGACTACCACTTCATCTCGGTAGAGGAATTTCAGGATAAAATCCGCCACGACGAGTTTGTGGAATGGGAGGAAGTCTACGAGGGCGCATTCTACGGCACCCTCAAGTCCGAGATTGAGCGCATCTGGTCGCTGGGCAAGCACGCCATCCTCGATGTGGATGTGAAGGGTGGCCTCAGCATCAAGCAGTTCTACAAAGACCGGGCGCTGGCCATTTTCGTGCGGCCCCCGTCTATCGAAGCGCTGGCGCAGCGGCTCACGGCCCGCGCCACCGATTCAACGTCCAGCATTTCTTCGCGGGTGTACAAAGCCACGTTCGAGCTTGCCTTCGAGGACAAGTTTGACGAGGTGGTAGTAAATGACGTGCTGGAAGACGCCGTGGCCCAGGCCGAACGGCTGGTGCGGAATTTCATCCGGCCCGAAGCCGAAACGGTATGAGCCAGCCGGCCCTTGAGCCAGTAGCCGGGGCCGCGCTGCCCCCGGCCGGTCCGCGCGTGGGTTTGCTGTTCGGCTCGTTCAACCCCGTGCACACGGGCCATCTCATTCTGGCCGAGTACTTTGCCACCCGCACCGACCTAGCCGAAGTCTGGCTGGTAGTGTCGCCCCAGAGTCCCTTCAAAGTAGGGGAGGAGCTACTACCCGACACCGCCCGGCTGGCCCTACTGCAACTCGCCGTGGCCGATAACCTGCGCCTGCGCGCCGAGGACATCGAACTGAGCCTGCCGCGCCCAAGCTACACCATCGCTACCCTCGACGCTCTGCGTGAGCGCCACCCCAGCCACGATTTCGTGCTGCTAATGGGGGCCGACAACCTACCCAGCCTGCCCCGCTGGCGCGCCGCCGACCGCCTGCTGAACGAGTTTGACCTCTACGTGTACCCGCGCCCCGGCACCGAGTTGCCCGATTTAGCTGCGTTTCCCCGCGCGCGGGTGGTGAAGGCGCCGCTACTTGACGTGTCGGCTACGTTCATTCGAGCTAGTATTCAAGCGGAGCAGAGCATCCGCTACTTGGTGCCAGCTGTAGTAGAGCAGGAAATCAGTAAACAGAATTATTACCATTAAAAAAGGGTGACTCCCCGCGGAGCCACCCTTTTTTTGTATTTGAAGCGCAACAGCTCAGACGGTCATAATCTCCGCCTCCTTCTTAGTCAGCAACTTATCCACTTCCACGATGTGGGCGTCGGTGTACTTCTGCACCTTGGCCTCGGCGTCTTTCACGGCGTCTTCCGAGGCACCGTCTTTTTGCAGCTTGCGGAGTGCCTCGTTCACGTCTTTGCGGATGGCGCGCACGCGCACCTTGCCGGCTTCCGACTCGTTTTTGGCCTGCTTCACGAGGTCGCGGCGGCGCTCCTCGGTCATGGGCGGGATGTTGAGGCGCACACCGTCGGCATCCGATAGGGGGTTGAGGCCTAAGTCACTGTTGCGTATGGCCTTCACGATTTCCGCCACCATGTTTTTCTCCCAGGGCTTGATGTGCAGCGAGCGGGCATCGGGGGCCGACACGTTAGCCACCTGCGAGAGGGGCGTGGGCGAGCCGTAATAGTCCACTTTCAGGCCGTCGAGCATGGCCGGCGAGGCCTTGCCGGCCCGGATGCGGGCCATTTCCACGCTCACGTGCGTCACGGCCTTGCCCATCGACTCCTCGGCGTCGTTCAGGTAAAATTGAATTTCTTCGTCCACTTCAGAAAAGAATTAAGAGTTTAAAAAGGGTAGCTAGGCCTGCGTGGCGGGCTGTAGCGTGGCGGTGCGGTCGCTTTTGCCGCTGCTGCTTACGAGCGTGCCCAGGGGCTCGCCGCCTAGCAGGCGCTCCAAGTTGCCCTCGGTGTTCATATCGAACACGATGATGGGCAGGTTATTTTCCTTGCACAGCGTAAAAGCCGTCATGTCCATCACGCTCAGGCCCTTATCAATGGCCTGGTCAAACGAAATTTCCGCGAACTTGGTCGCCGTGGGGTCTTTCTCGGGGTCGGCGGTGTAAATGCCATCCACGCGGGTGCCTTTCAGCACTACGTCGGCCTCAATCTCAATAGCGCGCAGCGAGGCAGCCGAGTCGGTGGTGAAATACGGCGAGCCGATGCCGGCCCCGAAAATCACTACCCGACCTTTTTCGAGGTGCCGCACTGCCCGCCGCCGGATGTACGGCTCGCACACTTGCTGAATGGTAAGGCCCGACAGCAGGCGCGTGTTCACGTCCAGCTTTTCGAGGGCGCTCTGCAAGGCCATCGAGTTGATGACCGTGGCCAGCATGCCCATGTAGTCGCCCTGCACGCGGTCGAGGCCAAACGCCGCCGCCTGCACGCCCCGGAAGATGTTGCCGCCGCCAATCACCACGGCCACTTCCACGCCTTTGTCCACGATGGTCTTGATTTCGGTGGCGTATTGCATCAGCCGGTCGGCATCGATGCCGTACTGCTGGTTGCCCATCAGCGACTCGCCGCTGAGCTTGAGAAGAATGCGTTTGTAAGTCAAGGTAAAAAAGCGGTTAAGGCTTTGGTTGTAACTAGTCAATAAATGGCGCGCCTTCAGTTAGCTGAACTGCACCAGCACCTGCCCTTTCTGCACGTTGGCGCGCAGGTCCACTTTCACGCTGCCGACCACGCCATCAGCGGGCGCTTTCAGGATGTTTTCCATCTTCATAGCTTCGAGCACCAGCAGCGGGTCGCCTTTTTGCACGGTTTGGCCAGGCTGCACCCGGATGTCCACGATGAGGCCCGGCATGGGCGCTTTCAGCTCGTTGACCTTGGCGGCGCTGGCGTTGCTGAGGCCCATTTGCTCGAGCAGGCGGTCGAAGCGGTCCTTGGCCTGCAACTCGATGCGCTGGCCGTTGACCTTGAGCACGAAGGTTTTGGCGGCGTAGTCGGCGCTCACCAGCTCGGCGCTGTACGACTTGCCGTGGTGCAGCACGTGGTAGCGGCCTTCGCCGAGCGCCACGATGTCCCAGGCAAAGGGCTGGCCGTTAAGGAGTATCAAATTGGTGGCCTGGAAGTCCACCTCCCAGCCGTGAGCCGGGCCAGTGCTGATTTGAAGCATACGGGAACCGGCCATGTAAGCCGAAGCGGGGTTAAAGGTAAGTTAAATCGCCGTTTCGTGCGGAACTTGCTGCTTTGTTTTCGCGCTGTCCTTTCCTATGAAATATTTTGTTGGTGCTGGTTTTCTGGGGCTTTGCCTGCTGAGTGCTCCTGCTTTTAGCCAGGCGGCCGGCGGCAAGGGCAAGGCCGCAACCCGGAAAAACAGCCCTGCCGTTACGGAGGCTGCGCCGGCTATCAGCAGCATTACGGTGCCTTCGTGGCTGCCGCCCGAAGCCCCCCTGCGCCCGGCCGCCACGCTGCTGCACGACGTAGTCAATACCAAGCTCGACGTGCGCTTCGACTGGGCCAAACAATACTTACTCGGCACGGCCGTGCTCACGTTGCGCCCGCACTTCTACCCGCAGAGCGCGCTGGTGCTCGACGCCAAAGGCTTTGACATCAAAACCGTGCAGCTGGTAGGGGAGAAGGCCGACAAAACGCTGACGTATAGGTATGACAAAGCGCAGCTTACTATCGCACTCGACAAAGCCTACACCCGCGACCAGACGTACCAGGTGCGCATCGCCTACGTGGCCAAGCCCAATGAACTGCCGCAGGGCGGTAGCGCGGCCATCACCTCCGACAAGGGTCTATATTTCATCAACCCGCTCGGCAAGGAGCCCAGCAAGCCCCGCCAAATCTGGACGCAGGGCGAGACGCAGAGCAACTCGTGCTGGTTTCCGACCATCGACCACCCGAACCAGCGCATGACTCAGGAAATTGCGCTCACGGTTGACAATCAATATAAAACGCTCTCGAACGGCCTGCTAGTCAATTCGCGCAAAAACGCTGACGGCACCCGTACCGATACCTGGCGCCAAACGCTGCCCGCCGCGCCCTACCTCACGATGCTGGCCGTGGGCGACTTCGCGGTAGTGTCCGACACGTGGCACGGCAAGGCAGTAGACTACTACGTGGAGCCGCAATATAAAAACACGGCCAAGGCGGTATTTGGGCACACGCCCGAGATGCTGGAGTTTTTCTCGAAGCGCCTCGGGTTGGAGTTTCCGTGGGAGAAATATGCCCAGATTGCCGTGCGCGACTACGTGAGCGGCGCGATGGAGAACACCACGGCTACCGTTCACGGCAGTACCATTCAGGCTACTACCCGCGAGCTGCTGGATAGCCAATACGAAGGCTCGGAGGCGACCATCGCGCACGAGCTGTTTCACCATTGGTTCGGCGATTTGGTAACGTGCGAGGCGTGGAGCAACCTGCCGCTCAACGAGAGCTTCGCCAACTATTCGCAGTACCTCTGGGCCGAGCAGAAATACGGCCCCGACCAGGCGGCCCTCGTGCAGCAGCAAGACCTGACGGCCTACCTCGAAGAAGCCAACGACAAGCGCGAGCCGCTCATTCGCTACCGCTACCAGAGCCAGGAAGACATGTTCGACCGCCATTCGTACCAGAAGGGTGGGCGGGTGCTGCACATGCTGCGCAAGTACGTGGGCGACGATGCTTTTTTCACGTCGCTCAGCCGCTACCTCGCCAAAAACAAGTACACGGCCGTTGAAATCAGTAAGCTGCGCGAAGCCTTCGAGGAAACGACCGGCGAAGATTTGACGTGGTTTTTCGACCAGTGGTTTATGCAGCGCGGCCATCCCGAGCTAAAAATCACGCACTCGTACAGCAACGGCCAACTGCTGCTGCGCGTGCGCCAGGTGCAGGATACGGTGTTTCAGCCCATCTACCGGCTGCCCGTCACCGTCACCGTGTGGCAGAAGGACAAGGCTACCGACCACCGCATCAACATCACCAAAACCGACCAGACGTTCTCTTTCATCGCCGCCGACCGGCCGAGCTTGGTGAAGTTCGACAGCGAGGCACAACTACTGGGTGAAATCGACGAGGAGCGCTCGACCGAGGAACTAGTTTTTCAGTTCTACCACGCCCGCAACTACTTGCAGCGTGCCGAGCCGCTGGAAATGCTGCACAACAAGGCTGCCGACGCCGGCGTGAGCGGCCTGTACCGCAACGCCTTGCAGGATAATTTCTATGCCATCCGCCGCTCGGCCCTCGACCACCTGCGCGCCTACAAGGGTACCGCCCCCACGGCCGTGCGCAGCGAGATTCAGCATTTCGCCACCGCCGACCCGAGTAGCGCCGTGCGGGCGCAGGCCATCACCACGCTCTCCTTTTTCGCCAGCGAGAACTACAGCACCGTGTACCAGGCCGCGCTACGCGATAGCTCCTACCTGGTGGAGGCCGCCGCCGTGGCCGCCATTGCCAAGTCGCCGACGCCCGCCGCCTTGCAGCAGGTAGCCGCGCTCGACAATACCAACAACTCGACCCTGCTGGTGGCCATTGCCGACTGCTACGCCAAGGCCGGCACCATAGAGCAGTACCCGTGGTTTCTGCGCCGCCTGCCCGACGTCAACGACCTCGACCTGTATGCCTACTTGCAGTCGTTCGGGGCCTTCATGGTGCAGATGCCGGCCATTGAGCGCGAGAAGGGCGTGAAGACGCTGGAAACGTTGGCCCGCACGCACCCGCAGTATTACGTGCGGCTAGGAGCATACAAGGGGCTAGTGACGCTATCGGCTAGTACGCCCGCGCTCAAAGAAGTTTTGCGCGACATTCGGGATAATGAAAAAGATGAACGTTTAAAGGCATATTACGGGATGATTTAAGTATCAAAATGTTAGCAGGAGAACTCGGCGCAGTGGCGAAAAAAACGGAATAAATTTTAAAAATTTTTCTTGCCCAGTACTTGCATTGTTCCGAAAAACCTGTACTTTTGCGTCTCAATTCGGGTAAACGACCAGAATTAAGCAAATGGGGGTATCGCATAGCGGCAATTGCGGGTGACTGTAACTCACCTCCTTCGGGTTCATAGGTTCGAGTCCTGTTACCCCCACATTTGAAAAAGTTTTAGACCAACTGCGGGAGTAGCTCAGCTGGTAGAGCGGCAGCCTTCCAAGCTGCAGGTCGCGGGTTCGAACCTCGTCTCCCGCTCATTTTAATAGTTGTCAGCTTTTGGCTGCTGGCTATTAGCTTGAATAAAACACGCTGAAAAGCTAACAGCCAAGAGCTGTTAGCCAACAGCTTAACTACAGAATAAGCCGTTTTAGCTCAGTGGTAGAGCACTTCCTTGGTAAGGAAGAGGTCATGGGTTCAAATCCCATAAATGGCTCAGCAAATACGGCGTTGCTTATCTTTGTGAGAAGAAGCGCCGGGTCAGCAATCGAAAGCGATACGCAGCACTCAAGCCTGAATTGGCCCAAGCTGGGTTTCGCTTTTCTTGTGTAGGGCCCTTTTTAGTTGCTTTTCAGTTTTTAATTCCCTCTTTTTTCTCAACTCTTTACAATGGCTAAAGAAAATTTCGACCGGTCGAAGCCGCACGTAAACATCGGCACCATCGGTCACGTTGACCACGGCAAGACGACCCTGACCGCAGCTATCACCACGGTGCTGGCTAACCAGGGCCTGGCTGAAAAGCGCGACTTCTCCTCGATTGACAACGCCCCCGAGGAAAAAGAGCGTGGTATCACCATCAACACCGCTCACGTAGAGTACGCCACCGCCAACCGTCACTACGCACACGTTGACTGCCCCGGTCACGCTGACTACGTGAAGAACATGGTAACGGGTGCTGCCCAGATGGACGGCGCTATCCTCGTGGTAGCTGCTACCGACGGCCCGATGCCCCAAACCCGTGAGCACATCCTGCTCGCCCGTCAGGTAGGTGTTCCCCAACTGGTGGTGTTCATGAACAAAGTGGACATGGTGGATGACCCCGAGCTGCTCGAGCTCGTGGAAATGGAAATCCGCGAACTGCTGTCGTTCTACAACTTCGACGGTGACAACATCCCCGTTATCCAGGGTTCGGCCCTCGGCGGCCTGAACGGCGACGCCAACTGGGTTCCCAAAATCAACGAGCTGATGGACGCGGTTGACTCGTTCATTCCGATTCCCGCTCGTCTGACCGACCTGCCCTTCCTGATGCCGGTAGAAGACGTGTTCTCGATTACGGGTCGTGGTACTGTTGCCACCGGCCGTATCGAGCGCGGTATCATCAACTCGGGTGAGCAAGTTGACATCCTCGGCATGGGTGCCGAAGGCCTGAAGTCGACGGTAACGGGTGTGGAAATGTTCCGCAAAATCCTGGACCGTGGCGAGGCTGGTGACAACGTAGGTCTGCTGCTCCGCGGTATTGAAAAAGAAGCCATCCGTCGCGGCATGGTTATCTGCAAGCCCGGCTCGGTTAAGCCCCACCAGAAGTTCAAGGCTGAGGTGTACGTACTCTCGAAAGAGGAAGGCGGCCGCCACACTCCGTTCTTCAACAACTACCGTCCGCAGTTCTACCTGCGTACCACCGACGTTACCGGCATCATCACCCTCCCCGAGGGCGTTGAAATGGTAATGCCCGGCGACAACATTACCATCACGGTTGAGCTCATCAACAAGGTGGCAATGGAGAAAGGCCTCCGCTTCGCTATCCGTGAGGGTGGCCGCACGGTAGGTGCCGGTCAGGTAACCGAAATCCTCGACTAGTTTTAGCCACTTGGCTAAGTCAAAAGCGCCCCTGAGCAATCAGGGGCGCTTTTTTTCGTTGTTCACAGTGATAAAATCTGCTTATGCGACCTACTGTTAAGCTCGTCCTGCTTGTAACACTAAGCGCATTCATTCTCAGTTGTGCAACAACGCAAGAGAAAAAGATTGTAGGTACTTGGAGATTGTATTGTGTCGAAAACGAACTGAGAGATAGCCTTGATAATCTCAAGGCAGATAACATGTTGACAGTGAAACGCAAGTTTACTGCTGCTAACGAGTCGATTGAGATTCTCCAAAATAGGCGTAGAAAATACTTTTCTATGTCTCCTGGGATTTGGAAAGTTGAGAATAATAAATTAGTTATCAGCATGTTTGCTTACACTTATCACGATGCGGAAGTGTTAGATATTGTGCAGATAGAGGACGACAGGATAGTAGTCGCTAAGGGAGCGGAGAAATACGTTTGGTGTAGGGATAAGGAAGATGCGAAAGAAAACAACGAGAGATAACAAGGAATTTTAACGAAAAAGCTTGGGATACATGTGAGTAGTAAGGACAAAACGTTGTTTTTCTCATTTGCTTGTCTTACCTTTGCACTCCCATTGACAAACAACGTCAATAAGGAACCGCATACACGAGTGTAGTTCAAGGGTAGAATAGAGGTCTCCAAAACCTTTGATGGGAGTTCGAATCTCTCCACTCGTGCCACCTAGGGCCGCCGCTTGGCGGCTCTTTTTTACGCCGGTACCGGCTTGATTGCGACATGGCTAAGCTGAACAACTATTTCCGCGACACCATCGAGGAAATGCGTTACAATGTAACGTGGCCCTCGACCACCGAGCTGCAAAAGAGCGCCGGCCTGGTACTTCTTGGTTCCCTGGTATTCGCTGCCGTAGTCGGCGTCATGGATGTGAGCTTCAACAAAGCTCTCGAAGCATTCTACCAGTCTTTCGCTCGCTAGGATTATAAAGAATGGCAGAGCTAAAATGGTACGTGGTTCGCTCGGTGAGCGGCCAGGAAAAGAAGGCGAAGACCTACATGGAGACCGAAATCGGTCGCCACAACTTGCAGGACTTGCTGCCGCAGGTACTGATTCCGGTTGAGAAGGTATTCGAGATGCGCAACGGCAAAAAGCGCGTGCGCGAGCGGAACCTGTATCCCGGCTACATCATCATCCAGTCGGACGTGACGCACGGCGAGGTGCTGAACATTATCACTTCGACCCCCGGCGTCATTGGCTTCCTAGGCGACAAGGAAACGAAAACGGCTAACGCCAAGCCCGTTCCCCTGTCGATGAACGAAGTAAACCGCCTGCTGGGCGTAGTAGATGAGGCCGAAGAGAAATCAGCCGAAATCGAAACTCCTTTCACGGTGGGCGAGCTGGTAAAGGTTATCGATGGTCCGTTCAACGGCTTCAGCGGCAACGTCAATGAAGTGTTCGAAGAGCGTAAGAAACTGAATGTTATCGTGAAAATTTTCGGCCGTGCCCAGCCCGTAGAGCTGAGCTACACGCAAGTCGAGAAAGAGTAACTAAAGCTATACGTCGCCTGATATCCACTCCGATTAGGCGGGGCTTCCACCAGGAGTATTTTTTACTGAGGTTCTGGCGAGTTACGACGCACGGGCCGCAGCTTTACAAACCAAATGGCCAAAGAAATTAGAGGTTACCTGAAACTTCAGGTAAAGGGAGGCGCGGCGAATCCTGCCCCGCCAATTGGACCTGCGCTTGGTAGTAAAGGCTTGAATATCATGGAGTTTTGCAAGCAGTTCAATGCTCGCACCCAGGATAAAGCCGGCCAAATCTGCCCCGTCCTGATTACGATGTACACGGATAAGTCTTTTGACTTCGTCATCAAGACTCCGCCGGTACCGGTTCTCCTCATGGATGCCGCCAAGTTGCAGAACGGTTCGAAAGAGCCGAACCGTAACAAAGTAGGCTCGGTGACCTGGGACCAGGTTCGTACCATCGCCGAAACCAAAATGCCCGATTTGAACGCTTTCAAAGTGGAGTCGGCCATGAAGCAAGTAGCCGGTACGGCTCGCAGCATGGGTATCACCGTGAAGGGCGACTCGCCTTTTGCTGAATAACTAACCGGAGGACATACACAATGGCAGCAATCAGCAAAAAGCGCAAGGAAGCCCTTGCCAAACACGACCTGACGCAGGTACGCAGCCTGCTCGAAGCCGCACAAGTAGTGAAGGACATCACCTTCACGAAGTTCGACGCTTCGGTTGACATCGACGTACGCCTCGGCGTAGACCCCCGCAAAGCCGACCAAATGGTACGCGGCGTAGCCACCCTGCCCCACGGCACTGGCAAAACCGTTCGCGTGCTGGCTCTGGTAACCCCCGATAAGGAAGCCGAAGCTACCGCCGCCGGCGCTGACTTCGTGGGTCTGGACGACTACATCTCGAAAATCGAGAAGGGTTGGACCGACATCGACGTTATCATCACCATGCCTTCGGTAATGGCGAAAGTTGGCCGCCTGGGCCGCGTATTAGGTCCCCGTGGCCTGATGCCGAACCCCAAGTCGGGCACCGTAACCACCGACGTAGCTAAGGCTGTGCAAGAAGTGAAAGCTGGTAAAATCGACTTCAAAGTTGATAAAACCGGCATCATCCACTGCTCGGTAGGTAAAGTATCGTTCGAGCCCAGCAAGCTGGCCGAGAACGCGCTGGAAGTAATTCAGACGCTCGGTCGCCTGAAGCCTTCTTCGTCGAAAGGCACCTACATCAAGAGCATTACCTTGAGCAGCACCATGTCGCCCGGCGTACCGGTTGACAGCACGGTTTCTTCCGCTAACTAATTAAACCAACCAGCCATGATTCGGGAAGATAAACAAGCCCTCGTGGATGAGTTGAGCGAGAAGTTCCAGTCGCACAACGCATTCTATATCGCCGATGCCTCGGGCATGTCGGTAGCCAAAATCAACGAATTCCGTCGCCTCTGCTTCAACCGTGGCATGGAGTTCAAAGTGTACAAGAACTCGTTCATTCGCAAGGCCCTCGACACCCTCGGTGGCGACACCAGCGAAATGGACGCGGCGCTGAAAGGCCAGTCGGGCGTATTGTTCTCGAAAGAGAGCGGCAATGCTCCCGCCAAGCTGCTGAAGGATTTCTACAAGTCGCAGGCTTACCCCCGCGGCGTAGAGCCCAAGCCCGCGCTGAAAGGTGCCTACGTAGACGCTAGCATCTTCATCGGTGCCAACCAGCTCGAAGGCCTCACCACCATCAAAGGCAAGCAGGAATTGCTCGGCGAACTCGTCGGCCTGCTGCAATCGCCCGCCAAAAACGTTATCTCTGCTCTGTCGAGCGGCGGCAGCAAGCTGGCTGGCATCCTCAAAACGCTTTCCGAAAAAGAAGAAGCTGCAGGCTAACCGCTGCTCATCCTTTTCAACTTTCAATTTTCAATACAACCTTTTTTTAATAATCTACAGAAATGGCAGATTTGAAAGCCTTCGCTGAGCAGCTTGTTAGCCTCACCGTTAAAGAAGTAAACGAACTCGCAGGCATCCTGAAGGATGAGTACGGCATCGAGCCCGCTGCTGCTGCTCCCGTAATGATGGCTGGCAACGGCGGTGGTGCTGCTGCTGAGGCCCCCGAAGAGAAGACCTCGTTCGACGTAATCCTGAAAGCTGCTGGTGGCCAGAAGCTGGCAGTAGTTAAGCTGGTGAAAGACCTGACCGGCCTGGGCCTGAAAGAGGCTAAAGAACTGGTTGACGGTGCTCCCAAGCCCCTGAAAGAAGGCATCGCTAAGGACGAAGCCGAAGCACTGAAGAAGCAGCTCGAAGAAGCTGGTGCTGAAGTAGAAGTTAAGTAGGTTCGCCTACGGGCTTGCTCCCGCAACGGATTAGGCCTGGCACATAGCCAGGTCTTTTCCTGTTTGTAGAGAATAAGTTAAGAGTTGCAACCAAAAGCCGTTGCTTGGGGTTGTCTTACGCTAGCAGTTTTCTTCTCTGTTGCTTAAATGGAGCGAAGTGCAATGAAGGACCTTATCACGTTAAAAGTCGCTGGAGTTTTGGACTCATTTGACAATCAACGTGGTAAGGTCCTTTCCTGCGCTTGTGACTGTTGAGTTTGTCTGAAGGCTTTAACCGTAGGTGCAGGTGTGAGAGCAAACTTCCAGACTCAACGCAATCAGAGAGCTAACGCGCGCAGCTAGAATAGCTTACGTGTACATTTTTAAAACCTTTCCAATTGGCTACACCGCAAGCAACTGAGGCCGCCGAAGTCAAACACCTGACTGGGGCCAGTGAGCGAATCAATTTCGCCAAGATTAAGAAAGTTATCGAGTATCCGGACTTTCTGGACGTGCAAGTGCAGTCGTTCCAAGAGTTCTTTCAGCTCGAAACTGCCGCCGCGAGCCGCACCAATGAGGGTTTGTTCAAGGTATTTGCCGAGAACTTCCCGATTTCGGATTCGCGCGAAAACTTCGTGCTGAACTTTATCGACTATCACGTTGACCCGCCGAAATACACGGTGGATGAGTGCATCGACCGCGGCCTGACTTACGCCGTGCCGCTGAAGGCTAAGCTGCAACTCATTTGTAACGATAAGGATAACGAGGACTTCCAGACCATCGAGCAGGAAGTCTTCTTGGGCAACATTCCGTACATGACGGAAAAGGGCTCGTTTGTTATTAACGGCGCTGAGCGCGTTATCGTATCGCAGCTGCACCGCTCACCGGGCGTTTTCTTCGCCCAGAGCAAGCACACCAACGGTACGAAGCTGTATTCGGCCCGTATTATCCCGTTCAAAGGCTCGTGGATTGAGTTTGCCACGGACGTGAACAACGTGATGTACGCGTACATTGACCGGAAGAAGAAGTTTCCGGTTACGACGCTGCTACGTGCTATCGGCTACGGCACTGACAAGGACATTCTGGATTTGTTCGGCCTGAGCGAAGAAGTTAAAGCCGACAAGAAAACCCTCAAAAAGGCCGTTGGCCGCAAGCTCGCCGCCCGCGTGCTCCGCACTTGGACGGAAGACTTCGTGGACGAGGACACCGGCGAGGTAGTTTCCATCGACCGCAACGAGGTGCTTTTGGAGCGCGACTCGACTATCAACGAGGAAGACATTGATACCATCGTTGACGCGGGTGCCAAGTCGGTAATTCTGCACAAGGAGAATGTGAACATTGCGGACTTCGCAATTATTTACAACACCCTGCAGAAGGACAACTCGAACTCGGAGAAAGAAGCCGTCGAGCAGATTTACCGTCAGCTCCGTAACACGGAAGCTCCCGACGAAGAAACTGCCCGCGACATCATCCAGAAGCTGTTCTTCTCGGACAAGCGCTACGACCTCGGGGAAGTAGGCCGCTACCGGATTAACAAGAAGCTGCAAATCGACATGAGCCAAGAGGCTCGGGTACTGACGAATGAGGACATCGTGCTCATCGTGAAATACCTGATTGGTCTCATCAACTCGAAGGCCATTGTCGATGACATTGACCACTTGAGCAACCGCCGCGTGCGCACGGTAGGGGAGCAGCTCTATGCCCAGTTCGGCGTGGGTCTGGCCCGGATGGCGCGTACCATCAAGGAGCGCATGAACGTGCGTGACAACGAGGACTTCAAGCCGGTTGACCTGATTAACGCCCGCACCCTGTCGAGCGTGATTAACTCGTTCTTCGGCACCAACCAGTTGTCGCAGTTCATGGACCAAACCAACCCGCTGGCCGAGGTGACGCACAAGCGCCGCGTATCGGCGCTCGGGCCGGGAGGTCTGTCGCGTGAGCGCGCTGGCTTCGAGGTACGTGACGTACACTACACGCACTACGGTCGTCTTTGCACGATTGAGACGCCAGAAGGCCCGAACATCGGTCTGATTTCGTCGTTGTGTGTGCACGCTCGCGTGAACTCGATGGGCTTCATCGAAACGCCTTACCGCACGGTAAGCGCCGGTACGGTGGACATGACCGAGAACGTGAAGTTCCTGACCGCTGAGGAAGAGGACACGCACCACATCGCGCAGGCCAACTCGCTGCTGAGCAACGAAGGCAAGCTGACGCAGGAGCTGGTGAAAGGCCGCTTCGAAGGCGACTTCCCGGTAGTAGGCCCGGAGGAATACTCCTACATGGACGTAGCCCCGAACCAGATTGTATCGGTAGCTGCTTCGCTGATTCCGTTCCTGGAGCACGACGACGCCAACCGTGCGCTCATGGGCTCGAACATGCAACGCCAGGCAGTGCCGCTGCTCCGCCCGCAAGCCCCGATTGTGGGCACGGGTCTGGAAGGCCGCACGGCTATCGACTCGCGCGCGCTCATCATCGCCGAAGGCGATGGCGTAGTGGATTCGGTAGATGCTAACCGCATCATCATCAAGTACGACCTGAGCGATGACGAGCTGTCGGTAAGCTTCGACGCCGACCGCAAGACGTACAGCCTCATCAAGTTCCGCCGTACCAACCAGGACACTTGCCTCAACCTCACGCCGCTGGTGAAAAACGGCGAGCGTGTAACTAAAGGTCAGGTGCTCTGCGAAGGCTACGGCACCAACCGCGGTGAGCTGGCCCTAGGTCGCAACATGCAGGTGGCCTTTATGCCGTGGCAGGGCTACAACTTCGAGGACGCCATCGTTATCTCGGAGCGTGTAGTTCGCGACGACATCTTCACTTCGATTCACATCGAGGAGTTTGAGCTGGAAGTGCGCGAGACCAAGCGTGGCGAAGAAGAGCTGACCTCGGAAATTCCGAACGTGAGCGAAGAAGCCGTGCGTAACCTCGACGATAACGGCATCATCCGCCTGGGGGCTGAGGTGCGCGAAGGCGATATCCTTATTGGTAAGATTACGCCCAAGGGCGAAACCGACCCGACCCCGGAAGAGAAGCTGCTCCGCGCCATCTTCGGCGACAAGGCCGGCGACGTGAAGGATGCTTCGCTCAAAGCGCCGCCCTCCCTGAACGGGGTAGTCATTGGCACCAAGCTGTTCTCGCGCCCCAAAAAGGACAAGAACTTGCGCGCCAAGTCGAAGAAAGAGGTCGAAGACCTGAAAGAAGGCTACGCCCGCGAGCTGCGCGGCGTGAAGGCTATCATGATTGATAAGCTGGTAGCCCTATTGGAAGGCAAAACCTCGCAAGGTATCAAGCACCGCTTTGGTGATGAGGTACTTGCCAAAGGTGTGAAGTTTGGCCGGAAGAATATTAGCGAAGCGCTGTTCCCCGACAAAAACGCTTACCGCGACGAGAGCAACTACGCCGTGCCGGAAGAGGTGAACCTCTTCAAAGACCTGCAACTCGAAGGCTGGACGGCCGACGCCCGCGTGAATGAGATGCTCCAGCACCTCATCAAAAACTACGCGAAGCGCCGCAACACCATCACCGCCCGCTTCAAGCGCGACCGCTTCACGCTGGAAGTAGGGGATGAACTGCCCGCTGGCATCGTGCAGCTCGCCAAAGTGTACATCGCTAAAAAGCGCAAGCTGAAGGTGGGTGACAAGATGGCCGGCCGCCACGGTAACAAAGGGGTAGTAGCCCGCATCGTGCGCGATGAGGACATGCCCTTCCTGCCCGACGGCACGCCGATGGACATCGTCTTGAACCCCCTGGGTGTACCAAGCCGCATGAACATCGGTCAGATTTACGAGACGGTACTCGGCTGGGCCGGCCTCAAGCTGGGCCGCACCTACGCTACGCCCATCTTTGATGGCGCTACGGAGGACGAGGTGTCGCGTGAATTGACCGAAGCTGGCCTGCCCGACTGGGGCCGGGCTTACCTGCACGATGGTCTGACGGGCGACCGCTTCGACCAGCCGGTGACCGTGGGTGTGATTTACATGCTCAAGCTGGGTCACTTGGTTGACGACAAGATGCACGCCCGTTCTATCGGCCCGTACTCGCTCATCACGCAGCAGCCGCTGGGTGGCAAGGCGCAGTTCGGTGGCCAGCGCTTCGGCGAGATGGAAGTGTGGGCGCTGGAGGCCTTCGGTGCTTCCAACGTGCTTCAGGAAATCCTGACCATCAAGTCGGATGACGTGGTAGGCCGTGCCAAAGCGTACGAAGCCATCGTGAAAGGTGATATTCTGCCCAAGCCGAATATCCCCGAGTCGTTCAACGTACTTATCCACGAACTCCGTGGCTTGGCGTTGGAGATTTCGCTGGACTAATTGCCGTAAACTACCGGCCACTGGCGTTTCGCTGGTGGTCGGTAGCTGGACGGTGTTATAGATAGCTGCTGATGTCACGCGAGGATTTCTATCATAAGCACGTTAAAGCCGCATTGGTAGCGGCAGGCTGGACAATAATCGCTGACCCGCTTACCTTGGCGTTTTACGCTTCTAGGGTGCTGATAGACTTAGCGGCCACAAGGACAGAGACCGATGGTACCACCAGCGTTATTGCGGTTGAAGTCAAAAGCTTTCGGCAGCGTGGCGAGTATGTGAACAGTTTTCAGAAAGGATTAGGACAGTTTCTATTGTACCGCGATTTGCTCGCAAGAGATGAATTGCCACATCAATTGTTTTTAGCTGTTCCTGATGCGGTTTATATGGATTTCTTTGCAGACCAAGACGTGAGAAAACTGGTCGAGGAATACAAACTGAAATTCATCACCTTTAACCCCGAAACCCAACGGCTTGTAAAATGGAATCCTTGATGCACATCCGCAGTATCATCCGGCAGGTAATGCAATCACAGATTGGTGCCTATCCGGTAGAAACGTTAAAGGACAACTTCATCCAAAGCGATACCCTGAACCGTTTTTTGGTAATCCGCACTGGTTGGCAACGCGATACGGACCGCTACGCTCTCATCCAAGACGTAGAGCTACGAGAGGATGGCAGCATTATTATCTATGCTGATAATACCGACCAGTCATTAGCCGAGGATTTCATGGAAGCCGGCGTACCCGCCGACAAAATCATCAAAGCTTACGACCCCGACCAGCAGGAACGGCTGAAGCAGGTAATTGAGTCGGCACCGGAGTATCGGCAGGCTGCTTAGTTCCTATCATCCCCGCCTCATCCAAAGTTTCCACAATAGGTAACTCTGTGGATATAAGTGTTAGTAGTCTCTTATGACCAATCCAAATTGTATCATATGGAACAATCAGCAATGACTGCGTATGGCACAATTAAATTCGCAGGTCGTGATGGAATTGAACTTGTTTTAAATGGTTCTGACCTTGTATTTCATTTAAGCTATGTAGAGCGAGATGATTTTGTATTTCATGGACAATGCAAAACGCCTGAGCTTGCTGATAGATATAGTTTAACTATTGGGCCATTCAAGTATCCTTTCTCGATTACTGTTCATACCAATCAGTACGGAAACGGTAAGTACAAGTGCGGTTTTGAATATTCGTTTGGTTTTTGCTTAACTAAGCTGGAAAACAAACTTGAATTTAAGTTTGACCGATGGCATCCAGAGGTCAGGTATGAATAATATAGTATTTTAAGGTTTGAAATAACATCTCTCTACCCTAATTCTTCCCCCCACGATACTACTGCCCCGAGACAGGTCAGGGTAGCACAAGGTGGGCTAGGAATAGGAGGAGAGGAAAAACAAGACCTAGCGAAAACCTACTGCGCGGCGTACCTGTCCGACCCGCAGAGCACTTTTCGTAGCGTCGCACTGTTATGGCTCGCTATAACAGCAGAAATCAACCGCTAAAACCATTAGAATGGCTTTTGCAAAAAACAAGAAGTTAGTCCAAGACTTCTCGAAGGTTACTATCTCGCTGGCCTCTCCCGAAGGTATTCTGGAGCGTAGTACGGGCGAGGTAGTAAAGCCGGAAACGATTAACTACCGCACCTACAAGCCCGAGATGGGTGGCTTGTTCTGCGAGCGCATTTTCGGTCCGGTAAAAGACTGGGAGTGCCACTGCGGCAAATACAAGCGCATCCGTTACAAGGGCATCATCTGCGACCGTTGCGGCGTGGAGGTGACTGAGAAGAAGGTGCGTCGCGAGCGCATGGGCCACATCGAGCTGGTGGTGCCCGTAGCGCACATCTGGTACTTCAAGAGCCTGCCGAACAAAATCGGTTACCTGCTGGGTTTGCCCACCAAGAAGCTCGACCAGATTATCTATTACGAGCGCTACGTAGTGGTGCAGCCCGGCGTGCAAGCTGAAGAAGGTGTGCAGCAGCTCGACTTCCTCACCGAGGACGAGTACCTGGACATCATCGACAAACTGCCCCGCGAAAACCAGATGCTGCCCAACGATGACCCGCAGAAGTTCATCGCCAAAATGGGTGCCGACGCGCTGCAGATGCTGCTTGAGCGCATCAACCTCGACGAGCTGAGCTACTCGCTCCGCGACTCGGCTGCGCACGAAACTTCGCAGCAGCGTAAGGCTGAGGCGCTGAAGCGTTTGCGCGTAGTAGAGGCCTTCCGCGACGCCGCTACCCGCGTGGAAAACAAGCCCGAGTGGATGGTCATCCGCATGGTGCCGGTGATTCCGCCCGAACTGCGCCCGCTGGTGCCGCTGGATGGTGGTCGCTTCGCGACTTCCGACTTGAATGACCTGTATCGTCGCGTTATCATCCGCAACAACCGCCTCAAGCGCCTGATTGAAATCAAAGCGCCCGAGGTGATTCTGCGGAATGAGAAGCGCATGCTGCAAGAGGCAGTAGACTCGCTCTTCGACAACTCGCGTAAGGTGAACGCCGTGCGTGCCGAAGGCAACCGTGCCCTGAAGTCGCTGTCCGATATGCTGAAAGGCAAGCAGGGCCGCTTCCGTCAGAACCTGCTCGGTAAGCGTGTTGACTACTCGGGTCGTTCGGTAATCGTCGTGGGTCCGGAGCTGAAGCTGCACGAGTGCGGCTTGCCCAAGAACATGGCGGCCGAGCTATTCAAGCCGTTTATCATCCGCAAGCTCATCGAGCGCGGCATCGTGAAAACGGTGAAGTCGGCTAAGAAAATCGTGGACCGCAAGGACGCCGTGGTTTGGGATATCCTGGAGAATGTGCTGAAAGGCCACCCGGTGCTCCTCAACCGTGCGCCTACGCTGCACCGTCTGGGTATCCAGGCGTTCCAGCCGCGCCTCATTGAGGGTAAGGCTATCCAACTGCACCCGCTCGTTTGTACGGCCTTCAACGCTGACTTTGACGGTGACCAGATGGCTGTGCACGTGCCCCTCGGCCCAGCCGCTATCCTGGAAGCTTCGATGCTCATGCTGGCGTCGCACAACATCCTGAACCCGGCCAACGGCGCACCCATCGCGGTACCGTCGCAGGACATGGTTCTGGGCTTGTACTACGTGACGAAAGGCAAGCGCTCGACGCCCGAGGAGACCATCCAAGGCGAAGGCCGCACGTTCTACTCGGACGAAGAGGTAGTAATTGCCCTCAACGAGAAGCAGCTTTCGAAGCACGCCTACATCAAGGTGAAAACCATGGTGCGTGATGAGAACGACGACCTCGTGCCCCGTATCATCGAAACCGTAGCCGGCCGCGTGCTCTTCAATCAGCTCGTGCCCAAGGAAGTAGGTTTCGTAGATGAGCTGCTGACTAAGAAGAAGTTGCAGCAGATTATCTCGATGGTGTTCAAGCGTACGGGCATGGCCCGCACGGCTGCGTTCCTCGATGATATCAAAACCCTCGGCTTCCAGTCGGCCTACAAAGGTGGTCTGAGCATGGGTCTGGGCGATATCCAGATTCCGAAAGAGAAGGACGAGCTTATCAAGCGGGCACAGGCCGACGTAGCTGCCGTAACGCAGAACTACCAGATGGGTCTGATTACCAATAACGAGCGCTACAACGCCGTTATCGACGTCTGGACGAAAATCAACTCGCAGATTACGGAGACGCTGATGGGTCGTCTCGAAAAGGAGAACCAGGGCTTCAACTCCATCTACATGATGATGCACTCGGGCGCGCGTGGCTCGCGCGAGCAGATTCGTCAGCTCGGCGGCATGCGTGGCCTGATGGCCAAGCCCCAGAAGTCGCTGCAAGGCTCGGTAGGTGAGATTATCGAAAACCCGATTCTGTCGAACTTCAAAGAAGGCCTCGACGTAATCGAGTACTTCATCTCGACGCACGGTGCCCGTAAAGGTCTGGCTGACACGGCTATGAAGACGGCCGACGCCGGCTACCTGACCCGTCGCCTGGTAGACGTGTCGCAGGACGTTATCGTGAACGAGCCGGATTGCGGCACGCTGCGCGGTACCGAAACCTTCGCCCTGAAAGACAACGAGGACATCGTGGAGCCGCTCTCCGAGCGTATCCTCGGCCGCACGGCCGTGCATGACATCATCGACCCGCTGACCGACGAGCTGATTCTGGCCGCCGGTGAGCAAATCACGGAGGAGACCACCCGCCGCATCGACGCTACCAGCATCGAGTCGGTTGAGATTCGCTCGGTGCTGACTTGCGAAAGCAAGCGCGGCATCTGCGCCAAGTGCTACGGCCGTAACCTGGCCACCGGCCGCATGGTGCAGAAGGGTGAAGCCGTGGGTGTTATCGCCGCGCAGTCGATTGGTGAGCCCGGTACGCAGCTGACGCTCCGCACGTTCCACGTGGGTGGTACGGCTTCTAACATCACGGTAGAGCCGAACATCCGCGCCAAGTTCAACGGCGTAATTGAGTTTGAAGACATCCGCACCGTAGCTGGTACCAACGCCGAAGGCGCTGAAACCAACGTGGTGATGGGGCGCTCGGGCGAAATCCGCATCGTGGAGAAAGGCACCGGCAAAGTGTTTATCGCCAACCACGTGCCTTACGGCTCGTTCCTGCTGGTGAAAGAAGGCCAGGAGGTAGAGAAAGGCCAGGAGTTGGTAAACTGGGACCCGTACAACGCCGTTATTCTGGCCGAGTTCGACGGTACCATCCAGTACGATGCCATCACCGAAGGCATTACCTACCGCGAGGAGGCCGACGAACAGACGGGCTTCCGCGAGAAGGTAATCACCGAATCGAAGGACAAGGCGCAAAACCCGTCTATCATTCTGATTCCGGCCAAAGGTGCTGATGCTGACGCCAACAAGTCGTACTCGATGCCGGTAGGCGCTCACTTGAATGTCGAAAACGGCACGAAGGTGAAAGCCGGTCACATCCTGGCCAAGATTCCCCGCGCCGTGGGCAAAACCCGCGACATCACGGGTGGTCTGCCGCGTGTAGTAGAGCTGTTCGAAGCCCGCAACCCGTCGAACCCGGCGGTAGTATCGGAAATCGACGGTGTCATCACCTACGGCTCGGTGAAGCGTGGTAACCGCGAAATCTTCGTGGAGTCGAAAGACGGCGTGAAGCGGAAGTACATGGTGCCGCTGTCGAAGTTTATCCTCGTGCAGGACAACGACT
Source organism: uncultured Hymenobacter sp. (assembly GCA_964277755.1). Taxonomy (GTDB): domain Bacteria; phylum Bacteroidota; class Bacteroidia; order Cytophagales; family Hymenobacteraceae; genus Hymenobacter. Next base: position 71,272 of record CAXYJY010000034.1, read on the forward strand.
TCGTGCGGGCCGGTGCGCCGCTCTCCGACGGTGCCATCACCCCGAACGACATCCTGAACATTCAGGGTCCGGGCGCGGTGCAGGAATACCTCGTGAACGAGATTCAGGAAGTATACCGCTTGCAGGGCGTGAAAATCAACGACAAGCACATTGAGGTTATCGTCCGCCAAATGATGCAGAAAGTGCTCGTGATGGACGCCGGCGACACGAGCTTCCTCGAAAACCAGCTCGTGGACAAGGTATCGCTGATGGAAGAAAACGACATCGTAATCGACATGAAAGTCGTGACCGATGCCGGCGACTCGACCGAGCTGCGCCCCGGCCAGATTGTGACGAGCCGCAAGCTACGCGACGAAAACTCGTCGCTCCGCCGCCGCGACCTCAAGCTGGTGGAAGTGCGCGACGCGCAGCCCGCCGTCTCGAAGCCCACGCTGCAAGGCATCACGCAGGCCTCGCTCGGTACTGCTTCGTTTATCTCGGCCGCTTCGTTCCAGGAGACGACCAAGGTGCTGAGCGAAGCCGCTATCCGTGGCAAAGCCGACGAGCTGCTGGGCCTGAAGGAGAACGTAATTGTAGGTCACCTCATCCCCGCCGGTACTGGCCTCCGCGAGTACCAGGGCATCGAGGTTACTTCGAAAGACGACCTCGCCGCCCGCCAGAACGCCGCTGCCGCCGAGCCGGCCGCTCCCGCCAAGCGCGCTTCGCGCGCCAAGCGTGAAACCAGTGTTTCGGAGTAGCGATTGATGTAGGTTTGTAAGAGAAACCCCCGGCTAGCGTCAGCTAGTCGGGGGTTTTTGTTTTACAGGTCAAGAAGCCGACTGCCAAGACTAGATTGCAACGCAATTCTCGCTGCCTCGCCTAATATGAGATTCCTAAATGGTTTGTTTTTTCTACTGATAGCATCTGTCAGTCTATCTTGTGAGTCACAAAAGTCTGATGATAAAGCAGAAGTGGGCTCAACTGTAGAAAATGTACCAAAGGAGGTTTTTCTATCGGAAGAAGAAAAAGCTACAATAAAACGCGATAGTATAGTAGTAGCTAATCAGGTTAAGATTACAAAAAGTGCTAACGTCGTGAACAAGGACTTGAATTACTCTTGCCGGGTGATGATTTCAAATCCAACCCAAATGAGATTAATAGGTGTAGAACTAGTTGATTTTCAGAATGCGGGATTCGGTGACCGTACAGCCAACATCATGCTTTCGGTTAAGCCACTACAAAAAGTTAAAATCAAAGTTGCACCGAGGTCAACAGCTACGGTGACATTTCCAGTACGCTCGGGTAACGTAACTCCGCAGATTTCTAAGATTTTCTATTCTGACGGTACAATCGAACGTACAGAATACGATGTGCTTCAGCGCTAATATTCTGCATTTTGCTACGATTACTTAAGATTCTGACTACTTAAAAATGCAACCATCCCAACCCCAAAATCCCGACCCGAACGCGCTCAACATCGAGCTAAGCGAAGAAATAGCCGAAGGCGAATACGCCAACCTGGCCCTGATTGCCCATAGCACCAGCGAGTTTGTGGTAGACTTCATCCGCATGATGCCCGGTGTGCCCAAGGCCAAGGTAAAAGCGCGCATCGTGCTTACGCCCGAGCACGCCAAGCGGCTGCTGTCGGCGCTGGAAGAGAATATTCAGCGCTTCGAGCAGAGCTACGGTCCCATCAAACTACACCAGGAAACCCCGAGCTACCCGATGAACTTCGGCGGGGCGGTAGGGGAGGCTTAGGGAACTCCGGCCGCCCGATGTAACTTTCTGCTACTATGGAAATCGTATTCGACGTGCCCGCCGAGCGGGTAGCCTTCATGCTGGAGATGCTGGAAAGCATCAGCTACGTGCGTAATGCCCGGCCGCGCCGGGCGCGCAGTGCCAAGAAGGAGCGGGCCGTTTCGCCGGATGAGATGGACACGACGGAGTACTTACTGTCGTCGCCGGCCAATGCGGAGAGTATTCGGCGCTCAATGGAGCAGCTAGACCGTGGGGAGTACATCTACGTGGAGATGCCAGCGGATACTTCGCAGCCAGCGCGGCCGATTCAACCAGCATGAGAAACGTAGTTTTCTCGTCGGAGGCATTCGACCACTACCGCTACTGGCAGGAGCAGGATAAGGTCGTATTGGACAAGCTGAATCAGTTGTTGCAGGAATGTTAGCGCACACCGTTTAAGGGCACTGGCAAGCCGGAGCCGTTGAAAGGTAATCTCAAGGGCCTCTGGTCGCGGCGCATAACGCAGGAGCATCGGTTGCTGTACCGGGTTGATGAACACAATTTATTTGTCGTCTCCTGCCGGTTTCACTACGAAAAGTAGAAGTGACCTAGCCGGCGCTGCACAAGCGGAAGATTAACTTTTTCAGCAAGTTTGCTATTGCCAAACCTTTTTCTTACCTTTGCAGGCCTGAAAATTTGGGAGCAAACGGCTCCCGTTCAACTAATCGCTAAATGCCAACCATTAACCAACTCGTACGGAAAGGCCGTGAGGCTTTGACTACCAAGTCGAAGTCGCCCGCCCTTGATTCGTGCCCGCAGCGTCGGGGCGTGTGCACCCGTGTGTACACCACCACGCCTAAGAAGCCGAACTCGGCTATGCGCAAAGTGGCCCGTGTGCGCCTTACCAACGGTAAGGAAGTAAACGCATACATTCCCGGTGAAGGCCACAACCTCCAGGAGCACAGCATCGTGCTCATTCGCGGAGGCCGGGTAAAAGACCTGCCTGGCGTTCGCTACCACATCATCCGTGGTGCCCTCGACACGGCCGGCGTTAATGGTCGTCTCCAGCGCCGCTCGAAGTACGGCGCCAAGCGTCCGAAGCCGGGCCAAGTGGCCGCAGCCGGCAAAGGTGGCAAACCAGCACCCGGTAAGAAAAAGTAATTAGTTAGTGCTTGGTGCTTGGTGCTTAGTGCTTGGTAAGAAAGAAATTTCTACCAGCCTAAGCACCAAGCACTAGGCACCAAGCACTACCAACTATCATGCGTAAGTCAAAACCGAAAAAGCGCATTCTCCTGCCGGACCCCAAGTTCAAGGAGACGCTCGTAACCCGCTTCGTCAACTACATGATGTATGACGGGAAAAAGAACCTGGCCTACACCATTTTCTACGACGCCGTAGAGCAGGTGGAGACCCGTACCAAAGAGAACGGCCTCGAAATGTGGCGCAAAGCGTTGAACAACGTAATGCCGACCGTAGAGGTTAAGAGCCGCCGCGTAGGTGGTGCTACGTTCCAGGTGCCGATTGAAGTGCGTGCCGACCGCCGCATTGCCGTGGGCTCGAAGTGGCTGATTCAGTACGCTCGTCGTCGTGGTGAGAAAACCATGAAAGACAAGCTGGCTGGCGAAATCATCGCTGCTGCCAAAGGGGAAGGTGCTGCCGTTAAGAAAAAGGATGACACCCACCGGATGGCTGAAGCCAACAAGGCCTTCTCGCACTTCCGTTTCTAATATATTGGGCGTTTAGCGGGTTGTTGAGTTTAGATTGAATGTTTAGCCGACTTTGGTTGTCTTCCTCTCTGAACTCAACAATCCGCTAACGCGCTATTTAACCTACCGTAATGGCAGTCAACAAAGACCTTCAGTACCTGCGCAACATTGGTATCATGGCCCACATCGATGCGGGCAAGACGACCACTTCGGAGCGCATTCTCTACTACACGGGTAAAACCCACAAAATCGGGGAGGTACACGACGGTGCCGCCACGATGGACTGGATGGAGCAGGAGCAGGAGCGTGGTATCACCATCACCTCGGCCGCTACCACTACCTTCTGGAACTACCCCACCGACGCGAAGGGCAACCAGACCGGCGAAACCAAGCAGTACAAGATTAACCTCATCGACACCCCCGGTCACGTTGACTTTACGGTGGAAGTTGAGCGTTCGTTGCGCGTACTCGACGGTGCCGTGGCGCTATTCTGCGCCGTATCGGGCGTAGAGCCGCAGTCGGAAACCGTATGGCGTCAGGCTGACAAATACCACGTGCCGCGTATCTGCTTCGTCAACAAGATGGACCGCGCCGGCGCTGACTTCTTCAAGGCCGTTAACGAAATCAAGGACAAGCTCGGCGCTAATCCCGTGCCGCTGCAAATCCCGATTGGCGCTGAAGACACCTTCAAAGGCGTAGTTGACCTGCTGACTGGCAAAGCCATCGTGTGGGACGACAAAACCGAAGGCAAATCGTACGACGAGATTCCCGTTCCCGAGGACCTCGTTGACACGGTAGCCGAGTGGCGCGAGAAGCTCATCGAGAGTGTTGCCGAGTACGACGACACGCTGATGGAGAAATTCTTCGAGGACCCGGACAGCATCACGCGCGAAGAAATGATGGACGTTATCCGCAAAGCGGTTATCGACATGAAGTTCTCGCCCGTACTGTGCGGCTCGGCCTTCAAGAACAAGGGTGTGCAGACCATGCTGGATGCCGTAATGGCGTACCTGCCGTCACCGCTCGACATGCCCGCCATCGAAGGTACCAATCCCGAAACCGGCGAGCCCGTAGAGCGTCATCCCGACAACTCGGAACCCTTCACCGCCCTGGCATTTAAAATTGCTACCGACCCCTACGTAGGTCGTCTGTGCTTCTTCCGCTGCTACAGTGGGCAGCTCGACGGTGGCTCGTATGTACTGAACAACCGCACCGGCAAGAAGGAGCGTATCTCGCGCCTCATGCAGATGCACTCCAACAAGCAGAACCCGATTGAGAAAATTCAGGCGGGTGACATTGCGGCTGGCGTTGGCTTCAAGGACATCAAAACCGGTGACACGCTGACCGACGAGAAAAACCCCGTAGTTCTGGAGTCGATGAGCTTCCCCGAGCCGGTAATCGGTTACGCCATCGAGCCCAAGACGCAGGCTGACGTGGACAAAATGGGTATGGCTATCGCCAAGCTCATCGAGGAAGACCCCACGCTGCGCGTTAACACCGACGAGGAAACCGGCCAGACCATCCTGCGTGGTATGGGTGAATTGCACCTTGAAATCATCATCGACCGTATGCGTCGGGAGTTCAAAGTGGAAATCAACCAAGGTGCTCCCCAGGTTGCGTACAAAGAGATGCTCACCAAAAAAGTTGAGCACCGCGAAACATACAAGAAGCAAACCGGTGGCCGTGGTAAATTCGGTGACATCGTGTTTGAACTTGGCCCGAAAGAAACCGAGCCCGAAAAGGCTGGTCTGGAGTTTGACAATGCTATCGTAGGTGGTGTTATCCCCCGCGAATTCATTGCCCCCATCCAGAAAGGTTTCGAAGAAGCTATGAAGCGCGGGCCGCTGGCGGGCTTCCCCATCGAAACGATGAAGGTGCGCCTGTTCCACGGTTCGTACCACGACGTTGACTCGGACGCCCTGTCGTTCGAACTCGCTGCTCGTGACGGCTTCCGTGAGGCAGCTCGCAAAGCCGGCCCGAAACTGCTCGAGCCCATCATGGCCGTTGAAGTAGTTTGCCCCGACGAGTACACGGGTCCCGTAACTGGTGACTTGAACCGTCGTCGTGGTCTGATGAAAGGCATGGACACCAAAGGCGGTGCTCAGGTTATCAAGGCTGACGTTCCGCTGTCGGAGCTATTCGGCTACGTAACCGACCTGCGCACGCTGTCTTCGGGCCGTGCCTCGGCTTCGCTCACCTTCTCGCACTACGAGCAGGTGCCCACCAACATGGCCGACGCCATTGTGGCCAAAACCAAAGGCGGCCGCTAGTATTTATTCAGCTTGTCAACCCTAGGGCAATCGGCCCTAACCAACCATGAACCAAAAAATCAGAATCAAGCTGAAAAGCTACGACCACAACCTGGTCGATAAGTCTTCCGAGAAAATCGTGAAGGCCGTAAAAGCTACCGGTGCCATCGTGAGCGGCCCCATTCCGTTGCCCACGGAAAAGGAGAAGTACACGGTGCTGCGCTCGCCCCACGTAAACAAGAAGAGCCGGGAGCAATTCCAGCTCTGCACCTACAAGCGTCTGGTTGATATCTTCTCGACCAGCAGCAAGACGGTAGATGCGCTGATGAAGCTGGAACTGCCCAGCGGTGTTGACGTTGAAATCAAAGTCTGAGCCTAGCGCTTGAAGTAAGTAGAAGCCCCGTCGGCCTTTGGCCGGCGGGGCTTTTTCATTCAGCTTGCTATCGCTATATTACATTCTACTATCTACTTTAGGTGCGAGTTTATGAGAACAACGAACCTGATTGACAAAAGCACACATGCTACCTCAACTTACGCTACAAGGAATACTGCCTCCGTATGTAGCTAATGACCCAACCATTCCTGATAATATGTCACCATATCGTACTGATATGGTAAGTTTCACTCAGCGCTTCGGTTCTTCACCTGAACGTCTAGCCATCATCAATGGCCTGCTGAATTATAGAGCAGAGCTAATAGCGGCAGGACTAACAGGGTTTCAATGGCTAAGCGGTAGCTTTGTTGAAGACGTAGAATCAATCCGAGGACGGCCACCAAAGGATATTGATGTAGTCTCATTGGTGAATCGACCTGAGAGTTGTGCAACTGATGATGAATGGGGCGAGTTTCTTGATAGCGAGCAAGGCAGGTTGCTAATAGACTCGCAAGAAATGAAGAGCTTATATAGCTGTGATACCTACGCTATAGACCTGAACGAGCCAGGTATAGACCTTGTTAATTCTGCACGTTATTGGTTCGGGTTATTTTCACACCAGCGTGTGACGTCTGTATGGAAAGGGATGGTTGTCGTTGAACTGGATTTGCAACAAGATGAAGCGGCTCGAATTATTATCAATCTAGCAAGCAGCTTAGCAATCACTTAACTATGTTCACTAACGATAATCTTCAACTACTGGTAGCTGAAATAGCCGAAGTTGAACGTATGATAGGCGAGCTTAGTCCAAGGGCTATCACATCTAAACGTGTTTTACAAAATCGCAAGAAAGTACTACAAAACAAAGTCTCGGAACTTGCTGAACAGCCTGCTACTGCTGCCTTTGTAGAATTATTATTCACAGGAAATCCTGTTTTTGATTCTCGAGCAATAGATGTGTCTTTTGCGGCAGATGCCTTGCAGAGTTACCAAGACATTATAACCAAAGCAACTGCTGTGAAAAAAGGGGGGCTTGGTAGCAGAGGCGTGATTGCTGGGGCGGCAACTGAAAGCTCTCGCTTCTTTCTTACCGGTGTAGCTAGAGGCTCTTTTGGCTTCGTTCTTGAAGAGAATGTTGAGTCACGGCCAACTTTCTTCGATACTACCTTAACCGAGGTAGTTGCTGATGTAGCGGCCAAGATGAACCTGTTTTGTGATGCTACAGATGCGGAGTATGATGCATTTATAGAAGGAATAGACAAAAGGCTCTTTGTGTCTTTCAAGTCCTTTTTCAAATTACTGAATGAAGCTCATGCACAAGTTAAAATTGTAGGACGTCGCGAGGGGAGAAAATTCGATGCAGAAAGCTTAGAAAAAGCTTTCATCAGGACGGAGACTACATATGTCGATGATGATGAGCGCCGAGTCACAGGCATACTAACAGGCTTAACAGCGTTTGATAGTACGTTCAACTTTCTATCCTCAAACCAAACAGAGTTTTCGGGTAAGCTTGCTCCGACTTTTGGGGTGGAAGTGAGACAGCAAGCGACTGCTGGGGAGTTTAGCCAGCAGTTGGGCCAGCGGTATAGCGCCCATATAGTGAGGCGCACTACTCGGCGTGGAGCCGCGGCACCTCACATAGCGTATTTCCTTATTAGTTTGCTTGCGGCCGATAATCCTGAAAACCCAGATACCGATTGGAACCGGGTATGATACTAAGAGCCCCCGGCTGGCATAGCCGGGGGCTTTTTGTGCCTAACCGCCTCACTGCTAAATTTATTTCTCCGCTAGTCTGGTTTTTCTCAGCTAAAATCCTTACCTTTGCACTCCCTTAGCGAAAAGGTCACTCGGGCCTTTTCTTTTTGTGTCATTTAATATCCACACAGAATGCCTGGCATCATCGGTAAAAAAATCGGTATGACAAGCCTCTTCACTCCGGACGGGAAGAACATTCCCTGCACGCTCATCGAAGCGGGTCCGTGCGTAGTGACGCAGGTTAAGACTGTCGAGAGCGACGGTTACAACGCGGTTCAAATCGCCTACGGCGAGAAGAAAGCGAAGAATACCACTAAGGCTCTGGCTGGCCACTTCGCCAAAGCCGGCACCACCCCCAAGAAGCGTCTGGTAGAGTTCCGCACGGAAGACGTAGCCACCTACTCGCTCGGCAGCACGGTTGAAACCTCGCTGTTCGAAGAAGGTGAATTCGTTGATGTAGTTGGTACCTCGAAAGGCAAAGGCTTCCAGGGTGTTGTAAAGCGTTACAACTTCCAGGGTGTGGGTGGCCAAACCCACGGTCAGCACAACCGTCTGCGTCACCCCGGTTCTATCGGTGCGTGCTCGTGGCCTTCGCGCGTATTCAAAGGAATGCGCATGGGTGGCCGCATGGGCACCGACCGCGTCAAGATTCAGAACCTGAAAGTGATGCGTATTGTAGCTGACAAGAACCTGATTCTGGTGAGCGGCTCGGTGCCCGGTGCCAAGAATGGCTACGTGTACCTGGAGAAATAATCTGCTAAGCTTACTAGAGATGGAACTGTCCGTATTCAATAGCAAAGGCGAAGACACCGGCCGCAAGGTTACGCTGTCCGACGCCGTGTTCGGCCACGAGCCGAACGAGCACGTCATGTACCTCGACGTGAAGCAGTACCTGGCCAACCAGCGCCAGGGTACGCATAAATCGAAGCAGCGCGCCGAAGTAGCCCGCACCACCAAGAAACTGAAGAAGCAGAAAGGCACCGGTGGTGCCCGTGCTGGTTCGATGAAATCGGGTGTATTCGTAGGTGGTGGCCGTATGTTCGGTCCCCAGCCCCGCGACTACGGCTTCAAGCTGAACAAAAAGACCAAGCGCGTAGCTCGTCTGTCGGCTCTGTCGGCCCTGGCCCGCGCCGGCAAAGTTGCCCTGGTTGAAAACCTGGCGTTCAGCGCGCCCCGCACGAAGGACTTCGTGGCCGTGCTAGATGGCCTGAAGCTCAACAACGGTCGCAAGACCTTGTACGTGGCCGGCGAAGCTGCCGACAAAAACCTGCTTCTCAGCGCCCGCAACGTGCAGAAAGTGAAGGTTTCGACTGCCGTAGGCCTCAACACCCACGACATTCTGAACACCGACACCCTGCTCATCAGCGAGGATGGCCTGCGTTCGCTGGAGCAATTGTACACCTCTAACTCCGCCGAATAATGAGCACGCTGAAACGCCCCATTATCACCGAGAAGGCTACCAGCCTCACCGAAACCGGCCGCTACGTATTCGAAGTGGAACGCACGGCTAACAAGGTGCAGATTAAAAAAGACATCGAGCAACTTTACGGCGTTACCGTGATTGGCATCAACACGATGCGCACGATTGGCAAAGTGAAGTCGAAGGCCACTAAGGCTGGCCAGGTTTCGGGTCGTCGCGCCCACGGCAAGAAAGCCGTCGTGACCCTGAAAGATGGCGACATTATTGATTTCTACGGCAATATCTAATTGCCTTCGCCGCAAAAGCCCAACTAGCTAGTAATGGCACTTAAAAAACTCAGACCAACCACGCCAGGCCAACGCTTCCGCGTGGCCCCGGCCTTCGACGAGCTCACTTCGTCGACGCCGGAGAAGTCGTTGCTGACCTCGCTCAAGAAGAGCGGCGGTCGTAACTCTTCGGGTAAAATGTCGAACCGCTACATCGGCGGTGGACACAAGACCCAGTATCGTATCGTTGACTTCAAGCGTGACAAGAACGGTGTTCCGGCCACGGTGAAGACCATCGAGTACGACCCCAACCGTACCGCTCGTATTGCCCTGCTGCACTACGCCGACGGCGAGAAGCGCTACATCATCGCCCCCGCTGGCCTGAATGTAGATACCGTTATCGTATCGGGCCCCGGTGTAGCTCCCGAAGTTGGCAACGCCTTGCCGCTCCGCGAGATGCCCCTCGGTACTATCGTACACAACATCGAGTTGCAGCCTGGCCAGGGCGCGGCTATCGCTCGCTCGGCTGGCACTTACGCGCAGCTCGTAGCTCGCGAAGACCGTTACGCCACGCTGAAATTGCCTTCGGGCGAGATGCGGATGGTACTTGTTACCTGCACCGCTACGGTAGGCACGGTATCGAACGGTGACCACATGAACGTTGTGATGGGCAAAGCCGGTCGCAACCGTTGGGCTGGTCGTCGCCCCCGCGTTCGTGGTGTAGCCATGAACCCTGTTGACCACCCCATGGGTGGTGGTGAAGGTAAGTCGTCGGGTGGTCACCCGCGCAGCCGCAATGGCATCTTCGCTAAAGGTCAGAAGACCCGCAACAAGAATAAGTATTCTGAGAACCTGATTGTCAGCCGCAAAGGCAAGAAGTAATATATGGCACGTTCACTCAAAAAAGGGCCGTACATTGACTTCCGGCTCGAGAAAAAGGTAGAAGCGCTGGAAAGCGCTGGCAAAAAGTCGGTGGTAAAGACCTGGTCGCGCCGCTCGATGATTTCGCCTGACTTCGTGGGTCACACCTTCGCAGTCCACAACGGGAATAAGTTCATCCCGGTCTATGTAACTGAAAACATGGTCGGCCACAAGCTCGGCGAGTTTGCGCCCACGCGCAACTTCCGCGGCCACGTCGCCAAAAAAGATAAAGGCAAGCGTTAAGATGGAAGCAGTAGCCAAACTCCGTAACGTGCCTACCTCGCCGCGCAAAATGCGCCTGGTAGCCAATCTGGTACGCGGCAAGCGCGTAACCCAGGCCCTCGGCCTGCTCCGCTTTGAGGCTAACTCGGGTGCTGAGCGCGTGGAGAAACTGCTCTTGTCGGCCCTAGCCAACTGGCAGCAGAAGAACCCCGACGAGCGCATCGAAGACGCCAACCTGTGCGTGACCGAGATTTCGGTAGACGAAGGACGCCAGCTGAAGCGCCTGCGCCCCGCCCCCCAGGGCCGTGGCCACCGCATCCGCAAGCGCTCGAACCACATCACGCTGACTGTAGGCCCGCAGCGTGAGTCGCAGATGTCGAAGAAAGAGCTCAACGCTCTGACCCGCCTCGCCGCTGCTACCCCCACCGAAACCCCCGCCAACGCTTAATTTATCATGGGACAGAAAGTAAATCCCGTTGGTTTCCGACTCGGCGTTATTAAAGGCTGGGACTCAAACTGGTACGGCGGCAAGGATTTTGCCGACAAACTCGTTGAAGACGAGAAAATCCGCAAGTATATCAACGCTCGTATCCAAAAGGGTGGCATCTCGCGCATCGTTATCGAGCGCACCCTGAAGCGGATTACCATTACCATCAACACGGCTCGCCCGGGTGTGGTAATCGGTAAAGGCGGCCAGGAGGTTGACAAGATTAAGGACGAACTCAAGGAAATCACCAAGAAGGACGTTCAAATCAACATCTTCGAGATTAAGCGCCCCGAGTTGGACGCTCGCCTAGTAGGCGAGAGCATCGCGCAGCAGCTGGCTGCTCGTATCTCGTTCCGTCGCGCCATGAAGATGTCTATCCAGGCCGCAATGCGGGCTGGTGCTGAAGGCATCAAAATTCAGTGCGGTGGCCGCCTAGGTGGTGCCGAGATTGCTCGCTCGGAGCAGTACAAGGAAGGTCGTACCCCGCTGCACACGCTGCGCGCCGACATTGACTATGCCCTGTCAGAAGCCCAAACGGTGTACGGCAAAATCGGCATCAAGGTGTGGGTAATGCGCGGTGAGGTATTCGGCAAGCCCGACCTCTCGCCCAACCAAGTTCCGGCTGGTCAGCAGGGTGGTGATGACCGTGGTGGCCGTGGTGGCGACCGTGGCCCGCGCCGCGATGGTGACCGCAACGACCGTGGTCCGCGTCGCGATGGCGACCGTGGTCCGCGTCGTGACGGCGCTGCTGGCGGCCCCCGTGGCGGCCAAGGCGGTGGCAACCGTGGTGGTCAAGGTGGCGGCCCCGCTGGCGGTGGCAACCGCGGCGGCCAAGGTGGCGGTCCCCGTCGCTAGGGTTCATTAAACTAGTCTGAGCCGTATCCTGAATCTTTTCGTTCAGGGTACGGTTCACTGCTAATATTTTTCAAGTTTTCTTTTTTTACTCAAATGTTACAACCGAAAAGGACCAAGTATCGCAAGATGCAAAAGGGTCGCGTAACAGGCCTGGCCTACCGCGGCAGCTCCATAGACTTCGGTTCGTTCGCGCTTAAGTCACTGGAAATCTCTTGGATTACGGCTCGCCAGATTGAGGCGGCCCGTATTGCCATGACCCGTGCCATGAAACGCGAAGGGCAAGTATGGATTCGCATTTTCCCCGACAAGCCAATTACCAAGAAGCCTGCTGAAGTGCGGATGGGTAAGGGTAAAGGTTCGCCCGAGTACTGGGTAGCCTGCGTGAAGCCTGGCCAAATCATGTTTGAATCGGATGGCGTGAGCCTCGAAACCGCAAAAGAGTCGCTGCGTCTGGCGGCTCAGAAGCTGCCGGTTCGTACCTCATTTGTAGTTCGTCGCGACTACGTAGAGAACGCTGCTTAATTCGATGAAAAACGAAGAAATCCGCGCCCTGTCGCTCGACGACCTGCGCACTCAGATTAAGACCGAGCAAACCAACGGCCAGCAGATGCGCTTCGCGCACGCTATCAGCCCGCTCGAAAACCCCGGCCGCCTGAAGGCCAACCGCAAAACCGTTGCTCGCCTGCAAACGGAGCTTTCGCGTCGGAACAATGAGCAGGCCTCTAACAAAGCCTAAGTAATGGAACCGACTCAAGAAAACCTGTTGCCGGCGCACGATACTGCCTCTGACCGCAACCTGCGGAAAGAAATCGTGGGCAAGGTAACCAGCTCCAAGATGGATAAGTCCATCACGGTAGCCGTTGTTACCAAACAGCAGCACCCGATTTACGGCAAGTTCGTGAGCAAGACCACCAAGTTTCACGCCCACGACGAGAAAAACGAGTGCGGCGAAGGTGACCTGGTGCGCATCATGAGCACCCGCCCCCTGAGCAAGACCAAGCGCTGGCGCCTGGTTGAAATTGTTGAACGTGCTAAGTAATCCTGAACGATGATACAGCAAGAATCCCGCCTCACGGTAGCCGACAACAGCGGCGCCAAGGAAGTGCTCTGCATCCGCGTACTGGGTGGCACGGGCAAGAAATACGCTACGGTTGGCGATAAAATCGTGGTAGCCATCAAATCGGCGCTGCCCTCGGGCAACGCCAAGAAGGGTACGGTTAGCAAGGCCGTTATCGTGCGCGTGAAGAAAGAAATCCGCCGCAAGGACGGTTCTTACATCCGCTTCGACGACAACGCTGCCGTACTGCTCAACAACAACGACGAGCCCCGCGGCACGCGCATTTTCGGGCCGGTGGCCCGCGAGCTGCGCGAGAAGCAATTTATGAAAATCGTATCGCTAGCCCCCGAAGTAATCTAAGCTATGGCGACGAAACAGAAAGCAGCCCCCGTTCAGCTGCACGTGAAGACGGGCGACAACGTACTCGTAATTGCCGGCGACGAGAAGGGCAAGCGTGGCGTTATTAAGTCGGTGAACCGCTCGACCCAGCGCGTCATCGTAGAAGGCCTCAACCTGGTGACTAAGCACAACAAGCCTAGCGCGAAAAACCCCCAGGGCGGCATCACTAAAATCGAAGCCCCGATTCACGTTTCCAACGTGAAGAAGGTTGATTCGGCCAACGCTTAATCCGCTACGACAATGGCCCGACTGAAAGATAAATACGAGAAAGAAGTAGTACCCGCGCTCCAGGAGAAATTCCAGTACAAGAGCATCATGCAGGTACCGCGCATCACCAAAATCTGCATCAACCGTGGCATCGGTGCCGCTGTTGCTGACAAGAAGCTGGTTGATAACGGCGTAGAAGAGCTGACGACCATCACCGGTCAGAAGGCAGTCGCCACCATCGCTAAGCGCTCGGTGTCGAACTTTAAACTCCGTGAGGGTATGCCCATCGGTGCGCGCGTAACGCTGCGCGGCGAGCGGATGTACGAATTCCTTGACCGTCTGCTGACGGTAGCTTTGCCCCGCGTGCGGGACTTCAAAGGCATCAATGATAAGGGCTTCGATGGCCGGGGTAACTATACCCTCGGCGTGAAGGAGCAGATTATCTTCCCCGAGATTTCGATTGATAAAATCAAAGGCATCGCGGGTATGGATATCACCTTCGTAACCACTGCCGAAAATGACGAGCAGAGCTACGAGCTGCTCCGTGCCTTCGGTATGCCCTTCGCCAACGCTAAAAAGGACGCTCAATAATGGCTAAAGAATCCATCAAAGCCCGGGCCCGCAAGCGCGTTGCCCTGGTAGCCCGCTACGCTGAGAAGCGCAAGGCCCTGAAAGCTGCCGGCGATTACGCTGGCCTCGATAAGCTGCCCCGCAACGCGTCGCCCGTGCGTCTGCACAACCGTGACATGATTGACGGCCGCCCTCGTGGCTACATGCGTAAGTTTGGCATCAGCCGCGTTCGCTTCCGCGAAATGGCGCTGGCTGGTAAGATTCCCGGCGTGACAAAGTCGAGCTGGTAAGTTTTAGCCTTTTAGGCTGTATGTTTGATTCCCAAGTTGAAGCCTATCAAGGTTTTGACTTGGGAATTTTTGTTTCACTAAGCATTCTTAGTCATGGCTGAAGACGAGAAAGAACAATTCATACGCTTGACCCCACTTGATTTTGGTTTCGCAAGAAGGGTTATGGAAGATAGTATTACCTATCCGATAAATAAGTTAAGAGAAATTAATGGTTTGCCACCTCTGTCCCTAAATCCTTCTGAATATCACTACAGACAAGAAATGGGACTATCACATACAGACCCTAAGCCTACAGAAGAAGAAATAGAGAGATTGTGTGCGTATAATAAGTACGTGCTCGATTTTTACCGTACTAATGGTAGGTTGTTACCTGGCTCATTCAAGGAGGTGGAGCAGGCACGAAAACTTAAAGAGCTTAGGGAGTTTCAGGTATTCTCCAATCTAGATGAGATTTTAACGAATGGGATTGCAAAAACGGTAAAATTTTAGAAGTGAAATTCATTAAGCCCCCTACTCTTGCCGAGTGGCAGTCAACTATATATCGTTGTGCTACCATGGTTAAGGTACTTAAAACACTCAACTACTTCATGCCAATGAGTTTGTATAAGTATAACTTTATTTATCAGTGCAAAACATTCTTCAAGAAGACTACTCATGCCTTTGAATACAACGCGGCGAACTTTGCATTCATAGTAAGGACGGGTCTTGGCCCTGGTGGGCAAGAAATGAAGAACGTGCCTGTCAACTTTTATGAGAAAGCACAAGAACAGCTACACCATCTATTGGGTGTTATGAAGCAAGAACTGCCGCAGTCTCACTATGAGCAGGTCTTCAGGCTGTACTTACTCATAAAGGATAAGAAGAGAGCAGTTTAATAGCGCATGTCTATTTGCTAGGTGGTAATGATTTTTCTTATATTAATGCGATAGTATGGGAGGCGCTCATTAATGCGACATAGTTTCATAAGAAGATACTCCCATTCCAAAGTTATATAAAGGCTGTCTTCAGTTCTTTTGAAAAAAGAAAAAATTCCATAAGGATAATGTTTTGAACAGCTACCCATTGTGGCTTTGTCAGCATCTGTAATGCGAACGGTCATTCGCATTCTGTCAGAGAACAGGAGACTGTCAGTATCTACACTACTAAATTCCACACTGCCAAAAATGGTAGAGTTATTTATGTGCGATATTGAAAAGATATTTGATACGCCTACGCGGGTGTCAAGTGTGGTTGAGTCAGTAACCATGAGTTCTGTTTGTTTTAGGTGTCTACTATAAGTTAGATACTTTAATTCAAACAACCAAGTATTTTAAAGTTGTCCTGAATATTTTAATAAGAGAAACCTTAGTATCCCCAAGCCGCGCTGGCCGCTGCGGGCGGCGGGTGAAGCCACCAGTTACCTTGCAGCATGAAAGCCAAATACCTCGACCCATTCACCGACTTCGGCTTCAAGAAGATATTCGGGCAGGAAGCAAGCAAGCCGCTGTTACGCGACTTCCTGAACGCGCTGCTGCCGCCGACGGTGCAGATTCGGGAGCTGGCGTTTAAGAACAGCGAGCAGCCGGGTACGGGGCTAGCCGAGCGCAAGGCTATTTTCGACATTTATTGCGAAAGCGAGACGGGCGAGAAGTTTATCGTGGAGCTGCAAAAGGCCAAGCAGAACTATTTCAAAGACCGCACGGTGTTCTACTCCACGTTTCCCATCCGCGAGCAGGCGGAAGCGGGTAGCTGGGACTTTGCTCTGAAGGCGGTGTACTGCGTGGGCATTCTGGATTTCGTGTTCAACGACCCAGCCGCTGGCCCCGTGGGCGAGGTGCTACACGAGGTGAAGCTGAAGAATCAGCATGGCGCAGTGTTCTACGATAAGCTCACGTACTACTACTTGGAGATGCCCAACTTCCACAAGACGGAAGCGGAGCTAACGACGCGACTAGACCAGTGGCTGTATTTCCTCAAGCATCTGGAGGAATTGCAGAGTATTCCGCAGCTTTTCCGTGATGAAGTCTTTATTCAGGCGTTTGAGACGGCGGCTATTGCCCAAATGTCGCTTAGCGAATGGGAACAGTACGAGGGTAGCCTCAAGAGTTACCGCGACGAAATCAATACCGTGCAAACGGCTCGGCAGGAGGGAATGGAGGCAGGACTAGCCGCTGGAAAGAAAGCGCAAGCGCTAACTATTGCCGCAGCAATGAAGGCGGCCGGCCTTGAACTGAGCTTCATTGCCCAAACCACGGGGTTGTCGTTGGTTGAAGTAACCGCGCTGCCCTAGCGGCTACCGCACGGCCACCTGCACAGCCTGTTGGTCGGCGATGTCCTCGGTACCGTTTTTCAGCACTATGTCGCCGGCTTTGAGCTTGCCGAACACCTGCACCTGGTCGTGGTTTTCGTCGCCTTGCTGAACGTCTATGAGACTGGCGTGGCCGTTGGCGACGCGGACGACGTAAGTGCGTTCGGCGGTGGTAACTAAGGCGCTTTTAGGGACGAAGATGCTGCTTTGCGGGCGGGTGATGGGCAGGCTGGCTGAGGCGAACATGCCGGGCTTTAGCTCCTCTTTTGGGTTGGGAATATCGATTTCGACCTGCTCGGAGCGGGTGGCGGCCTGCACGCTGCCCGCGATGCGACTGATGCGGCCCACGAACGTGCGGCCGGGGTACGACTTGACGGAGAACTGTACCGGGTTGCCTTGGCGCATGTCGGCCACGTAGGCTTCGGGCACGGCTACGCGCAGGCGCAGGCGGTTGAGCTGCCGCAGCTTGAATAGGGGCAAGGCGCCGGGTCCGCTGGCTCCCACGGCCGCGCCGGGCGACAGGTTGCGCTCGGTGATGACGCCGGCGAAGGGCGCGGTGAGGTGCAGGTAGTCCGTCATCTGCTTGGCGGCGTTGTAGTGCGAGCGGGCGGCGGCCACGTTCAGGCTATCGGTGATGACCTGGGTGCGGGCCTGGGCTAGCTGAAGTGGGGCGATAGCGCCGGCGGTGCGGGCCGTTTGGCGCAGGCGCTGGTAGGTGCCGCGGCTGGCTTGCAGCACAGCCTCGGCGGCTTTTTGCTTCGACTGGGCTTCATTGAGGGCAGCGGTGAGTTCGGGGGCGTCGAGGTCGGCCAGCACCTGGCCCTGGCGCACGTGGTCGCCGATGTCGGCGTGCAGGCGCTGCACGTAGGCGCTCACGCGGGGCGAGATGTCGGTTTGAAAATAGCTTTCCAGCTCGCCGGGTAGACTCAACGACTGGGCAGGCTGGGTGGCAGTGACGCGCACGGCCTCTAACTGCGAGTCGGTGGGTATTTCGCTTTCGGGCCTGGTCGAGGCGGCGTCGGACGAATCGGCCGAGGAGCAGCCGCCCAAAAGTCCGGCTGCGCTGCAAAGGATTAAAAGAAAAGAACGAGCGCGCATAAGACTGGCAGGCAGAAAATCAAATGAAAAATCGAGCGGGTAGCACGGTGGCTAGTGCGCCACCAACTCCGGTTCTTCGACGGCGGTAGGCTGGCCGTCATACACCGGGCTATTCTGGTCGTCGGGGTCGAGCGATACCGAGGTGAAGGTGGTTTTGCGCTGCACGGCGGCGAAGGCGATGGGCAGAATGAAAAGGGCCGCCACCGTGGAGGCCAGCAGGCCGCCGATAACGGCGCGGCCCAGCGGGGCGGTTTGCTCGCCGCTTTCGCCCAGGCCAGAGGCCATTGGCAGCATGCCAGCCATCATCGCGATGCTGGTCATGAGGATGGGGCGCAGGCGGGCCGCGCCGGCGGCGCGGGCGGCGGCCACGGCATCGCGGTAGCGCAGGCGCAGGGTTTCGGCGTTGGTGATAACCAGCACGGCATTGGCCACCGACACGCCCACCGACATGATGAGGCCCATGTAGGATTGCAGATTGAGCGTTTGGCCCGTGGCCAGCAGTAGGGCCAGCGAGCCGGCCAACACGGCGGGCACCGTTACGAGCACCACGCCGGCCACTTTAAACGACTGATAATTGGCGGCCAGCAGCAGGAAAATCACCACGATGGCTAGCCCCAGGCCGGTTTGCAGGCTGCTCAGGGTTTCCTGCAACAGCTGGGCTAGTCCGCGCACTTCCACCACCGAGCCCTTGGGCGGCGTGCCGGCCTGATTGATGGCTTGCTGCACGGCTTTGGTGGCGGTGCCAAGGTCCTGGCCCGCGATGTTGGCCGACACGGTGATGATGCGGCGCGGCCCGATGCGGTCGTACTCGCCGGGGATGGTGGTCGAGCGCAGCGTGGCCACGTCGCCCAGGGTAGGGCGGAGCTGGCCGGGTATCATGGGCACGCTCAGCATGTCGGCCTTGGATGTCATGTCGCGGGCGGCCAGCTGCACCTGCACCTGGTAGGAAAAGCCCTTGCCTTGGTCGAGCCAGAGGTTTTTGGCCGTGAAGCGACTGCTCGACGTGGCCGCCACCAGTGAGCGCGAAATCTGGTCGGGCGTGAGGCCAAACTGCGCGGCGCGCTCGCGGTCTACCTCCACCTGCACGGTGGGGTAGCACAGGGGCTGGTTGATGCGGACGTCGCGCAGGTACGGAATCTGGCGCAGGCGCGTCAGCAGCTCTTCGGCGTAGGCTTGGCCCTCGGTCAGGTCTTTGCCACCCACCAGCACCTCGATGGGGGTTTGGGCTCCCTGGCTCATGATTTTGTCGGTGAGCTCGATGGGCTCGAAGCTGATTTGCACGTCGGGCACCTGCTTGGCCACGGCTTGGCGTATCTGGTCCTTGAGGGCGTCGAGGTTCTTGACTTCGTAGTCTTCGGCCAAGTTCACCTGCAAGTCGGCCTCGTGCGGGCCGGCATTGAACACGTAGAGCGCGCTGGTGCCGTAGCTGCTGGGCGTCATGCCTACGAAAGCTGAGGTAATGGCCACGTTCTGCGGTCCCACTAGCTGGCCGATGATGTTGATAACCTGCTTGGTGCGGGCCTCGGTGCGCTCGATGCGCAAACCCTGCGGCGCGATGAGCCGCAGCTGAAACTGCCGCGAGTGCGTGGTTTTAGGCATCATGTCCTGCCCGATAAAGTAGAAGCAGCTGCCAATCAGCCCCGCGCACACCACGCCGTACACCGTGAGCACCAGCGCGCGGTGCGCCAGCAGGCGGTCGAGCAAACGCAGGTAGCCTTGCTTGATGCGCTCAAAGCCGGTGGCGCGCTCGTCGGGTGTAGCGGCGGGCTGAGCTTCGAGCAGGTCGTCGGCTTCAGCTTGGGCCTCGGCGGGCGAGGTAGGCGCGGCGTGGTGGCCATCTTTCAGCCACCAGTTGGCCACTACCGGCACGAAGCTCTGCGACAGCAGATAAGACACGATGATGGAAAAGCCCACCGCCAGCGACAGCGGCACGAACATGCCCCGCGGCACGCCCGTCATCAAAAACGACGACGCAAACACCGCCAGAATACTAAGCGTAATGAGTAGCAGCGGAAACGACACCTCCTGGCTGGCATCCAGAATAGCGCGGGCCTTGGGCTTGCCCATTTCTAGGTGCTGGTGAATGTTCTCAATCACCACCGTGGCTTGGTCAACCAGGATGCCGATGGCCAGCGACAACCCCGACAGCGTCATGAGGTTGATGCTTTGGCCGGTGAGCTGCAACAGCAGCACGGCCGCCAGTATCGAGGCCGGAATGGTGAGAATAACGATGAGCGACGAGCGCAAGTCGCGCAAAAACAGCAGCACGACAAAACCCGTGAGCAGCGCCCCTAGCCCGCCCTCAAACGCCAGGCTATGCACGGCCTGCGTCACGTACACCGATTGGTCGAACTCGTAGCTGAGGTGAATATTATCGGGCAGCAGGGCCTGCATTTCGGGTAGCTTGGCCCGCAGCGCCTGCACCACGCTCATAGTCGAGGCGTCGGCCGATTTCGTGACCGGGATGTACACCGAGCGCTTGCCGTTGATGAGCGCGTAGCCCACCGGCGTGTCGGTGGCATCCTCCACGCGGGCTACGTCGCGGATAAACACGGTAGGGCCGACGCCCTGCCGCAACGGGATATCCAGAAACTCGGGTACCCGGCCGATGGTAGCGTTGCTGGGCGTGAGCACCGTGTAGTCGCCCATGCTCACGGCCCCGGCCGGCGACACCTGGTTGTTGCGCACGATGGCCGCCACGATGGCATCGGGCGTAAGCTGGTAGCTTTTCATGCGCTCGGGGTCTACGCGCACCACGATGGTGCGCTCGTTGCCCCCAAACGGCGATGGCGCCGAAGCCCCCGGAATCTGCGAAAACAGCGGCCGTACCCGCGTCGAAGCCAGGTCCTGCATCTGCCCCAGCGTGGCCGTGCTGCTACTAAACACCAGCTCGCCCACCGGCAGCGACGACGCATCGAAGCGCACCACGATGGGCGGCACCGTGCCCGGCGGAAAGTAATTGAGCACCCGGCTCACCTGCGAGGCGACTTCGCCGGCCGCCTGGGCCATGTTGGTGTCTTCGTAAAACGTGCATTTCACGAGGCACAAACCCTGAATGTTTTTCACCTCCACGTTCTTGATGCCCGACACGTAGAGCATCTGGTTCTGGTAGCGCGTGGCAATGAAACCTTCCATTTGGGCGGGCGTCATGCCGCCGTAGGGCTGCGCGATGTAGATGGTGGGCAAATTCAGCCGTGGAAAAATATCGACCGGAATGCGCCCCAGGGCCAGCCCCGCAAACACGAGGACGCCCACCAGCGCCACCAGCACGGCAATGGGTTTGGCAAGAGCTGCTTTTATCATAATGGATTATTGACTAGATTGTTAACTAGTAACGGAAGGTCATGCAGAGCGCAGCGAAGCATCTCGCTCGCTTCGTTGTTTGCGTCGGGGATTACCGCCCCACGCGAGATGCTTCGCTACGCTCTGCATGACGGCCTTTTAAGGCAGTTGGCTGGTAAGCTCGCTGAGGCTACCGCTCGTGGTGGCGCGCAGCAGTAGCGCCCGCCACACGTTGTTGGTGGCGATGGCCTGGTCGGTTTCGGCGCGGTTGAGCACCAGCGTGGCCTGCGTGAGCACCACCAGGTTGTCGAGGCCGGCATTGTAGCGCGCCTGGGCCTGGGTGTAGGCGCGGCTGGCGGCGTCGAGCTGGGCCGGTGCGGCCAGGGCACTTTGCTGCGCCAGGTCAATTTGCAGGCGGGCATTCTGTTGCTCGGTGCGCAGCTGCAATTCCTGCTGGCTGTATTCGGCGCGGGCCTGCTCCGAGCGGGCTAGCTGGGCCGTGGCAGCGCGCTTGCTGTGTATCAACTCCGTCACGCGCCAGGTGAGGGCCGCGCCCACCGCGTAGTTGTACACCTTAAAAGGTAGCCCCGCCCCCAGCGACGGGTCGATGGCAAACGACCCATCGGCGCTGGCCGACGAGGCCGCGCCCGAGCCGCGCCCCCAGGTAGCGCCCACCAGCGAGAGGGTAGGGCGATTATTAAAAGCCAGGGTTTTGGCTAGGGCATCGCTGGCCGATACGCGCTGCCGATAAGCCAGTAGGGTAGGGTGGCGTAGCAGCGTGCTGCTATCGGCAGCCGGGGGCAAGGCAGGCAGCTTGGTAAAGAACAGCGCCGAATCGGCCAGGGCCAGCCGTTGCGTAGGCATACCTAGCAGGCCGGCCAGCCGCACGCGCTGCTGCTCGGCCTGCTGCCGGCTCACCAGCACTTGCAGTTGGGCGCGGGCCGCCTCGGCATTGGCCGTCGAGCTATCGATGCCGGCCTGCACGCCCGCCCGGGTGGCCGCCAGAATAATCCGCCGCACGCCTTGGGTACGACGCAAGTTGGCGGCTTGCAGCGCCACGGCTTTCTGGGCCGACAGGGCCAGCAGGTAGGCATCGGCTACCTGCACCTGGTGGGTGAACAGCTCTTGGTCGTAGTCGGCCTGGGCCTGGCTCACGCCGGCCTGGGCGCGCTGCACATCGGCGCGGTAGCGGCCGAAGGTCACGGCCGGCCAGTCGATGTATAGCATCCCCTGGCTGGCCCACGAGGCTTGGTTGCTGGTGTAGCCACGCACCCCCGATACATTGGGGCCGATGCCGCCTAGCAGCGCGCCGCGCGCCTGGTTGGAAGTGCCGTCGAGCGCCTGGGCCTGGGCCGTGAGCTGCGGCAGATAATTAGCGCGCACAGTGCGCACATCGGCCGTGGCGGCGGCAATGCCCGCCTGGCGGGCGCGCAGGCTGGGGTAGTTGGTGCGGGCTATTTCCAGAGCCTGTGGCAATGTGAGCGATGTTGGGGCCTGGCCCCGGCCCACCAGCGGCCACCCTACCAACCCTAGCCAGATAAATCGAAGTACGGACATGATGCCGCAAACTTCACCTAGGGGTATTAGCCTGGTATTAGCATCAGATTAGAAGTTATTAGAATAACTCGCAGCGGCCAGTCTACTCCGTTACCGGTAGTAGCGGCAACTCCACTTCGGCCACCGTGCCGCCGCCCGGCCGGGGCCGCAGCCACAGCTGGCCCTGGTGCAGCCGAATAATCTGCTGCGCCAGCGTAAGCCCGATACCAAAGCCGCTCACGTGCTGGCTATTAGTGCCCCGCGTGAGGGGCTGAAAAATACGTTCTGCGTCGGCCGGCGCAATGCCAATGCCCCGGTCCTCAATGGCGAGGCGAATGGCTAGGTCGGTGTGCATTTCGAGGTGCAGCGCCACCGGCTGGCCGTCCGAGTATTTGCACGCATTATCGACCAGGTTAGTGAAAGCAATGCGTAGTAAGTGCGTATTGCCCAGCACCACGGGCGCGCTTGTTTGCTGTTGCACGCCCTCGCCCACGGCCAGCGCCAGGCGCTGGGCCGGGCGCTGGTGCTGCACGGTGTCAATTACATCGAGGAGAAGGTCCATCAGCTCCAGGGGCTGGCGCTCCAAGCGGGTGCCTAGCCCCTCCAGGTGGGCCAGGTGCAGCAGGCCGTTGGCTAGCGCAGTCAGCTTATCAAGCTCCTGCGCTGCCTGCCGGATGCCCTCGCGCAGGCTGGCCGCGTCGGCGTCATAGGCCAGCGACGTTTCGAGCCAGCCTTTTACGGTAGTGAGTGGCGTGCGCAATTCGTGCGAGGCCTGCGCGATAAACGCCTGCTGACTCTGTGCCAGCGCCTCCTGCCGGGCCAGCAGGCTGTTGAAGGCCGTTGCCAGCTCGCCCGCCTCGTCGTGCGTGTGCAGCGGCTGCAGCCGAAACGGCTTCGTGAGGCTAGGCCGTCGCAATTGGGCAATAAGCCGGTTAAACGGCAGAATTGCCCAGCGGGCAAACACCAGCCCCAGCCCCGATACCAGTACTACCGCGCCCAGAAAGCCATATAATAAGGTAAGCAGCAGCGTATGCTCGCGGGTGAAGCCAGCATTGTCGTAAGCCGTGACCACGGCCAGGTACAGCCCCGGCTCGCCCGCCCGCCGAAACGTTAGCGCTACGCCTTCCTTCTGGTAAAGATGATGAGGGCTAGCGAAGTCAAACGCTACCCGCCCTTCCTGCCGCACCTCGGCCTGAAAGGTGGGCGTGGCCGCGTAGTCACCCGCATTCGGGCTCGCGTACAGAAGCCGACCAGTAGGACTGTAGATATAGCCTGCCTGCTCGGGCAGCGTAGTTAGGGCTTTATCCACCCGCTCATCATCCAGTATCTGGTATAGCAACTCAGCCTTGCGCACCAGCCGCTGCTGAAAGGCTTGCGTCCGAAAATCGGCGTAGCTCCAATACACGTAGGCTGAAAAAGCCAGTAGCAGCACGCTTACCAGTCCCGTAAACCAGAGGAGTAGCTTATGGCGAATCTGCACGGCGAATGGCTAAAGAGTCGTAAACGAAGGAACTGGCTAGCCTCAGCCTTGCAGCAGGTAGCCGCGCCCTACGATAGTATGCAGCAGCTTCGGCTCAAACTTCTTATCAATCTTGTTGCGCAAATAATTGATATACACATCAATGACGTTGGTATTCGTATCGAAGTGTAAATCCCAGACCTTCTCGGCAATATCGATGCGGCTCACACTCTTGCCCTTGTTTACTAGCAGATATTCCAGCAGCGCATACTCGCGGGTGGTGAGTTCGATGCGCTGGCCGGCGCGGTGGACGAGGCGCGTGTTAGTGTCCATCTCCAGGTCGGCCGCGCGCAGCACGGTGTGCTGGCCCGCATAGGCGTTGCTACGCCGGGCCAGCGCCCGGATGCGCAGCAGCAGCTCCCGAAACTCGAACGGCTTGACGAGGTAGTCGTCGGCCCCCGCGCCAAAGCCGCTTTCCTTGTCCTGCAAGCCATCGAGCGCCGTGAGTAGCAGTACTGCCTGGCGCGGCGAATGCTGCTTGATGTAGCGGCACAGCTCGAAGCCATTCAGGCCCGGCAGGTTCACATCGAGCACCACCACGTCAAACGGCTGCTGGTCGAACAGCCGCTGGCCCATCGTGCCATCGAAGGCCACCTTGAGCTCATAGCCCTCGGCCGCGATGCCCTTTTGAATAAAAGAAGCCAGGCTGGCCTCGTCCTCAACCAGTAGAATCTTCATGCTGAAGCGCAAAGTAACGGCTAGCCCGGCCTCGGGCGGCCGAATAGTGGGTAGGGCTGCCAAAAATTAACGGCGGCACCATTGCATAAGTCTCAGACTTCAACGTACCTTTGCAGCCCGAAACAGAATACCCGTGGGCTTGCCCACCCGATATTTGGCAGGTTGCCGAAAGAAACCATGGGCCGCGCCCCGAAAGCCGAGCCCAGTAGTCTTAACTGAAATTTCGCTGTAGGGCTGCTAGCTACTGCTGCGAAATTTTCTTATCTTTGCGGCCCCAAGTTGTGGGCCAATTACAACCAAATGAATACTGACCCGATTGCAGATTACCTGACCCGGTTGCGCAACGCCATCAAGGCGAACCACCGGGTAGTGGAAATCCCGGCCAGCAACATCAAAAAGGAAATCACGAAAGTGCTCTATCACAAGGGCTACATTCAGAGCTACCGTTTTGATGATACTTCGGCCCAAGGTGTGATTAAAATCGCCCTGAAGTATAACCCCACCACAAAAGCCCCGGCTATCACCAAGCTGGAGCGCGTGAGCACCCCCGGCCTGCGCCAGTATCGGCACGTCGAGAACCTGCCCCGCGTACTGAGCGGTTTGGGCGTGGCCATCCTGTCGACCTCGAAAGGGGTAATGACCGAAAAGGAGGCTAAAAACGAGAACGTGGGCGGCGAGGTGCTGTGCTACGTGTACTAACCTGCTAAGCACTAGTATTCTATATGTCCCGCATTGGTAAACTGCCGATTAGCCTGCCCAGCGGTGTGCAGGTTTCGGTCGACAACGACAACACCGTAACGGTGAAAGGCCCCAAGGGCACGCTGACCCAGCAAGTAGACCGTGACATCACGGTAGCTACCGAGGACGGCAACGTGGTGGTAACCCGCCCCACCGAGCAGAAGCGCCACAAGGCCATGCACGGCCTCTACCGCGCCCTCATCAATAACATGATTACCGGCGTGAGCGCTGGCTACGAGCACAAGCTTGAGCTGGTAGGCGTAGGTTACAAGGCGGCCCTCAACGGCAAGGCTCTGGAACTGTCGCTCGGCTACTCGCACAACGTGTACCTGGCCCTGCCGCCCGATGTGTCGGCTACCGCCGTCACGGAAAAAGGTAAGAACCCCATCGTAACCCTGACCAGCATTGACAAGCAGTTGGTGGGCCAGGTAGCCGCTAAAATCCGCTCGCTGCGGAAAGTTGAGCCATACAAAGGCAAAGGTGTGCGCTTCGTGGGTGAAATCGTTCGTCGTAAAGCCGGCAAGACTGCCGCTAAAAAGTAATCTAGTATCATGGCTTTCGATAAAGCATCTCGCCGGAAGCGCATTCAGCGCATCATCCGCACGAAAGTGTCCGGCACGCCGGAGCGCCCGCGCCTGTCGGTGTTCCGCTCCAACACGGGCATCTACGCCCAGATTATCGACGACACGGCTGGCCGCACGCTGGCTGCCGCTTCGTCGAAGAAGGTAACCGCCGAAGGTGGTAACGGGGTGGCCCTGGCCGCCGCCGTAGGCCGCGAAATCGCCGCCAAGGCGCAAGAAGCTGGCATTACCAAAGTAGTATTCGACCGCTCGGGCTACCTCTATCACGGTCGCGTTAAATCATTGGCAGAAGGAGCCCGCGAAGGCGGCCTCAATTTCTAAGGCATCATGGCAGAGTATAACAACAACAACCGTGGTGGTGGTGCCGGTGGCAACGACCGTGGGGGTAACAACCGCGGTGGCAACGACCGCCGCGGCAACGACCGCGGTGGCCGCGGCAACAACGATAACGCCGTGCAAGGCGATTCGGACTTCAAAGAGAAAGTAGTAGCCATCAACCGTGTAGCCAAAGTGGTGAAAGGCGGTCGTCGCTTCAGCTTCTCGGCTATCGTAGTGGTAGGCGACGGCAAAGGCAACGTAGGCTACGGCTTGGGCAAAGCCAACGAGGTAACCGACGCCATTGCCAAAGGCATTGACGACGCTCGCAAAAACGTGGTGAAAGTGCCGCTGTACAAGCACACGGTGCCCCACGTAATGGAAGGCCGCTACGGTGGAGGTTTCGTACTCGTGCAGCCCGCTGCGGCAGGTACGGGCGTAATCGCCGGCGGTGCCATGCGTGCCGTGTTCGAATCGGCTGGTATCAAAGACGTACTGGCTAAGTCGAAAGGCTCGTCGAACCCCCACAACGTGGTAAAGGCTACCTTTGCTGCCCTCGCCAAAATGCGCGACCCGATGCAAATCGCTCAGGCGCGCGGCATTTCACTCGCTCGCGTATTTAACGGTTAGTACGACCATGCCACAGATTCAAGTAAAGCTCGTGCGCAGCGCCATCGACCGCCCCGAGCGCCAGAAGCGTACCGTAGAGGCCCTCGGCCTCAATAAAATGAACAGCGTTGCTACGCACGAAGCCAACCCCAGCATCCTGGGCATGGTGAAGTCGATTCAGCACCTGCTGGAAGTAACCGAACTGTAAGCGTTTATCCCAGTCATGAATCTTTCCAATCTAAAACCTGCCGCTGGCGCAACGCGCAACAACAAGCGTCTCGGTCGTGGTGAAGGCTCGGGCGGCGGTGGTACCGCTACCCGTGGCCACAAAGGTGCCAAGTCGCGCTCGGGCTACTCGCGCAAGTCGGGCTTCGAAGGTGGTCAAATGCCTTTACAGCGCCGCGTGCCGAAGTTCGGCTTCAAAAACATCAACCGTGTCGAGTACAAAGGCATCAACCTGGACGTAATCCAGGGCCTGCTCGAAGGCGGTGCCGTAACTTCGATGGGTCAGGACTACTTCGTAGCCGCCGGCCTGGTATCGAAGAACGCCAAAATTAAAATCCTCGGCCGTGGTGAACTCACCACCGCCCTCGAAGTACACGCTCACGCTTTCTCGAAATCGGCCGTTGAGGCTATCGAAAAGGCTGGTGGCAAAGTAGTTACGCTGTAGTTTCTATTGTTATCGACTAGCAATGAAGAAGTTTATCGAAACGATAAAAAATATTTTTGCGATTGAGGATTTGCGTACGCGAATCCTCAATACGCTGTTTTTCATTGCTATCTACCGGCTGGGCTGCTACGTAGTCCTGCCAGGTATAAATCCCAATAACCTAAAGCAAGGCACCGGCGGCGTATTCGGTATTCTGGATACGCTGCTCGGTGGGGCTTTTAGCCACGCGTCGATTTTCGCGCTGGGTATCATGCCCTACATCTCGGCTTCCATCGTGTTGCAACTGCTCACGATTGCCGTGCCGTACTTCCAGAAGCTGCAAAAGGAAGGCGAGTCGGGTCGGAAGAAAATTAACCAGTACACCCGCGTGCTCACCATCCCGATTGTGATGGCGCAGTCTGTGGGCTTTCTGGCAACGATTAATGCCGAGGCTATCATGAACCCCGGCACGTTCTTCACCATCTCCACCATGCTCATCATCACGGCCGGCACGCTGTTTTGCATGTGGCTAGGGGAGAAAATTACCGACAAAGGCATTGGCAACGGTATTTCCATGATTATTATGATTGGTATCGTGTCGCGCCTCCCTGGTGCCCTCATCGGCGAAGCCGCCGCTAAGGGTGTCAACAAGTCGTTGATTTTCCTGCTGGAATTAGTGGTGCTGTTCCTAGTAGTAATGGCCGTTATTGTGCTCACGCAAGCTGTTCGCCGCATTCCGGTGCAGTACGCTAAGCAGGTAGGTGGTGCTACGCAACTCGACGCCCAGCGTCAGTTCATCCCGCTGAAGGTTAACGCAGCTGGCGTTATGCCCATCATCTTCGCCCAGTCGCTGATGTTCGTGCCGAGCATCGCTGCGTCGGCCTGGGATAAGAACAGCGACTTGGCGGCTACCATCGCGGCGTATTTCTCGCCCGAGCATTGGGTGTACAACACGGTATTCGCACTGCTGATTGTCATCTTCACCTACTTCTACACGGCCATCAGCGTCAACCCTAACCAGATTGCGGACGACCTGAAGCGGAGTGGCGGCTTCGTACCGGGCGTAAAGCCGGGTCGCGATACGTCGGAGTTCATTGATGAAATCCTGACTCGTGTAACACTGCCAGGTGCCGTGGCGCTGGCTCTCATCGCCATCTTCCCGACGCTCGCCCTGTTGCTCGGCGTTACCCGTCCGCTGTCGCTGTTCTACGGCGGGACTTCGCTTATCATCATGGTAGGCGTAGTGCTGGACACGCTCAACCAGGTAGAAAGCTACCTGCTGATGCGCCACTACGACGGCATGATGAAATCAGGCAAATTGCGCGGTCGCCCTTCGCAGCCAATTGCCATTGCCTCCTAAGTAGCACGAATGGCAACTGGTGTTATTCAGTATAAAACTGAAGAAGAAATAGACTTAATGCGCGCCGCCGGGCAACTGTTGGCGCGTGCACACGGCGAGGTAGCTGCGCTGGTGCGCGAGGGAGTCACGACGCGGGAGCTAGACCGCCGCGCCGAGGAGTTCATCCGCGACCACGGGGCTACCCCTTCGTTCAAAGGATTGTACGGTTTTCCGCACAGCTGCTGCCTAAGCCCAAACTCGGTAGTAGTACACGGGTTCGCCACCGATGAGCCGCTGAAAAGCGGCGACATCATTTCGGTAGACTGCGGGGTTTTCCTCAATGGCTACCACGCCGATAGCGCCTACACCTACCCAATCGGGGAAGTAGCGCCGGAGGTGCAGCGGCTACTGGACGAAACCAAAGCTTCGCTGTACAAAGGCATCGAGCAGGCCGTAGCGGGCAACCGCGTGGGCGATATCAGCTACGCCATCCAAAACTACGTGGCGCCGAAAGGCTACGGCGTAGTGCGCGAGCTGGTCGGCCACGGGGTAGGAGCCAAGCTACACGAGAAACCCGAGGTGCCGAACTACGGCAAGCGGGGCTCGGGGCCGCTGCTGCAAACCGGCATGACCCTCGCCATTGAGCCGATGATTACCCTCGGTAAGAAGGACGTAGTGCAGGAGAAAGATGGCTGGACCATCCGGACCCGCGATAAGAAGCCAGCGGCGCACTTTGAGCACACCGTTGTTGTTCGGAAAGACAAGGCAGAAATTCTGACCTCCTTTGACTACATAGAAAAAGCACTGCAATAGCCCTTATGGCAAAACAAGCCTCCATCGAGCAGGACGGTACCATCCTCGAAGCCCTTTCCAACGCCATGTTTCGCGTGGAATTGGAAAATGGCCACCAGCTGATTGCCCACATCTCGGGTAAGATGCGGATGCACTACATTAAGATTCTGCCCGGCGACAAGGTAAAGCTCGAAATGTCGCCCTACGACTTGTCGAAAGGCCGCATTAAGTATCGTTACAAGTAATTTTTTTCGTTCTTTTCAAGGTCATGAAAGTAAAAACCTCGGTGAAGAAACGTAGCGTTGATTGCAAAATCATCCGCCGCAACGGCAAGCTCTACGTTATCAACAAGAAGAACCCCCGCTTCAAGCAGCGTCAGGGCTAAATCAATTTTCAGAAACCCGGAGCCTTGGGTACTGGCTAGATTGAACTTTTCTTCAGCTAGCCGCCTTCCAAGCCGCTGCCGGGCTTTCTGGTCCGCAAACATCTCACAACCACTATGGCTCGTATCGCAGGGGTAGACATCCCGGACAACAAGCGCGGCGAAATCGCCCTGACTTACATTTTCGGCATTGGCCGGAGCAACTCGGTTAAAATCCTCACCAAAGCTGGCATCGATGTCAACAAAAAGGTGAAAGACTGGACTGAGGCTGAAGCTGGCGAAATCCGCGCCATCATCGCCGCTGAGCACAAAACCGAAGGCGTGCTGCGCTCGGAAATCCAGCTCAACATCAAGCGTCTGATGGACATTGGCTGCTACCGCGGCCTCCGTCACCGCAAAGGTCTTCCCGTTCGTGGTCAGCGCACCAAGAACAACTCGCGTACCCGCAAGGGCAAGCGTAAGACCGTGGCCGGCAAGAAGAAAGCAACGAAATAACCCGTAGCGGCAATCAGGATTCGTTCTTCGTTTTTCGTTTTTGGTTTTTCGTCAAGAGTGTTACGCTTAGCGAAAAACGAAAAACGAAAAACGAAAAACTAGTACTAACACCTGCCGCGTTTATAGCGATAACCAAATGGCACAAAAAAGAAAAGACAAAGCCAAGAAGCGGCTTGTCGTGGTGGAGCAGGTGGGCCAGGTCCACATCCGCGCCTCCTTCAACAACATCATCATCTCGGTAACCAACTCGAACGGCCAGGTTATTTCCTGGGCTTCGGCGGGTAAAATGGGTTTCCGTGGTTCGAAGAAAAACACGCCTTACGCTGCCCAGATGGCAGCTAGCGACTGCGGCAAAGTAGCCCACGACCTGGGCATGCGCAAAGCCGAAGTATTCGTGAAAGGCCCGGGCGCTGGCCGCGAGTCGGCCATCCGTGCCCTCGGTAACATTGGTATCGAAGTGACGACTATCCGCGACGTGACGCCGCTGCCGCACAACGGCTGCCGCCCGCCCAAGCGTCGCCGCGTTTGATTTTTTACTTCTGATATTTTTCTAAAATGGCACGTTATACTGGCCCTACCGCCAAAATCGCCCGTCGCTTTTCGGAGCCGATTTTCGGCCCGAGCAAAGCGCTCAACAAAAAGAACTACCCCCCCGGCCAGCACGGCCGTGGCCGCCGCAAGAAGCAGTCGGAATATGCTGTCCAGCTGATGGAGAAGCAGAAGGTGAAATACCTGTACGGCGTGCTGGAGAAGCAGTTCGAGAACCTGTTTCACAAGGCGGCTGTACTGCCCGGCATCACCGGCGACAACCTGCTCGGCCTGCTGGAGTCGCGCCTCGACAACGTAGTTTACCGCCTAGGCATCGCCGGCACGCGCCGCGCTGCTCGCCAGCTGGTGTCGCACAAGCACATCACGGTAAACGGTGAGGTAGTAAACATTCCTTCGTACAAACTGCGTCCCGGCGACCTCGTAGGGGTGCGTGAGAAGTCGAAGTCGCTCGAAGCTATCACCACTTCGCTGACGGTGCGCAACTCGCGTCAGTTCTCGTGGCTGGAGTGGGACGGCAAAGACATGGTGGGCAAATTCACCAACATGCCGTCGCGTGACCTGATTCCGGAGAAAATCACGGAGCAGCTCATCGTCGAACTGTATTCGAAGTAATAGTGGCACTTGGTGCGGCCCGGACGCTGTTCGGGCCGCACTTATGCTAAGCCGGTGCTACTATCCTGCTGCTACTGAGCGCGGAAGGGCACTAAAACTACCAAGCGGTGGTTTTGGGTGGCTACCCAAATTTGAGCAAGCCTAGGCTTGCTTTTCCTGTTACATCATTAATTGCCCCACATATGTCAATCTTAGCTTTTCAAATGCCGGAGAAAGTGGTAATGGAGAAATCCGACGACTTTACCGGGTCATTTGAATTCAAGCCTCTGGAAAAAGGCTACGGCGTCACGATTGGGAATGCGCTGCGTCGCATTCTGCTGTCGTCGCTGGAGGGCTTCGCCATTACGTCGGTGCGCACGACTTCGGTGCTGCACGAGTTTTCGACGATTGAAGGCGTGATTGAGGACATGTCCGAAATCATCCTGAACCTCAAGCAGGTGCGCTTCAAGAAAATCAGCGATGCTATTGAGGACAAGATTACGGTGCGCATCAGCGGGCAAGACAGCTTCACGGCGGGCGACATCGGCAAGTTTGCCGTTGGCTTCCAGATTCTGAATCCGAAGCTGGTTATCTGCAACCTGGACCCGGCCAAAGAGCTGGAGTTTGAGCTGACGGTAGCTCGTGGCCGTGGCTACGTGCCCGCCGACGAGAACAAGCCCGCCGACCAGGTTTTCGGTCAGATTGCCATCGATGCTATCTACACGCCTATCAAGAACGTGAAGTACAGCATCGAGAACACGCGCGTAGAGCAAAAGACTGACTACGAGCGCCTGCTGATTGAAATCTCGACCGACGGCTCGATTCACCCCGAGGAGGCGCTGAAAGGTGCCGCTAACATTCTCATTCAGCACTTCATGCTGTTTTCGGACAGCACGATGCAGCTGAGCGGCAACCGCCCGGTAGCAGCTGAGCCTATCGACGAAGAGACCCTCGCCATGCGCAAAGTCCTCAAGACTTCGCTCGGCGAGATGGACCTGTCGGTGCGTGCTTACAACTGCCTGAAGGCAGCCGACATCAAGACGCTGGGCGAGTTGGTGCAGCTCGACATGGCCGACATGATGAAGTTCCGCAACTTCGGTAAGAAAAGCCTCACCGAGCTGGAAAACCTGGTAGAGGAGAAGGGCCTGCACTTCGGCATGGACCTGAGCAAGTACCGCTTGGACGAAGACTAATAGTGAATGTGGGAGATGGAAGAATGTGAAAATGTGGCGAATGCCGCAACTCACGCTTCCAACTCCCACATTTTTTAGGTTATAATGAGGCGTGATGGATAGAAAAGCAATTTTCACATCTGCCACATTTACAAATTTTCACATTTTATAAACCCCGCTGCGCCCTAGGGATTAGGGTTCTAATGAGGTTCCTCGCGACCCGCCGTGGTCCTGGTCCGCAAGCGTAGCATTTAATCAATTTGTCCGATGCGACACGGTAAAAAAATCAACCACCTGGGCCGTACTACCGCCCACCGCCACGCGATGCTGTCGAACATGGCTTCGTCGCTCATCCTCCACAAGCGCGTTACCACGACGGTTGCCAAGGCGAAAGCCCTGCGCCAGTACGTAGAGCCCCTGCTGACCAAGGCTAAGGACGACACGACGCATTCGCGCCGGACCGTGTTTGCTACCCTGCAAAATAAGGAAAGCGTGAAGGAGCTGTACGGCGTAGTAGCTGAGAAAATCGGCCAGCGCCCCGGTGGCTACACCCGCATTCTGAAGCTGAGCGCTACTCGCCTCGGTGACAATGCCGATATGTGCATCATCGAGCTGGTGGACTTCAACGAGACCCTGCTCGAATCGAAAAACGCTGCCGAAACCAAGACCACTACGACCCGTCGTTCGCGTCGCCGTGGTGGCAAGTCGGAAGCTGCTAACAACGAAGCCGGTACCTCGGCTGCCGTAGTAGTTGAAGACGCTCCGGCCGTTTCGGCTACCGAAGCCGAAGCTACCACGCTGGAAGCTCCGGCTGACGAGAAGCAGACGCCCGAAGCTTAATTGCTAACGGCTCAATAAAAAGGGGGCTGCGCCAAAGGGCGCAGCCCCCTTTTTATTTGAAATCTATACCGCTCAATATAGCATGGAGCTTGTGATATAGTATCAACGTTCAGTTTTAACGCGATAGGGTATATGCTATGAGTGAGCGTGCTATATTTTAGTATTAAAGGCTAGTATATTTGGACTACAGGGCAGTTTTCATCAGGGTCTGCTTGTGTTATCACTACAATGGCGGCGCTGCTCCCCGAATTTAAATACGATATTTTTATCAGCTACCGGCACAACGATAACCTATTCGATGGCTGGGTGACGGAGTTTGTCGCGCGCCTGCAAGACGAGCTGGCGGCCACGGTGAAGGAGCGCCTGACTATCTACTTTGACAAAGATGCGCGCGGTGGCCTGGGCGACAGCCAGCTGGTAGGGCCGAGCCTGGAGCATCAGCTGCGCTCATTCATTCTCATTCCACTCATTTCGCAGACGTATTGCCAGACTGAGCGCTTTTCGTGGTAGCACGAGTTTATGCCATTTTTACGGGAAGCGCAGCAGAGCCGCCTGGGGGCTCTATACTTACGGCTGTCGAGCGGCAACGTGGGTAGCCGTATTTTACCGGTGCGTATTCACAACCTGAACTTGGTAGATGAGCAGCTGCTGGAAAAAACAATGGGCCGGCAGCTACGCACTATCGACTTCGTGTACCAGGAGCTAGGCGTGAACCGCCCGCTCCGCCCCGAGGATGAAGAGTATTCTCATGGCAACGGTGGTCTGCTTTACCGCAACCAGCTATATAAAGTAGCCAACGCCATAAAGGAACTGATAGCGGCCGTGCGACCGGCCACTGGGTTTGGCGCGGCGGCCGGGGTGGTGGCGTCTCCAACGCCTGCACCCGCCCAAACACCTTTGTCGACGCCGACGGCATCAGTAGCGCCGGCCGTTTCTGCTTCGGTGGCCACTGGTCCGGTTGTGTTTCTGGCTTGGTCTTCTAAAGAGTTGATAGCGCGCCGCGAGGAGCTAGCCCTGGTACGCGCCAAAGCTGGCCTGCGCGTGGTGAGTGCAAGTTCTGGCTACTCACCGACAAGCCCGTGTATGCGCCAAAGCTGGCCTGCGCGTGGTGCCCACTACCGACTGCCCGCTTGATGAGGCGGAGTTTCGGGCGCGTATGCAGGAGGCGTTGGCAGCGGCTACTTGCGCGGTGCATCTGCTGGGCAACTAATTTGGGCGGCGCTTCGAGGACGATAAGGAATGCTCCTTCCCGATGTACGCCTACCAGAAGGCCCACCGGGTAGCCGCCGAGAAGGCTGATTTTTGGCAGTTTATCTGGTACTGCTCCGACGAAGCGCTGGCTGTGCGGCCTACCCAGAAGGCATTCACAAATACTATTCGCAACAAACTGACGGAGCGGACTACGTTTACTAGCGTGGAAAAGGAGATGGAAATCTTCTTTGTGTATAACCAGATGGACAGCGAAGAAGCCAACGCCATTAACGACCGCCTGAGCGAGGAAATACCGCTGGAAATACTCACTATCGAGCCTGATAGCGAAGCTGATTATCAAGAAATTACGGTGCGCAATATTCCTAAGAGCCGGCTGACGGTGGTGTATTTCAAGCACCGCGCCGACTAGGCCTTGCCCTTCGTGAAGCAAGTGTGGCGGCTGGTGGGTGGGGCGGGCTCTACCACCCCCATCCTTTTTGTGGGCGAAAACGACCCGGCCCATAACCGGATGCGCGACTTCAAGGCCCTGCGGGTTATTTCCTGTATTCAGTCGCACCACGACATAAGCCAGGAGGTGCTGCGGGTATTCCAGCAAATCAGCCAGCAATAAGCGTCGATGGAAGCCTGCGACTACACCGAGCCCGCGCTATTTGGGCCGGAAGAGCCAATTTGCCCCTACACGGGGCTGCGGACGTTTACCGAAGACGAAGCCATCTACTTCCGGGGCCGCGAAGAGCACGTGGCCAAATGTTTAACGCTACTGGCTGCCGAGCGCTTCGTGATGATAACCGGCGCCTCGGGCGATGGTAAGTCGTCGCTGGTATTTGCGGGGCTGCTGCTCGAGGTGCGGGCGGGCTTTTTGCGCGGGCGCTACAGCAATTGGGCGGTGGCTACTTTCCGACCCGAGCGCCAGCCGCTGCGCAGCATGGCCCGCGCCCTAGCCCCGGCCCTGCGCCCCTACGGCAGCGTAGAAGCTGTCGAAAGCGAGCTGGAGCATGGCTTCTCGGCTCTGGTACAGCTTTACCAAACCTCCGCGCTGTGCCCGGCCGACGAGCCGGCCGGCCTCACGGCGGCCGAGCAGCGCCAGCACCGGTGACAGGCGGCCAATCTGCTGGTGGTAGTCGACCAGTTTGAGGAGTTTTTCATCAACCCCGAAAACTACGCTGCCGGCCGCCCCAGCACCGCCGCCCAGACGGTGGTGAACCTGCTGCTCGAAACCACTCGCTTGGCCCAGGCCCGGGGCCTACCTATCTACATCGTGTGTACCATGCGCTCCGACTACGTGGAGCAGTGCGCCAAGTTTGGGGGGCTGCTAGAGCAGATTGGCATCAGCCAGTATTTTTTGTGCCGCGGCTGCTGCGCCACGAGTTTGTGGAGGTGATAAAGGAGCCGGCGCTGCTGAGCGGCAACCGCATCAGCGAGCGGCTGCTCTACGACATCCAGTTTGGGTAGGACCAACTGCCGGTGTTGCAGCACGCGCTACGGCGCATCTGGCCGGCAGCCGATGAGGGGTGCGAGGAAATGGACCTCCTCTACTACGCAATGGTAGGCGGGCGGGCCGACGAGCTGCCCGCTGCCGACCAGGCGTACTTTGCGCGGTGGCGGGCGGGGCTGTCGGCCGTGCAACGGCAGTTTTTGCTGGGCCAGCCTTCGCTGCGCAACGTGCTCGACGCCCACGTCAACCAGCTGTACTACGAAGCTACTAGCTTACATAACAAAGGCTTTCAGCCGCCACTACCGTCAGGTGTGGCCGAAAGCGTGATTGAGCGCACCTTTCGGGTGCTCACGCGCACCGATGGCCAGCGCGTGGTGCGCAACCGCCTCAGCAGGGCCGAAATCACGGCTATCATCGGTGATGCGGCAATACCCTGGCCGGTGGTGTGCCATATTCTGCGGCCCTTTCGGTAGGTACCACTTTCTTGTCGCCCTTTTTGCTCGAAGATGCCGATGCCCGCGCAGTACTGCCGCCCAATGCCGTGCTCGACATCACTCACGAAAGCCTGATTCGTAATTGGAAGCACTAGAGCGAATGGGCCAGCAATGAGGTCGAGGATATGCGCGTTGCCCAAGACCTGATGCAGCAAGCTGGCTGCTGATAGGCCGATGCTGAGAGTAACGGCTTGCTATTGCTTATCGGCTCCTACAGCTACTTCGCGCAGTGGAACTAGTTCAAGCAACTAAATGGCAGCTGATTAGTGCATTATGTAGCTGCTGCGCGCGCGCCGGAGGCCCCGTGCCAAGCCCAGGCTACCGCGCAACACGGTGTGCTGCAGCGATATTTAGATACCAGCCGCCGCCGCCTTTTTGTGCCACTGCTGGTGGCCTGCTACGGGGCAGGGCGGGTAGCAGCGGCCGTGCTGCTACCCGTGCTGCTGGTAGGGCTGGGCTGGTGGGCATGGGCGCAGCGCCAGCAGCGGGCCGACTACGTGGCGTACGCGATTATCGAAAACCGACTGCGTTTTCTGACCTCGCCCTATATAGCAGTAGCAGATAAGGCCGACCTGCTCATCAATACCGACCGCCTGAAGGACTTCATGCACAGGCCCGCCGGGCAGGATACGGCGAGATATGCCTTCCCAGCCCGGCTCGATGCGCTCCACAACGATACCTTGGCCCTTAGCATCGAACTCATCATCTATCAGCAGGTCAATAATGAGCAGTACGATGCCGTGGAGCGCGAACACCCGTGGACGCGCCGCGTGCTGGTTGACTTAAACCGCCGCCTTGGCCGGGCGGCCAGCATAGAAAACCCAACCCAGGCGCATCGCGCGCCGAGCCGCCAGCAACGCGCTCTGGCCGTGTACACTGCCCGCGTAGCAATGGCCATGACGCACTACCTGACGTATGCCCGGCTGCGGCAGGCCAACGGCTCGCTTGCGCCGGCCGACCACGCTATAGCCGGCTATAAGCAGCAGCTATTGCGGTGCCTGCTGGCAGGAAGTGGCCGCTGTGAGCGGCGCAGCCCCGCGCCCGCTGGACTTTGGGTTTTGCCTGCGGGTGCTGCTGGGCCAGGGCGATTTTAGCCCGGCCGAGGTACAGTTCTTGGATGGGCTCAGTCCGCTACAGCCTGCCTCGGCTGCGCGTCAAGCCGTGCTACGGTCTGCCCGCTGGCTTACTGTGGCAGAATGGCCACAAGCTGGGCTTCGCTGAATCATCCTTTTTTTCATTTCTCAGTCGTCAGGTAGGGAAAGTTACGCCTTTCTCTACTCACTACTGACGCTCGATTTGGGGAAGCGTACAGCTAATTATAGGCTGCTCTTTAATTATTTATTCAATATGTTTTATCGGAATAATGTAAATTCCTCCGTGGCTAGTGGCTATCAGAGCTACCCCGGCAAGGCGCGGGGCGGCTCCCGGCACCGGGCCACGTCGGGCCCGCGTGCAACCCGCCGGCCTTGGCTATTGTCTGTTAGCTACAGTTCGGAAAAGCCGCCGACCTTTGTGCCTTGCCCCGTTGACTTTGCGTATGGAAGCCGTAGCCTATATCGACATTAATGCCCCGCTCGTGGAGCGCTGCCGCCTCAACGACCGCCAGGCCCAGGCCGAGCTCTACCGCCGCTACGCCAAGGCAATGTTCAACGCCGCCCTACGCATTACCGGCGACTACGCCGAGGCCGAGGACGTGCTGCAAGAGTCTTTCCTGAGCGCGTTTCGCGAACTCAGCGGCTACAAGGGCGACTCGTCGTTCGGAGCCTGGCTCAAGCGCATCGTGGTTAATAAGAGCATTAATTGCCTGCGGCAGCGGCGCTTGCAGTTGGTGCCACTCGAAGACTTCCACCACGATGCGGCCCCGCCCGAAGTGGCCCGGCCGCACGCCCACGACGACGAGGATGATATGCAGTACCGGGCCGACGTGCTGCGGCGCTGCATCCAGGAACTGCCCGATGGCTACCGCGTGGTGCTGTCGCTGTACCTGCTCGAAGGCTACGACCATCTTGAAATCGCCGGCATTCTGGGTATTACCGAGTCTACGTCCAAGTCGCAATACAGCCGGGCCCGGACGCGCCTGCGCGAACTGGCCCAGCAGCGTGGCCTGAGCTAAAAAACTAAAACTGCCTGCCTGCCACTGCGTTTCAATCTCTCTTTCTTCTTCCCTGTCGGCCTTCGCGCCCCGGCACCGTATTAGCCAAAAGCAACAAGCCCCGCGCCGCCATATTCTTAGCCGCTATCCCCAATGGATTATACCAAGCAAGACCGCCTCGAAACCTACGTAGAGCGGCACCGAGCCGACTTCGACCTGCACGAGCCGCGCCCCGACCTGTGGACCGCGCTAGAGCAACAGCTGCACGGTGAAGCCGCGCCCGCGCCGGTGATGAGCATCCTGACCGACGAAAGCGAACCCGTGGCAACGGGCCGCCAGCTGCCTTTCAGCCAGCCGACCCCGGAGGCCGCGCCGGCCAGGCGCCGCACCTGGCACGAGCACTACAGCATCGCGGCTGCGCTGGCGGTGCTGCTGCTAGCCGCTGGGCTGGGCGAACTCTGGAAATCGGGCCGCGTAGCCGCCGAGCGCGGCGCGGTGAGCCAGGCTGCTCCCGGCCGCAACGCCGACGCGGCACTCTACCTCTCGCCTACCGGCGAGCTCACGCCGAGCCCCGTGAGCCAGAACCTGAATGCTCGCCTCGACACCGCCGTGCGCGGCATGGAAACCTACTACGTGAGCCAGCTCGCCGACCGTAAGGCCGAGCTTAGCCAGCTCGCCCCCGAAGACGCGGCCGAGTGGGGCCGCGACCTAGTAGACCTCGACACCCTCTACCAGCGCCTCAAGCGCGAGTTGCCCCGCCACCCGCAGCCCGAGGTAGTGCTCACGGCTATGAACAAGAACCTGCAAACCCGGCTCGACATCCTGGACCGGCAGCTGGAGCTGCGCGACCCCGGCCAAACGGCCCTGGCCCGCGAAAGCCGCAGCGAGTACGCCCTGGCCGACAGCCGGCAGTTTTCGGAAGCTTCGCTGCGC
The DNA here is from genome assembly GCA_964277755.1 of uncultured Hymenobacter sp. Classification (GTDB taxonomy): domain Bacteria; phylum Bacteroidota; class Bacteroidia; order Cytophagales; family Hymenobacteraceae; genus Hymenobacter. The sequence goes on from CAXYJY010000034.1 coordinate 111,383, forward strand.
CATGACCGCTAGCCGCCGCCTGCTCGCAGGCCTGCTGCTAGGCTGGCTGGTGGCTGGCCCGCTGGCTGCCCGCCCCGCCACGTGGGCCGAAGCCCGCCCCGCCGGACAAACGCTCGCGCAGGACGGCCCCACCCAAACCAGCCAGCAAAACCCCAGCGATGCTACCGAGGGCGACCAGACCGTGCCGCCCGCCGAGCAGCACCGCCACCTGAGCCGCCGCTTCGCGGTGGGTAAGGCCGGCCGCTCATTTGCGCTAGAGACGCGCTACGGCCGGGTGCAGATTAATGCCTGGAACAAGAATGAAATCAAGGTAGAAACCGAGCTGGTGGCGCGGGCCGAAACGCCCGAGGCCGCTACCCAACTGCTGGGCGCGCTCGGGGTGCAGTACCTCGACTACGACGCCAGCACGGGCGGCGTCAGCGTAAGCTCGCAGTTTGGGGCGGCGCTGCGGGGCAGGTGCGGCGGTGGCCGGCGCTACGAGGTCAACTACGTCATCTGGCTGCCGCGCACCACGCCGTTGCGGGTGGCCGCCGCCTTCGCCGACGTAACGGTGGTCGGCGACTGGCAGGGCCCTACCCAGCTGGCCGTGGACTACGGCACGCTACGCACCGCCCGGCTAACCGGCGCGCGCAACGTGGTGCACATCGCCAACGGCGACGCGACTATCCCGACCGTGAAGCAGGCTACCTTCGAGGCCAGCTATGCCAAGCTGCGCCTCAGCGAAGGTGAGCGGGTGGAGTTGCGCAGCAATTACTCCGACATCGACATGGGCACCGTGCAGGACTTGACGGTGCACAGCAAGTACGGCGACGTGGCCCTGGGCCGCGTGCGCAACCTGCGCGGCTCGTCGGGCTACTCGCGCTTCAGCGTGGAAAAGCTGAGCGAAGGGCTGGACATGGCCGTGCGCTACTGCCCCGATTTTGAGGTGCGCGACATGGGAGCCAATTTCCGGCAGATAAACTTGGATGGCGGTTTCAGCACTATCCGGCTGGGCTTTGCCGAAGCTACACCGAGCTTTCAGTTTGATGTGAGCACCGAGCAGGGGCAGCTGCTGGTCGATAAGAAGCTGGTGCGCGTATTGTCGGCGGGCGAAACGCAGGGCGTGGCCGACGTGCTGGGCGTGTATGGCGGCCGGGTGCCCACGCCGGGTGCGGGCAGCGTCAACATCAAGGTGCGCTACGGCACGGTGCGGTTCAGCAAATAAGTGCGGCCTACCTTGCGGCCCATGCGCGCTGCTTTTTCCTTGCTTTTACTAGGGCTGCTTGGCGGCCCGCTGGCTATGGCCCAAACTACCCCGCCCGCCCACGCCTCGGCCACGCGGGCGCACGCCCTGCGCCTGCGCCCCGGCGACGACCTGCGCGACGCGCTGCTGGCCTACGTAGCCCAGCACGATATAAAAGCTGGCGCAATAGTCACCTGCGTGGGCAGCCTCACGGTGGCCACGCTGCGGCTCGCCAATCAGGAAGGCCCCACCGAGTACCGGGGCCACTTCGAGATAGTGTCGCTGGTGGGCACGCTGTCGAGCACGGGCGGCGCGCACCTGCACCTGAGCGTGAGCGACAGCACGGGCCGCACGCTGGGCGGGCACCTGCTGGCCGGCTGCCGCGTGTACACCACCGCCGAAATCGTGCTGGCAGAGCTGCCCGAGTTGGAATTTGTGCGAGAAACGGACCCGACGTTTGGGTACAAGGAACTGGTGGTGAAGCCTCGTAAGTAAATTTCTCGCAGGGTTTCCCGTCAGCCGACACCCTGCGAAACCCCGCGCCTCACCCCGCGAAACCTTGTGGAAAAACCCCGTCCCAACCTATGTCCCCCGCCCAAGAAACCTTCCGCCGCCAGGTGCTGCACCCGCTGAAGCTGCGGCTGTACCTGCTGCGCCGCCTGCCGCTGGCCTGGCTGGCTGGCCTGCGCTTAGTGGCCCTCACGCCCGAGGCGGCCAGCGTCACCATTCGCTACCAGTTCCTTACGCAGAATCCCTTCCGCAGCATCTACTTCGCGGCGCTTGCTATGGCGGCCGAGCTGGCCAGCGGCATTCAGGCCATGCTGCACACGCAGGGCGGCGGCCCGGTGGCCATGTTGGTAGTGGGCCTGCAAGCCGAATTTACCAAAAAAGCCGTGGGCCTCATCACCTTCACCTGCCCCGACGGCGCGGCCATTGCTGCCGCCGTGGCCGCCAGCCGCGCCACCGGCGAGGGCCGCACGGTGGTAGGCACCAGCACGGGCCGCGATGCGGCGGGCGACGTGGTGGCCGTGTTTCGGGTCACGTGGTCGTTTAAGGCGAAACGGTAGGCAGCCTGTAGGGTTAGCGAGGTAAGCAGCCTTTATACCCTACCTATACTGTAGAGTATAAATGCTACTACTCTCACCAACCCTACAGCCAACTAAGGTATGTTGCCTTGACCGGGGGCGGTTGTATCAGAAACCTAAACACCAACCTTGCCGGCATGTCTTGCGCGATAGTATCCAGCGACGGTACGCCGGGCCTTCGGGCTTCAACTGTCAGAATCTAATGGTGGTTTGTCCTGCTTCTGGCTTGGGTGGTTCCTGCGCTAACACGATGGCTTCGGCGTGCTTTACCAGCCCGGCCAGCAGGCGGCGGAAAGTGAGTTCGGGCGCTGGCTGCGTGATAATAGTGGGCTTGGTTTCAGTGGCAAGCAGCAGGCAAGCGGCCGTGTACAAATTTTCATGCATCAACCGTTTGCAAAAAACCTGGTAACGCTCGGCGTAAGATGTGCCGCCAACTGGGGTAACGAACACGGGGTCTACTTTGAAATAAGGCTGATTTAACCTTACTGGCCGGTGAACTTTTGGGCAGTCCTGCACTAAAAGCAGGTAGCCCAGGAATGGGCGCGGGCCGGGCCCAAAACGCTCTTCGCGGTAGGCTTTTCACACATCCTCGGCACTACCCAGGGCTTCTTCGACCCGGTTATTGGCATTGTTGCTGAAGGAGGGGCCGGGGTGGCTTTTGAATTCCAGGGCGGCGATTAGCTGCTTATATAGACAACACCAGCATGTCCCATTTTTTTTCGGGACGGTAATAGCCTGGTATTTCAAGGCGACCGTTAGAGGAAGGGTCGTCAGAACGCCCGATTTTAATATCGAGTCCCGGCAAGCCTACCAATTTCAGGGCATGCCGCACGAGCACCTCCAGCGCAGCCATTTGGCCGCCAAATGTGGCGGCTCCACGCATACCAGCATCCTGCCGGCCGGCTGCTTTTTTTCTGCCTAACGCGCTGTCGCGGCTATCCCAGTAGTATTGCACGGCGTGTTGCAGCTCGGCATCCAGGTTTTGGAAAAGGCTATTGATGGAATCGTAGGTGGAAAGCATGATTAGGAGGTGGGCCAAAGGTGGGCAATACCGTAGGTAGCTACAGCAGCAACGGTAGCAGCGGTGCTGTCACGCAGGCGAAAAGCTTCGCGTAGGGCTGCGGCCTGCGTTTCGGTCACGGCTGTTGGATTTGGTACCCTGATTTTGCGCAGGTACTGGGTTTGCATGCGCAAGTAGCCACCGCGCATCCGCACCCCGTAGCACGCGACGAAGAACGTGCCTATGTCGCTAAGTAGCAGCCCACCCAGTACTTCCAGGTCCCAGGTGTCGGATGTAACAAAGTATAGGTTGTGGTCGGGGTACGTTTCGCCGTGGTCGAGCACGGGAAACAGCTTGTTTTTGATGTCGGGAATGTACAGCTTGGGGCGGTGGTACAGGGCTTCATCGACCTTGTCGATGGTGCGGTACCAGGCGGCGGCGTTTTTCCTGACGATGTGCCGGCTTTCGAGTTGCGCACGGTTTGCCGTCAAATGTGCATGGAGGCGTGGCCGCTGACTTATATCTACCAAATTGCCTTGGAGCCAGGGGCTGATAAGCCATTGACCACCCCACACGAGGTGGCCGGTACGCAGGTCGGCCGAGCGGGCCAGCCGCAGCTGGTGGGCCGGCTCGACCTGCTGAGGATTGGCGGTGAAGAATACCGCATCGGCACCGGTAGCCACACCTAAGCCGATACGGGTGCCGGTGGCAACCGACACCAAAGGCTCAAAGTGTTGTTCTAAATAGGCTAGCAGCGCCATCCGGGCTGGGGTAGTACGGGGCCAGGGCTCGCCGGCCGGAAACCATGCTGGCACTCGAGCGGCGGTGATACCCTGGATACTTGGTAGCGCCTGCCCGCGCCGCAGGGCATCGAGCTGGGCCACCACGCGCGGAGAAGCTGCCTGCTCAAGGGTGCCATCGGCAACGGCTACTACTGCGGGCCCCTGGGTAGTGCGTCGAATGACACTAATAGCTGGGTAGGCGCTCACGTCTTCCTCGAAAGCTGCGGTGTCGTGCATTTCGACCAGTGTTTCCACGGCAAAGCCATTGGCAATAAAGCGCCGCAGCGTTTCCCCGTACTGATTAACCATCCAGCGGTCGGCGCAGATGAAGGCACATACCCCGCCCGGATTCAAGCGGCGCAAGGAGGCTTCATAAAAGCCTACGTACAAGTCGGCACGGCCCCTCATGGTGGGAAACAGCCGCCGATACGTTGCATTCAATGGCTCGGGGATGCTTTCTACTCTGACGTAAGGCGGATTGCCCACTATATAATCGGCCAGATAAACTAAGCCGCCAAACAGCTGGCCCATTGGTGCCTGAGCGGTCAGCTCGCGCCCAGAAACCAGCAGGTAGTCTCCTGCAACCAACCACGTGGTAATAAGCTGCTCGGTGTCGGTTTCATCGATTCCTGCTTCCGTTAAAATTTGCTGTAGCCTGCTGGCACAGCGTTGCAGGGCAACGGCATCTACTTCGTAAGCCCGCAAGGAGTTCAGGCAATCCAACCAAGGCCGATTTTGAAAGCGGCAGGAGTTGAGCAGGCGATGTACCATCTCTTCTAAAAAAGCCCCATCACCTGCGGACGGTTCGATGGCATGCGCGTCGACCAGGTTGCGGGTGCCGGTATAGCCGGCCAGGTCAAGTAGTAGTTCGACAACCCAACTGCGCGTATACACGGCTCCTATTGGGGATTCTACAAGTGGTTCCATAAGTAGCATTTCCCAGTAAATTACGCCTTGCTGGCTGCATCTGCTGATTTGCGCAACGCTTTTGTCGAAACGCTTTCCTGTTTTGGAGAAAATCGAATGGCCAGAGTGCAGTAAAAAAGGAGAAGCTTATATGTCCTCCTAAAAGATAAGTGCCTGCCAACGATTATACTGCGCAACTGTAGGGTTATGAGTAAACTTTGCATACTAACCCTACCTGTTGAGTAGGGTTAGCATGCAAAGTTTACTCCCAACCCTACAGTTATGCCCCGTCTCCCTGTTTCCTTGGATTCCGCTACCGCTGCCATCCGCCAGCATTTCGGCCTGAATCAGCAGGAAGTAGCCCAGTGGCTGGGCCTGAGCGAAGCCACCGTGGGCCACCTCGAAACCGGCCGCCGCGCCCTTAGCCCCGCCGCTGCCGAAGCCCTGGCCCCGCTGGTGGCGCAGCTGCCCGCGCCCGGCGCGGGCGCGGCGGCCGGGGCCTTGCGGCTGGCCTCGGCCGCCGCGCCCGCCCTGGCGCTGGCCCCGCCCGAGGCCGCGCCCCTGGCCGCCCGCCTCGACTACTGCCAGCACCACGCCCGCCGCCTGCGCCGCGAGTTGCGCCCGCTGGAAGAAAAAGCTGCCGTGGCCGCCCGCTGGGCAGTGGCCCTGCCCGCGCTGCGGGCGGCGCTGCCGCCCGACCCCGGCCCCGCCCACGAGCCCGCCGATGCTGCCGCGCCCGAGTGGCAAGTGTGGTTTCGGCACCGCTGGCTGGCCCGCCGCCCGGTGGCGCTGCCGCCGCCCCTCAGCGCCCGCTACCACCTACTGCGCCTGCAAGCCGAAGCCCTGGAGGCCGAAGCCGCCGCGCTGGCCGCGCTGCTGCCGGGCGGCGCGGCAAATTGACAATTAAAAAACAGGAGGAATGGGGCGGGTAAGCGATTGACGCGTGTACATTTGAGGCGTACAGTTTACCTTTTCTCCACCCTCTTATTTTTTAGTGCGTCATGACCTGCGACGTCAATACCCTCAAAGACCGGGCGCAGTGCCTCGCCGCCAAAGCCTCGCTCGAAGCCGAGCTGGACGGCTACCAGAACCGCGACCAGAACCAGGCCTTCAAAGACCGCCAGGCCGGCCGCACCGATGCCACCACGGCCGGGCAGCTTGCCAAAGCCACCGACCAGGTAGCCTACCTCACGCAGCAGCTGGCCGGCACCAGCCTCTCGCCCGCCGACCGCGAGCGCTACGAAGACCAGCTGCTCACGGCCAACTACCAGAAGAGCCGCCTCACCCGCCGCGCCGCCAGCGCCGGGGGCACCGCCGCCTTCCTGGCCGATGTCGACGCCGACCAGGTAGCCGCTCAGGTGCAGGTGCTCACCGGCGCGATAGCCGCCGTGCAGGCCCGCCACGACGCGCTGCCGGCGTAAGGGAGCGAAAGAAAAAACGCCTGTCATTGCGAGGAGGAACGACGAAGCAATCGCACCAGAACGGCCCGCTCGGGTTCTCGTTAGGTGCGATTGCTTCGCTGCGCTCGCAATGACAGGCGTCCTTCTTTTCGCTTAAAACTTCCCCACTACCCCCGGCTCTCAGCCAAGCTCTCTTTGGTCATCACATCCACCATGCCGTCTTCGCTCACCACCACTACCAGGGTGGGGAAGTCGGAGCTTTCGACGTAGCGGATGGCCGAGTTGTAGCGGGCGCCGCGGGTGCTGTTGCCATGGCCGCTGCTGGCCTTGCCATCGAGTATCACGCCGATGGAGTAGCAGTAGCCCTGCGGGTCGAGCAGCACGGCGCCGTCGATGGCCGTAACGAGCTGCGTGATGGTGGGCGTGAGCAGCACCGGCTCGATGAGCGTGCATTGCAGCTTGAGGCGGTCGGCCTCGGCCAGCGCCTCAGTGCTGATGACGAGCAGCGTGCCCTTGGCCTGGTGGCTGGCTTCGAGCACCGCCTGCCACAGCCGCTCAAACTGCTCGGCCTTGGGCACGCCGAAGGTGCGTTTGTATTCGCGCTTGAAGGCCAGGCGGTTGAGGCGGGGGCGGGCCAGGCCGGGCAGGCCGTAGCGGCAGCGCGCCAGGGTGTGGCCGGCGTGGCTCAGCTCCCAGGTGTAATAGGTGAGGAAGTGGAAGGCAAACAGGTCTTCGCGCTCGGCCTCGTACTGGCCCACCTGCCGGCCCAGGGCGTACACCTTGTCGGCATCGGCCAGCAGGTGGATGCTGGGCGTGGTCATTTCGAGCAGCTTGCGCACGGCCCGGTAGTCGGTGAGGTCGACGGGGCAGGTGAGGGCAAATACCTCCTCGATGTTGGGGTGGCCGCGGCGGGCCAGCAGCAGGCAGCCTACGCCCTCGGCCCCCTCGTAACGGAGGCTCGAAATGGTATTGATGATGTAAAACAGCCGCTCGGCCCCCGGCCCGGTGCTGCTGCCCCAGTCGAGGCGCTCGCCGCTGCTCCAGTCTGCCGAGCCTACGGCCACGGCGGGCGCATCGAGCAGGCTGCGGCCGGCGGCGCGCAGCAGTTCCTCGGTGTCGCGGGGGCGGTAGAGCAGGCCCGCCCCTGGCTCGGGCTCGCTCAGGGCCTTCACGGTTTCCTCGTTGAAGCGTGCCATCGCGGCGGCCAGCAGCGAGTGGGGCAGGGGGCGGCCGTCGGTGTAGGCGCGGTCGGGCAGCAGGGCGGGGTAGGCGCGCAGCGGCTTGCGCTGCAAGCGCAGGATGGTGCACACGAAGTAGCCATTCAGCAGGATGGGCCAGGTGCAGAAGTACTCGTAGTCGGTTTCGGCGGCTAATTCGGCCAGCACAGGCTCCAGGGCCAGGCGGATGCCCTTGCGCAGCAGGCGCTCGCGCAGGTTGTCGGGGTCGATGGTATCGTCAATCGGCGTGTTGGGCAGCGGTATCTGGCCCAGCAGCAGCAGCTGGCGGCCCCGCTCTACTACCTCGGCCAGCGGCTCGGGGGGTAGCTCGGTGCCCTCGGGGCCTACCTCCTGCACGATGGGCAGGCTGCTATCGGCCGGCAGGCCCAGCACCTGCACGGCGGGCTGCAATTCATCGTCGAGGGCCGTAAACAGCGCCTGCGCAATGGCCTGCATGGCATTGCGGTAGCGCCGCTCGTGCGGCCAGATGCGGGAAACGACGGGAACGGTAGCGACTTCGAGGTAGGACATGGGGCAGGCAAAAGGGCTTCTTCTCTAAACAGACGAAGAAGCCCGGCAGTTATTTCAGCGGCTGGCGAGGGTAGGAGCGGCCGGTTATAAGGCTGTCATGCTGAGCGGAGCGCAGCGTAGCCGAAGCATCTCTAGCGGTGAACTAACCTTTTCGTTAGCAACGGTGCGGTAGAGATGCTTCGGCTGCGCTGCGCTCCGCTCAGCATGACGGGCGGACGGGCGTGTTTGTTGCCCTGCTAATACCCTACAACTGAAACAGCACTGGCAGCGCCATTTTCTGTTTTATTGGCTTGCCCTGGTACATGGCCGGCTCCCACTTAGGCGCGGCCTTGATGAGGCGAATAGCCTCTTCATCGAGCCCCGAGCCGTGCTTCTTGGGCACGCGCACGTCGGTGAGCGAGCCGTCGGGCTGCACCATAAACTCGACCAGCACCTTGCCCTGCATCTTGCGCTTGCGGGCCAGGTCGGGGTATTTCAAGTTGTCGGCAATCCAGGTGAAAAAGGCGGTAGTGCCGCCCACCGGCTGCGCGCCCTTCTCGGGCCGGATGATGCTGGCCCCGCTGGCCGTGGTGCCGATAACCGAGCTGGTGCCGGGGGCGGCGGCTACCGCGCCGGGCGGCAGCGGCTGGCCGGGCTTGGCGCTGCCGGCGGCGGGCACTTCTACTACCTCGCCCGAGCCCTCGGCCAGTACAAAGCTTACGGGCACGGTCACGCGCTGGCGCACTACTTTGCCCTTGTGGTGGGCGGGCGTCCATTTGGGGGCGGCTTTTATCACCCGGATGGCCTCGGCGTCGAGCAGCGGGGCCACGGGCTGCTTTACTTCGACCTCGCCTACGCTGCCGCTTTTTTCGACTACGAACGTCACCATCACGGTGCCTTCCTGCTTGGCCTGCATGGCGGCGGTGGGGTACTTCTGGTGGCTGGCCAGGTAGTCGGCGTAGCCCTGCGGGCCGCCTTTGGGCACGGCGGGCTGCTCCACGGCGTCGTACACGCGGCTGTTGTCGTCGGTGGGGTACTTGAGCTTGGCGGGCTTTTGGGCCAGGGTGGGGGTAGCGGCGGCCAGTAAGAAGGCGGAAAGAAATAGCGGGAATCGCATATGAAGGAAAAATGAAAATAGCTAAGTGGTGGTGCTGTGCGAATTAGGTTGCAAAGAACGAAAAGCGGCCGCAGACCTGTGCCCGCAGCGTGGCTTGGACAGCTTATTTTGTGTCTTTGGCCGCCGCAACTGCGTAGTTATCCAAAACGTTACCTTTTGGGCTTTGGTGCCAGCGGTCCTTTACAAGCAGTTATCCTACCCATCCTACTACATGCATATTGAAGAAAACCTCCGCCCGTCGTTTATCTGGCGCAAATACGGCTGGCGGCCGCTACTAGTGTTCGCCGTCTACGACGGCCTGATTGGCTTTATGTACGGGCCGCTCGATTTTCACTGGCTCGATATTCCGTGGCAGCCGGTGGCCACGCTGGGTACGGCGGTGGCCTTTTACATCGGCTTTAAGAGCAACGCCTCCTACGCCCGCTTCTGGGAGGCGCGGCAGCTGTGGGGCGCGGTCGTGAATTCGTCGCGCACCTGGGCCGGCCGGGTCATCGACTTTGTGCGGACGCCCGATGACAACTACCACATCGACAGCGCCGAGCTGGCCGCGCACCGCCGGCTGGTGTACCGGCACATTGCCTGGGTCAATGCCCTGCGCCTGCACCTGCGCCGCCAAACGGCCGAGCTCTGGCAAACCGACGTGGTACCCTTCCTGCTCGACCCCGCTGACCACGCCCTGGGCAAAACCAACAACCCGCCCGCGCAGCTCGTGCTGGCGCAGGGCCACGACATGCGCCAGCTCAGCTTCGACGGGATGCTGACTGAGTTTCGGGAAGTGTCGATGGCCGAAACCCTGCGCGAGCTCAATAACCACCAGGGCGCGTGCGAGCGCATCAAAAACACGCCGTTTCCGCGCCAGTACGCGTTTTTCAGCTACGTCTTCGTGGTGGTGTTCGCGCTGCTACTACCGCTGGGCCTGGTTGAAGAGTTTGACAGCCGGGTGGCGCTCGGGCCCTACCACGTATGGCTGATGGTGCCCTTCGCCACGCTCGTGAGCTGGGTGTTTCACACCATTGAGAAGGTGGGCCACAACAGTGAGAATCCCTTCGAGAATCAGGAGAACGACGTGTCGATGTCAGCCATCTGCCGCAGCATCGAAATCGACTTGCGCCAGATGCTGGGCGAAACCGACGTGCCCAAGCCCGTGCAGCCAGTCGAGGACGTGCTGTATTAGCGCGCGGGTGGCTGCTACAGCGTTTGTCATTGCGAGCGCAGCGAAGCAATCGCACCAGAGCGGCACGGCTGAATAGGTGCGATTGCTTCGCTGCGCTCGCAATGACAGCTGCACGCAGGCCGCATATCTGCCGAGCTTAAAATATTCCTCTCCCCACTCCGTCTACCCGCGGCGGCTGGGGCCGCTGAGTTGCGTTGCAACCAGTGACCCCCAGCCGCCGCTCTGGCTTATGCCAGCCGTACCTTTGCGGCGTAAGTTCTATAAAAGTAGATGTATCGTTATCCCCGGCCGGTTTCGGCCTTTGGTCGCTTTGTGTTGCTGATGACGGAGATGGTGACGCGGCCCGAGCGGCCCGCCGTTATCTGGAAGCGCACGATGGAAGAAGCCGTGCTCATCGGTATCGACTCGGTGTTTATTGTGTCGCTCGTGGCCACCTTTATCGGGGCCGTTACGTGCGTGCAAATTGCGTATAACCTCGTCAACCCGCTCATTCCGCAGTCGATGGTGGGCTACATGGTGCGCGAGATGACCATTCTGGAGCTCGCGCCCACCATCATCTCGGTGGTGCTGGCGGGCAAGGTGGGCTCGTCGATTGCGGGGGTGCTGGGCACGATGCGGATTACCGAGCAGATTTCGGCCATGGACGCGATGGGCATCAACTCGGCCTCGTACCTGGTGCTGCCGCGCATTCTGGCGGCGCTGCTGGTGTTTCCGCTGCTCGTCATTCTGGCCATGAATTTGAGCATCCTGGGCGGCTACGTGGCCTCGCAGGTGTCGGGCATCATGCCGGGGGCCGATTACATCGAGGGCATTCGCTTCGATTTTAAGCCCTATACCGTGTTTTTTGCCCTCGTCAAGTCGGTGGTGTTTGCCTTCCTCGTTACGGCTACCTCGGCCTACAAAGGCTACTCGGTGCGCGGTGGTGCGCTCGAAGTAGGCGCGGCTGGCACCGCCGCCGTTACCAACTCCATCATCGCCATCCTGCTGGCCGACTACGCCCTGGCGGCGATACTGCTGTAGGCGCGGCGGTAGGGTAGGAGGGTGTGAGGGTAAGCGGGGAGGAGTTTCAGAAATAAAAAGGCAACTCCTGCCCGCTTACCCCCGCACCCTCCTACCCTGATATATAAACTCCGCCGGGCGCGGGCCGTACTTTGCGGCAGCCATGCACGCCCCGCTTCCGCACGTTACTCGCCGCGATTTAGCTTACTTTTTCTTTAGCCAGCACTTCTCCGATGGGCTGCGCACCACGCTGGCCATTTTGCTGCCCGCGCTGGTGGGCGCGCAGTGGGGCGACCTAGCCACGGGCGTCACCATCTCGACTGGCGCGGTGTGCGTGAGCGTCACCGACACGCCCGGCCCCGCCCGCCACAAGCGCAATGGCATGCTGGCCAGCCTGGGGCTAGTATTCGTAGTGTCGATTCTCACCAACCTAGTAGCACCCTACCGCGTGCTGCTGGGGCTGGAGGTAGTCGGGCTGGCCTTCGCGCTTACCATGCTACTGGTGTGGGGCGCGCGGGCGGGCGCGGTGGGCTCGGCCACGCTGCTGGCTATGGTCTTGACGCTGGCGCACCCCATTGGGCCGGCGCAGGTGGTACCCCACGCGCTATTGCTGGGGCTGGGCGGGGCGTGGTACCTGCTGCTGGCGCTGCTTCAGCAGCAGGTGCTGCCCTACCGTGCGGCGCAGCAGGCGCTGGGCGAGTGCCTGCACGCGCTGGCGGGCTTCTTGGAGCTGAAGGCTACTTTTTATCAGCAATCCACTGATTTAGAAGAAGACTACCGCCGCCTCGTGGCCCAGCAAGTCACGGTAAATGAAAAGCAGGAGGCCGTGCGCGAAGTCATCTTCCGCTCGCGGCAACTCGTGAGCGAGAGCACTAGCGCCAGCCGCCGGCTGGTGCTCACCTTTGTGGAGGCCGTGGACCTCTACGAGCACATTACGGCCGGGCACTACGACTACGCGGCCCTGCGCCGCGACTTCGGGCACACCAGCGTGCTCGGCGACATCGCGGCTCTCATCACGCGCCTCGCTACCGACCTCGACTACCTGGGCAGCGCCATCATGGCCAACCGCGCCTTTGGCAGCCCGCCGCCCGACCGCACTGCTGAGTGGGACCGCCTGCAAGCGCGCATCGCGGCCCTGCCCACCGAGGCTGGCCCCAACCCCCGCATCCTGCGGAAAATATTGGTGAACCTGCGCGACCTCATCCGCCGCACCGCCAGCCTGCGCCGTTACTTCGACGAAAGCCAGCTGGCCGAGCAGCCCACCGAGCCCGGCCGGGCGGCCTCGCACATCCAGTTTGTGGCCCGCCAGGAGCTGCAATTCAAAGCCTTCACCGAAAACCTGACCCTGAAATCGTCGGTGTTCCGGCACTCCGTTCGCATGGCGGTGGCCTGCCTCATCGCCTTCGTGCTGGCCGAGATATTCTGGCACGGCCAGCACAATTACTGGGTCTTGATGACCGTCACCATCATGCTCAAGCCCGGTTTCAGCCTCACGCGCCAGCGCAATACCGAGCGCATTGTGGGCACGCTGGGCGGCGGCTTGCTGGGCGCGATTATTCTTAAAACAGTGGATAGCGGCGACGTGCGCTTCGGTATTCTGGTGGTGTTTATGGTGATTGCCTACAGCTTTCAGCGCACCAAGTACTTGGTGACGGTGATATTCCTGACGGCGTACCTGCTCATCATGTTCACGTTTTTGGGGGCGGGCTACGTGGGCATTATCGAGGAGCGCGTGACCGATACGCTGCTGGGCTGCGCTATCGCGCTGAGCGTGGGCTACCTGCTTTTCCCGAGCTGGGAAAGCGAGCAGTTGCCCGACCTCATGGCCGCCACGCTGCGCGCCAACCTCGCCTACCTGCGCCAGCTGGCCGACCGCCTGGCCGGCCGCGCGGTGCCCGCCACCGCCTACCGCCTGCGCCGCAAAGACGTGTACGTGGCCTCGGCCAACCTGGCGGCGGCCTTCCAGCGGATGCTCTCCGAGCCCAAGCGCAAGTACCGCCGCCCCACCGAAACCCACCAATTTGTGGTGCTGAACCACATACTATCGTCCAACATCGCAGCCCTCACCACTACCTGGCAAGACACGGCCACCGCCAACCCACTGCCCTCGCCCGAAAGCCGCCGCCTGCTTACGAGCGCCCTGGCGGCCCTCACGCGCAGCCTAGCCCGCCTCGACCCTAGCGCCCCCGCCGACGAGCCTGCCGCGCCCGAGGTGCGCTCGCCGGTGCCCGCCGCCCCCGCCGACCGTCCGCTGCTGGAGCAGCTCAGCTTCTTGCAGAAAGTAAGCACTGACCTGGGCAAGGTAACGGACAAGCTGACCGCGCAGTAGCGAGCCCGGCTAGTCGGCCGGGCTCGCCATTCTGATGCACTACTCGCTTTTCTTGCGGCCCGAGCCGCCGGGCTTCTTGCCGCCGCCGTCCTGCTTGTTTACGGTGGCCCAGGCGCGGGCTTCGGCCTCTTCTTCGGGTACGCCTTTTTTCTCGTAGCTCTCCTCGATGTGCTCGGCCTGGCGCTTTTGCTTGTCGGTGTACTTCGACTTATCTCCCTGAGGCATGGCTGTAACTGGCTAAGTGAAATAAATGCCGCCCGGCCGGGCGGCTCGCTTTTGGTACGCGGGGCCGCCGGGGGTAGTTAACGCGCAGCTTACCGGGCGGCTGCCCGAGGCGGCTCTATCTTCGCCCGTAGTTTGCGTTTTTACTTCCTGGGCCAGCCAGAGCCCAGCCGCTTGCCATGCGCCACGTCGCCGATATTCCGTATCCCAAAGTCAAAATAACCCTGCTCGCCTGGAACGGCAAGTACCTGCTCAAGCTGGAGCAAGGCCCGCTGGAGCAAACCTACAAGGTAGCCGAGCTCGACCTGAGCGGCGTAGAAGCGGCCGACTTGGAGATTCGCCAACTGCTTGACGATGAGTTTCTGACCGCCGCCGTGGCCCGCTTCGAGGCCATGCAGCACGACCTGCGCGCGGCCTTCGCCCGCCACGACCTGCGCTAATCCGCGTACAACGCCTTTCTGCCCTTCATTTCCCCTTTATGTTGAAAAGCTGCCTTACCCTGTTGATAAGTCTGTTGCTGCTGGCCGCGCCTGCCTGGGCGCAGCTCTACACCGTGACCAACGGCACCGCCACCCGCGACCGCCGCGACCGCGATGCCGTGCTGGTGCAGGTCGATGGCTCGGTTGAAACCACCCGCGACTACTGGCAGGAATACATGAAGGATACGTACTCCATCCGCTTCAAGAGCAAGACGTTGGCCGCGCTGGGCATCAAGGGTAAGAAGGATGAGCTCTCGGCTCAGGAAGCCACGGGCGCGGGCATTTCAAGCAAGCCCGTCAATCTATACGTCAATCTCAACGCCGTTAACGACTCGACTACGGAGGTAGCCTTGTTCGGCGGCTTTGGCGACAAGGCGTATTTCGAGCCGGGCGGCACGCCCTCCGAGTTTGCCAGCTTGCGCAAAATCCTGGAGAAGTTTGCCACGGCCGCCCGCGCCAACGCCTACCAGGTGCAGGTGAAGGAAGCCGAGCGCGAGGTAGCCGCCGTGGAAAAAGAGCAGGACAAACTGACCCGCAGCATTCAGAGCGCCCAAAGCAATACCGCCAGCAACCTCAAGCGCATTGACGAGATGCAAAGCAAGAACCGCTCAAACGCGCTGCAAATGCACCAGGACAGCGTACAAATGACTACCAACGCCCGGCAGCTGGAGCTTAACAAAGCCCGCCTGCAGCGCCGGCGCGAGCGGGCCGGGGCGGTGGGTAAGAAGTAGTAGCTGAAACTAGCTGTCATGCTGAGCGCAGTGAAGCATCTCTACCGCTTCGTCAGGGCTAAGCAACGGTGCGATAAAGATGCTTCACTGCGTTCAGCATGACAGCTAGTTTACAAACCAGTTCAATTCGCCATCCAGCCTAGCTGTTGTCCAGCAGCCTGTTACTGCGTACTCCAGAATTATTCCCATATGAATCCCTCCGACGCCAATTCGCCTATCGCTACCCTGCGGCAGCTCAAGGAAATGCTCGACGCCGGCGCCCTCACGCCCCAGGAGTTTGAGGCGCTGAAGCAAAAGCTGATATTTGGCGCTGAGGTGACTACGCCTCCCGCGCCCGTTGCGCCGGTAGCCCCAACTGCGCCCGCCAGCCCCGCACCCCCGGCCTACGTCGCGCCCGCCGAAACCAGTGCGCCGGCCGCGCCCGAGGTGTCGCCGGTGCCGCCGCCCGAAACGCCCGACTGGCTGGCCGCCGTAGCGCCCGCGCTGGTTGACCATTCTACTCCAGTAGCGGAGGAAGAGCCGGCCTACGACGAAGGCCTGGAAAAGCGTAACCCGCTCAACCTAGTGTTCGCCATCGGCGGCGCGCTCGTGTTCCTGGCCGTGGTGCTCTACCTCACGCTCGGCAACCGCGCCACCGACGAGCACCTCACCAGCACCACTCAAACCGCCGCCGACTCTGCCCGCGTCGCCCCCGAAGTCGGCCCTCAGGCCGAGCAGCTGACTCTGCCGCCCGCCACGCCCGAAACCATCCGCGTCGCGCCCGTGGTGCCGGCTACCGTAGCACCTGCCGCCAGTACGTTCCGCTCCGATTCGGCCGCCACGCCGGCCGCTACCCCGACGACGCCCGCTAAAGCTGCTGCCAAGCCCGTTCCTAATACCACGGTAGCGACCGATTCGGCTATTTAGCGGTGTTTGTGCGTCAGTACTTTGCTGCGTTAAAGAGCGGCTGGCTGCTACTCGCGGCGCTAAGCTTCAGCAGCTGCCTGAGTAGCATCCGGCCTGTGCGGCACTTCGCGGTAGCCGATGCCGGCCCCGCGCCCGACTACGCCAATGCTACCAGCTGGGCCGCGCTGCCCGGCCACCCCAGCCCCGCCCAGCAGACGCCGCCCGGCCTGCCGCCACCCGCGCCCACCGATACGGTGGCCGACGTATTCTACCTGCACCCCACCACGTATTTCTGGCGCCTGGGCCGCTGGAATGCGCCCATGCGCCTGCGCCGGCTGCACCGCTACACCGGCCACACCAGCATCCGGGTGCAGGCCAGTATTTTTGCTGGGGTGGGGCGGCTCTACGCGCCGCACTACCGGCAGGCCACGCTCTACACGTATTTTGATAAGCAGAATCCGGCCAGCCAGGCGGCGCAGGAGTTGGCTTACGCCGATGTGAAAGCGGCTTTTCAGTACTACCTCGCGCACTACAACCACGGCCGGCCATTCATCCTGGCGGGCCACAGCCAGGGCGGCTATCACGCCACGCGCCTGCTACACGAGCTGGTCGATGACAACCCGCAGCTGCGCTGGCAGCTCGTGGCCGCTTACCTGGTCGGCTGCCAGGTAAAGCCCGACGAGTACCAGCACCTGCCCGCCCTGGGTGATTCCATCCAAACCGGCGGCATCATCGCTTGGAACACTGCTCGGCGCGGCACCGACTACCCGCCCTACCACGGCCTGCTCGCCACCAACCCTCTCACCTGGACGCTCGACTCGGCCAACGCCCCCGCCGCCCTCGACCGCGCTGGCGTGCCGCTCAGCTTCAAGCGCCTCGACCCGCACCTCACCGCCGCCCAAAGCCACCGCGGCATCCTGTGGGTTGATGACCCGCACCGCGCCGGCTACCCGCGCCTGCACATCCCGGGGCTGAAGGCGCTGAGCGTGTCGTATCACATTGTCGATTATAACTTGTTCTACCTCAACGTGCGCGAGAACGCGCGGGCGCGGGTCCGGGCGTGGCAACTATTGCCGCGCTAGCTTTGTAGCTACCCTAAAAACCAGCTGATATGATACGCACCAGCATCACGCCGCAGCATACGGATATCCAGCTTTCCGTGCCCCCGCACTACGTCGGTAAAAAGCTGGAAGTGCTGCTCTACGCCGTAGAAGAAGTGACGGAAGAGCCCGCCACTGCGCCCGCTCCGTCCGTCATGGCGCAATTCTGGGGGATTCTCAGTAAGGAAACGGCGGACGATATTCTTCAACGTTCCATAGAAAGCCGCGACGAATGGGACCGCGATACCTATTAGATACCAATGTGGTTATCGGGTTTTTCGATACCACGCTCCCGGCGGCCGGGCAACGTTTTCTGCTAGGCTTGGAGCCTGCTATTTCGGTTATTACTCAAATAGAGCTGTTTAGTAGCCCCCGTAGTTCCGCAAGCGAGTTGAGTAATCTGACGCGCTTCGTACAAGCTGCAACGGTGTTTAATCTGCTTGATGACGCGATTGTGCAGCACACCATCGCGGTGCGATTACAGCGCAAAATAAAAACGCCGGATGCCATTATTGCAGGTACTGCGCTGGCCCATGGCCTAACGCTTTTGACTCGTAACACCGCAGATTTTAAGCATCTTGCGGGGTTGGTGATTGTTAATCCGTTCGAATTGTAAGTACTTTCTGCCTTCTGGACGTGCGTGAAAACGAACGGGTGCGGGCGTGGCAGCGAGCTAGCGAAAGTGGGTCACGCTGATACCAATAGGTTGATTAGGTAGCTCATTGGCACAACTGCCCCTATCAAAAAACTCACGGCATATCGTCGTTTCCTCCTTACTAGTAGATACAGCAATACCGCAACATTGAGGATTAATACTGCACCTAGCAACCATCTGTAACTACCAGTAAGCGGCTCTATATGAAAGCCCGACCCTCCTGGCTGCACGTGGTCCATGGTGGCAAAATTCACTCCTGCGGCCCATAGCCAGGCTACTGCTATCCCATTAAGTAGCAGTGTGCCAATGGCTATAGCTAGCATAGCGCCAATCCGTAATATTGGACGAGAGGCATGAGGCGTTGTATCCATAACCACAAATAAAAAGCCCACTGGCGCACTGCCAGCGGGCTTTTTCATAAAAGCAATTCCAGCCTAAAAACTAAGCGCCGATTGCTACGCGCTTGAAGTCCGATACCGTCATGCCTTTCGACTCTTTGTCGAGCAACTGGGCGATGGTCAGCGAGTTGTCTTTTACAAATTCCTGGTTCAGGAGGGTGTTCTCCTTGTAGAATTTGTTGAGCTTGCCCTGGGCGATTTTCTCCAGCATCGCCTCGGGCTTGCCTTCGGCGCGCGCCTGCTCTTTGCCGATTTCGATTTCGCGCTCTACCGTAGCCGAGTCCACGCCGTCTTTGTCAACGGCAACGGGCTTCATAGCAACGATTTGCATGGCTACGTCGCGGCCGATAGCGGCTACGTCGGCGCTGCCCACGTTTTTCAGGCCCACGAGTACGCCCTTTTTGTTATCCGAGTGGATGTACGAAGCCACTTTCTCGGCGCTCAGGGTGGTGTAGGTGAGGTCGAGTTTCTCGCCGATTTTGCCGGTCAGCTCGGTGATGTGCTCCTGCACGGTGCGGCCGTCTTCTTCTTTAGCAGCCAGCAGGTCTTCCTTGGTGCCCACGTTCGTTTTCACGGCCGTGTCCAAGATTTGCTGCACCAGCGTGCGGAAATCGGCTACTTTGGCTACCGATTCGGTTTCGCAAGCGAGGGCTACCAGTTTGCCCTCGGTGCCGTCGGCGCTTACGTTCACGAGCACGAGGCCTTCCGAGGTGGCGTTGTCGGCGCGCTTGTCAGCGATTTTCTGGCCCTGCTTGCGCAGGATGTCGCGGGCGGCTTCGAAGTCGCCATCGGCTTCGGTCAGAGCCTTTTTGCAATCCATCATGCCCGCGCCAGTCATGGTGCGGAGCTTGTTTACGTCTGCGGCGGTGATAGCGGCCATAGTTGTAGCGCGGACTTTTAGTCCGCGAGTTGGGGGTAAAAAGGATTTTTTCGGTCAAAGTCGCGGACTGAAAGTCCGCACTACACAGAAAAAGGGAACCGCCAAGCACTTGCCTCGACCGTTCCCTTTTTCATCAAGCTAAGAAAAGCGGCTTAGGCTTCGTTGTCAGCTTCGGTTTTTTCAGCAATGGCAGCCTCATCGGCTTCCTTGCGGTCAGCATCTTCTTTGTCAACCTTGCGCTCCGACAGGCCGTCTTCGATAGCTTTGCCGATTACGTTCATAATCAGCTGAATCGACTTCGAGGCGTCGTCGTTGGCCGGAATCGGGAACTGCACCAGCTCGGGGTTCGAGTTCGTGTCCACGATAGCAAACACCGGGATACCAAGCTTTTGGGCTTCTTTCACGGCGATGTGCTCGCGCTTCACGTCAACTACGAACAGTGCGGCGGGCAGGCGGCTCAGGTCGGCGATGCCGCCCATTACGCGCTCAAGCTTCTCGCGCTCACGGGTCATCATGAGCTTCTCGCGCTTAGCGAGGGCGGCGAAGGCGGTGTTTTCTTTTACCATCTTGTCGATGGTAGCCATTTTCTTCAGCGACTTGCGGATAGTGGCGAAGTTCGTCAGCATCCCGCCCAGCCAGCGGTCCGTTACGAAGGGCATCTTGAGGCGCTGAGCCTCCGTCTGCACAATCTCCTGGGCCTGCTTTTTGGTGGCTACGAACATGATTTTGCGGCCGCTTTTCGCGATGTTGCGAATAGCATTGGCAGCGTAATCGAGCGAAGCCAGCGTCTTGTTGAGGTCGATGATATGGATGCCGTTCTTCTCCATGAAGATGTACGGCGCCATTTTCGGGTCCCACTTGCGCGTGAGGTGGCCAAAGTGGGCACCTGCGTCAAGCAGCTCTTTATAAGTGGTGGACTGAGCCATGATACTACTACGGTTAAACGATTAGCGCTTAGAGAACTGGAACGAGCGGCGAGCCTTGCGCTTGCCGAACTTCTTACGCTCGACCATGCGGGGGTCGCGGGTTACGAAGCCTTCCTTGCGGAGGGCCGACTTAACCTCGGCGTTGTCGCTTACCAGGGCTTTCGAGATGGCGAGGCGGATGGCCTCGGCCTGGCCGGCGATGCCGCCGCCGCTCACGTTCACCTTGATGTCGTACTGGCCCACCTGCTCGAGGGTAGCCAAGGGCTGGTTCACGATGTTCTCCAACAGTTCGTTGGCGAAGTAGGACTTCATGTCCCGGTTGTTGATAGTGATATTCCCTTGCCCGGCTTGCATGTACACGCGAGCCACCGAGGTTTTTCTTCTACCAGAGGTGTTAGTAGCTGCCATTTAGTGGAAAAATAATGCGGCCAAAATCGGCCGTAAAAGCGATGATTTACAGGTTCTTCAGCTCGTATACTTTCGGCTGCTGCGCTTCGTGCGGGTGCTCGCTGCCAGCGTACACGTACAGGTTGCGGAACTGCTCGGCGCCGAGGCGGTTGCCTTGCAGCATGCCTTTTACGGCGTGCTCGATGGCTTTGCGCGAGTCGCGGCCCATCTGCTCGCGCAGGGTGCGCTGCTTCTGGCCACCGGGGTAGCCCGAGTGCGTGATGTACACTTTCTCAGTCATTTTGTTGCCCGTTACGCGCAGCTTGTCAGCGTTGATAACAATCACGTTGTCACCGCAGTCGGAGTTGGGGGTAAACGAAGGCTTGTGCTTGCCACGCAGAACGTTGGCAATTTGGCTGCACACGCGGCCCAGCGGGGCCACGCTGGCGTCGATGATAACCCAGCTTTTCTGGGCGTTGGCCTTGTTGACGTGGGTCGTCTTGAAGCTCAGGTGGTCCATGAGGATTTGGTAAAAATTACCGGCTAAACAATTGACAATAAACCCCAAGCTGGTTGGGCCTGGGGAAAAACGGACACAAAGGTACCCTTTTTTGGGCAGAATACCAAACGTGTCGTAGCTAATTATCTGAAACTAGCGATACTGCCCCAGCGTCTCGACCAGTACCCGGAAGTCTTTCGGGTACGGCGCTTCCACCTTGATGGCCTCGCCGTTGAGTCCCGTAAAGCCTAGCTCCACGGCGTGCAGCGCGAAGCGCTTGATGAACGGCTGCTCAGTTTCGCCTTCTTTGAGGTTGAATTTCTTCTT
Source organism: uncultured Hymenobacter sp. (assembly GCA_964277755.1). GTDB lineage: Bacteria > Bacteroidota > Bacteroidia > Cytophagales > Hymenobacteraceae > Hymenobacter. The sequence continues at coordinate 132,613 of CAXYJY010000034.1, forward strand.
GAGCGACGATAGGTAAAAATCCTCGCCGCCGTAGAGGTGGTCGCCCACGATGGGCGTCTGCACGTAGGCCAGGTGCAGGCGTATCTGGTGCATGCGGCCGGTCACGGGCTCGCATTGCACGAGGGCGTGGTGGGCGTACACGTCGAGGGTCGTGAAGCGGGTTTCGGCGGGTTTGCCCTTGAAGGCTAGGCGGGCCTTGCCGCTTTTGGTAGTTTCGATATTGCGCTCTACCACAAACTGTTCGAGCGGCGGCGCGCCGTTGGTTACGGCGTGATAAATCTTGCTCACCTCGCGGTTTTCGAACTGCATCGAGATGTGGCGGTAGGCCTCGGGGTGCTTGGCCAGCACCAGCGAGCCGCTGGTGTCGCGGTCGAGGCGGTGGCCCACCTGGGCATCGTCGGCGTACTCGCGGGCCAGGCGCAGCAGGCTGGGCGCCACGCCAATGCGCTCGTCGAGCGTGGCCAAGAACGGGGGCTTGTTAACGACGATATAATCGTCGTTTTCAAACAGGATAAGGTCTTTGAACTTAGGTGGCTTCATGCGTCCCGCAAAGGTACGGCGAGCTTTGGCCCGGTGTACCGTAAGCTTTAGCTTGCGAGCGAGCGTAGCGAGCATCTGCGCCAATAGACGTTCGCTTACGCCCTGCTCGCTACGCTCGCTCGCAAGCTAAAGCTTACGGTACAGCTTAGCTACGTCTGTTTCTTCGGCCGCGGCAGCTTGAACTCCATCGCCGTGCCCTCGCCGATTGCGCTGCGGATGCTAATCGTGGACTTGTGCGACTCCACGATGTGCTTGCTGATGGCCAAGCCCAGCCCGGTGCCACCCGCCGCCCGGGTTCGGCTTTTTTCGATGCGGTAAAAGCGCTCGAACACCCGCGCCTGGTGCTCGGGCGCGATGCCATTGCCATCGTCGCGTACCGACACGCGGACGCCCTGGCGGCTGGGCGTGAGCGAAACCAGCACGTGGCCGTCGCTCTCGCGGCCGTACTTGATGGCGTTATCTATCAGGTTTACAAGTACCTGACGGATGCGGTTGCGGTCGGCCACTACCAGCATCTCGTCGTCGGCCAGTTGCGGCGGGAATAGCTCTAGCGTAGCTCCGCGCTTTTGGGCCTGTTGCTCCAGCAGCTCAAAAATCTCGCGCACCAGCGCCACGAGGTCGAAGCGCTGGCGGCGCATCCGAATCACCCCTTTTTCGAGCTGCGAGATAGTGACCAAGTCCTGTACCAGCGTATCGAGGGCGTCGAGGCTGGCGGCAGCTTTCTGCAAAAACTTGCGGCGGGTGGCCGGGTCCATGCCGTCTTCATCGTCAGCCTCCTCGTCCAGAATGGTATGTACGAAGCCCTGGGCGGCGAAAAGCGGCGTTTTTAGCTCGTGCGATACGTCGGCCAGAAACTCGCGGCGTAAGGCTTGCAAGCGGTTAAGCTCCTCAAACTCTTGCTGGCGGCGCTGGGCCATGTCCAATATCTCGTCGCGCAATCGCTTGAGCGGCTCGGGGCGGAATAGAAAGCGGCTGCTTAGCTTCTTAAACTCCTTGCGCTTAATGTGTTCCAGGCCGGCGTAGATGCCGTTGACTTCCCGAAAAATCAAGGCTTCAAAAACCAGGTACAGCAGTAAAAAGCACGCGCTCACCGTGGCCCCGCCCACCAGAAAGGCCTGCCGCACCGGCAGTTGCGGCCCGACGTAAGCAAACGTGGTGAGCACGCCCGCCACTAGCGCCGCCAGGCAAAGGGCAATGGCCCGCGAAGACATTTCGCCGGCCTTAAACCGGGGAGAATCGGAAAGATAAGCCAAACGTAACCGAACTAAGGAGCCGAGGCGCAAAACTCTAGCTAGCAGGCGTATCCGTCGCATAAGTGCCGCCGCCTGCTACCTAAGAGCTGGCTAGTCGGCGTTAAATTTATATCCTACACCCTTAATGGTCTGGATGTGGTGGTCGCCTACTTTTTCGCGCACCTTCCGCACGTGCACGTCCACGGTGCGGGCCAGCACGAAAACATCGTTGCCCCAGATGTTTTGCAGCAGCTCATCGCGGCTGAACACCTTGTGCGGCGCGGCGGCCAGGAAGGCCAGCAACTCAAATTCCTTCTTGGGTAGCGTGATTTTTTTGCCTTCCTGATACACGGCAAAGGCCGTGCGGTCGATGCGTAAGCCGTTGATATCGATGGCCTCTACGTTGGCATGGGGGTCCTGGTCGCGGCGCACCACGGCGGCGAGGCGGCTCAGCAGCGCGCGGGGCTTGATGGGCTTGGAAATGAAATCGTCGGCCCCGGCGTCGAAGGCGGCTACTTCCGAAAACTCTTCGGAGCGGGCCGTCAGTATCATAATGTAGGCGTCCTTGAGGCGGGGCTGCTCGCGCAACAGCCGGCAGGTAGCAATGCCGTCGAGGTGCGGCATCATCACGTCGAGCAAAATGATGTCGGGCGTAAACTCCTGGGCTACGGTCAGGGCCTGACGGCCGTCGCTGGCCGAGGTGGTGAGGTAGCCTTCTTTCTTGAGGTTAAACTCAAGCAGCTCAACAATATCGGGGTCGTCATCGACCACCAGTATCTTGTAAGGAGTAGCTTTTGCTGATGCAGCACGAGCGGGAGCGGAAGCAGCCATAGCGCCTGGGCGAAAAGAATAAAAAGAAGAAAGATTTTCGCGCCGCAAAATTACCAGCTTTCCCGCCGGGGGCCATGTTACGTTTGTATGACGCCTTGCCCCGCCAAGTTACCCCCGCGTTACGGCAGGGCGACTACGTTGAGCTTACTTTTCAGGCCCTCGTACTTGTACATATCCACTTTTATCGCGCCCACAAACATCTCGGCCTGAAACAGTACCGGAATCTTGTTGCGGTCGTCGGAGAGGTATACTTTGATGGCTTCCTCGCCTCGGAAAATCTTGTTTTTCGGCATCTTAGGCACCAGCTTCAGCACCCGAATGGTGCCGGCCTTGGTTTCGACTACCTCACGACCCTTGAAGGTAACTTCCAGATTGAAAGACTCTTCGTCAAAGAAGCCGGGCATCCTGATTACGTCGCCGGGCTTCATCTTGTCGTAGTGCAGGGTGCGCAGGTAGTAAAAGCCGCTTACGAGTTCCTGAGCATTATTTGGAATTTTGTAGGGCGTGCGGGTGGGCTTTTCGCGGTCGTGAATCTGCACGTCGGCCACATCGTGCACGTGGTCGAAGTCCACGGTTTCCTTTTTGTGATAGTTTTTTTCGGTGATGTCGCGCGTCGAGCGCAGGGGCAGGATACTGGCCGTGTCGATGTACGAGCGCCATTGGTCGCGCACGTGCAGAAAGAAGTCGAACGAGCCCGTGGTGTGGCCACTCACGGTGGCTTTGTAGCAGGGGCGGTCGGCCACGCGGTCGAGCGAGCCCGAGGTTTCGACGGTGGCCTCGGCCGCGTTAATCAGCCCATAATGTACCTTGTAGCGAATGGTCTCGCCGGTTTTGAAGCTCGGGTTGGGCCAGAGGCGGATGGGCTCGGCGTTGCCCACGGGCTGCGTCCAGGCCACGCACAAGAGTAGGAGGGGAGAATAACGTAACCAGCGACGAGCCATACCAAGAATAAATGAAAAACGATACCTAGCGGAAATAATTACAAACGGAATGCCAAGACAAAAATAGGACGGAAACAATAAGCCCGACAACTGCCGGGCTTAAGAAAATAAGCGACAAGCCCGGCCACAAAAAAAGCCCGCGGCCAAGTGGCCGCGGGCTTTCACAAAATGCAGAAAGCGGGTGAATTACAGCGTGTCGTCGCCGTCTTCGGGGCCGCTCATGTCCACCGGGATAACATCGCTGTCGCCCTTGGCCATAATGCGGATTTTCTGTTCGATTTCTTCGGCTAGCTCGGGGTTGTCGAGCAGCAAGGTCTTCACGGCCTCGCGGCCCTGGCCGATTTTGTTGGCGCCGTAGCTAAACCACGAGCCCGACTTAGCAATGATGCCCATGTCCACGCCCAAGTCCACAATTTCGCCGACTTTAGAAATGCCCTGGCCGTAGATGATGTCAAACTCGACTACTTTGAAGGGCGGCGCTACCTTGTTTTTCACCACTTTAACCTTGGTGCGGTTGCCGGTCACGTTGTCCTTGTCTTCCTTAATCTGGCCGATACGACGGATGTCGAGGCGCACCGAAGCGTAGAATTTCAGAGCGTTACCGCCGGTCGTGGTTTCGGGCGAGCCGAACATTACGCCGATTTTCTCGCGCAGCTGGTTGATGAAGATGCAGAGGCAGTTCGTCTTGTTGATGGTGCCGGTGAGCTTGCGCAGGGCCTGGCTCATGAGGCGGGCGTGCAAACCCACTTTCGAGTCGCCCATGTCACCTTCGAGCTCGCCTTTGGGCACGAGGGCCGCCACCGAGTCAATCACGATAATGTCGATAGCGCCCGAGCTGATGAGCTGGTCGGCAATCTCCAGTGCCTGCTCGCCGTTGTCGGGCTGCGCGATGAGGAGATTGTCCACGTCGATGCCCAGCTTCTTGGCGTAGGTAGGGTCGAAGGCGTGCTCGGCGTCGATGAAGGCCGCAATGCCACCGCTTTTCTGGGCTTCGGCAATGGCATGCATCGTCAGGGTAGTCTTACCGCTCGATTCGGGGCCGTAAATCTCGATGACGCGGCCGCGGGGCAGGCCGCCGATTCCGAGGGCGATGTCGAGCGAAAGCGAGCCGGTGCTGACGGCCGGGATGTCGTTGACCTTCTGGTCCGACAGCTTCATCACGGTGCCTTTGCCAAAGGCTTTGTCCAGCTTGTCCATCGTCAGCTGAAGCGCTTTCGCTTTCTCGGAGGCTGCGCTGGTGGCGTTTTTCTCGGCTTTGTCAGTTGCAACTGCCATGTCGGGGAAATTGGGTAAAAAAGTAGTTAGTTTGGTGCTTGTACCGGGGTGGCCGCCGGCTGTATCTGCTTCGCACTGGCCTTTTCAAAGCTACGCGAAGGTCGTTCTCGGGCGGCTTTTTCTAACACAGCGCTCCCCGGTTTTGTGCCGTTGAGAGCGGAAATATATGAGGAAATTTCTAAAATTTTTGGGATGCCTTGGGGCTGTGCTATTTATGGCCTGCCAAGCGCGCGCGCAGTTGGATAATCGGGCTTTTACGTCGCCTGCGCCGGGAACAAGGGCGGATGGCTACACTAATATCGAATTGCATCTAGATGAATGGGGCGAGGCAGCTAGCGATTCTATCAATGCCAGAGCTACTCGTGCGAGTAATCAGAAGAAGCAGGTACAACAACTCTCACCAGGCGACCTACGCATCTGCCTTAACGCCTTCACGTTCTTCAAAGATAACGAGTATTTCAACGACATCGTGCAGGGTTATACACTGTTTGGCACGCAGTTAAACCCGCAGCTCGTCTACTACCCCGTTAAAGACCTGCGCCTCGAAGCGGGCGTGTTTCTGTGGAAGGATTTTGGCAATCCGCAGCTCAAGCAGGTGCGCCCCACCTTCCGGGCTACCTGGACGAAGGGCAACCAGCAATTCATCTTCGGCAACATCCGCCCGCACCTGAACCATAACTATATCGAGCCATTGTTTGATTTTGAGCGCGTGATGCTAAAGCCGTTAGAAGAAGGCCTGCAATACCGCCTCACTACCAAGCGCGTTTCGCTCGATGCCTGGGTCGATTGGCTACGGCAGGAATACCCCGGCGTGGCCTACCAGGAGCAGATTGCTGGCGGCCTCCGCAGCAGCTTCCGCGTGACCAGCGACCAGAGCCCGGTGCAGGTTTCCATCCCGTTCGAATTCACGGCGCGCCACGCCGGCGGGCAGATTGACACGCTGCACGCGCCCATCCAAACGTTATTTAATTATGCCTCCGGCGTGGTAGCGCGGCTACCCCTGAAGGGCCGCGTAGTGCAGGCCGTGCGCCTCAACGCCTACGGCCTGCTCTTCGACGACCACTCGATGGGCAACTACCGCCTGCCCTTCCAGAATGGCAACGCGCTTTACCTCAACGGTACGCTCGAAACGCGCTACGCCGACCTCATGCTGAGCTACTGGCAGGGCCACCAGTTCTACGCCCCGCTGGGCGGCAAATACTACCAGTCGGTGGCCGCCCGCGAGGGCACGCCCGGCTACACCGACCCCAACCGCAAGCTGCTCATGGTTCGCCTGTTGCGCGATTTCCGGGTGGCCGACGCGGCGGCCGTGACCGTGCGCGTCGAGCCGATATATGACTTCAACCGCAAGCTGCTGGACTTCTCGTTTGGGGTGTACTTCAACTTCCGGCAGGATTGGCTGCTGGGCAACGTAGGCCGGCGCGCGCGGGTAGGCCAATAGACCACTGATTGACCGCAGATTCAAACGGATTTTTAAGATTTAACGGATACGCCCGCTGCGCGGGCTGGCTAGCTTCTCAATTGTGCTAGCGGGTGCGCGTGAAGTATAGGATGGCGGGCTTGAGAGGTTCGCTGTCCCAGAAGCTGAAGCGGAACCAGGGGCGCTCGGGCGCTTCTTTGGTAAGGAGCTGAAAGCCGTGGGTTAGCGCTACTTGTTGCGCCCGCTCGTTGTCGGCAAAGCAGCGGATGAGCAGGCGGCCGGCCTGCATTTGCTCGAAGCCGAACTGCACGATGGCCCCGAGCGCCTCGCGGGCGTAGCCCTGGCCTTCGGCCTCCTGGGCTAAGTAGTAGCCAATTTCGGCTTGCTCGTTGCGCTGCGGCATAATGCAGATGTCGCCTAGGTAAGCGCCACTTTCGCGGTGCCAGATGCCGAACACGTAGAAACGCCCCGTGCGCCAGTCCTGCGTAAATAGCGCCAACTGCTCGGTAGCCGCCGCCAGCGTGGGCACCGCCCGCAGCCGGTCAGGGAAGGACAGCTGCAAGCGTGCCCGGCTTTGGTCAAGCACGGCAAAAAACGCTGCTGCGTCGCCTGCTTCATAAGGCCGCAGCCGCAGGCGCGCCGTTTCGAGCACTAATTGCGGTAAGTTAGTAGCAAATCTTGCGGAAAACATAGCTGATTAAAAGCGCTTTACTACCAAATTTAACAAAGCTAATGCGCTTTAACCCAAGCAAAAGGCCACCTACTCAGGTGGCCTTTTTATTTTTCAACTCCCACATAGTCAGCCTGCGCCGCAGGCGTATCCGTTAAATCCGACTAATCCGTTTGAATCTGCGGTCTAGTATTGGCGGGGGCTGCCGAGCGCCTGCTGCGTCCGCATCACGTTTACCTGCCGGGCGGCCTCGTTGAAAAACTCTAACCGGCGAATGAGCATTTCCTTCGTGAAAACGCGGCCTTCGGGCGTCCGCATCACGGCGTGTTTGTCGGCCAGCACGCGCTGCATGGCGGCGAGGGTCTGGTCTTCGTGGCGCATAAACTGCTGCTGAAACTCGGCCAGCCGGGCCACGCCCGTGGCCGACAGCGTGAAGTGCTCACCCGCACCCTGGTTCAGCACTTCGCACAGCACGTACACTTCGAGCGGCAGGCTGGTTTCGAGCGAGGTAGTGCGCAGGTCGAGGCCGGCGGCCAGGGCATCGAGGATAATGCGCACGTTGCGCTCAAATTGCTGGTAGTAAGCTTGGGCTTCCAACTTCGTTGAGTTATGAGTTAGAAGTTATGAGTTATGAGTTAAGTGGTTAAGAGTGAAAAATCAACTCAGAACTCAAAACTCATAATTCATAACTCAAAGTAGTTCTTTAATAATCTGCTCGAGGCTGATGCCTTCGGCTTCGGCCTTGAAATTGCGCACTAGGCGGTGGCGTAGGATAGGCAAAGCTACGGCGCGCACGTCTTCGATATCGGGCGAGTACTTGCCGGTGAGCAGCGCGTTGCACTTGGCGGCCACTATCAGGTACTGGCTGGCGCGGGGGCCGGCACCCCATTCGAGCAGCTGCTTGGCGCGGGGGGCGGCGCGCTCGCCCTGCGGGCGGGTTTTGTGGACGAGGCCCACGGCATACTCTACCACGTTGTCGGCCACCGGCACGCGGCGCACCAGCGCCTGATAGGCCTGAATATCATCGGAATGCAGCACTTTACTCACGGTCGGCTTGCGGTCGGAGGTAGTGTTTTTCACGATGTTCAGCTCTTCCTGGTAGCTCGGGTAGCCCAGTTCGATGTTGAACATAAAGCGGTCGAGCTGCGCCTCGGGCAGCGGGTAAGTGCCTTCCTGCTCAATCGGGTTTTGCGTGGCTAGTACGAAAAACGGGCGTGCCAGCGGGTAGCGCTGCCCGGCCACCGTCACGGCGTATTCCTGCATACTTTCGAGCAGGGCGGCCTGGGTCTTAGGTGGCGTGCGGTTTATTTCGTCGGCCAGGATGATATTAGAGAATATCGGCCCCTTTACAAACTGAAAATCACGTTGCTGCGTCAGCGTCTCCGAGCCCACAATGTCGGACGGCATCAGGTCGGGCGTGAACTGAATGCGGTTGAACGAGAGGTCGAGCGAGTCGGCGATGGTCTGGATGAGCAGCGTTTTGGCCAGGCCCGGCACGCCCACCAGCAGGCAGTGGCCCTGCGCAAACACGGCCGTGAGCACCAGCCGCACCACTTCTTCCTGGCCCACTATCACCTTGCCGATTTCCTGCCGCAGCTGCTGGTAGGCGCGGGTCAGGGAGTCGGCCGCTTCTTTATCGTTTTGAAATTGAGCCATTAGGATATTCTTACAATAATAACGCTTGTCATGCTGAGCACAGCGAAGCATCCCACGCGGCGCAGCAATCAATGCGGATGATTTTACTGCGCCACGCGAGATGCTTCGCTGTGCTCAGCATGACCGGATTTTTTACTCCCCGCTGTTAGCCGTCAGTACTTTGCATGACTCGTACTCCGGCGCTACTTCCAGGAATACGGTGCTACGGTTTTTCTCGTACCACTCGTCCAGCGCCTTATTCTTCTTCTGGGCCAGTGCCGCTTGCGATATTTTCTGGTAGTCGTCGGTGAGGTTGGCCTGGTGGGGCGGCGTATTTGACTTGAGGTAGAGAATACGCATAGCGTCCTTGCCTTCGTCGGTGCGGTAGGGCATGGGCGGCGTGATGTGGCCCACCTTCATGGTGTCGATGGTGAAGAAGATGGCCGGGTCGAGCCGGTCGAGCGGCAGGCGCGAGCCGCCGTCTTGGCGGTTGGCAAGCAGGCCACCGTTGGCCGCCGTTACCTTGTCCTCGCTGAAATCTTTGGCGGCTTTGGCAAAGGAAATGCTGTCGCTCAATATCTGGCGGCGGATGCGGGCCAGCTTGGTAGCCGAGGCGCTGACGTCGGTAGTACCAGTTTCGGGCTTCAGCAGGATGTGGCGGGTCGAATACTTTTCACCCTTGCGCTCAATGAGTTGAATGAGGTGAAAGCCGAACTGCGACTCCACTACCGGCGACAGCTGGCCGGGTTCCAGCTTGCGGGCTGCCGCCTCGTAGGGTGGCACCAGCTCGCCGCGCCCGAAAAAGCCCAGGTAGCCGCCTTCCACGGCCGAGCCGGGGTCTTGCGAAAACTCCTTGGCCAGGGTTTCGAACTTCTCGCCGGCCAGGATGCGGGCGCGCAGCTCGTTGAGCTTGGCCAGGGCCGCCTGTTTGGCGGCGTCGTTCACTTGGGCCGGAATAACTATCTGGCCTACTTCTACTTCGGTCGAGAAATAAGGGATGCTGTCCTTCGGTACTTTATCGAAATACTCCTTTACCTCGCGGGGCGTCACGGTTACTTTACCGGCTATCTTGTCCTGCATTTCCTGCTGCACCAGCTGGTCGCGCACCTGCTGGCGCAGGTCGTCTTTGAGCGCCCGGAGCGACTTGTTGTACATCTCCTCCAGCTTCTTTTCCGACCCTACCTGCTGCACGAAGTAGGCCATGCGGCGGTTCAATTCGCCGTCTACCCGCGCGTCGGTCACGGTCACGGAGTCAACTTCAGCGCGGGCCAGCATGAGGCGGTTCAGCACCAGGCTTTGCAGGATTTTGCAGCGCAAGTCGGGCGGCAGGGGCTTGCCCTGGGCGCGGGCCATTTCCTGCGCCATGATATTGTCGATGTCCGAGCGCAACACAATCTGGTTATCGACCTTCACGGCGATACCATCGACCAGCTCCTGCCCGCGCGGGCGGCTGATACCCAGCTGTGCGTGAGCAACTTGCGAAGACGCCAGCAAGGAAGACAAGGCCAGGATAGCGAGCGTCGGCAGACGCTTAAAGAGTAATTGCATAAGGTATAGAGCCGCCGAAAGGGCAAAAGGTTGCCGCCGGTGCAGCCATAACGCGCGAGCGCAATAAGAAAAATCCGCCGTGAGTTGAAAACCAGCTCACGGCGGCCAGGGAGCCAGTAGGGCTACTTGGTAATCAGCTTGTTTACTTCGGTTTCGTTGACTTTCACCGGGTACTGCTGGCGCAGCTGCTCTATCCACTGCTTTTCCAGGTAGGCCTGGTAGTCGCTCGTGGCCTGGCCGCGGGCGTCGCTCAGGGCTTTGGGGCCGGGGGGCAGCGTCTGATTTACTATCACGGCGTAGTAGCGGCCATCACGCTGAGTAGTGTAGGTGCCGGCCGGGCGGGTCAGGTAATCGTCTATCACCTTGTTATCGCCCTTCTGGAAGGTGCGCTGCTGCACCTGCACGGCCAGCGGGTTCTGGGTGTTGAGGCTGGCTTCGAGGGCGCTGGTAGCGGTGGTATACAGTGTGAAGCGTGTGTCGCCATCGGCCGATACGGCCGGAGCCGAGGCCAAAGTCAGGATACGGCGCGGCACTTTTCCGTTCTTTACCAGGTAGTTGATGGCTGCTGTGGCACGCTGCCGGGCCAACGCCGGGCTTTCGCCGCGCTTGATGTGGCCGGCCACGGTAGCCGTCAGCGCGGTGTCGCCGTTGAGGCGCTTGGCGAGGTCGTCGAGGGTAGCCGAGCCATTGGCCCCGGCCAGTGTGGCCGTGCCGGGCTTGAAGTGCACCAGCACCGCGCCGGGCTTGCCCGCCACCGGGTAGCGGCCAGTAGCCAGCTCGCGCTGGGCACGCGCCAGCAGCTGCGGCGTGGCTGCCGAAATAACCGTGCCCCGCGCCCGCTGCCCAAACTGGTAGTTGGCCTGGTTGGCCTGGAAGAATTTCTTCAAACCGGCCGTGTCCTCGATGGCTTTGGTCCACACCTTCTGGTCCATGAGCTGGAATAGCAGGATACCATCGCGGTACTCTTTTACCAGCATGCGGTAGTCTTCATACTTGGTATCGAGGCTACTGCGTTCAAATTCGGTCAGGCTCTGGTCTACGTACTGGTCGTAGAGCTGCTGCATGGCAAAGGCCGGTTCGGCCGTGGGGCGCGGGCGCTGGTTTTGCTGCGCGAAGGTCAGGAAGTCGCCCACCGAGTAGGGCTTGCCCTTGATGGTGAACAGCGGCAGCTTGTCGCCGCCCGCCTTCGCCGCCGTTTTCGCGCCTTTGCCGCTGGCCGTCATGTTGGCGGCATTGAACTTATAGCGGCCTTTCAGCAACGCCGTGTCGGCTTGGGCGAAGGCCAGCACTTTCGAGGCCGGAATCTCTACGAACTGGTCTTCCTGCCGGATGCGCTTGAGGAAGGCCGTGCGGTTCAGTTCCGAGCGCGAGTCTTTGGCGACCTTGCTTTTCAGCGTCGCCTCCATCGCCGAAAACTCCGGCACGGGCTGCTTTTCAATGAGTTTGATAACGTGCCAGCCGTAGGGCGTTTGCACGGGCGGCGCGATTTCGCCAGGCTTTTGTAGCTTGAAAGCCGCTTCCTCAAACGAGGGAATCATGCGGCCGGTGCCGAAGGGCGGCAGCTCGCCGCCATTGGGGGCCGAGCCGGGGTCTTCCGAAAACTGGGCCACGAGCTTGTTCCAGTCCTCGCCCTTACGCAGGCGGCCGTAGAGCTCGGTTATTTTCTTGTGGGCGGTGGCCGAGTCGGCCTTGGGAGCCTGCGGCGTTACGCGCACCATCAGGTGGGCCACTTTGATTTCGCCCTGCGCCGGGCGGCGGTCATTTACTTTAATAATGTGGTAGCCAAAGCGCGTGCGGATGGGCTGGCTCACCTGGCCCACGGGCGTAGCATAGGCCGCATTCTCAAATGGATACACCATCTGCATGGCCGTGAAGTAGCCGAGCTTACCGCCATTTTCCTTGGCCGAAGGGTCTTCGCTGGTGGTGCGGGCCAGGGTCGTGAAGTCCTCGCCGCCGGTCACGCGCTGGCGCAGGGCTGCTACCTTCTGATAGGCGGCCAGGGTGTCGGCCGGGCTGGCGTCGGGCGCTACGCGGATGAGGATGTGCGAGGCGTTGACTTCCTGGCTCATGCGGCTGTAAGCCTCGCGCACTAGCTGGTCGGTTACGCCCTTCTCGGTGAGGTAGGGCTGGGCCAGCTGCTGCTTGTAGCCATCAAGCTCGCGGGTGAAGGCGCGGGTGGTGTCGAGGCCCTGTTTTTCGGCATCCAGCACCTTGAGGCGGAAATTGGTGTAGAGCGTGAGGTAGTCCTGCACACTCTGGCGGGTACCGTAGTCGGGGGCCGTGCTGTTATTTTTCCGGTACACGTAGGCAAACTCACTAGCCGGCACGGGCACGGTGCCCAGCGTTTCGATGGCGGGGCCACTGGCGGTGGGGGCAGCCGAGCTGGCGGGCGGCGTGGTAGCGGTGAACGTGGGTTTGCTGGTTTGGCAGGCGGCCAGCTGTAGCAGCGTGGCGGCGGCAGCACCAGCCAGCGGAAAGCGTAGTTGCATAGAAAAGAAACGAGCGGAATCAGCCCAACTGCGCCAAAAGACAGCTCTCAACGCATTGGGCACAATGCTGGTGCAATTTTACGAAGAAAAAAGCGCGTGTAAGATAATCGCGGGAGCCACTAGAAAAAGCAAGGAGGCACGCACGGCCGAGGTAGCGCCTGCTAGCTCGGCCGTGCGTGCCTCCTACATCGGTTTTAGTGGCCTAACAGCCTATTTGCTCAGCAATTTGCTTAGGTGGCAAACGGTGTGGGCGTTGCGCTCAAAAAACTCGACCTGGTCCATAATGCGCGACACCAGCGCCATGCCCATGCCACCCTTGCGCCCTTGCCGGATGTACTCGCGCAAGTCGGGGTTGGGCGCTACCGAGCTGGGGGCGAAGATGGTGGCCCCGTAGTCCTCAATTTCCACGTCGAGGCGCTGCTCCGCCAGCGCCAGTTGCAAGTCCAGAAACTGGCTGGCGTCTTCGCCGTTGGCGTGGATAATAAAATTGGCAACTACTTCATCTACTGCTAGTACTACTTGGTTTATTAGTACTTCGCTGCCGTGGCCTGCTACCAAAAACTCGCGCACAAAGTCGCGCACCTGCTGAAGGTTCTGGCGCGAACACTGAATGCGGAGATGACTGGTCATGAGGGTAGTTATGAATTATGAGTTTTGAGTTTTGAGTTGAGAGAGGCTTCGGATTGAAGACTCAAAACTCAGAACTCAAAACTCATAACTAGATTACGCGGCCTGGGCTTCAGCCTGGGTCGGCACAATATTCATCAGTGAATCGAGGCCCAGAATTTCAAACACGTTGAACACCTTCTCCTGCATGTTGAAGAAGACTAGTTTCACGTCGGAATCCTGGAGGCGTTGCAGGTGCGAGATAAAAACGCCCAGGCCGGCCGACGAAATATAGCTCAGGCGTTGGCAGTCAATGAGTACTTTATGGTAGTTGGTAATCTCCGGCTTATTGAGCTCGGCGTCGAGCACAACGGCGGAGGAGGCATCGAGCTCGCCGTCGAGCACGAGCGTGAGCGTATCGGCGGTGGGGTGCGTGGTTACTTTCATGGTAGGGGCCCATACGTAGGGCTAGGCGTGGGGTTGGGCCGCTTTGAATTTGACGACCAGCAGGGTTTGGTCGTCGTGCAGCGGCTGGCCCCGGCTAAATTCCTGCACGTCGTGGCGCAGCTCGGCGTTGATTTCTTCGGCCGTTTGGTAAAAGCAGCGCTCCAGCATCTGGCGCAGGCGCTCCTCGCCATACTCATTGCCCGCCCCGTCGCGGGCCTCCACGATGCCATCGGTATAAATCACCATCACGTCGCCGGGATTATAGTCCCAAAACTGCGTTTTCACGTGCTTCTCGTAGCCCGCGTTGCGAATGATACCCAGCCCCAGGCCCTCGGTGCGGAAGTAGCTGACCTCCTCCTGAATGGAGTGGTAGTAGAGCGTGTGGCAGTGCCCGGCGCGGGCAAAGCTGAAGCCCCCGGCCTGGTAGTCAATCAAGTAAAACGCCGCCGTGATAAACGACGAGCGTTCCAGGCAGTGCGTGAGCGCCTCGTTGGCCTGCACCATAAAGCGGTGCGGGTCGGGGTAGCGGTCGCGCTCTTTCTTAGCGAGCGGGTTGGCCTGCATCAGGGCGTGGAAAATGCCCTTCATCTGGGCAGTGTGAAAGGCCGCCGTGACGCCCTTGCCCGACACGTCGCCGATGAGCACGGCAAGCTTCTGGCCCGGTAAATGCAGAAAATCGTAGAAGTCACCGCCCACCTCCTTGGCCGCCTGGGCGTAGGTAGCAATCTCAAACCAATCATCGGTAGGTAGCTGGCGCGGAATGAGGCGCTCCTGCACCAGCGCCGCGATGCGCAGCTCGTCCTGCGTGCGCTGGTTGACGAGCGCTTCCTGGGCCAGTTGCAGGTTCTCGAAGCTCAGCACCGTTTGGGCCGTGAAGGCATTTAAGATGCTTAGTACTTCGGAGTCAAAATTATATGGCTCTTTACTTAGCAATACCAGCGTGCCGTAGTTGTGCAGTTTGTTGTGCATCGGCAGTACCACCAGCGAGCTGTAGTCGGGTAGGGCCAGGTCATACTGCGGAGTGCGGCGCAGGTCGCCTTCCACTACCTCGGGTACCGGGTGGGTGCCGGGCGGCGTCAGCAGCGCGTTGAGGGTAGCTAGCTCGGCAGTTGAAAGCTGGTGCCGCAGCGGGGCCGCCAGCATGGTGCTGCCTTCGTCACTAGGGGCGGGTAGCAAGGCGGCAGCATCGGCCTTGCCGGTTTGGATGGCCGAGCTGAAAAGTATCTGGTAAATCTCCGGGGCCGACTGCCCGCGCTGGATAATCTGGCTAAGCTGTTGCAAGCTCATAATCTCGGCCCGCCGCTCCTCAAATACCTTGGCTACTGGTAAATTGAAGAGCGTAATCAGCAAGCCCGCCAGCGCGTAGAAAGTCGCAAAAAATGAATTGAAGGCCAGAAACGACGACTGCGTGGCCGGGGCCAGCAGCACGGGGTCGGCCTGCGCGCCGCGCAGATACAGTAGAAAGCAGACCGTGAAGCCTAACACGCCGAGTTGAATGAGAATAGCCTGCCATTTTTCTTTCAGCGATAGGTAGGCTATCCAGCGTTGGTGGCCGCTGAGATAAATACCAAACAGCCCCAGCGCGATGCCGCTGCCCAGGCGCACTCCATCGGGTATTTTCCAGGTAAAGAGCTGAAATAGTAGTACTAAGCCCAGTAGTATCTCGAACACCGTCCATTCGCGGCGCAGCTTGGGGCCGCCCCGGAAGTTGACCAGCGAGCGCCAAGTGTAGAGCGTTTGGGCCAGCATAATCATAAATAGCGCCAGCGCCACCGTGTACACTACCGCCCGCGTTGTATCGCCGGGCAGGGGCAGCGCGTGGTGGCTGGCTAGCTGCTCGATGCCGATGAGCGCGCCCAGCCCGGCCGTGAGCCCCAGACCCCGCAAAAACAGCCGCCGCAACAGGCCAATAAAATTCTGGCCGGCCAATGGCTCGGGCTGCACGCGGGCATAAATGAAGATGAAAGCCGCAAAGCCGCCCTGCGCCAGCAGCAGCAGCCAGCGCGGCCAGTTGGCCGGCAGGCCCGGCAGGGGCTGGCCCTGGCTCAGGGTGCTCAGCAGTAGCACCAGCCAGCACGCGCCGGCCACGACTAAAAACCAAGCAGAAGGACGTATTTTGGGCATGGGCAAGGGAGGGTAAACCCCGCCGGTACGTACGCTTCGCTACTTTCCTCTGGGCGGTGGGAAAAGCAAAAATAAGTCGGCAAGCCGCACAAACCAGCGCGGGCGGCCACCGGGACCGCCCGCGCCGGCGCTTAGCGGCTCGAATAGTTGGGCGCTTCGCGGGTAATCTGCACGTCGTGCGGGTGGCTTTCGCGCAGGCCCGCCCCCGTAATGCGCACAAACTGCGCGGCTTGCAGTGCCGCCAGGTTGGCCGCGCCCACGTAGCCCATGCCGGCGCGCAGGCCGCCCGCCATCTGGTACAATACCTCGCTCACCGGGCCTTTAAACGGTACGCGGCCCACGATGCCCTCGGGCACGAGCTTCTTCACGTCGTCTTCGGCGTCCTGGAAATAACGGTCTTTTGAGCCGTCTTCCATCGCCTCGACCGAGCCCATGCCGCGGTAGTTTTTGTACTTGCGGCCTTCGTAGATGATAAGCTCGCCGGGCGACTCGTCGGTGCCCGCCAGCAGCGAGCCTACCATCACGGCGGCGGCACCGCCAGCCAGCGCCTTCACGATATCACCTGAGAACTTGATGCCGCCATCGGCCACCACGGTAGCGTTGGTGCCGGCCACGCCCTTGGCGGCTTCCAGCACGGCCGACAATTGCGGCACGCCGATGCCCGCGATAATGCGAGTAGTGCAGATGGAGCCGGGGCCCACGCCCACTTTCACCACGTCGGCCCCGGCCTCGGCCAGGGCGCGGGCGCCGGCGGCGGTGGCCACGTTGCCGGCCATCACGTCGAGGTTGGGGTACTGCTGCTTGATGAGGCGCACCGCGTCGAGCACGCCCTTGCTATGGCCGTGCGCGGTGTCGATGCTGATGAGGTCTACGCCGGCCTCCACGAGGGCGGCCACGCGCTGGGTGAGGTCGGCGGTGACGCCCACGGCGGCCCCGGCCAGCAGGCGGCCCTGGGCGTCTTTGCTGGCGTAGGGCGCGCGGCGGCGCTTGCGGATATCCTTGTAGGTCATGAGGCCGGTGAGGCGGCCCTCGGCGTCTACTAGGGGCAGTTTGTCCACCTTGCGGTCTTGCAGCATTTCCTCGGCGGCTTCGCGGTCGGTGCCGGCGGGGGCGGTCACGAGGCGTTCGAGCGGGGCCATCACGCTGGTTACGAGCGGGGTGAAGTCGCGCTCGAAGCGCAGGTCGCGGCTCGTGAGCAGGCCCACCAGGCGGCCGTCGGCCTCCACAATCGGAATACCGCCGATTTTGTGCTTGCGCATCAGCTGCTGGGCTTCGGCCAGGGTGGCGGTGGGCGGCAGGGTGAAGGGGTCCGTGATAACCGCCGACTCGGAGCGCTTAACGCGGCGCACCTGGTCGGCCTGGGCCTTCACGCTCATGTTCTTATGAATGATGCCGAGGCCGCCTTCCTGGGCCAGCGCCACGGCCATGCTGGCCTCGGTCACGGTGTCCATCGCGGCCGAGATGAGGGGCAAATGCAGCCGGATGCGGGGAGTGAGCTGGGTGCCAGGGTCCACGTCGCGCGGAAGCACTTCGGAGTAGGCGGGCAGCAGCAGTACGTCGTCGTAGGTTAGGGCCTCGAAGGCGATTTTGGGGTTGGCGGGGTCGGCCATAGCAACAGGGGGTTTAGCAGAAAACCGTATTGCCAGACAAATATACGGCGCGCCGGCCCGACTAACACCGCTATTCCATCGACCGAGCTGCAAACTATGCTTTTTTCAGCGGCGTTTAAGTAGGAACATTCCGGGTTTCTTTTTTCCACTGCTAAGCCAACCTTTCCCATGACTACCTTCTTTCGCCGCCTGCTGCCCCTGTTCATCCTCAGCAGCCTCACGCTCGCTTCCTGCACCGTTCACACCCACGACTCGGGCTACCGGGGCCGCGACCACCGGCACGACCGGGGCCACTGGCGCGACCACGACCGCCGCGACTACGGCTATCAGCGCGGCCGCTACTAGCGGGCCTTATTCTTAATGATTTAATAAAAAAGCCGCCCCTCAAAAGGCGGCTTTTCATTGCCCGGCTAGCCCGGCAGCTCGGCGCCGTCGCCCGCCGCGGGCCGGCCCTGGGCCGACGAGTAGTGCCGGTGCAGCCAGCTGCTAAGGCCGCCGAGGCCGGGCATCAGCACGCGCTCGGTGATGTTGGCCTGGTCGAGCTTGTCGCGCACTTCCCACTTGAGGCGGGCCGGGATGCGGATGCGAAAAAACAGCTCGGGGCGCTCGGCCAGCCAGTGGTGTAGCACCGCCTGCGGCGTGCTCATCAGCGAAAACAGCGCGTACTGGTGCACAATGCGCGCATCGAGCGAGGGCGGCTCCAGAAACAGCACGAAGGGCTCTTGCTGAAGCGCTTGCAGCGCTAGCAGCGAGGGTGCGGCCGGGGCCAGCAGCTCGGTCGTGAATACGTTGGAGCCTTCGCGGGCCAGCACGCCTTGCAGGGCGGGCGGCAGCTGCTCGGCGGCCTTCACGTAGTTGAGAGCCCAGATAATGCCATCCTGGTGGTAGGCGTGCAGGTCGTCGGTAGCGAAGTGCAGGGCTACGTAGGGCGAGTAGGTCCAGTCGAGCAGGCGGGTGGGCAGGCCGTGGTGCTGAGCCAGCGCCAGCCAGTCCCAGACGGTGGCGCTGGGCGGCGTGGTCGTGTCGCGGGCGTATTTGCGGAAGTTGCGTAGCAGGTGGTGCTCCAACTCGTGGTAATTGCCACCCAGGCGCTGGAGGCTGGTGCTCAGCGTGTAGCCAAAGCTGCGCATGCCGCGGTACACAAAAGGCGAGCGGTAGCGGCCGAGGCGGGCATCCCAGGTTTCGCGAAAAACCAAATCCTGCAAGTGCTGCCAGCTCTGGGCTTCAAAGTCGTTGTCGGGGTAAGAGAGGGGCGCGGCCATGCGGCCAATACGGGCCGGGGCCGGCGGGGGTGCTCGCGCGCCCACGGTCTGGGTGAGCGTATAGGGCGGCGGGCGGCCGATACTATATCGGCGCATTTGCTTTATATCGTAATGACTGCCAATAAATGACTATTCTCAATAGCCGAGCTGACTGTGTCGCCCATCGGTATTCCGCACGTAGTCCGTACATACCCGCATTTCGGGTGGGTAAACTACTAGATTAGCAGCACTGCGTGCCGCAGGCGAAGGACATCGGTATTTATTTTGATTACGTAAATTTAGCTTATCGTTAAGTCCAGTTATTAAATTATTAAAATGGGTACTTCTGATTATGCGGCGGCTGGGCCCAGCGTAGCGGGCGCAAGCCCGTCTGGCTCGTCGCTAAGCAAAAGCGATATCTTGCGCCGCAACGATGTCCGCGTCGTGGGGCAGGGCCCGCGCACGCTGGTGCTGTGCAATGGCTTTGGCTACAACCAACGCTTGTGGCACCACCTGACCCCCGCCTTGGCCGCGCAGCACCGGGTCGTGCTCTTCGACCACGTAGGCTCGGGCGAGTCAAACCGCCAAGCGTATGACCCGCAGAAATACGACAGCCTGCAAGGCTACGCCCACGACCTCATCGAGGTATGCGAAGCCTTGGAGCTGCGCGAGGCGGTGCTCATCGGGCACTCGGTGGGGGCCATTATCGCGCTGCTGGCGGCCAGCGCCGCGCCGCAGCATTTTGGCCAGGTGGTGCTGCTCACGCCCTCGCCGTGCTACGTCAACGAGCCCGGCTACTACGGCGGCTTCGAGCGCGAAAACCTGCAACAGGTGCTGGAGTCGATGCAGGCCGACTACCAACGCTGGGCCTACCAGTTTGCCGACCTGCTGATGGGCGATGCCCACTCGCCCGTGCTGAGCGAGGAGCTGAGCCAGTACTTCGGGCAGGCCGATGCGGCCATTGCGCAGCAGTTTGCACGAGTCACATTTTTTTCCGACAACCGCCCCGACGTGCCCCGGCTGCACCTGCCCACGCTGGTAGTGCTGTGCCGCGAAGACGTAGTGGCCCCCGCCGAAGTCGGCCACTACCTGCTCACCCACCTGCCCCACGCCCAACTGGTCACGCTGCGCACCACCGGCCACTGCCCGCAGCTCAGCGCCCCGCTCGAAACGCTGGCCGCTATTCAAAGCTTTGTGAGTGAGCTGTCTTAGCTAACCAAGCCCATGCTGCGAGCTAGCCGCCGCACAGCGTTACGGAGGTGATTGCAATGGGCAGCCAACCAGCTAGAGCCGCAAAGCGGCGACACCAGCTGTCTGCGTGTCGCCGCTTTGCGGCTCCGTTTCCCAAAACATAGAGCTATCTGCGGGCAACGTCTCGCCGCGCGGTGGCTCTCAGTAAGCTGAGGTTGCCAGAGCCCGCGCGGTGGCTAGCCCGGGAAGTCGGCCCCGTTGCCGATGTGGGCGTGCTGCTCCACTTCTTTTGTGATATTGGCAAACTTGTCGAGCGCACCCTTCACGGCGGCCTTACCCAGGGGTAGGTGCAGCGGCGGGTTTTCCATGCGCACCAAGTCAAACATAGCCTGCGCGGCCCGCTCGGGGTCGCCGGGCTGCTGCCCGCTGTAGCCCTGAATGTCGGCCATGTTCTTGCCCGCCGTGGCGCGGTAGTCCTCGATGGCTGGCTCCGTAAACGTAGCCGAGCGCCCCGCCCAGTCGGTGCGGAAGCCGCTGGGCTCGACGTTGGTAACGCGAATGCCTAGCGGCGCCACTTGCAGCGCCAGGCTTTCGCCGATGCCTTCGAGCGCAAACTTCGAACCGTTGTAGATGCCGACCCCCGGAAACGCGCGTAGCCCGCCGATGCTCGTTATGTTGAGAATGTGGCCACTCTTGCGCTCGCGCAGGTGCGGCAGCACCGCCCGCAGCACCCGCAGCGGCCCGAATACGTTGATGTCGAATTGCCGCTGCACTTCGGCGTCGGGCACTTCCTCGATGGGCCCCATCGAGCCGTAGCCCGCGTTATTCACTACCACATCGAGGTGCCCCAGCGCCTCGATGGCGGCGGCCACGGCACGCTGCACGGCCGCTTCGTCAGCCACGTCGGCTACTAGTCCACAGCCATTTTTGCCCACTTTCTGCGAAAACTCGTCGGCCTGCGCTTGCTGCCGAAAGGTGGCGGCTACTTTGTCGCCTTTGGCCAGGGCCAACTCGGCCAGGTGTTTGCCAAAGCCGGTGCTAACACCCGTGATAAACCAATTTTTAGCCATACTGAAAAAAAGCTGCTGCCTGAAATGAGCAGGTGCTAACGCATAACCCCGGCCGAGGTTTGCCAGCGGGCCAGGTCCCACGTCGTGCTTTGGGCCGCCAGTGGCCCCAAAAGGCTACGTCACTCAGACAGTGTTTGCTAGCTTTTAGCGAGGCAGATGAGCTGTCCGGCGACTTATTCGAAAAAGTAGAAGGCAGGATTGGCGGCGAAGGATAGCGAATGCGTAATTTTGCAGCAGACAATTAGTTCAAGCCCTTGGCAGTGCAGGTTCAATAACCTGGCACGCGCCCTAAGAGGACGAGAGCTGCTTGTTCTAGAAACAGGAAAAGGAAAAGTTGGATTGCCCACTCCCTCTTAGGGGTGGGTAATTTTATGCCCAATAAGCTCGGCTGGTGCGCGTAAAAAAACATAAGTAAACCGGCCGCCGGAGTTAGTTGAGCGAGCCACTAGGCCCACTGGCTTGCATCACCGCATCATATACTTACGCAACTTTTTTTGTACCTTTTTTGAACCTGTTGTACCAGCTCCTTAGGTTTTAGGACGTACCAAGGCGCTTTTTAGTGAGTTTGGTGGGTATGTGCTCCATGGGCTTGTCAGGCCACGGGTGTTTAGGATAGCGCCCTTTCAGGTCTTTGCGCACCTCAAAGTAGCCCTTCTCCCAAAAGCTGCGCAAGTCGCGCGTGACCTGCGCCGGCCGCCCACCTGGCGACAGCAAGTGCAGCAGTAGCGGCACGCGCCCGCCCGCCACGGCCGGCGTTTCGGTAAGGCCGAAGAGCTCCTGTAATTTTACCGCTAGTACCGGCGCGGCCGGGTCGGCGTAGTCGAGCGTCACGTGCGAGCCACTGGGCACCTCCATCGCGGCCGGGGCTAGACGGTCGAGTTCCTGGCGCTGGGCCCAGCCGCCCGGCAGCCGCGCCAGTAGTGCCTCCGTAAGGTCGAGGCGCTGCACTTGGTCGAGGCTTTTGAGTCCTGCCAAGTGCGGCCCCAGCCAGTCGGGTAAGTCGGTTAGCAGGGCATCGTCATCAAAAGCTGGCCACTGCTCGCCGCCGATAAGCTGGTGCAGAAACGTCAGCCGCTCGCGCAACTGCAGCACGCCGCCCGTCCAGTTCAGCTTACCCAGCCCCGCTTCTTGCAAGTAGGCAAACAGCGCCTGTGCCACAAGGGTCGCATCGGGCTGGACGATAGATGTTTCGGAGAGTAGTAGCGCGCCTAGTCGGCGCACGCGGCGGCCCGCCACGCGCCCGGCCGCTGTATCATAGCGCACTTCCTCGGTAGTTGTAACCTGCTCCGCAAAAGCCGTTTCCAGCTCCTCCCTATCGAGTGGCGCGGCTAGCGTGGCGCGGGGCGCGGCGGCCGTGCCCGCTAGGTAGGCCACCGCAAAAAACTGCGCCTGCGGGTCTACGTCCTCGGTTTTGAGGCTCACGCGCTGGCCGGTCACGAGGCGCAGGCGGTCGGGAGCTTCGCGCTGGGCCAGCCGGTCGGGGTAGGCTAGCGCCGTGAGCAGGCCGATGGGGGACTTGGTAAGGTGCTGATTCAGGTAGTTTTGCTGGCTGCCTGCGCGGCTTTGCAGGTGGCGGGCCACCTCGCGCACGCGCTGCAAGGTGGCGTGGTGCAGCGCCAGGCTGGGTAGCGGCGGCCGGCCGCTGGCCAGGGCTTCGAGGCGCAGGCGCAAGTCGGGTGGCAGGGGGCGCGGGTCGTGGGGCGTGGCCCAGCGCAGCAGGTCGCGCTCGCCGAGCAGGGCGGCCAGCGCGGCGGCGGCCGGGCCGTGGCCCAGCTCTGTACCGCGCACTACCAGGTGCCCCAGGCGCGGCGGCAAGCCCAGCTTGGCGAGCTGGCGGCCGTGGGCGGTGGGCCTAGTTTCTGGTTTCTGGTTTCTGGGTTCTGGTTGCTCGTCAGTTGGCATTTGAGAACCAGAACCCAGAAACGAGAAACCAGAAACATCCACCGCCCCTAACCTTACCAGCAGCTCGCGCGCCTGGGCCACGGCGGCGGCGGGCGGTATGTCGAGCCAGCGCAGGCTACCAGGGTCATTGGCTCCCCACAGCGCCAGTTCCAGCACTAAGCCGCCGAGGTCGGCAGTGTGGATTTCGGGCGGGCGGTGAGCGGGCAGATGGTGCTGCTCGGCCTCGGTCCAGAGGCGGTAGCAGGTTCCGGGCGCGAGGCGACCGGCGCGGCCCCGGCGCTGGTCGGCGGCGGCGCGGGCCACGGGCACCGTCTCTAAAGTAGTGAAGCCGGTGCGCGCGATGAAGCGTGGCACCCGCGCAAAGCCGCCATCCACCACCACCCGTACGCCCTCGATGGTGAGGCTGGTTTCGGCAATGCTGGTGGCCAGAATGACCTTGCGGCGGCCGGGCGCGGCGGGGCGCAAAGCAGCGTCCTGGGCTTCGAGCGGCAGCTCGCCGTGCAGCAGGTGCAGGTCGGTATTCGGGGGTAGGCTGTCGCCGAGCTTTTTATCTACGCGCTGCAAATCGGCTACGCCGGGCAGGAACACCAGCACGTCGCCCTCGTGCTTATTCAGTGCTTCACGTACTTGGCCCGGCACCAGCTCGGTTAATCGCTCGCCGGGCTTGTTGGGCAGGGCGGCGGCGCGGCGCGGGTCGAGGTAGTGGGTTGCGATGGGAAACAAAAAGCCCGCCGACGACACCACCGGCGCGGGCAGCCACTGCCCCAGCCGCTGCGCCTCCAGCGTGGCCGACATCAGCAGGATGCGCAGCTCGGGCCGTAGCACGGCCTGCGCATCCAGCGCCAGCGCCAAGCCTAGGTCGGCATTCAGGCTGCGTTCGTGAAACTCGTCGAACACCACGCAGGCCACGTCTTCCAGCGCCGGGTCGTCCTGTATCATCCGCGTCAGAATGCCTTCGGTAATGACTTCAATACTCGTGTCGTTCGATACTTTGCTGTCGAGGCGCACGCGGTAGCCCACGGTGCGCCCCACGGGCTCGCCCAGCAGCTGGGCCAGGCGGGCGGCGGCGGCGCGGGCGGCCAGCTGGCGGGGCTCCAGCACCAGTATTCTTTGGGTGGGCTCGCGCCAGGTGGCGGCCAGCAAAGCCAGCGGCACCACGGTGGTTTTACCCGCGCCGGGCGGCGCTTCGAGCACGGCGCGGGGCGAGGCGTCGAGGGCGGCCAGCAGCTCGGGCAGGGCCGCCACTACGGGCAGGTCGGGGAAGTGCGGAAGGCGAAACACAGGGCAAAGGTGCGGTAAGCTTTAGCTTGCCAAAAGAATGTATGGTAAGCTAAAGCTTACCAGCGGGCGGAAGATGCAGAAAAGGAAAGCTACAGCTTACTTTACTAATCACACCCGCTGCAAGGGCCACAAATCGACGTGCAGCGGGCCGCCCGCGTGCAGCAGCGGCCGGCCCTCGGGCGCGGGCAAGCCGTGCTGCTCAATCAAGTCGGACTTGAAATCGAGCAGCCGCGCCTCGCGCAGCGGCCACGACTGGTGCGCGATGTGGCCCCGGTAAAGCTTGTCGCCGCGGCCCGGCCCCTGCCCGCCGGCCGCGTAGAGGCAGTAGCGCTCGGTGAGGAAAAACGTGAGCGAGTCGGGCTCGGCGGGGGGCAAGCGGTTGCCCAGCTCCCAGGTGGCGGCAAATTCGGCGTCGGGCGCGCCGTTGTGGGCGCGGTGGCCCACGTAGCGCAGCTGCTCGGGCGTGGGCCGCGTTAGGCTGAGGCTGGCCCGGAAATAAGGCAGGTGAAAAAACGTGCGCGCCGCCCACACGGCCAGCGCGTTGGTAGCATCGAGCGAGAAAAACCACACGCCGGGCACGCCATCAAGATGCACGTAGGTCCGCACGTTCAGCTCCAGAAACTCGCGCACGCCGGGCACGGGCGGCGTCACGCGGCTATGCACGTCCCACATCCGAAACGGCACGATGCCTATCCAAGCCATGCCATCGTAGAGGTCTACTTGCAGCCGCGGCGGCAGGTGCGCCTGAATTACCTCGGGCGGCACCGGCCAGTGCATAAAAAGCAGGTCGCCCCACTTCTGGTACATCAGCGGGTGGCCGGCGGGGCGCTCGCGCTGGGCCAGACGGTCGGCGAGGGTGGGGGCTTGGGACATGGTTTTCTGATTTTTAGCCGTCATGCTGAGCGGAGCGCAGCGGAGTCGAAGCATCTCTTTAGCATGGTAACTTCTATCGTCAGGGTTAGTGCTGCGATAGAGATGCTTCGACTGCGCTGCGCTCCGCTCAGCATGACGACTACAGTCAAAAGCTACTCAATACACCGGCACCGCCGCATCGACCTCGCGGCTCCAGGCGTCGATGCCACCCTTCAAGTTAAGCAAATTCTGGCGGCCCAGGCGGTGTTGCAAGTAGCCCAGCGCCTGCGCCGAGCGCACGCCGTGGTGGCAAATGAGCACTACCGGACCCTCGGCACGGATTTCATTGGCCCGGCGCGGCACCTCGCCCAGCGGGATTAGCACGCTGCCCGCGATGCGGCAGTAGGCGTATTCCATCTCCTCGCGCACGTCCACGAGCTGAATGTCTTCGCCGGCGGCCAGGCGGGCGTGCAGGGCGGCGGGGGTTAGGTCGGGTAGCATCCGGCAAAAGTACCGGGCCGGGCTACCTTGCGCGGCTTTTCAGGCTTTTTGCTCATGCTGCTTTTTGCGTTTTCGGAGGTGCAGGCGATGGTGGCGGTGGCCCTGCGCGGCACTACCCCGCTCGAATGGGTAGCCGTGCTCACGGGCTTCGCCTGCGTGTGGCTGGCGGCCCGCGAGTCGCTCTGGAATTTTCCCATTGCCATCGTCAGCTGCGTGCTGTACATCGTCATTTATTACCAAAAAGCGCTGTATGCCGACAGCGGCTTGCAGGTGATGTTCATCGCCCTCAGTGCCTATGGCTGGTACGAGTGGCTGTACGGCGGCCGGGGCCAGACGCCGCTGGCCATCACGCGCACTACGCTGGGCGAGTGGGCGTTGGGCGCGGCGTTTATCGGCGTTTTCACGGCAGGCTTCGGCTACTACCTGGCCCGCCACACCGATTCGTCGTTTCCGTACCTCGACAGCTTCACCACGGGCACCAGCCTGGTCGCGCAGTTCCTACTGATGCGCAAGCGCCTCGAAAACTGGTGGCTCTGGCTGCTGGTTGATGTCATTTACGTGCCCGTGCTGTGGGTGAAGGAGCTGTACCCCACCAGCTTGCTCTACGCGCTGTACCTGGGGCTGGCCGCCTACGGCTACTGGCAGTGGCGGCAGCAGTGGCTGAAGGAGCAAGCCGGCTTGGCTTCCTAACCTATGCAGTGCATCTCCCTCACCGGCCCCGAATCGGCGGGCAAGTCGTCGCTGACCGCGCAGCTGGCCGCGCACTACGGCACCGCCTGGGTGCCCGAGTACGCCCGCGCCTACCTCGAAGCCCACGGCCCCGCCTACGCCCTGCCCGACCTCGAAGCCATCGCCCGCGGCCAGCTCGCCGCCGAGGATGCGGCGGCGGTTCAGGCCACGGGCCTGCTGTTTTGCGATACCGATTTGCTGGTCATTAAAATCTGGGCCGAAAATGCCTTTGGTACCTGCCCGGCCTGGGTGCTGGCCGAGCTGGAAAAGCCGCGCTACACCCTCACGCTGCTGCTCGCGCCCGACTTGCCCTGGGCGCCCGACCCGTTGCGCGAGCACCCCGACCCGGCCCAGCGCTGGCACTTCTACGAGCTGTACCGGGCTGAGCTGGTGGGTAGGAACTGGCCGTTTGCGGAGATAAATGGGCCGCCCGCGCAGCGGCTGGCGCAGGCGTTGCTGGCGTGTGAAAGTGTGCGGTAAGCTTTAGCTTGCCGTAGCAGACGTAGCAAACCAAACCCCTCACAAAACGGCAAGCTGAAGCTTACCGCACATTCCTATGCCGACCTACTCCCTCCAAAACGACCAGTGCCGCGTGCAAGTCAACTCGCACGGGGCCGAGCTCGCCAGCTTGCAGCGCCGCGACCTCAATAACCTCGAATACATCTGGCAGGCCGACCCCACGCAGTGGGCGCGCCACGCGCCGCTGCTGTTTCCGATAGTAGGGCGGCTGCCCGAAGACACGTATCTCTATAACGGCCAGGCGTATAAGCTGCCGCAGCACGGCTTCGCCCGCGACCAGGAGTTTCAGCTTATCCACGAGGAAAAAACGCAACTCGTGTTTCAGCTCATGGCCAGCCCGGCCAGCAAGGCCGTGTTTCCGTTCGAGTTTGAGCTGCGCGTGATTTACGAGCTGCACGGCACTACCCTCACCGTGGGCTGGAAGGTGCGCAACCCCGCCGCCGCGCCGCACGAGCTGTTGTTCAGCATCGGCGCGCACCCGGCGTTTCGGTGCCCGCTGCTGCCGGGCGAGGCGTTTGAGGACTACTATCTTGAGTTTGATAAACCGCTGGAGCTAAGGCGGCAACTGCTGAAAGGCGGCCTGCGCTCGGGCGAAACGGAGCCTGTGCCACTAAGCGACAAGCCACTAGTCGATGACGGTACAGCCTTGCCGCTGACCGATGCGCTGTTTGCTGACGACGCATTGGTCTTCAGCAATGTCGAGTATGGCGACCGAATAGATTGGGTTGTATTGCGCTCAGACAAGTCGCCTCGCGCAGTAAAAGTGAGCTTTGCCGGCTTCCCCTACCTCGGCCTCTGGACCAAAAGTGCGCAGGCGGGCTTCGTGTGCATCGAGCCGTGGCAGGGCGTGGCCAGCCCGGTAGGCGCGCCCGGCGAGCTGGCCGATAAGGAAGGCATTATCGTGCTGCCGCCGAGTATGGAGTTTCACGCCGCCTACACAATCAAGGCGCTGTAAGCTTCTTGAGTATCTTAAACTAAAAACACGTTTGTCATGCTGAACGCAGTGAAGCATCTCTACCGCACCGTTGGATGAAGCGGTAGAGATGCTTCACTGCGTTCAGCATGACAAACGTGTTTTTGCCCCGTAAACCGGGAAGTCCGTGCTAATGCAATACGCGCCGCCGGTTGTACTCGGGCTCCCAGTCGCTGATGGGGCGCGAGATGCCGGGCGGCAGGTCGAGGTCGGGCAGGCCGGGGTCGGAGGGCTCGCCGCCACCATCGTCGCCGCCCGAAGGTGGGGGCGGCGGGGGCACGGCCCGGCGCTTGGGCACTACCAGAAAAAAGATGAAAACAGCCAGCAGAAATACGGCGCAGAGAAGCTGGTGCATAGCGGTAGAAACGTAACTGGCGGGATAAAACTGAGCGGGTGGGACTGCCCGGAAGACGCGAAAAGAGGGCGGCGCGTTGCAGGCCTTTTGTAGTCAGCTAAGATAACTGACCGCCAAGTAATGACCTACTAAACCGGGGCCCAACCGGCAAGTTTAGTAAGCAGCCGGGCTGGCTGGCCGGGCCGTGCCCGCCGGGGCGGTCCGCAAGGCGGAAAATATCCTCTTTGCTCTGGCCAGAATGCCGCGCCGGGCGCTTGCCGTATCTTTGCGACTGTGTTTAGGGGTGCTGGCCGAGGTTATCGGCGGGCTGAGATTACACCCATTGAACCGGAACCGGGTAATGCCGGCGTCGGGAACGACCAAATCCGCGAACGATTTTGCCTGTGCGCTGACCCCTGGGGCGCGGGCGCGTGCTGTTTTTTTGAGTTTCGTTTGTTGAAAACTATCCGCATGACGGGCTTAGCGCTGCTGGCGCTGGCCACTGCCCCGGCGTGGGCGCAAGGCCCCGTGGTGGGCACCATCACCGATGCCCGCACCGGCGAGGCGCTGCCCGGCGCCACCATTCTGCTCGATGGCGCGGCCGTGGGCACTACCAATCCGGCCGGGGCTTTCCAGCTGGCGGCGGTGCCGGCCGGGGCGCACGAGCTGCGCATTACCTTCCTGGGCTACGAGCCGCTGGTGCGCCAGGTGCGCGGGCAAGCGGCCGAGCAGCAAATTGCTATGCGCTTGCAGCCGGGCGGCGTGCTCACGGGTGAGGCCCTGATAACGGCCCAGCGCGCCAGCGACCGCACGGCCACCGCCTACACCAACCTCAGCAAGCAGGACCTGGGCAAGCGCAACTTCGGCCAGGACCTGCCCTACCTGCTCGACCAGACGCCCTCGGCCGTGGCCTCGTCCGACGCCGGGGCGGGCGTGGGCTACACCAACCTGCGCATCCGGGGCATCGACGGCACGGGCATCAACACCACCGTCAACGGCATTCCGCTCAACGACCCGGAGAGCCACGGCTCGTTCCTGGTAAATCTGCCCGATTTGGCGTCGTCCGTCAGCAGTCTGCAAGTGCAGCGCGGCGTGGGCACCAGCCAGAACGGCAGCGCCGCCTTCGGGGCCAGCCTCAATATCTCGACCCTCGACAACCGCCGCGAGGCCTACGCCGAAACCCAGAACAGCTACGGCTCCTTCAAGACCTGGAAAAACAACGTGTCGTTTGGCACCGGGCTGGTGGGCAAGTACTTCACGTTCGACGGGCGCTTGTCGCGCATCGTCAGTGATGGCTACATGAACCGGGCGTCGTCCGACTTGAAGTCGTACTACTTCGCGGCGGGCTTTCAGAAGAGTAGCACGCTGCTGAAATTCATCACCTTCTCGGGCCGCGAAAAAACCTACCAGGCCTGGAACGGCGTGCCCGAGCCCGCCCTCACCGGCGACCGCGCCCTGCTCCAAACCTTCGTGGACAACGAGGAGCTGACGCCCGAGCAGGCCGCCCGCGCCCTCAGCGAGGGCCGCCGCTACAGCTCCTACACCTACGACAACCAAACCGACAACTACCAGCAAAACCACTACCAGCTGCACCTTTCGCAGAACCTGGGCGAGAGCTGGACGCTTGGTGCGGCGCTACACCTCACCCGCGGCTTTGGCTACTACGAAAGCTACCGCACGCGCCGCAAGTTTGAAAACTACGGCCTGCCCAACGTGGTGCTGGGCAATACCACGCTCCTGCGCACCAACCTCATCGACCGCAAGTGGCTCGATAACTACTTCTACGGCGGCACCTTTGCCCTCAATTACCAGCCCAAGGCCAACGACAAGCTGCAAGCCACGCTGGGCGGCGGCTGGAACAAGTTCGACAACGACCACTACGGCGAGATAATCTGGGCGCAGTACGCGGGCCTCAGCTTTCCGGGCCAGCGCTACTACGACAACACGGCCCGCAAAACTGATTTCAACGCCTACGCCCGCGCCACCTATCAGGCGCTGCCCTGGCTGGGTTTTTACGCCGACGCGCAGGTGCGCCGCATCCGGTACACTATCGGGGGTATCGAGCAAATCAGCAGCAGCGCCCGCTTAGTGCCGATAAGTACGGCCGTCGATTACACGTTTTTTAACCCCAAGGCCGGCGCTACCGTGACCCTGCCGCACGGGCAGCAGCTCTACGCCAGCTTTGCGGTAGGCCACCGCGAGCCGGTGCGGTCCGACTTCACTGACCGCCCCGGCGGCAGCCCCGCCACCCGGGCCGAGCGCCTGCTCGACTGGGAGGGCGGCTACCGCTTCACTCGCGCCGACCTCGATTTTCTGGGGCCAAATACCGCCGTACGCGCCGAGGCCAACGGCTTCTACATGGACTACCGCGACCAACTCGTGAACACCGGCCAGATAAACGACGTGGGCACCGCCCTGCGCGCCAACGCGGCGCGCAGCTACCGCCGGGGCGTCGAGCTCACAGGCTTTGTGTCGGCCGGTGAGAAAATCAGCCTCAGCAGTACGCTCACCCTCAGTCAGAACCGTATTCTGGACTACCGCGCCGTGACGTATGACGCCAACTACAGCCCCGTAGTAGCCGCCGAGGGCCGCACTACTACCATCTCGTATTCGCCCGCCGTGGTGTCGGCCCACACGCTGGAGGGCCAGCCCCTGGGCGGCCTGCGCCTGGCGCTGCTGCTCAAGACCGTGGGCCGCCAGTACCTCGACAACACCACCAACGACTACCGCAGCCTGCCCGGCTACGGCGTGCTCGACCTGCGCCTGCGCTACGCCCTGCACCCCCGGTTTATGAAGGAAATCGAGCTGGCCGTGCTGGTCAACAACCTGCTCAGCCGCGAGTACTCGGCCAACGGCTACACCTATACCTACTCGGGCATCAGTGGCAACCAGGAAACGTTCAACTGGTATTTCCCGCAGGCCAAGCGCAACTTTTTGGCGTCGGTAAATCTGCGGTTTTAGGGTAGTGTAAAACGGAGTGGCACTCCATTTTCGCGTGAGGTTCTAACCCAGACGCGGAAACGGAGTGCCACTCCGTTTTACGTACCTTCAAAACCTGGGGCAGGGCAGGGCTGTATCTTCATGTATACAGCGCTCGCCGCTGGCCTTGTTTATGCTCCGTTTTTTCCTGCTACTGCTGACCGCACTGGGGCTGGCCGGCCCCGCCGCCGCCCGGCCCGCGCCGCCCGCCGCGCTCACCATCGCCGCCGCCGCCGACCTCAAATACGCCCTCGATTCGCTGGTTACGCTTTTCAAGCGCCAGCATCCGCAGGCCAACGTGACGGTAGTGTACGGCTCGTCGGGCCGGTTTTATGAGCAATTGAGCCACGGCGCGCCGTTCGATATATTTTTCTCAGCCGATAGCGACTACCCGCGCCGCTTGCAGCAGGCCGGCCGCACGGCCGGCGCGCCCGTGCCCTACGCCCTGGGCCGGCTGGTGCTCTGGAGCCGCAAGTTCGACGTGCGGGCCCAGGGCCTGAACGCCCTGCGCGACCCGCAGCTCCGGCGCCTCGCCATTGCCAACCCCGCCCACGCGCCCTACGGCCGCAAAGCCGAGGAAATCCTGCGATATTACAAGCTTTACGACCAGCTGAAGCCCAAGCTGGTGCTGGGCGAGAACATCGGCCAGGCCGCTCAATACGCCGCTACCGGCGCGGCCGAGGCCGGCATTCTGGCTTACTCGCTGGCGTTGAGCCCCGCGCTGCGCCGGGCGGGCGGGTTTTATTTAATTCCGGCCACGGCGCACACGCCTTTGCGGCAGAGCTACGTGGTGCTGAAGCAAGCGCAGGATAATGCTACGGCCAGGGACTTTACGGCCTTCATCGCTGGCCCTGGCGCCCGCGCGGCGCTGAAAAAGTACGGGTTCAGCTTGTAAGACCGGCCTTCAAAAAACGCCTGTCATGCTGAGCTTGCGAAGCATGACAGATGGCGGGGTTACTTCATAGTTTCTACTTCCTAATTCAAAAAGCAGTGCCCCCCGACTATTGGCAAACCCTGCGCCTGACTTTGGCGCTGGCTTCCTGCACCACCGCGCTGCTGCTGCTGCTGGGGCTGCCGCTGGCCTACGCGCTGGCGCACAGCCGCAACCGCCTCAAGCCGCTACTTGAGGCTGTGGTGAGCTTGCCGCTGGTGCTGCCGCCTACCGTCATCGGATTCTACCTGCTGCTAGCCTTTAGCGACAGCACGGCGGTAGGGCGGTTTCTGATTAATCGACTAGGATTGAGCCTGAATTTCACCTTCGCCGGTATTTTGGTCGGGTCGCTGGTGTACAGCCTGCCGTTTATGGTGCAGCCCTTGCAGGCGGGTTTTCGGCAGGTGCCGCGCGCGCTCAGTGAGGCGGCCTATACGCTGGGCAAGTCGCGCCTGACTACGCTATGGCGCGTGTTACTGCCCAACATGAAGCCCGCGCTGCTCAACGGTGCAGTGCTCACCTTTGCCCACACGCTCGGCGAGTTTGGGGTGGTTTTGATGATAGGCGGCAGCCTGCCCGGCCGCACCCGCGTAGCCTCCATCGCCATCTACGACGAGGTGCAGAGCCTGCGCTACGACCAGGCTAATGTCTACGCGCTCACGCTACTGGCGCTGGCATTTGTGATACTGGCAGCGCTATACTGGTTTACCCGGCGCGACGCCGCCCGCTTGTCGTAACGAAAAAAGCCGTGCTCGATTTTCACCTCCTCAAAGCCCTGCACACCGCCGCCGGCCCGCGCCGGCTCGACGTGGCCCTCACGCTGGCCCCCGGCGAGCTGGTAGCGCTCAGCGGCCCCAGCGGCGCAGGCAAAACCACGCTGTTGCGCCTGCTGGCCGGCCTCGACCGGCCCGATGGGGGCTTTATCAAAACTGAAAACGGCGCCTGGTACGACCACGCCCGCCGCCAGTGGCTGCCGCCGCAGCGCCGGCCGCTGGGCTTCGTGTTTCAGGATTATACCTTGTTTCCGAACATGACGGTGCGTGAAAACCTGGCCTTCGCCGCCGAAGGCCAGCCCGCGGCCCACCGCATTGTAGGCGAACTATTGGAGCTTTTAGAATTAGCTGAACTGGCCGAGCGTCACCCGGCCGTGCTTTCGGGCGGGCAGCAGCAGCGCGTGGCGTTGGCCCGCGCCCTGGCCCGCCGCCCGCGCCTGCTGCTGCTCGACGAGCCGCTCTCGGCCCTCGACCTGCCCACCCGCCTGCGCTTGCAGGACGTGCTGGCCGCCGCGCACCGGCAGTTCGAGCTTACTACCCTACTCATCAGCCACGACCCCGCCGAAATAGTCCGCCTCGCCGACCGGGTAGTGGAGCTGGACCTAGGCCAAGTAGTGCGCGTGGGGCCGCCCATGGCCCCGGCTGCGCCGGCCACAGTGCCGGGCCGGGTGCTGGCCGTGCTGCCCGGTGGGCGGCTGCAAGTGCAGCTGCCGGGCGGCGCGCTGGTAGAGGTAAGCGGCGCGGCCGGGCTAGGGGAGGAAATCGCGCTGGTGGTGGAAGTAGCGCCGACTTTCAGTCCGCAGCTCTAGTGTAGCGGCTACCGTGGTGGGGCTGGGGCACTACTCGGTGCGGACTGTGGTTTGGCTTGCGGCGGCGGACTGAAAGTCCGCGCTACATTTGCTTAAACTCTATCCCCTCCCATCCATGTCCTCCGTTGCCGACGTTCTCTCGCCCGAAGCCAAAGCCCACACCGCCCAGAAAGGTAGCACCAATGCCAACGGCTTTACCGACTATTTTGACCTCGATGGGCTACTGACCGAAGAGAATATCTTGGTGCGCCAGAGCATCCGCGACTTCGTCAAAAAGGAGATTTCGCCCAGTATTGAGAAGTGGGCGCAGGACGCGCATTTTCCGGCCGAAATCGTGCGCAAGTTTGGCGAGGTGGGCGCGTTTGGGCCGACCATCCCGGAGGAGTACGGCGGGGGCGGGCTCGACTACATCAGCTACGGCCTCATCATGCAGGAGATTGAGCGCGGCGACTCGGGCATGCGCTCCACGGCCTCGGTGCAGGGCTCGCTGGTGATGTTTCCCATCTACCAGTACGGCTCGGAAGCGCAGCGCCGCAAGTACCTGCCTAAGCTGGCCAGCGGCGAGTGGCTGGGCTGCTTTGGCCTCACCGAGCCCGACCACGGCTCGAACCCCGGCGGCATGACCACCAACCTCAAAGCCGACGGCGACGACTTCATCCTAAACGGGGCCAAGCTCTGGATATCGAACTCGCCCGAGTGCCAGGTGGCCGTTGTCTGGGCCAAAAACGAAGCCGGGCGCATCAAAGGCGTCATCGTGGAGCGCGGCATGGCGGGTTTCACTACCCCCGAAATCCACAACAAATGGAGTTTGCGCGCCAGCATCACCGGCGAGTTGGTGTTCGACAACGTGCGGATTCCCAAAGAAAACATCTTGCCCAACGTGGAAGGCCTGAAAGGCCCGCTGAGCTGCCTCGATTCAGCGCGCTTCGGCATCGCCTGGGGGGCCATCGGCGCGGCTATCGACTGCTATGAGTCGGCCCTGAAATATTCGCTCCAGCGCGAGCAGTTCGGCAAGCCCATCGCCAGCTTCCAGCTCCAGCAAAAGAAACTGGCCGAGATGATTACCGAAATTACCAAAGCCCAGCTCATGGCCTGGCGCTTAGGAGTTTTGAAAAACGAAGGCCGCGCCACGAGCGCCCAAATCTCGATGGCCAAGCGCAACTCGGTGGAAATGGCCCTGCACGTGGCCCGCGAGGCCCGCCAGATTCACGGCGGTATGGGCATCACGGGTGAGTACCCCATTATGCGCCACATGATGAACCTCGAATCGGTGATTACCTACGAGGGCACGCACGATATTCACTTACTCATTACGGGGGCGGATATCACGGGTATTCAGGCGTTTAAATGAAAAGTTGTTTTCGTCAGAAAACCGGCTGCTTCTGAAAGGAAGCAGCCGGTTTTATTTCAGCCAGCTTGGTTATGGGTCTCGATTCGGTGGAATTATTGGTGCGCTTTGAGAAATACTTTGAAATAAATGTGCCCGATGCGGTAGCGGAAACGCTGGCTACACCGGCCAATGTTGCCGCTTGGCTGAGCCAGCAGCTTGGGCTCGCTGATAATATTGTATCGCCTGGCCGAGAAGCCGTTGTGCAGCAGTTGCAAATGCTTTTTGCAACTCACCTGCCGGATGCGCAAACTGAACTGGCCGACCTGCTGCCCACTGGCGAAGCCTGGGCGCGGCAAGCCCAGCAGCTAGCTGACCAGGTAGGCTGGCAACTGCCGGAAATAGGCTGGCTACAGCCGCCACGGGCATGGGGCTGGCTCAACGAGTTATTCAACTGGGTTGCCGTCCGTGACGCCACCAAGCCCTAACCCGTATCGCTTCGCTGACTTAATCGATTGGACGCTGGCGCGCAATTACGAGCTTTTACCACTTAAACCCCGGCAAAGTCGATACGAAGTATTGCAAGCAGTTATCGGTATAACAAGCGACTCTAGTGGGGTAGAGGTAAGCGCAATCAAGCCCGATAGCAGCTTTACACGCGATTTGGGAATCGACTAGCTTAGCAAGCTATCAAGCTGATAGCACATGCACACCGCCCGCCCCGGCTGCGCGAGTAGCGCCAGCATCTGCGGTACCAACTGCTTCACCGTGTCGTATTTCAAAGTAGGCACGTCGAGAAAAATGACCGGAATAGTGTAGTTGCGCCAATTCTGCTCGTAGCGCATCTTCTTATCGGCTGTGATGAAAGCTTCAAATTCACGCTCTGTCAGCAGTTTCAGAAATTCGCCGTTTTTCTTGCTGCGCCAGTCCATATCCTTTATCGTGAGCGCATCGTGCAGCGGCACCAATCGGTGCGCTAGCCGGCCGGGGTAATTGCTTATCAAGCAGCTTCACGGGGCGGAAGCTTATCGGCAAAAGGGAAATCAATTTGGGCCGGTGCTACCTGAAAGGCAGCAGGCAGTAGTGCCGCCTGCGCCACTCGCAAAACGCCCTCGGCTTGCTCACGTGTCACGCTGAGAAAGTCGTAGTCAGGGGTTCGTGGCCCCCCAAGTAGTCGAATAGCGCCTGAATAGGCACCCGCGTGCCCGTAAAAACCGGCGTGCCGCCCGTTATTTCCGGGCTGATGGTGATGAGGTCGGTGCGTAGCATAGCCCTGAGATACCGCTTACGGCCGCTCCAGCAGGTACATGGTTTCGGTAGTGGCACCCACGCCTACGGTGCTCTGCGTAACGTGGGCCACGCGCCAGCCCTGGGCCACCAGGGCATTGACTTTCAGCAGCTCGGCGCGGTGCATGTCTACGGCGGCGGCGGTGCTGTTGCGCTCGGTACCGATTTTGATGTCGGGCAGGCGCTGTACCTGGCGCGTGCCATCGGGCTGAATTACTACTATTTCGGGGGCAGTAGACTGCGTGCCCGGCCGGCCGCTGCCGATGACCATAAGGTAGCCGCTGGGAGCGGCCGGGCCGGCAGCCTTGGGGTAAAACGCCCATGAGCCGACCGCCGTCAGCCCAACGCCTAGGAAAAGCAAGTACTTTTTCATGAAGTGAAGATTTGGTGAAGTAATATACATGAAAGTAAGGTAGGTGGGTAAGACGTTGAGCTTAGCCGCCCCGCGTAGCCTTGGCCGACTGACTAGCCTCGCCCTCGGGCCAACGCCCCGGCTGAGCTCGCCGTATGGTCTACATACTTCACGCTCAATCTTTCCTGTTTATGGCCACCGAAAAAGAAGAATACCAGCCCCACGAAAACGCCGAAACCCGCCGCCAGGAGCGCCGCGAGCACGACAAAGAGGCCTACCGCGAGCAGGGCGATGACATGCGCCAGGGCGGCCCCGACCCCGACCTGGCCCACCGCCTGCGCACCCGCTCGGGCGACGGTAATTTCTCGCCCGATGTGCAGGCCGACGACCAAACCAGCGACGGTGTAGCCAACACCGTAGCCAGCGATGGCCAGGGTGCCAGCCAGCGCGGCCACGACACCGAGCAAAACGCCAACAAGGCCCCCGACCGCCTCGACCAGCGCAACGTGGAAGGTGGCGACTTAAAAGACTAAATTGGTTTTTTAAGTTGTTAGCCCCTGGCTATTAGCTGTTAGCTTTCTCCTTATCGGAAAGCTAACAGCTAATAGCCAGGGGCTAACAACTTATTGACTGGGCTGCTAGCGTAATATCGACTTACTTTTAGGCCGTGCTTGGGCTGCTGGCCGCCCCCGAAAAAGACCAGCGCCACCTCTTCTTCCTCACCTTATGGCCGCTTCTTCCCCTCTCGTTTTGCTGGAATGCCTCGTTGCCGGCACGTCCCACCGCCCCGAACTGCCCGCCCAGGAAAAAAAGCTGAAGGTGGGCCAGACCCTGCGCCTTGAGCGCGAAGCCGATAGCAAGTACGACGACTGGGCCGTGAAAGTGCATTCGGGCGCGGCCGACGATAAGAATAGCTACTGGCTCGGCTACCTGCCCGAAACCCGCAACGAAACCGTGGCCCGCCTGCTCGATGCCGGCTACCCCCTCACCGCCCGCCTGGCCCACAAAGCCTGGGAAGAAGACTGGCTGCACCTCGAAATCGAAGTGCTGCTGCCGCGTGAATAACGTTGGTTTGTGCGCCGGAACGGGAGCTTTTTGCTAACTAAATTGGTTAGCTAGATGCTCGTTCCCTACGAACGACTGACCACGAGCAACTAAAGACAAAAACCATGCGCGAAGCCTATCTCACCGGCAGCAATGAAAGTTTTGATGCCACCGACAAGGACATCGACAAAGCCCTGCGCCCGCTAAGCTTTGACGATTTTACGGGCCAGGATAAAATCCTCGAAAACCTCAAGGTATTCGTGGCCGCGGCCAAAATGCGTGGTGACGCCCTCGACCACGTGCTGCTGCACGGCCCCCCCGGCCTCGGCAAAACCACGCTCTCGCACATCATTGCCAACGAGCTGGGTGCTGGCATCAAGATGACCAGTGGCCCGGTGCTCGACAAGCCCAGCGACCTCGCCGGCCTGCTCACCAATCTAGAGCCGCACGACGTGCTATTCATTGATGAAATCCACCGCCTCAACCCCGTGGTGGAGGAGTACCTGTACTCGGCGATGGAGGACTACCGCATTGACATCATGCTCGATTCGGGCCCCAACGCCCGTTCGGTGCAGATTTCGCTGTCGCCCTTCACGCTCATCGGCGCTACTACTCGTTCGGGCATGCTCACGGCCCCGCTGCGGGCGCGCTTCGGCATCTCGGCTCGCTTGGAATACTACGATTCTAAGCTGCTGACTACCATTGTGCAGCGCTCGGCCGATATTCTGCACACGCCCATCCACGAAGATGCGGCCTACGAGATTGCCCGCCGCTCGCGTGGCACGCCCCGCATCGCCAACAACCTGCTGCGCCGCACCCGCGACTTTGCCCAAATTAAGGGCAACGGCACCATTACCCAGGAAATCGCGCAGTTTGCCCTCGGCGCGCTCGACGTGGATGCCCGCGGCCTCGACGACATGGACAAGCGCATTCTCACTACCATCATCGACAAGTTTAAGGGTGGCCCGGTGGGCATCAGCACCATCGCCACGGCGGTGGGTGAGGAAGGCGAAACTATCGAGGAGGTGTACGAGCCCTTCCTCATCCAGGAAGGCTACATCAAGCGCACGGCGCGGGGCCGCGAGGCCACCGAGGCGGCCTACCAGCACCTGGGCCGCCTGCTGCCCAACCACTTGCGCGGGAATAATGGTGATTTGTTTGCTGAGATAACTTCGTAAATAGTAAGTCGCTACTCAATCAAAAGACTAGGAACGCGCCGCCACCAGCGGCGCGTTCTTCGTTTCTTCGTGGTTCAATTGCTCGCTACTCAATGCTACTGCACGCCGAATGGACGTCCTACATCAAGCGCCGCGCCGCCGAGCTGGGCTTCATGGCCTGCGGTATTTCCAAAGCTGAGTTTTTGGAAGAAGAAGCCCCGCGCCTCGAAAACTGGCTCAAGAAGGGTATGAACGGCAAGATGGGCTACATGGAAAACCACTTCGACAAGCGCCTCGACCCGCGCCTGCTTGTGGATGGGGCTAAGTCGGTGATTTCGCTGCTACTCAACTACTACCCGCCGGCCGAAGCCCAGCAGCCCGACGGTACGCTGAAAATCAGTAAGTACGCCTACGGGCGCGACTACCACTTCGTCATCAAGGATAAGCTCAAAACGCTGCTGGCCGACATGCAGGCCAACATCGGCGAGGTAGGCGGGCGCTGCTTCGTGGACTCGGCCCCGGTGCTCGACAAGGCCTGGGCCAAAAAAAGCGGCCTGGGCTGGGTCGGTAAGAATTCCAACCTCATCACCCCCGGCGCGGGCTCGTTTTACTTCATCGCCGAGCTGATAGTGGATGTGGAACTGGACTACGACGGGGCCATCCGCGACTACTGCGGCACCTGCACCAAGTGCGTGGATGCCTGCCCCACCAACGCCATTACCGAGCCCTACGTGGTGGATGGCAGCAAGTGCATCAGCTACTTCACCATCGAGCTCAAAGACCAGCTTATTCCGCTCGACGTGGCCGGGCAGTTCGGCAACTGGGTGTTTGGCTGCGACATCTGCCAGGATGTGTGCCCCTGGAACCGCTTCGCTAAACCCACGCAGGAGCCGCAGTTTTCCCCACACCCCGACCTGGCCAAGCTGACGAGCAGCGACTGGCAGGACATCACCCATGAGGTATTTCAGGCGCTCTTCAAACAGTCGCCCCTCAAGCGCACGGGCTACGAGGGGCTAAAGCGCAACATTCGGTTTGTAACAGGCCAGCCCCAACTAGAGGGCTGAGGCTGGCGCGCAAAGACAAAAAGAAGATTAAACAAAAGCTACGCGGCGGGCGCGTGCTGGGCAAAAATCCGGTTCATTACCGTCCAGTGTACGCGGGCAAACTGCTCGTAGCACCAGCTTTTGAAAGCCGACAGCTCGGTAGGTAAAACATGGCGCAGGGCTTTGCGCAACTCTTTTTCAAAAAGCATTTTGCTGAAGCTGACCTTGAGCAAAATCATCTTTACGTACTCTAACATAGGGTGGGAGGGAAATGGGTGGGGTAGGTAGGATGTCGGGCGGCTACCTTATACGGAAGAGCAAGAATTTTGGCTGACTGTAATTGATATTTTCAGGCGGCCAGCAGAGCCACGCGCGCGCCCGTTGCGGTATAAAGATACTGCTATTTTTTGGCGCGACTTACCCCCTGAAATACCCATGAAAAAAGGCGACCCGAATGGGTCGCCTTTTGGGTATCTTTAAAGCAGCTCTACCGCCTGCCTAGTTGAAGTAGGTGCCGCTAACAGAGAAGTTGTTGGCAATCGAGGCTACCGTGCCTACGTCCAGTCCTTCATCGAAAGCTTCGGAGAAAGCTGCCGAAGCCGTTGAGGCGAAAGAAGCGGTGCCCGGCAGCGTAGTACCCGATAGGGCAACGTTGCCCTGCGTGGTGTTGCCTTCGTAGAGGAACGTCACGCCGGCAGTAGTACCATTGGCACCGCTGGCTCCGTAAGTAGCGGCCCCCGAGTCGACACCAGCGCCATACACGTTGGCTGCCGATGCGCGAGCCGTAACCGGGGTAGCACTGTCGGTACCCGATACCCAGCTCTTAGGAGCGGTGCTATAAGGAGCTACCGCTACGCCTTGCATCACGCTACTCGCCGAGCCATTGACGGCGGCGCGGCGGATGGCGCGGATGTGGGAAGCGTGGCGCGCCTCTACCGAGTGGATATTGAGCGCGGCGGTCAGGACTGTTTTGTTAGCCATTACGTTGGTCAGCGGGGCAGCACCTTTGTAAGCGCGCACGCCAGTATCTTCAAGCGCCTGGGCCAGCGCCAGGTAAGTGGTGGCATCGGTCGGGTTGAAGGCACCTTTGGCGGTAAAGTCGAACGTGGCAAGCGTCGGGGCAGTGATAGGCGTACCGCCGAACGCTGTGATTGCACTACGCAAGAAGGCCACGTGGTTGGTTTCGTCGGTGCCGATGAGCGCCAGCGCGGCACTGGTAGTTGAGCTGAGGCCCGTAACGGCAGTGCGCTGCTGGTAGAAGAACATTTCCAGGTACTCCAGCTTGAGCGCAAAGTTCAATACGTCGGTAGCCGCAAGGCCGGTGGGCGTCTGGCCATAAGCCTTGTTGAAGATAGCACCTACGGCCAGCGGTAGGGCCGCCGCCGAAAGTTTTTTGCCCAAGCCGCTCATGTGTTTGAACACGGCGCGGCGCGAATCGAGGCGGTCGTACACTTCGGGGTCAACTTTCTCTATCTCGGAGAGGATTTGAAAGAAATTCATAGTAGATGATGCTGAGTAGGAATGGGGGAAAAACCGAGATAGGCGAGGTTAGCGTAGGCCCGACACATCGAGCTTCGAGCCGTCGGCCAGGAACGTATTGGCAATGGCCACTACTTCCGAAGGCGTCATCGAACGCTCCAGGCTGGAGTTAGCGGGCGAGTTGTTGGTAGCCAGGCTGCTGGTACCAGCCGAGGTTAGCGTAAGGATGTCGTTGCCCACGAAAGAGTTTTCATTCAGCATATCGCGGATGATGGCCGCGTGGCGAGCCTCTACCGATACAATTTTACCGGCCAGGAACAAGTAGCCAGGATTGGTAATGTACTGGCCAGCCCCATTATAAGCAGCCACACCGAGGTCTTCGAAGGCCTTGGCAGTGCCAAATACCGAAGCACGGGTGCTGAAGGTATTGGTCGGGTACACCGTGGTGAGGGCCTTGATGGCGCCGTTGTTGCCAATGGCCGCCTTAAAGAATTCGCGGTGAATGACTTCGTGGTAGTAGAGGTCATCCAAAATCTGCTTTTCAGCCGTCGTGATGGTCGAGCCCGTATAAAATGCACCCGTACGTACCTGCGTGTAAAAGTCAGCTTCGAGCTGCTCTAGCGCATAAGCGTAGTTGAGTACCCCTACGTCACCCGAGCCCACGCTCACCGTGCCGGGAGTATTGTTATCGTCTTTGCTGCAGCCGGCCAGCACCAGCGCCGTAGCGCCGGCTGTAGCCCCGGCGTACATGAAGAACGAGCGCCGCTTGATGGGCACGTAC
This sequence comes from uncultured Hymenobacter sp., assembly GCA_964277755.1. Taxonomy (GTDB): domain Bacteria; phylum Bacteroidota; class Bacteroidia; order Cytophagales; family Hymenobacteraceae; genus Hymenobacter. Next base: position 174,536 of record CAXYJY010000034.1, read on the forward strand.
AGGGGCTTGTCAAGGTCAGCCGCAGTCGGCTGAGAGCCGGAGGAGAGGTTGTGGGACATGGTAGAGGGAAAAAAAGAAAGAAATAGGATGTGTTTCTAAAAGCAGCTACTGCTCCAAGCCACCGTTAGCGCACCCCAGATTTTGAGGATACTGTACGTTAGGTAAATTTGCAGGGATACGCCGGAGGTAAAAATTAACAGTGCAAAATTTTGGTTTTCCTAGTTTGGTATTGTTCCTGTGTATCCGCAGGCTGGCCTGGCACCCTTGTAAGCTCCTATGGTTGGGCTTCCTGGTCGACTTACGTAGGAACTGCGCCGGTTGGATTATGGTGGGGCTTGGCAAAGACTGACTTGTGTGATTTACGAAGCGGCTGTGGAGCGATAACCCGCAATAGGTCAATGAATTATTTGTGAATAATATTTTCAGATAAATAGCCCTAAACGCCGAAAGCCGGCAGCTTTCCGAAGAAAGCTGCCGGCTAGGGCTGGAAAAAGCGGTGCGACTTGCTATACGAACAAGCCGCTCGCGGGCGTCACGAAGGCGCGGGCGATGCTCTTGACGGTGGCCGCGTCAAGGGGCTCGTCGAAGGCTTCCGACACGGCGGTGGCCGTGTAGGCAGCGTTGAGGCCCGTGAGGGGCGTGCCCGCCTGGCTCACGTTGTCTTCAGCGGGGTAGGAAGTATCGGGCGCGCCAGTGGCTGGGCTGCCGGCACCATACACGGCGGCGGCGGGCTTGCTGCCGTTGGGCGCGGCGGGGCCGCCGTTATCGAGGAGGCTAATCCAGCTTTTGGGGGCGGTGTCGTAGGGCGCTACCGCCGGCGCGCCCGCCGAGCCGAGGCTGTTGGCCGCGATGGCGCGCCGCACGCTGCGGAAGTGCGAATTGTGCCGTGCCTCTACCGAGTGAATGTTGAGCGCAGCCTCCAGAATATCCTTGGTAGCGGCGGTGTTGAGGACCGGCGCGCCACCCTTGTAGGCCCGCACGCCGGTATCGGAGAAAGCCTGGGCCGCGCCAAAAAACACAGCCCCGTTGGCATTGACACCGCCGGGCACGAGTGCGGCGGCCATCGGGCCGGTGCCCGAGCCGCTGCCGCCCGAGTAGTCGAAGGCCGCGCGGCCGGGGTCGGCGCGGGGCGTCCAGCCCGGTATGCTGCGCAGCGCGTTGATGTGCCCGGCTTCGTCGTTGCGGATAATGCGCACGGCGTCCGTTTCCTGCGAGGGTATCAGGCCGCTGGTATTCAAGGCTGTATCGTAGAAGTAGTATTCCAGGTACTCCAGCTGCAAGGCCAAGTCGAGCACGGCCACGATGCTGGCGGGCAGGGTAGTGGTCTGGCCGTAAGCCTTATTAAAGAACGACGCCAGCAGGGCGGGCACGGCGGCGGCCGTCATTTTTTTGCCGGTGTTGCCCAAGTGCTGAAACACCCGGCGGCGCGGGTTGAGCCGGTCCAGAAACTCGGCGTCGGCCTTCTCCAGGTCGGAGAGTAGTTGAAAAAAATCCATGATAGAAACAAGGCAAGGAAATAGAAGGAAAAACCACGCGCCGCGCTAGGCGAAGCTGTTGGCCGAAAGCTTGGAGCCATCGGCCAGGAAATTATTAACCGAGGCCAGCACCGTGGGCGGGCGCTTCGAGCGCTCCTGGCCGGGGCCGGGGTTGCCGTTGCCCTGAGGGTTGGCGGCGCTACCAGTGCCGGGGGCCGCGCCGGCCGTCTGGGTGAAGAGGTTCACCACTGTGTTGTCGATGAATGTGTTGTAGCTGCGCAGGTCGCGGATGAGCGCCGCGTGGCGGGCCTCTACCGACACGATTTTGCCGGCCAGCGCCAGGTTGGCGTTGCTGGTCAAAAAGCGGCCGGCCCCGTTGTAGGCGGCCACGCCGGTGTCCTCAAAGGTTTGGGCAGCTTCCAGGATGCTGTTGCGGTCGCCGAAATTGATGCTGTCAAAATTGGGCTTGAGGTCGGGCAGCGGTGTGATGCTGGCGGCCGTGAGCGCCGCCTTCAGAAAGTCGCGGTGAATGGCCTCGTGCAAGGCCAGGTCGTCGAAAATCTGCTTTTCGGCCGCCGTAATGGCCGAGCCCGTGTAGTAGCTGCCGGCTTTCACGCGGGCATAAAACGCGGCTTCGAGCTGCTCCAGCGCGTAGGCGTAGTTGAGGATGCCGCCATCGCCCGAGCCCACGTCCAGCAGCGAGGGGTTGTTGTTATCGTCTTTGTCGCAGCCGGCCAGTACCAGCGCCGTAGCGCCCGCCGTGGCCCCGGCATACATAAAAAACGAGCGCCGCTTGATGGGCACGTGCAGCGGCCGGTCGGCGCCCGCCGCGTGCGGCTGCAAATCAGAAGAAGGGTTGTGAGACATAAAAGAAAACAGGGAAAGGGTGAAGCGCCCGCCGCCGGAAAATCAGTATTGTCCGGACTAGTGGGCGCAAATTCTACGGCGTGCCCACGGGCAGGATGTTAACTGAATAGGCTAATTGCGAGCTATTTGCGCCTATAGCCGCCGCCCCTTGCTTCCTGCCTAACTGCCTACTGCCGCGGGTGCTGCGCCCGCCTATGGTGCAGGCCTGCGCCTGGCCCCACGCTGGCTGCCCGGCCGGGGCTGCCCGCCACAATTGCGTGTTTTCTGAATAGCTTTTACGGGTTTGCCGAAGTGCGCTACGTAGTTTTTGGGGGCGGCCGGCGGCGGCACCGGGTAGCATGAGCCGCCCACACTACCGACCTTTGGGCTTCGTTGTCGCTTTTGGTTTGAAAAACGCTTTGGCCGCGCGCCGCTTCTTTTGCTTGAGCTGGGTGGTAGCCTGCCTGTTGCTGGGGCTGGCCGGCCCGGTGCCCGCGCTGGCGCAGCAGCCCGCACCCGCCCCGGCCGTCGAGCTGGTGCCCGGCCCGGCCGTGGTGCCGCTCGCGGCCACCTACTCGCTGGGCGTGCGGGTGCAGGGCACCATCAGCACCCATTCTGATTTTCCGGAGATTGAAGGCTTTCGCAAAGCCGGCCTGGTCACGAGCACCGCCACGCGGCTGGTGGCTGGCCGCCGCAACGTGGCCGAAGTAACCCTTACCCAGCGCTACGCGCCCTACGCCGAGGGCACGTACCCGGTGCCGCCCTTCGACCTCACCGTGAACGGGCAGGTGCTGCACAGCCCCGGCGGCCGGGTGCGCGTGGCGGCGGCCCCCACGCCGGCCGACCTCACCGAAGCGCAGGTAGCGCCGGGCCAGGGCGTGGGCTCGCTCGACAAGCTGCTGGGCCCGCCCAAGGCCAAGTATTTCTACGAGCCCGCCGACCACGCCGAGCTGGTGCTCGAAGCCAACCGCGCGCAGGTATACGTGGGCGAAGGCGTGCGCGTGGGCCTGTATCTATACGTGCAGCCAGCCGACCAGGCGGTGCTCAACTTCTTCAATTTCAATGAGCAACTGGCCGCCCTCACGCAGCAGCTGCGCCAGCCTACCGCCTGGGAGGTGCCCGCCGCCGAGGCCGCCACGGTGCCCGATACCGTGCGGCGCGCGGGCACCCGCTACCTGCGCTTCCGCCTGGCCGAGAACACGTACTACCCGCTCACGGCCCAGGATTTGCGGTTTCCGGCCCTGGCCCTGACCATGACCAAGTTCAAACTCCTTAAAAACCCCCAGCCGGGCGAGGACAATAAGCTGGCCATGTACAAAACCTACTCCGCGCCCGCCCTGCGCGTGGCCGTGCGCCCGCTGCCGGCCCGGCCCGGCGCGCCGGCCGCTACCGTGCCCGTGGGCAGCTACGTACTACGCGAAGGCATCAGCAGCACGCGCTTCCGCACGGGCGAGGCGTTTGTGTACACGTTTGGGGTAGAGGGCGTGGGCAATGCGACGGCGCTGGTGCTGCCCACCCCGCGCGCTACTTCGCAGCTCGACGTGTACGGCCCCGACATCCGCGAGGAAAAGCTGCCCGACGGCACCCCGCGCAAAAGCTTTCGCTACCGGCTGGTACCGCGCCAGCCCGGCCCGGTGCGCCTCGATACCCTGTTTAAGCTTGTGTTTTTCGACCCCGCCACCGCTCGCTACGATACCCTGCGCTCCGAGCTACGACCCGTGGTGAGCGGGCAGGCCCGCCCCGTGGCCGCCGCTGACCCGGCCGACGACCCTTTTTACGGCCCCGCCCTGGCTTGGGCCGACAGCCGCGTGCAGCCCCTCGACGTGTACCGCGACGTGCGCCGCTACGCCGGCTGGCTTATCGGTGGGCTGCTGGTAGTGGCCGCCGTGGGCTGGTGGCGCAGCAGCTAAAACCCGTGCTCAGCTTGGTATGGTTTTCGCGAAAGTATCTTATTCCATAAAATTCAGGCTGCGCGTTAGCCGCGAAGTGGCGGCATTTCTTCGTGGGTGCCGCCGCTTTGTGGCATCAGATAGGTGCTGAATACCAAAGCGCCCGGCTACCGTGAGGTAGCCGGGCGCACGCGAGTTAGTGAGAAAGCCTTATTCTATACTTAAGCGTAGGACTTCGGCACCGGTCCGCACCAGATACATTACGCTCGGCTGGCTGGCCGGCAGTGCTAGGTTTGCCAGCCCGCTTGCATCGGCCGTAGCCGTAAGCACCAACTGCCCCAGGGCGTTGTACACGTGTACTGGCTGGCCGGGGGCTACCCCGCTAAGTACGGCCCGGTGGCCCTGGGCCGGGTTCGGTACCAGTGCCAGGTGGCTCGTGCCCAGTTGCACGCTCCGCACAGGTGAGTAGGTGCAACTGCCATCCAGGTCTACCTGGCGCAGGCGGTAGTAGCGCACGGAGCCGCCGGCCGGCAGGTCTGCATCAAATAGGCTGTAAGTGTGGCTCGTAGCGCTGGTGCCAGCGGCGGCTACCGTGCCAATCTTACGGAAATTCAGCCCGTCGGGGCTGCGCTCGACCTCGAAGCGGGCGCTGCGCTGCTCGGAGGCCGTGGCCCAGGCCAAGCGCACACCCGCCCCCTGGGGCGTGGCCGTGAAGGCAGTAAGCTGCACTGGCAGCGGCGCGGCGCGGCCAGTTACGTAAAACTCGGAGAAGTGGTCGCCTACCGTGACCTCCGCCGTAAACCAGTCGGCCCCGCTCAACACGGTGGCCGGGGCGGCTAGCAGGCGCACCTCACTAGCCGCGTCGTTGTTGCCGGGGTTGCAGTCTTCGTTGCTGCCAGCGTACTGCAATACGTTGAGGTTGGCGGGCGTAGCGCTGGCATCGGCGGCCACGAGGCGGTCTAGCTCGCTGCTGAGGCCGAAAAAGCGCACCCGCACCTGCTGGCCCGGAAAGATTTGGTTGGTGGCCGTAAGGTAAAAATTGCGGTCGAGGTAAGCCCGTCCCTTATCTGTGCGAACAGGGGCGCTGGTGCTGGTGCCCATAGCCTGAAAACCAACCGATACGGTGCCCAGGTTATACGTGTCTTCAATGGCGGCCACTACTGCCCCGCCCTGGGCGGCGGGCAGGCGCAGGTAGCGCCAGGTACCCGCGCCGCCGCTGCCGTTGATAGCCACGCCATCGGTGCTGAGGCAGCCGCTGGCGGCCGGGGCGCGGTACACTTGCAGCGCCTCAAAGGCCGGGCTGCCAGCGCTGACGGCGTTGCCGGTGCTGACGACAATGGCGCTGCTGCCCGCTGCCACACCCACCGGCACCACGGCCGTGAGCTGTGTGGGCGATACGTAGGTGACGCTGCTGGCCGCTACCCCGCCAAACGTGACCGTGCTGGCACTAGTAAAGCCCGTGCCCGTGATGGTCACGGCCTGCCCCGGCAGTTCGGCCGAGGTGCTCAGGACCGAAACGGCGAGCACGCTCGCAAAAGAAACCACCGGGCTCGTGCTGCCAGAGGGCTGGCCTAGCTGGCCGAAGCTGTTAGTGCCCCAGGCCCAGAGCGTGCCGTCGGTGCGCAGCGCCAGGCCCTGGTTGTTGCCCGCGCTCATGGCGCGCCAGGTAGCGCCGGTACCTATCTGCGTGGGGGCAGTGCGCTGGGTGTTGGTGCCATCGCCGAGCTGGCCGTACTCGTTGCCGCCCCAGGCCCAGAGCGTGCCATCGCTGCGCAGGGCCTGGCTTAGGCTGGCGCCAGCGCTCAAGGCCGTCCAAGTAGTGGCCGTGCTTACCTGCGTGGGAGAAGAGGTAGCGCTGGTTGAGGTAGTGCCCGTGCCCAGCTGGCCGTTGCTATTATTACCCCAGGTCCAGAGCGTGCCATCGCTGCGCACGGCCAGGCAGTGGTAATAGCCTGCGCTTACTTTGAGCCAGGTAGAGCTGGTGCTCACCTGCACGGGTGCGGTGGCGTTGGTAGTGTTGCCCGTGCCCAACTGGCCAAAAGCGTTGTTGCCCCAGGCCCAGAGCTTGCCATCGGTGCGCAGGGCCAGGTTGTACGAATACCCCGCGCTGATGCTGGCCCAGGTGGTAGCGGTGCCCACTTGCACGGGCACCGAGCTGGCCGTGGTCGTGCCAATGCCCAGCTCGCCGCTCGAGTTATTGCCCCAGGCCCAGAGCGTGCCATCGCTGCGCAGGGCCAGGCTGTGGGTGTAGCCCGTGCTCGCGCTGACCCAGTTGGTGGCGGTGCCCACCTGCACGGGCACCGAGCTGGCCGTGGTCGTGCCGTTGCCGAGCTGGCCCCGGCTATTGCTGCCCCAGGCCCAGAGCGTGCCATCCTGGCGCACGGCCAGGCTATGAATAACACCCGCGCTGATGCTGGTCCAGTTGGTAGCAATGCCTATCTGCGTGGGCGTACTCCTATCAGTAGTGGTGCCATCGCCGAGTTGCCCGTTGCTATTGCTGCCCCAGGCCCAGAGGGTACCATCCTGGCGTATGGCCAGCGCGTAGGCATTGTTGGTACTGACGGCTTTCCAACTGCTGCCGGGGCTGACTTGCACGGGCAGCAGCTGGGAAGCAGTTAATACATTGGCGTTGCCAAGCTGGCCATTCGCGTTGCTGCCCCAGGTACATAGGGCACCATCCTGGCGCAGGCCCAGGCAGTGGAGGCCGCCTGGGCTCACGCTGGTCCAGTTGGTGGAGGTGCCCGCCTGCACGGGTGCCATACTGCTGGTAGTAGTGCCGTTGCCTAGTAGGCCATTACTATTGCTGCCCCAGCCCCAGAGGGTGCCGTCGCTGCGCACCGCGAAGGTACAGGCACTACCTGGGCTGACGGCGACGCCAGCCCAGGTAGCCGTGCCCACCTGCACGGGTACCGGGCTGCTGGCAGTGCTATTGCTACCTATACCCAGCTGGCCGGTAGAGCCGTTGTTGCCCCAGGCCCAAAGTGTACCGTCGGAGCGTATCGCAAAGGCATTGGTATTGCCCGCGCTCGCGCTGACCCAAGTGCTGGTGCCCACCTGCACGGGTGTCGAGCTGGCCGTGGTAGTGCCGTTGCCGAGTTGGCCGTACGAGTTCTGGCCCCAGGCCCAGAGCGTACCATCCTGGCGCACGGCCAGGCTAAGATTACCGCCTGCACTCACGCTCTTCCAGCTAGTTAGGGAGCCCACTTGCACGGGCGTCGAGCTGGCCGTGGTGGTGCCGTTTCCTTGCTGGCCGGCGCTGTTGGCCCCCCAGGCCCAGAGGGTTCCATCCTGGCGCAGGGCAAGCACGTGGTTGCTGCCCGCGCTCACGCTTTTCCACGTCGTAGCCGTGCCTACCTGCGTGGGCGTCAGGGTCGTGGCAGTGGTGCCGAGGCCGAGCTGCCCGTTTGTGTTCTGGCCCCAGGCCCAGAGGGTTCCATCCTGGCGCAGGGCCAGCGTATAGTTGACGCAGGCACTCACGCTCAGCCAGGTAGCGGTGCCCACCTGCACGGGTAGCGCGCGCTGGGTGGTGGTGCCATCGCCGAGCTGGCCGTTGGTATTCGAGCCCCACGCCCAGAGCGTGCCATCGGGGCGAATGGTTAAGCTGTGGCTGCTACCTGCGGCAATAGTTTGGGCCTGCGCCGCCCAGGGCAGCAGCCCCAGCAGCAGCCAGGTGGCACCCAGTGCCAGCGCGTAGTAGTGGCGCACCGCCCGGCCCACCAGGGCGGCCAGCACCCACCCAGAGTACATGTAGTTCATCAAGTAGGAAGTAAAAGGATAAGTGGATTGCTGAAAGCCGGTAGCTAGCCGACCCGTGGCCCGGTGCCAATGGTGCGAGCGGCCTAAGCGGTAGAAATGGCGCGCCTCGCGGCGGCGGCTTTGTTGTGCGCGCGGCGGCGGGTTTCACCAGAGAGCAGGCTGCCTAAGGCATAAAAAAGCCCGACTGCTGCACCCGCTCGCCAAAGCCATACCAGAACAGTATGAAAGAGTTAATAATCTGAAAGTGAAATAATATGGTATGATAAGTGCTTTCTAAGATTTCTGGATAATAGAATAAGCCTCTACTATCTGGAGAGTAGGTAGCCGAGCAAGGCCCGACCTTTGAGATAAATTTTTGAAGCAAGCTGTGCTTGCTGGCTGATATGAATTCTTTCGGAACGCTTTTTCGCATCACCACCTTCGGCGAGTCGCACGGGGTAGGCATTGGGGTAATAATTGACGGGTGCCCGGCGGGCGTGCCGCTCGACGTGGCCGAGATTCAGGCGGCGCTCGACCGGCGGCGGCCGGGGCAGTCGGACCTGACGACGCCGCGCAAGGAGGCCGATACCGTGCTGGTGCAGTCGGGCACGTTTGAGGGTTACACCACGGGCACGCCCATCAGCCTCTTTATCGCCAATGCCGACCAGCGCTCGGGCGACTACTCGCACATCGCGCACGCCTACCGCCCCAGCCACGCCGACTATACCTACGACGCCAAGTATGGCCGCCGCGACTACCGCGGCGGCGGCCGCAGCTCGGCCCGCGAAACGGCCGCCCGCGTGGCCGCCGGCGCGGTGGCCGCCCAGCTGCTCGCGCACTTCGGCGTCGAGGTCAAGGCCTACGTATCGGCCGTGGGTGAGGTCGAGCTGACCGAGAGCTACGAAAACCTGGACCTCAGCCTCATCGAAAGCAACGCCGTGCGCTGCCCCGCGCCCGAGGCCGCCGCCCGTATGGAGGCGCGCATTCGCGCCGCGCAGGCCGCGCACGACACCGTGGGCGGCGTGATAACCGGCGTGGCCACCGGCCTGCCGCCCGGCCTCGGCGAGCCGGTTTTTGATAAGTTACCAGCCGTGCTAGGCCACGCTTTGCTGAGTATCAATGCCGTAAAGGGCTTCGAGTTCGGCTCGGGCTTCGAGGGTACCAGGCTGCCCGGCTCGGTACACAACGACGAGTTTTACACCGACGAAGCTGGCCGTGTGCGCACGCGCACCAACCACAGCGGCGGCAGCCAGGGCGGCATCTCCAACGGGCAGGACGTGTATTTCCGCGTGGCCTTCAAGCCCGTGGCTACGCTGTTGCAGCGCCAGGCTACCATCAACGACCAGGGCGAAGCCATCGAGCTGGTGGGCCGCGGCCGGCACGATGCCTGCGTGCTGCCCCGCGCCGTGCCCATCGTGGAGGCCATGACCCAACTGGTGCTGGCCGACCTGCTACTGCGCGCGCGTGTCAATAAGCTGTAAGTTTATATAGTTAAAGAGTCATGCTGAACGCAGTGAAGCATCTCTGCCGCACGTTTGGGTTTGTCCAACGAGGCGGTAGAGATGCTTCACTACGTTCAGCATGGCGACCTGAATTTTAGGCTGCTACGGCTTGTTTCGCCACCAGCTGCCGGTGCGGCTTCTTCTTCTTCAAGCGGTTCCACCAAATGAAAAAGCCCGTAACGGGCAGCGAGGCGCACACTAGGCTGGCTATAAACGCCAACACCTTGGTGGGCCAGCCCAGGATGGCACCCACGTGGATGTCGTAGTTCATGCCAATGAATTTCTCGCCACCGGGCTTGTCGCGGTACAGCTCCGCTTTTTGAAACGCGCCGGTGCGGGCGTCATACGTCAGCTGGTCGGAGTGGAAGCGGGTGCCTTCGCCCTCGTTCACGCGCACCGTCAGCGGGTCTTGCAGGCTGGTAAGGGGCTTGGCCGACACCATGACGGCGGCCGGAATGCGCTGCCAGGCGTCGCGCACGGCGGCGTTCAGCGTGTGGTCGGCCAGGGCCTGGTCGGCGGCGCTTAGCGCGGCGGGCTTTTCCTTGCTCATTCCTTTTTTGCCGCCTTTTCCTCCTTTGCCGCCGTGGGCCTCGGCCGTGTGGCCGGTGGCGAGGTAGGTGACGCCGTTGCGCACCCAGTCAAACGACCAGGTAAGGCCGGTGAGGGCGATGACGAAACTCACCAGCGTCACGTAGAAACCCACCGTGTTGTGCAGGTCGTAGTTGAGGCGCTTGCCCGAGGCATCCCACTTTATCTTGAAGCGCTGCTTGCGGGCGGCCTTGTTTTTGGGCCACCACAGCACGAGGCCGCTCAGCAGCAGCAGCACGAAGGTGAGCGTGCTGTAGCTCACCACCCAGCGGCCGGCATCGCCGAGCAGCAAGTCCCAATGCACGCTCTTTACGAGTTGAAAAAACTCCGTTTTGTTGTCGATAATGCCCGTAATCTGCCCCGTATACGGGTTCACGTAGGCCGAGCGCAGTACCTCGACCTGCCCGCCGAAGTAGGGCTTGCCGGGCGTGCCTTTGTAGGTCATAAAGCTCCAGGCACGGTCGGGGGCGCGGTAGGCGTTGGCGTAGTACACCTGCTGGTCTTGGCCCAGCGCCGCTTGAGCCTTTTGCCAGATGACGCTGTAGGGCAGGGGCTGGGTTGCCGCAGCGGGCGGCGTAATGAACACCGCGTCGCGATGCACGACTTCAAAAATCTCGCGCTGAAACACGTAGAGGCAGCCCGTGAGGCTCACGATAAACACGATGAGCCCGGACGCGAGCCCGAGCCACAGGTGCAGCTTGCCGATTAGCTTTTTGAAGGTCATGGCGAGGTAAATTTAATTGTCATGCTGAGCGCAGCGGAGTCGAAGCATCTCAAGCGGTGAACTAACTCTCGACGCTTAGCAACGAAGCGGCAGAGATGCTTCGACTCCGCTGTGCTGCGCTCAGCATAACAGATGGTTACGCATATTTTAAAACGAATACCCCACCGTGAGGCGGTAGCTGGTCGGGGCCTCGGGCTGCCAGTAGTAGTAGCTGCCGATGGCCGAGGGCGTAAGGCTGGCGGCCGGGGTAGCGTTGGGCACGTAGGTGCCGGCGTTGTAGTTGTAACGGCCGGTGAGGTTGTTCACCAGTAAGTTGAGGCTCAGGTGCTCGCCCTGCCACGACACGCCGCCGTCGAGGCGGAAGTAGTTGTCGGGCAGCTTCTCGCCGGCGTTGCTCAGGCCGGCGTAGCGCTCTACCTGCCACAGCAGCCCGCCCGAAAGTCCCAGGCCTTTGAGCGTACCCTGCCGCAAGCGGTAGGTCAGCCAGGCGTTGCTGTTGTGCTTGGCGGTGCCGCCGAGCTTGCGGCCCTCGTAGCTGTCGCGGGTGGGGTTGCCGGCGGCGTTGCGCGGCGCGTTGTCTTTGGTCACGGTGGCGTCGAGCAGGGCGTAGTTGGCCACCAGGTTCAGGCCGGGCAGCAACTCGCCCATAAAGTCGGCCTCAATGCCCCGCGAGCGCACTTCGCCGGTTTGCACCGAGAAGGTCGGGTTGACGGGGTCGCCCGTCAGGACGTTGGTCTTTGTGATGTTAAACGCCGTGATGGTCGAATTGAAGCGGCCGTCGAACCACTCGCGCTTGAGGCCGGCCTCGATGTTGCGGCCCCGCTGCGGGTCGAAGGAATTGCCGTTGAAGTCCTGCCCGGTCTGGGGCACAATCGACTGGTCGTAGAGCGCGTACACGGCCATGCCGGGGGCCACCGTGGCGCTCAGGCCAAAGCGCGGCGTCACCACGTTTTTCTTGATGCGGGCCTGCACGTTGTTGTTGTTGGAGTAGCGGGCAGCCAGCGTCAGGCGCAGGCGGTTATCGAAAAAGCCCAGCTCGTCCTGTACGTACACCCCGGCGTACTTGGTCAGGCCCTTGGCGGTGCCGCGCCGGTCGAGGGAACCCGCGTCGCGCAGCGCATCTTGGTTGAGCAGCGTCGCGGGCGGCGCGCCGTAGTAAACCGGGGCCGTGATATCGATGGGCAAAAAGCCCGCCGCGCCGAAGTCGGCCGCGTAGCTTTTATTCGACACATCGAGGCCCACGATAATGCGGTGCTGCACCGAACCAGTTTCAACGGTGCCATTCAAAAAAGCCTGGCCCGCGAGCGTGTAGTTGTCTACGTCGTAGAGAAACACCGAGCGGTTCAGCACGTTGGTGCCCGCGATGGTGCGGTTGGGGGCGGCCCCGTTGGTAGCCGGCACCGTGAACGACGTGTTCGGGTTGAATGAGCCCGCCCCAATCCAGGTAGAGAGGCCGCGCATGGCGTAGCGCAGGTAGGCCACCTGCCCGGTCAGCTTCCAGTTGCCGCTGAAGCGGTGCTCTACGTTGCCGAAAAGGCTGTGGTCATTCACCCGCGACGAGCCCATCACCGGGTCGTACACCGCAAAGTCCTGCGCCAGGCTTTTGTAGCCATTGGGCGAAAAGAGGTAGTTGCCGGCCGTCGAGAAGTTCGAGTACTGGTACACGTACTGCACCGTGGCCGTGGTTTTGTCGTCGAAGAGGTAGCGCAGGCTGGGGGCCAGCGCCACCTTGCGGTTGAAGTCGAAGCCCTGGTACGAGTCGATGCTCTGCCCCATCACGTTGAGGCGGTATTGCAGCTTGTTGTCGCGGCTGAGGCGGCCGTCCACGTCGGCCGTGGCGCGGTACTGCCCAAAGCTGCCCAGGGTGAGGCCCACGGCCTTGCGGCTGGTGCCGGTGGGCGCTTTCAGCACCACGTTGTAGAAGCCGCCCGCCTCGGTGTTGCTCACCAGAAAGCCGCCCGGCCCCTTCACAAACTCTACGCGCTCAATGAAAGACGCATCCTCGGCCAGCGGGCCGAAGTAGTTACCCGTGCTCAGGCCGTTGCGCAGCGAGCCGAAGCCCGTGTTAAAGCCCCGGATGTTGATGCGGGCGTACACGTTGTTCCAGTGGCCCGGCGCTATCACACCGCTCACGTTGCGCGCAATGCCCTCGATGGGCGTAAAAATCTGCTGGTCGGCCAGCAGTTGGTTGGTCACTACCTGCACGTTTTGCGGGGCTTCGAGCAGCGGCTCGCCCAGGCGCAGCGAGTTGGAGGGATTGGAGCGGTGGTAGCGGTTGCGAGCCGCCGTCACCGCTACTTCGTCGAGGTCTTGCTGGGTGGCGACGAGGCTGAAATTCTGCTCATAAGGACCATCGGTTACTTCTACCCGGCGCTCCTGGGTGGCGTAGCCCACCAGGCGCACGCCCAGCGTGTAGGTGCCGGGGGCCACGTTGGGCAGGCGGTAGTTGCCGTTGGCATCGGTATCGGCGCCCACGGTGGTGCCGCGCAGTGCCACCGAGGCCCCCACTACCGGCTGGCCGGTGGTGCTATTCATAATATGGCCTTGAATAACAATATTTTGAGCGCAGGCAATGCTGGTGGCAAACAACAGCGGCATACCCAGCGACACGCGACCTAGCGAAAGAGTACTACTTGCAGACATTAAGCTTTGATGAAAAACGATGCCGCAAAGGTAAAAGTGAATCTTGGTCTTGTTTGTATTTAGTCTAATTAAAAATAAGCTGAGCGGCGTTGTGAAGCTACCTTTACGCTGGCCGCCAGCGCCTAAAAAAATGAGTAGCGCGCTGCCGTTAGCTTCCTGCCGCAACCTCCGCCGCCTGGTCGTTGTTAGAGGGTATATTGCTTGCCCAGCGAGTGCCGCTACCCTGGCTTTGACCTCGGGCTAGCGGCCTGCCGGTCTGTCTCATTTGCAACTAAGTCCTTAGAAATCATGTCTGCTATCTCCATTTACGCCGAGGCGTCGCCCAACCCCGAGAGCATGAAATTCGTGCTCAACTCCACCCTGCTGCCCGACGGCGTGAGCGTGGACTACCCCAATGTGGAGGCGGCCGCCAACTCGCCCCTCGCCCAGGAGTTGTTCGGCTTCGACTACGTGGGCCGGGTGTTCATCGCCCAAAACTTCGTCACCGTTACCAAGACCCAGCCCGAGCTGGGCTGGACGAGCATCATCCCCGAGCTGCGCCAGTTCATCAAGAGCTACGTGGAGGCCGGCGGCACGCTCTTTACCGTAGACCCCGCCGCCGAGCAGAAGGCCGCCCAGGCCGCCAGCGCCGGCGACCCCACGCAGCAAGACGGCTTCACGAGCCAGAAAATCATCGACCTGCTCGACAACTACGTGCGCCCCGCCGTGGAGCAGGATGGTGGCAACATCACCTTCAAGAGCTTCCACGACGGCATCGTGACCGTGAACCTGCAAGGCTCGTGCTCGGGCTGCCCCTCGGCCACCGTCACCCTCAAGTCGGGCATCGAGAACCTGCTCAAGCGCATGGTGCCCGAGGTGAAAGAGGTAGTAGCCGAAGGCGTAACGGTGTAAAGGCGAAGGCCTTTACCTCATAAAAAAAGAGCCTGACCGCATTGGTCAGGCTCTTTTTTGTGTCAGGGCTGGCAGGCTTCGTTGCTACCAGCTTAGACGGTGGTGCGCAGCTTGGGTGCGTCGCCGGCTACGGTGCTGATGTCCTCGCCAGCGGCGCGGCGCTCGGCTTCCTCCTTCTTCCCGTAGGTGTCGAGGATGATGGGCGTGGCGATGAACAGCGACGAGTACGTGCCGAAGATGATGCCGATAATCATGGCAAACGAGAACGAGCGCAGCGTTTCGCCGCCGAAGATGTACAGAATCACCACCACGAGGAACACCGTGGTGAACGTAATCATAGTGCGCGAGAAGGTCGAGTTCAGGGCTGGGTTCACCACCTGGGCGAAGGTGAGCTTGGGGTTTTCGCGCAAGTACTCGCGCACGCGGTCGTAGATAACGACCGTGTCGTTCATCGAGAAGCCGATGATACTCAGCACGGCCGCCACGAAAATCTGGTCCATCTCGTAGTTGAGGCCGCAGGCGCGGGCGATGGGGTAGGAGGCGATAACCAGCAGTGCATCGTGGAACAGGGCGATAACGGCGGCCATCGAGTACTGCCACTTCTCGAAGCGGAACAGCACGTAGACGAAGATGCCGAGCAGCGTGAGGGCCAGCGACAGCACCGAAGTACGCTTGATGTCGTCGGCGATGGTAGCGCCCACTTTCGAGGTCGATTTAATCACCGGCGCGTCGGCCGCGAACTTGTTCAGGCCCTGGTTGAGGGTTTCTAATACCTTTTTGTCAGCTACCTGGGTTTCGTCTTCGGAGAGGTAGCTGGTTGTGATGCGCAAGCGATTGGGCTGGCCATACTGCTTCACTTCGAGGCCGGCACCGCCGAATACCGGGCGGATGGCGTCGGCAATGTCCGACGAAACCACGGCCTTATTGAAATCGACCACGTAGGAGCGGCCGCCCTGGAAGTCCACGCCCAGGTTGGGGCCGCCTTGCAGGTACATCAGCACGAAGCCGACCACGATGATAACCGTCGAAGCAGCGTAGGCGATTTTACGCTTGCCCACAATGTCGAAGTTGACGTTCTTGAACAGGTTGCGCGAAAGGAATGTCGAGAACGTGATGGCGCTGGTTTCCTTGCCTTTAATCAGGGCCTCAATGATGAGGCGCGACACGAACACGGCCGACAGGAACGAGGTAAGTACGCCGATACCCAGCGTCACGGCGAAGCTCTGCACCGGGCCCGTGCCGAAGAAGCCCAGGATAATGGCGATGAGCATGGTCGTCACGTTGGAGTCGAAGATGGCCGAGAAGGCGCGCGAGTAGCCCGCGTTCACGGCATCGTGCAGCGAGTGGCCGTGGTCCAACTCTTCGCGGATACGCTCAAAAATCAGTACGTTAGCATCTACCGACGAGGCAATTACCAGAATCAAGCCAGCGATGCCGGGCAGCGTGAGGGCCGTCTGGAACTGCGCCAGCACGCCCAGAATCAGGAACATGTTGAAGAGCAACGCGGCATCGGCCACGAGGCCGGCGCGGCCGTAGTACACGGTCATAAATACCATGATAATTAGCAAGCCAGCCAGCGACGAGTACAAGCCCTGGTTGATAGCTTCCTTGCCCAGCGAGGGGCCTACTACCGCTTCTTCCACAATGCGGGTGGGGGCGGGCAGCTTGCCAGCCTTCAGCACCTGGGCCAAATCCTGGGCTTCTTCGATGCTGAAGCTACCCGAAATCTGGGTGTTGCCGCCCGAGATTTCGCTCTGTACCACGGGGTCGGAGTACACCACGTCGTCGAGCACTACCGCCACTTGCTTGCCGATGTTGGCGGCGGTCATGCGCTGCCATTTTTTCGCGCCGCTGGGGTTCATGCTCATGCTCACCTCGGGGCGGCCGGTCTGGTCGTAGTCCATGCGGGCATCGCTCACTACCTCGCCGGTCAGCGGGGCGGGCGTGTTGCCGGTGCGGTCTTTCTTCACGGCAACCAGCTGAATGATAGACTGCTTGCCGAGCTCCTTGGGCTTGGCGTCGTAGAGTAGCGCCAGGTTGGGGGGGAAGGTAGCGCGGGCCTCATCCGAACGCAGCAGCTGGTTGAGGCGGGCGGTGTCGCGGAGGTTCACGCCGAGCATACCGCCGGGCAGCTGGGTGAGCAGGCGGCTCAGCGGGCCACCCTGCTGGGCTTTGGCCGAGTCAGTTTTGCTAGCGGCTACGGCCGGCTTCTTAGCCAGCTTGGCGGCTAGCGACGACGAGTCGCCAGCTACGGCGGTGGCTTTCGCAGTGTCGGCGGCCGGGGTAGCGGCGGTAGCTTTCTCTTTATCGCCCAGTGCTTTGTCGAGCTGGCTGATGTAGGGAAAGAACTCCTGTGGGCTCCATACTTCGTAGAATTCCAGCTTGGCCTGGCCTTGCAGTAGCTTGCGCACGCGGTCGGGGTTGTCCACGCCGGGCAGCTCTACCTGGATGCGGCCGGTGCCCTTCACGCGCTGAATATTGGGCTGGTTTACGCCAAACTTATCGACGCGCTTGCGCAGAATGTCGAACGAGCGGTCGATGGCTTCTTCCTCTTCTTTATTGATGGCCGCCAGTACTTTAGCATCCGGGGTCGAGCGGTCGATTTTGCGGTCTTTGTTCACCGCGTTGGCAAACAGCGGGGCCAGCGGCTTGCCGGGCGCTACCTCCTGGTAAGCCTGGTAAAACAGCGTAGTGAAGGGCGTGCTGGAGTTGGTTTTCTGGCGCTCCTGGGCCAAAGCCAGGGCTTTGTTGAAGCCGGGTTCCTTGGAGTTGCCGGCCATCGCGCGCACGATTTCGACGGGCGAGACTTCGAGCGTCACGTGCATGCCACCTTTGAGGTCGAGGCCGAGGCCGAGCTCGTTCTGGCGCACGTCGCGGTAGGTGTAGGGGCCGAACACCGGGGCGCGCCACACCGAGTCGAGGTAGTGCTGGCGCTGGGTTTCGTTGAGCTTGCCGTTTTTGGTGGCGTAGGCCACGGCTTTGTCCTGCACCTGCCGCGAAACGTAGGTGAAGAACAGGAAGTACGCGCAGAGCACCGAAACCACGACGGTGAGCGCGATAATTATTCCTTTATTACGCATGTAAGTAAAAGTGGGAAATTGAAGAGATTATAAAAAAGGAGAACCGGGAACTAGCGCAGGCGGTAGGGGAAAGTCGGCAAAGCGGCTTTCACCAGCTTGGGGGCCAGGCGCTCGGGTTTGAGGGCATTGTTGCCGGTGTGGGTAAAGTCGAACGTCCAGGCCAGCTGGCTGCTGCGGCAGTCGTAAAGTAGGAGCGTGGCTCCGGTTTTGCTGCTGGGCAGGTTGCTATTCGGGTCATTAGCCAGCACGGGCTCATTGAGCAGGATGCGGGCGGCCAGCCCCATGCCGCGCGGTAAAAACTGGAACAGCAGCACCTCGCCGGTCAGCACCGCATCGACGCCCAACACCTGCGCCAGCTGCGGCAACGAGGCCGACTGGGCGAGTAGCTTTTCGTAGGTGAGGCCGGCGGCTTGCAGGCGGGTATTGGTTTCGGCTACCGACTGTAGCTGCACGCTGTAGCCTTTGGCGGGCTGCTGAGCCAGCAGCTGGGCATATACCAGCGCCTGCATTTGGTAGGCTATCTGGCGGGCTTCCGGCTGCTGTGGCCACCGGGCGGCACCCAGCGTGTCGGCCGTCGCAGCCCGAATGTCGTTCAGCTTAGGCTTGGCTACCTGCATGGGCAGAATGGCTACGGTGCGGTGGCTGGCCAGCGTGGCTGCCGCTTCGGCCGTTTGGGCGGCGGCTACCAGCGGCCTCCCAACGGTGAGTGGCCCCACTAGTAGGAAAAGAAAACGAAGCATCGACGTAGCGCAAAGACAATCCAAAGCAGGTCGCTAATTAGCTGTATGATTAACAGTTAATCAAAAATAACCCATGCGGAAATGGCTGCGTGCGCCTACGGGGCCTGGGGCGATAACGCCGCGCGCAGCAGCCGCTGCCGGCTCAGCAGCGCCACGGAGGTGCCGGCTGGCTTGCACTGGGCAGCGACTACCGCCCGGCGCACCAGACGCGGCAGCCAGCTCGCGGGCAGGGCATCGGGCAGCCAGCCCAGCGCGAAGGCCGGGGCTACGTAGCTGCCCAGCGGCGAGGCCGCCTCAAACACCACTTTTTGCTTGATAACCGTGGCGCGGGGCACGACGCTGACCCGCGACTGCGCGGGCGTGCCCACTGGGCGCAAGAGGCTCACCGTCCGGCCGTTCAGGCCCAGCAGCAGCAGCACGGGCAGGGCCACCAGGGCCACCCGTAGAAACTGTTTGAGCTGAGAAATTGAATAGCGCATAGCTGGGGCAGGGCTACAAATATACCTATTTCTAGCGGCAACTGCCAAGCAATGCAATTTCCGTGGAGAAAGTGCCAGTATTTTGGTGGTATGAAACAAATTTTGACTTGCTTATTTCTGCTGGCTGCGTTGGCGGGCCAGGGTCACAATGCTACCGTGTCGACCGGGCCGGCCGTGTCGGTCGAGGTCAGCCGCGTGTACTGTTTGGTGCGCTTCGTGCAAACAGTAGCCGGCGATGGCTCGACCTACCGGGGCAGCCGGCGCGCGTTTGAGCAAAGCCGCTTCAACACGCCCGCCGCCCAGCGCTGGCTGCGCCGCTACCGCCAAACCGACCGCGACCCCAGCTACCAGCGCGAAGAGTACCCCGAAGGCCGCATCGGGGCGCAAGTCAGCCTGCTGCCCGCCTACCTCGCCGCCGCCGCCGATGCCACCGACCTGCCCGACTTGCAGCGCCGCACCGCCGGCCTGCTGCCCAATGAGGTGCTGGTGCGCCTCGACAGCACGTACCGCTTTTTCGCCCCCGCCTTTGATACCCTGGCCTGGCAGCCGCACGCCGCCGAGCTGTCACGCCTGCGCGAGGCGTACAGCAAGTATTTAACTGATAATAACTTGATGCAGAAATTTGGCCGGCTGCGCACCTTCTACGGCAGCGTGTGGCCCGACGCACTGCCCTACCGCATTTTGCTGAGCCCGGAGTTGGACCAGCGCACCGATTTTACCAACCAAGGCCACGCGCTCGGCAACCTGGTAGTGCTGGACTGCCACCCTACCTCGCGCGACTTTGCGGGCGGCTCGGCAGTAGTGTTTCACGAAATGAGCCACACGCTCTCGATGCAGCAGCGCCTGGCCTTGCAGCAGCAGCTCGAAAAGTGGTACCTCGGCAGCGCCGCGCCCGTCCGCCGCTTCGCCTACAACCTCATGGAAGAGGCGCTGGCCACCGTGGCCGGCGAGTGGCTCTACGCCCAGCAGGCCGGCCAGCCCGAGGCCGGCGAGTGGTACCACGACGACTACATCAACCGCTACGCCCACGCCCTCTACCCGTTGATGACCAGCTACGTAGCGCGCGGCCAGGAAATCGATAGTGTATTTGTCGCGCAGGCCATCGTGCTCTTCGATAGCACCTTCCCGCAGGCTGCTACCGACTACGTAAACCTATTTCGCAATACGCTGTACTGGGCCGATTCTGACGACCCGCAGGCCGTCATACGGCCGTTTCGCGACCAGTTTCGTAGCACTTTTACTTACACGGTTACGCCTATTCTGGCCCAGGCTAAAGGCCTGGAGAAAGCCAGTAGCGGCGAGTACTTGCCGGTTATCGTGGTGACGCGGCAACACGCGGCCACCCTGCGCTACCTGCGTCAGCAGCTACCCGCGCTACGCGCCCAGCGCCTGCGCCCCGAGCAAAGCTTTGTGCTGAGCACTACCGGCCCGGCCGGGCCGGTTATCGTGGTATGCACGCACGAGCCGGCGCAATTAGTAGCGGCGGCGGCGCACCTCAAGCAGCAGGGGCGCATTGAAGCAAAGCAGCCGTTTTTTTTGCTGAGATAAATGAAAATAAGTCTATTATGTATTTGTGCTAAAGGCGAATGTAGAGACGCATCTTTGCGTCTCACGTGCGGCGAGCCCATCAAACGTGAGACGCAAAGATGCGTCTCTACACTCGCCTTGGTAAGGCCCTATTAGCTATCGCGCAGCTCCTCAAAGGCATATTGCGCGCCGTTCCAAAACTCATCGAGCGCTACTAGGCGGGGCTTAAAAAACGAGATGAGCGTGGGCCAGTCGTCGCGGTTGAATAGGTTAACGGGCTGCATCTCGGTGTAGATGCGGCTCAGGGGCTGGTCGTTGGCGTGCAGCTCCCAGCGCCAGGGCTCGCCCAGGGTTTCGTGCAGCATGGTTTTGAGCTCCAGAAACTGCTCGAAGAACAGCTCGCGCACGCCCGCGTCGGGGTGCGTGAGTTCGATACCGATGCTGGCGCGGCGATTGTCGGCCTGCATCCGAAAGTAGACGTGCTTGAGGCCGGTCTTGTAGTTAATCCAGTTGGTGGGCCATCCCTCGGCCGAGGGTACCGGGGCCATGTATTGGCCGAAGGTGGTCCAGAAGGCTTGGCGGAGCTGGGTAGCTTCGGCTTTGCTGTACATTATAAAGTTTGTTTAGTTTCTGGTTTCTGGTTGCCAAATTGAACCACTAGATTAAACAGTGAACAGAAAACCAGAAATCTTACGCCGGGCGGCGCAACGGCCGCAAATCCAGCCGGAAGCCCGGTAGCACCGGCTCGCCGCTCAGCTCCTGGTCGTAGCCCTGCACGGTTTCGGCGGGCTGGCCGGGGCGGTAGAGGTAGGCCGTTTCGGCCGCGACATCGAGCAGAAAGCCCAACTGCACGCCGTTTTCCAGATACTCCAGCATCTTGGCTTGCAGCGTGGCGAGGCGGTCGGAAGGCGAGCGAATTTCAACCACAAACTCGGGGCAGGCCGCCAGAAAGCCACCCGCCTGCTCGGCCACTGCCCGCGCGGCGCGGCTCAGCCACGCCACGTCAGGGGCGCGTATGGCGCCGTTGGGCAGCTTAAAGCCCGCCGACGACTCGTAGTGGTGACCGGGCACCGGGGCCTGAGTACGATTCCAGTACCAGAGCTGGCCCGCTACTTCGGCACCATCTTCACTTGAATCGGGGTAGGCGGGCGGCATAATCAGAATCTCGTGGTTGGCGTTGCGCTCGAAGTGCAGCAGCGGATTGGCCTGGCAAAAGTCAAAAAACTCCGCATCTGTCAGCCGGGTAATGGCGTCGCCCTGCAACAAACGCAGTTCCTCGGGATAATCAAAAAGAGCCTCCATAAGCTTGGCATGGTAGTGTGCTGCTCAAGATACACCGGCCCCGGCCCGGCGGGTTCCGGCGGGCTACGCCTGCTCGGCTATCTTGTGCTTGAGAAAGCCTGTGAGCACGGCTAGGCCGTTCTCAAAATGCCGGTTGTTGGGGATAATAATGTCGGCGTCGTCCTTGAAGGGCTGGATGAATTTCTCGTAGGTCGGGGCCACGTGGTGGGTGTAGCGATAGAGCACGTCATCGAGGCCGTAGCCGCGCTCGTCGCGGTCGCGCACGATGCGGCGTTGCAGCTTCACGTGCTCCTGGGCATCGATGTACACCTTGAGGTCGAGCAGCTTCGCAATTTCCTCGAAGTAGAACACAAAAAGTCCTTCGACCACCACGATGGGCGCGGGCCGAAATACCAGCTCCTTGGGTACCGCATCGAGATTATTAAAAGTGTATTCCTTGCGTCGCACTTCCTGGCCCTGGCGCAGGCTGCTCACATCGGCCGCGTAGGTGGCCGAGTCGATGCTGCTAGGCAGGTCGAAGTTCTCAATGCCTTGAGCGTCGCGCAGCTGCTGCTCGCGCGGGTGGTAGTAGTTGTCCTGCGAAATCAGGCAGATATCGCGCTCGGGAAAAGCGGCCAGCAAGCGGCGCAGAAACGTGGTTTTGCCGGACGCGCTGCCGCCCGTGATGCCGACGAGAAAAGGGTGTTGCATAACGGGGGGCAAAGGTACGGGCAGGGCAAGTTTTAGCCGGCCCATACAAGCGACTGCCGCCGCGTGTAACTTACGCCCGAAAAATCAGCACGCTCCCCATGAAACCCCTTTTTCCTGCCGCGCTCCTCGCGCTCCCGCTGCTCAGCCAGGCCCAAGCACCGGCCGCCGCCGAAAAATTTATTGTCGCTGGCAAAGTGGCCAGCCCCACCGCTGCCACCAAGGCCTACCTGCGCTACACCGTCGATGAGCGGCGGGTGGTCGACTCGGCGGCGGTGTTGAAAGGCGCGTTTGCCTTTAAAGGCGCGTTAGCCGCGCCGGTGGCCGCCACGCTCATTCTCAGCCACAAAGGCGCGCCGCTGGCCAAGTCGCAGGACGGCACCACGGTGTACCTGGAGCAGGGCACGATTAAGGTGACTACCCCCGACTCGGCCAGCAAGGCCACCGTCACGGGCACGCCCCTCAATGCCTCGGCCGCCCAGCTCAAAGCCCAGCTCAAGCCGCTCCGCACCGAATACGACGCCCTCTTGAAGCAATATATGGCCGGCCGCGCCGCCCAGATGCCCGCCCCCGAGCTCGCCCAAATCGAAGCCCGCGCCGATGCCAACGAGGACGCCCAGCGCGAGCTACAGTACGCCTACGTTGCGGCGCATCCCGACGACCGCTTCAGCCTCTTCGTGCTGCCGCAGGCCGTGGGCTACGCGCCCGAGTCCAAGGATTATGCCGCTCGCTTTGCCCAGCTTTCGCCGCGCCTGCGGGCCATGCCGCAGGGCGTGCGTATTGCTGACAAAATCAAGCAATTGGAGCGCGTAGCTGTGGGTGCTACCGCGCCCGACTTCACCCAGAACACGCCCGACGGCAAGCCGCTCACGTTGTCGTCGTTGCGCGGCAGGTATGTGCTCATCGACTTCTGGGCGAGTTGGTGCGGCCCCTGCCGCCGCGAAAATCCCAACGTGGTAGCGGCTTACAACAAGTTCAAGGACAAGGGTTTCACCATCCTGGGCGTGTCGCTCGACAAAGACACCGGCCGCGAAGCCTGGCTGAAAGCCATTGAGAAAGACGGCCTGGCCTGGAACCAGGTGTCGGACCTGAAATACTGGCAAAACGCCGCCGCCAAAGACTACGGCGTGCAAGCCATCCCGCAGAATTTCCTGCTCGACCCGAGCGGCAAAATTGTGGCTACCAACCTGCGCGGCGAAAAGCTGCAAGAAACCCTGAGCCAGCTACTGGGGCAGGTGAAGTAGGCGATTTTAAAAAACGTAGAGACGCAATAGCTGGAGTCTCGCGGTAGTGAGAAATGTTCCCTAGCGCAAGACTCCAACTATTGCGTCTCTACTACTTACATTAGGTATACTCAAGCTACGCCATCGTGGTCAAAAAGCCAACCAGCCCCTCCACGGCCCGCGCCCGGTGGCTGAGCAGGTTTTTCTCGTCCAGCGTCATTTCGGCGAAGGTGCGGCCGTCGCCCTCGGCGGGTACGAAAATCGGGTCGTAGCCGAAGCCCCGGCTGCCCACCGGCTGCCCGGCAATGGTGCCGCCCACCTCGCCGCTGAACTCGCGCACCTCGCCGCTGGGTAGCACCAGCGCAACGACCGTGCGGAAGCGCGCTCGGCGATTGGGCTGGGTGGCCAGCTCGTACAGTAGCTTGGCCACGTTGTCGGCCGACTCGCGCTGCGGGCCGGCATAGCGGGCCGAGTACACGCCGGGCGCGCCGCCCAGGGCATCTACCTCCAGGCCGGTGTCGTCGGCAAAGCAGCTTACGCCGTAGTTATCAAACACGTACTGCGCTTTTTGGCGGGCGTTGCCTTCGAGCGTGGGCTGGGTTTCGGGCAGCTCCTCGTGGCAGCCGATGTCGGCCAGGCTCAGCAACTGCACAGCGGCGGGCAGCAGCCGCTTTATTTCGTCGAGCTTGTGGGCATTGTTGGAGGCAAAGCAGAGGCGCATTGGAGAAAGGTAGTAGAGGAGGGGGCAGAAACGAAAAAACCGCGCTGCCCGGCGCGGTGGCAAAAACAAAAATGCGGAGCGGTAACGAAAAATTAATTGCCGGCGGCCGGTGAAGCCAGTTCGTTGCCTACCGAAATGCTTGCTTGAAGGTAAGCCACAAGTGCTGCGCCATGCCCTTGAGCGAACCCGCCGCCAGTGGTGGCGCGAGTACGGCAGCGGCCGGCTGTGCCCCAAACGGCCTGCCGGCTCCCGCTGGTAGCAGGGTAGCTGCTGTCGTGCTTTTGGCGATAGAATAAGTCGGTACCAAGCTGCGGAGCGATGCGGGCAGCGCCAGCTCACTAGTGGCGGCCTCAAAAGCTAAATCGCTGGCTGGCTGCACGGCCTGCCCGGCAGGGTGCCAGCTTAGCGCCGCCGCGCCCGTATGGTCAAGGGCCGCGCCTACCAGCAAGCTGGCCGCCAGCCCGGCGCTGCTCACTAGCAGCGCCACGCTCACGCTCAGCCGGAAGCTCCAGCTCGAAAACCTGCGTAGTACGTAAAGTTGTTGCACAGACAGAACCGGCCACTAGGGCAGTCGATAACCAAATATAGGCGAAAGCCTGCGGCTGCCAAGAAAATATAAGTAAAAGCCAAGCGCCGCGCCAGGGCCCTAACGGCTATCCGGGGGCAGGCGTTGATTTTTCGGAAGCTAATACGTACTTTTGCAGTCCCTTCCGCAAAATCGGCAGGGTTTAACAGGTAAAATAGGCCCTCCCGATATGAAAAAGGACACGCATCCCGAGTACCGCCAGGTAGTTTTCCAAGACACCTCGTCGGACTTCAAATTTATCACCCGCTCTACGATGACCTCGGCCGAGACCATTCAGTGGGAAGATGGCAACACCTACCCGGTGATTAAAATCGAAGTGAGCAGCGCTTCGCACCCCTTCTACACCGGCAAAAACGTGTTTATTGACACGGCTGGCCGCGTAGAGAAGTTCATGAACCGCTACAAGAAGAAGTAATGCTAGTGCAGCTGTTAGCTTTTGGCTACTAGCTGTTAGCTTCTCCGCAAAGCTCTTCCTGACTCGTCGGGAGGAGCTTTTTTGCGTTTGGCTGGGGCCTTGAGCCGTAAATTCGTAGCCTCTATAAAGAAAGCTAAAAGCTAAGGGCCAGGGGCTAATAGCTTATAAGACACCAATGCACGTTCTGATTTTCGACGACCCGGCCATCCGGCCGCACCTGCTGCCCCTCACGTTTACGCGGCCGGTGGCGGCGCTGCGCTGCGGCATCCTGACTTTGGCCGAAAAATGGCAGCGCCGCCTAGGCGCGTCCACTATGGGCTACCTCACGCAGCCCTACCTGCAAGCCAAGTTTCCGGCCGGCGAAGTGGCTGGCCCGGCGCTCGTCATCAACGGGGCCGTGTGCCCCGACGACCTGCTGGCCCGCCAGGTGCTGGCCCTCGCGCCCGGCCAGGGCCTCTACTGCGATGAAGTGCTGGTGGCTGCTCATCTCGCCGATGCTGGCCTGGTAGCCGAGCTCATTCAGGACGGCCTGCGCGAGCAGGTGCAAGTAGCCGAGCCCGTGACGGTTATCAGCCGGCCCTGGCATTTGTTTCTGCGCAATGGGGCGGAGATTCGCCGCGATTTTGCCTTGCTCACCGCCGGGCGCACTTCGCAGCCGGTCGGCGACGCGCACACCATCGTGTATGCGCCGGAGAATATCTTTATTGAGGAAGGCGTGAAAATCCGCGCCGCGATTCTCAATGCTGAGAACGGCCCCATCTACCTGGGCAAAAATTCGGAGGTGCATGAGGGAGCCATCATCAAGGGCCCGCTGGCGCTGTGCGAGGGCAGCCACGTGAACATGGGGGCCAAGTTGCGCGGCGACAATACCATCGGGCCGTTTTGTAAGGTGGGTGGCGAGGTCGGCAACAGCATCTTGCTGGGCTACAGCAACAAAGGTCACGAAGGATATCTTGGCAACTCGGTGATAGGCGAGTGGTGCAACCTCGGGGCCGACACCAACACGAGTAATCTCAAAAACAACTACGCCCCCGTGAAGGTGTGGAGCCACGCTGCCCACCGCTTCGTGAGCACCGGCCAAACCTTCTGCGGCCTGATTATGGGCGACCATGCCAAGGCCGGCATCAACACCATGTTCAACACCGGCACGGTGGTAGGCGTGGGGGCCAATATCTTCGGGGCGGGCTTTCCGCGCACTTTTATCCCGTCGTTTAGCTGGGGCGGCGCTTCGGGCTTCGATACCTTCAAGCTCGATAAGTTTGCCGAGGTAGCCGAGCGCGTGATGAGCCGCCGCGGGTTGGCGTATGACGCGGTGGAGGAAGACGTTGTAAAGGAAGTGTTTGGGCAGACTAGTGAGGATAGAATTTGGGATAAAAAGCCGGTTGGTTAAAAAGGGTATCTATGCTACCAGTGCTGTCGGTGAAACAATCCTAATCCTTGTCATTCTATGAGTCGCATTGCCGAATTGGATTCCTTTGACTTGGGATGGTTTATTCTCTTCGTAATCCCTGTTGCATGTATCAGTGCTTTCTCCGTGTTTGTTACGGCTGGTAATGAGGTATTGACAGGAAGCTTATTCACTGTCATCCTGTTGGTAGCTGCGTGGTTGCTATTAATAGGTCTAAGCAGATGGCAGACTTGGTGGATGCGGTTAGGCTTGATGCTAATTATTATTACTGCATGGCTCTTAGCAGTTGAGGGTGTTACGTCCTTCTTTGGTAAAGGAACTTATTAGATGCAGTTTAAAGACATCCCCAACCAGCTCGCTCTCAAGGACGTGCTGCGCCAGTCGGTGCAGCGCGGGCACGTGGCGCACGCCCAGCTGTTTCGCGGGGCCGAGGGCTCGGCTGCCCTGCCGCTGGCCCTGGCCTACGCGCAGTACCTCAACTGCGAAACCCGTGCCGACGACGCGCCCGACAGCTGCGGCCACTGCCCGGCCTGCCTGAAAATGAACAAGCTGGCGCACCCCGACCTTAATTTTATCCTGCCCACCACTACTACCAAGGCGGTGCCCAAAGACGCCACGAGCGGTAAGTTTATGGGCGAGTGGCGTACGTTTCTGGCCGAAAGCCCCTACCAGGGCTTCAACGACTGGATGCAGCAAATCGGGGCCGAAAACAAGCAGGGCAGCATCTCGAAAGACGAGGCTGGCGCGCTGCTCAAGCTGGTGTCACTCAAGGCCTTCGAGGCGAAGTTTAAAATCGTCATCCTCTGGCTGCCCGAGCTCATGCATCCGGCCGCCGCCAACGCCGTGCTCAAGCTGCTGGAGGAGCCGCCGCCCGCTACCATCTTTTTGCTGGTCAGCCACGAGCCCGAGCGGCTGCTGCCCACCATCCTGAGCCGGGTGCAGCCGGTGGTAGTGCGCCCGTTTTCGGAAGACGACATCACGGCCTACCTCGCGGCGCACTACCACGTGCCCGAGGCCAAAGCCCGCCAGGTGGCCCAGCTGGCCGAAGGCAACCTGGGCGCCGCTATCGCCAGCCGCGACCAGAGCGCCAACCACAACTACGCCGAATTTTTTATTCGTTGGATGCGCAAGTGCTTTTCGGCCAAGATGGTAGACGTGCTGGCGCTGGCCGATGAGTTCCAGAAAATGGGCCGCGAAAACCAGAAAGAGCAGCTTAGCTTCTCGCTGGGGCTGCTGCGTAAGGTGCTGCTCTTTGGCCTCGACCCGCAGCTGGTGCCGCACCTGCCCAGCAGCGAGCAGCAGTTCGTGCGGGGCTTCAGCAAGTTCGTGACGCCGCGCAACGCCGACCAGCTCACCGAGGAGCTCAACACCGCCCACTACCACATCGAGCGCAACGCCAACCCGCGCATGGTGTTCGTGGATGCCTCGCTACGCCTGGGCCAGCAACTGCGCCGCGCCTGAGTGTACCGCGAGCTAAAGCCTTACGGTACATGCCCGACCTTTGCCCCATGCGCCGCCTCATCTGCCTTTTGCTCCTCTTAAGCCTCAGCCAGGGGCCGGTGTGGGCGCAAATAACCGGCCCGCCCGACCCGATGCCGCCCGCCGATACGGGCATTCACCAAGGACGCTTTATCGGGGTGGTGGCCGGCACGGCGGTAGTTTATGCGCTCACTACCTACTTCTTAGGCAAAACCTGGTACACCAGGCGGGTGCCCTTTCACAGCTTCGATGACAACAGTGAGTGGTTGCAAATGGACAAAGTAGGCCACGCCACCACGGCTTACGCCATCAGCCGGGGCGAGTACGAACTGTTTCGCTGGAGTGGGGTCAATGAGCGGGCGTCGGTGCTTACGGGTGGGCTTATCGCACTGCTGTATCAGACTACTATTGAAGTGTTTGACGGGCGCTCCGAAGGCTGGGGCTTCTCGAAAGGCGATATGGCCGCCAACCTCACCGGCGTGGCCTTGTTTATGGGGCAGCAGTATGGCTTTGGCGAGCAAAAGGCGAGCCTGCGCTACGGCTGGCGGCAAAGCATCTACCCGGCTTATCGCCCCAATCTGCTGGGTAAAACAGCTGGAAATCAGATGATAAAGGACTACAATGGCCAGCAGTACTGGCTGTCGTTCAACGTGGCGTCGGTGCTGCCGGTGGGACCGTCGTTTCCGCGCTGGCTCAACCTCGACCTGGGCTACAGCGCCAGCGGCATGACCGGCGGCCACGCCAACCCGCCCTACTTCGACGCCAACGGCAAAGAAGTGAAATTCCGGCGCTACCGGCAGTTTTATCTCTCGCCCGACCTCACGCTGGCCCGCCTGCCGGGCGTGCGCGGCTGGGGCGGGCAGCCGCTCGTCAGCGCCGGGCAATTCTTCAAAATTCCCGCGCCTTCATTGGAGTATAATCCGGTGCACGGGCTGCGGGTACATTCGTTGTTAGTGCCTAAAGATTAAAATAGGTGCTTTTAATTACCTCCGTCATGCTGAGCGGAGTCGAAGCATCTCTATCGCGTCGTTGTTAGCGAAGGAATTAGTTTTCTAATAGAGCTGCTTCGACTGCGCTGCGCTCCGCATGAAGGAGGTAACCAGAAATCAGAAACATGAACCCCATCCGCCTCGCCACCCGCGCCTCGCGCCTCGCCCTGTGGCAAACCGAGCACGTGGCCGCCCTGCTCAACCAAGCCGGCCTGCCCACCGAAATAGTGCCCATGCAAACCGTGGGCGACCAAGTGCTTGACCGCTCGCTGGCCAAAATCGGTGCCAAGGGCGTCTTCACCGAAGAGCTCGAAGAAAGCCTGCGCCGCGGCGATACGCACCTGGCCATCCATTCGGCCAAAGACGTGCAAAGCACTATCCCACCCGACTTGGAGATGCTCGCTTTTCTGGAGCGCGAGCAAGTCAACGACGTGGTAGTCAGTTTTAAAGAAGATTTTGACATTGCCCGGCCCGGCATCGTGCTCGGCACTAGCAGCACCCGCCGCAAGGCCCTGCTACGCCGCTTCTACCCCGAGGCCACTACCGCCGAGGCGCGCGGCAACCTCCAGACGCGCCTGCGCAAACTAGAAGAAGGCCAGTACGATGCGTTGGTGCTAGCCTACGCCGGCGTTCACCGTATGGGCTACGATAACCTCATCCGGCACTACCTGCCCACCAGCCAGTTTGTGCCGCCCGTGGGCCAGGGCAGCATCGCAGTCGAAAGCTCACGCTTGCTGGATGAAGAGCTGAAAATCAAGATAAAGCAAGCTCTCGACCACCCCGCCACGCACCGCTGCCTGCTGGCCGAGCGCGCCTTTTTGCGGCGCATGGAAGGCGGGTGCAGCATCCCGTCGTTTGCCCTGGCCACGCTCACCGAGGGCGGCGATATCCAGTTGCACGCCGGCATTGTGAGCCTAAGCGGCGAGGAGTACGTAGACTTCACGCAGACCGCGCCCGGCGTGCAGGCCGAGGGTCTCGGCCTGGCCTTGGCCGAGCGCGTGCTGAGCCACGGCGGTGAGGCCATTCTGGCCAGCATCCACGAGCAGCGGGGCGAGCTGTAGCGGTGGCGCGGCCGAACGTATTTTTGTTCTTAAAGCTGAATTCAATTATTTTTTCCGATGATAATCCGCTCGCTTCATCGCTCGCTGCTGCTTGGGTTGCTGCTACTAGGTTTTAATAGCCAAGCTGCTAAAAACCCGTTGAAAAGTAAGAAGGACGAGGTCGTAACCATCAGCACTAGTCTGGGTGATATTCGAGTTATTCTGTTCACCGACACGCCTTTGCACCGAGAGAATTTCCTGAAGAAAGCCAAGGATGGCTTTTACAACGGCACTACCTTTCACCGCGTCATTCCGCAGTTTATGGTGCAGGGCGGCGATGCCAACTCCAAGGACGCCGACCCCACCAACGACGGCCAGGGCCAGCCCAATGAACCCACCATCCCGGCTGAGCTGGCCGCCGGCCATAAGCACGACTACGGCGCGCTGGCCGCCGCCCGCCAGGGCGACTTTGCCAACCCGCAGCGGGCCAGCAGTGGGAGCCAGTTTTACCTGGTCGAAAACCACCAGGGCACGCATTTTCTCGACGGGCAATATACGGTATTCGGGCAAGTAGTTCAGGGCCAAGAGGTAATCGATAAAATCGCGGCCCTGCCCAAAGATGCCCGCGACCGCCCGCTCGCTGACTTCAAAATGACGATGAAGGTGGAGAAAATCAAGAAAAAGAAAATTACCCAGCTCTACGGCTACAAGTATTAAGAGTAAGAATAAAAAGCGGGCTACCGAAGTACCAAACCAGGAACTCCGGTGGCCCGGCTAGCTTTAGCGCATGTTAGTATGAAAATCCTGCTTACCGGCTCCAACGGGCTGCTTGGCCAAAAGCTGGTAGCACTGCTGCATCAGCGCCCCGATGTGGCCCTGATAGCCACCGCCCGCGCCTCCAACCGCCTGGCCGACCGCTATCCCAGCCTGCCCTTCGTGCCGCTCGACGTGGCCGACGCCGCCCGCGTGTGGCAGGTGCTAGCTCAGGAGCAGCCCACGCACGTCATCCACACGGCCGCCATGACCCAGGTCGATGACTGCGAGCTGAACCAACAAGCTTGCTGGACCCAGAACGTAACCGCCGTGGAGCATCTGGCTGCCGCTTGCGCCGACCTCGATATTCACCTTACGCATCTCAGTACCGACTTCATTTTCAATGGTGAAGAAGGCCCGCTGGCCGAAGACGCCGCGCCCGACCCCATCAGCCACTATGGGGCTAGCAAGCTGGCCGCCGAACGTGCGGTGCAGGCCACGCCCGGCCTGCGCTGGGCCATTGCCCGCACGGTGCTAGTGTACGGCACCCTGCACGGCGGCGGGCGCAGCAACATTGTGCTGTGGGTGCGCGACTCACTGCGCAAAGGTCAGAAAATAAAGGTAGTAACCGACCAGTGGCGCACGCCCACCCTGGCCGAAGACCTAGCCGAAGGCTGCTGGCTGCTGGCGCGGCAGTCGGCGCAAGGTATCTATCACCTCAGCGGCTATGAATTGTTGACGCCCTTTGAGATGGCCGGGCAGGTAGCCGATTTTTTCGGGCTCGATAAAGCGTTGCTAGAGCCCGTCGATAGCGCTACCTTCACGCAGCCTGGCCGGCGGCCGGCGCGCACGGGCTTCATTATCGACAAAGCCGAGCGCGAGCTAGGCTACCAGCCGCGCTCGTTCCGGGAAGGTATCGCGCTGCTGGCACACCAAATGGGGTAGGGCTGGCGCGTAAAAAAACCCGTTGGTAGAACCAACGGGTTTTTCGGCTATAAACCTTCCGCTTTTTAATAAATGGACTCGAATACTGGACGCTGGATACTGCAAACTGTATGGCAAGCGGGCCCAAAAGCGAAGCTTGCTAGCGATAAACTACTGAATTACTAGGGTTGGGCAGGCCAAAAGCCTACTAACAGGCCGCCTACTAGCAGGGCGGTGCGCTGGCGCAAGCCAGCCTCACCCAAAGCACGGGGCACCAGCCGCCCGTCGGGGGTCATAAAGTCGCGCTCGGCCGAGAGGTAAGAAAAGTCTTCGGCTAAGGCACCTGCCGGCGAGATGGCTTGGTTGAAACAATAGGTAGTGCTCATGGCAAATGGTAACAGAAGAAGTGAGTGGACTGGTGCGGTCGACAACTCAGTTCCTGATTCTGATACAATTTTAGAGATGACCTCAGGCCGACAAAAGGACAAACCGGCCTTTTTTCAGACATTGTAGATTATGGATGTTTGTGGGTTGAAAGGCCTAAAAAACCCCGCGTAATTGAAAGAAATAAGCTGGTCATTAGTATTTTTTGTTTTTTAAAATATTGATAAACAAAATTATAAATAAAAAGTCGTAATTTGAAACTGTTAGAATTTTTGCAAAAAAAGTGCGAAAACGCGACATTTTACTAGCCAAAAAACGCCCATTTTGCGCGGGTTTTTGCTGAAAAAAAATCGTGAAATCAACGTCCGAGGCGGGCCAGCCGCTGCAAAGCCAGTAGCGTGAAGAGCAGGCAGCCGCCCGCGCTGGCCAGCAGCCACCACGCGCCAGGCTCTTGGCGCAGCATGCCAAGCAGCTGGCCCCAACTAGAGATATCGGGAGGCCGCCCAACTCCTAAGAAGGAAAGCGTAGTTTCCAGCCCAGTGAGGCCGGCCAGGCTAAGTGGCACCGTGGCGCGTAGCGGGCGGCAGGCATGGGGCAGGGCATGACGCAGCCACACGCGGCCGGGCGAAAGGCCTGCCGCTCGGGCCGCTTCCACAAAAGGCAGGGCGCGTACTTGCAGCATCTGGGCGCGCACCTGCCGGGCGGGCTCGGGCCAGGTCACGGCCGCCAGTAGCAGTAGCAGCTGGCTTGCGGAGAGCGCGGGGCCAGACGCCAGCACCAGCACCAGCAGCAGCCGAGGCACCGCCCCGAGCAGTGTAATGGCAGCTTGCAGCAGGCTGTCGAGGGGTAATGCCCAAGTTAGGCGGCTTAGCCACGGCCAGCGTGGCCCCAGCCACCAGGCTAGCGCGGCCGCCCCCAGTAGCAGCCCGGCTAAAGGCCAGCTGCCCGGCAGGACTCCCAGCCACCAGGCCACCGCCAGCCCGAGCAGCCAGGCAGGCAGGGGTAGGCGGCAGCCCCGGTTGCCCCAGTAGCCAGCGCTACTGCCCACCAGTGCGCCAGCCGCTGCGGACAGTAGGGCGGCCGGCAAGCTTAGCAATATTACCTGCCGGGCACCGAAGAGTAGCTCCGTTGCCACGTCGCGCCCCAGCAAATCGGTTCCTAGCCAGTGCGCCGACCAGTCGGGTGGCTCGGCCACATGCAGTAGGTCGGGTACGCCGGGGGCGAAGGGCAGCGGTAGCGCCGGGGCCAGCAGGCCCGCGGTCCCCAGCAGCACCAGCCAGCCCACCGCCAGCCACGGCCAGCCCGCTCGGTGAGAAAAACGCGGCAAGGTCATGGATCCAAGCGGATGCGGGGGTCAGCCCAGGCGTAGAGTCCATCGGCCAGGGCCAAGCCTAGCAAGCGCGCCCCGGCCGTGAGCAACACGCCGGCTACTACCACCGGGTAGTCGTGGGTGGCCACAGCAGCGGCCAGCAGGCGGCCTACTCCCGGTACCGCAAAAACTGTTTCGACCAGCACGGTGCCCGCCAGTAGGGTAGGTAGCAAGCCCGCAAAAGCGGTAACTAAAGGCAAAAGCGCGTTGGGCAAGGCGTGGCGGCGCAGCACGGCGGCAGCGGGCACGCCCTTGGCGCGGGCCGCTGTGCTGTAGAGCGCCCGTAATTCGTGGCGCAGGGCAGCGGCCAGTGGCAAAGTCAGCTCGGGCAGCGTGGCCAGCACCAGCGTCAGCACTGGCAGCACCAGCTGCACGGCCGTCGCGCCGGGCGTGGGCGCGCGCACGCCATCGGCCGTTGCCAGTGCCGGTAAGATATTGAGCATGCTGGGGTTCGCAAAAAGAAACAGCAGCCCTATTGCCAGGGCAAATACGGGCAGCCCCTGCAAGCTGGTCAATACCAGGTGCAGGCCCGCCCGCCAGCCAGCAGCCGGCCCGCCCGCCAGGGCCATGCCCAGCCCCAGCGCGGCCAGCGTGGCCAGCGAGGCCGATACGGCGGCCAGCGGCAGTGTGTACGCCAGCGCCGCGCGCAGCTTGGGGCCGATGGGCTGGCCGTCGCGGTACGACCAGCCCAACTGGCCGTGCCAGAGCCCCCTCAGCCAGCGGTGATATTGATTGTGCGGGCCGTGCCAGTGCCAGGTAGCGGCGTCGTGGCTGCGCGTAATGTAAAAAATCGGTTCGTCGAGCCCCAGGCGCTGGCGCAAGGCCCGCCGGGCCACCAGGCTGCTGGAGCCAGAGTGTCCCCGCAGGTCGGTGGCTTCGCCTAGTGTGGCTTCTTCGACCCCGGCTGCCAGTCCCCGGCTCAATATAAAAACCAGCGAGGCTGTGGCCCAGGCTGCTAAACCGGCCCGGCCAAATTGCAGCAGCAGCCAGCGTATCATAGGCAGGAAGATTAAGGCACTACGCTGGCCAAATCCCAGGTAGCCGCCGCCGCGTAATAGCCGGGCTTGTAAACAGAAGGGTAGAGGTGCTTGAGCTCGCGGGCGGCGGCCAGCCGGTAAGGCAGAAAGAATAGCGGCACCAGTGGCGTCTGCTGCTGCATTACAGCCTGAAAGCGCCGTAGCAGCTTGCGCCGCTGGGGCGGGGCCCCGGTAGCCGCAATGGCCTCGATGAGGTGGTCGGTAGTGCGGCTGCTGAACTTCGGAAAGTTGCTTTCCGGGATAGTGCGCGAGTGCAGCAGCATCGTAAAATCGAACGCGAAAGGCGTGCTGCCCACCTTGCGTACGTACATGTCAAAGTCGCCCTCGCGAAGGGCGTTGGTCAGCAGCGAAGGCTCGGTGGGCAGCAGCGCTACCTGGATGCCTAGCTTGTCGGCCGCCGATTTAAACTGCAGCGCTATCGTGGCAAACACCGGCTCGTCGGCGCGGTAGCGCAGGCGTAGCGCCAGCGGCCGGGCCTGCCTACCAGGCCGCACCCAGCCGGCCGGCCGGCGCTGCCAGCCGGCGCGCTCCAGCAGCGCCACGGCCTGCGCGGGGGCGTAGGCTGGTAGCGGTAGGCTATCGTTGTAGTAGTGCCGGTTGCCGGGGTGAACCAGCCCGACGGTGCGTAGGCCCTGGCCCAGCTGCGTGGCTTGCAGCAGCTGCGCGGGGTCGAAAAGCCGGCCCAGCGCCTGTCGGGTCAGCGAGTCGTGCAGCATCGGCTGGCGGGTGTTGAAGCCGGCCAGCAATAGCTCGTAAGAGGCAATGGTATAAAAGGAAAGCTCCTGCTGGGCTTCGTCGTCGGCCTTCAGGCGCTTGAAGGCTCGGGCCGTGAGCTGCGGTAGCACATCCAGCTCGTGCCGCCGCAACGCCAGGGCTGCCGAGGCCTCGTCGGGGATGATGCGGTAGGTGAGCTGCCGGGGGCGGGCCTGCAACACAAACGGCGTGGGGTGCAACGCGTCGGCCCACCAACGCGGCTTGCGAACAAAGGTGAGGTACTGGTCTATTTCCCAGGCCGCCATGCGGTAGGCCCCGCAGCCGGGCAGCCGCTCGGGGTGGTGGCTAGGGTCGGTGTGCTGGTAGCGGGTCACGAGCGCCCGCAGCGCGGTATCGCGGGGGCCGAGGCTCGTTAGGTTGGCCAGCCGGGCCAGCGAACAGGTGCGCAGTGTGTACTCGGTATCGAGCGCCGCCTCGGGCAGAATTGGGAAGTCACCCGTTTCGTAAACGAAATTCGGGGCCTGGCCCCGGCACACCAGCGTGAAGTGCCGGGGGTTAGCTTTGTCCAACCTGATATCGCGGATAAAGCTGAGCTGCGCCCGCGCTTTCTCGTTGGGTAGCCCCGGGCACTGGTAGAGTTTGAGGCTAAAGGCCACGTCGGTGGCCAGCACGGGGCGGCCGTTGTCCCAGGCAGCCTCCGGGCGCAACTCGTAGCGCAATTCGGTCAAGGAATCGCCTACGAGCTGCACGTGGGGGAGGGCCAGGGCCAGGGCTGGGGCGTAGGTACCCGTCGAGAAATCGACTTGCAGCAGGCTGCAATGCAGCAAGCTCAGGGCATCTACCGCGTTTTGGTTGGGCTGCACCAGCGGGGATAAGTTTTCGGGGTCGCGGACCCAGCGAATTCTAATAACGCTATGCTTCTGGTGCTTATCTGCCGATGAACACGCGCTGCTACCGAGCGCCAGCAGAAGACCAAACCAAAAGAACTTCATCTAACCAGCGGGAAGAAAAATCAATACTGGCAAGTTAAGAAGGGGTAGGGTTTTGGCAAGCCTAGTCGTGGTCCCAGCCGCTGCCGCCGATGTTGGTGCCGGGCTCGGGGGTAGTCGTCGAGCCGGTGTAGTCGTGGTCCCAGCCGCTGCCGCCGATGCGTGCGCCGGGCTCGGGGGTAGTCGTCGAGCCGGTGTAGTCGTGGTCCCAGCCGCTGCCACCAATGGTTTGCGTGGTCGGCGGGGTAGTCGAGCCGGTGTAATCGTGGTCCCAGCCGCTGCCGCCAATGTTGTTAGTGGGGGTGCCGGTGAGGGTGGCAACTTGAAGCAGCGCGAGTACGAGGAGGTCTAACATGGTGTGGGGGAGGATTAGCGGGGTGATTAACTGATGCAAAATTCCTAACCCGTCCAGGCGCTGCAAAGGACAATGTTCCTGTAAACAGGACAATAAAAATTATAATATTTTATGGGATTATTACGGGCTGAATAAATTGCGAAACGGCCATAGCTTCATAAAGAACCCACTTTATGATGCCCTTTTTTTGCAAAAAAAAGTAAAAATTGTGACACGTCTTCGTGAGAAAAAGCTCAATTGTTCACGTTACAAAGGTCTGCCCCGCACTTGCCACTAAAAAAGGACAAAGTGTTTGTTTTTTTCTGTGCTATTTTTAGCCCTCGTGTGGGCATAATCCCCGTTTTTTGGCGTGCCAGCGCACTTTGTCGATGAAAGAAATAGCGAATTTGGCCCGAATTGTGACATTGCGGCGGCTGCGCAACGAGCCTTTGCTCGACCTCGACGCCCGGCAGCCCGGCAAGGAGACGCAGCTGGCTACGATTCTGGCCACCGACTCGCACATTACTAATGCTCAGGCGGCTAAGCAGGTGTATGGCAAGAGCTCAGACGCTAGCCAGACGGCCTTTTTGCGGTTGCGGGCCCGCGTGCAGGACAAGCTGCTGAATCACCTCTTTTTTCTCGACCACACCGACGCGCGCCTGTTTGTGGCGCGGCGCTACGAGCTCGAATGCTTGGATTTGTTGCACAAAGTGACAATCCTTTACCTCGAAGGCGAGTACTCGCTCAGCGAGCGCCTGCTGCGCCGCTGCCTGCGCCAGGCCGAAAAAGGGGAGTTTACCAAATACGCCGAGCAGGCTTGTCAGCGCCTCACTACGCTGTATGCCGAGCAGCGGCAGCTACATAAGTATAATGCTTACA
This sequence comes from uncultured Hymenobacter sp., assembly GCA_964277755.1. GTDB lineage: Bacteria > Bacteroidota > Bacteroidia > Cytophagales > Hymenobacteraceae > Hymenobacter. Next base: position 211,888 of record CAXYJY010000034.1, read on the forward strand.
GCAAGCAGCTGGCCAAGCTGCGCCAACTGCTTGTATACGAGCAGGAAGCGGAGAAGCTATCGATAGAAGTACGCCTGACCATGACGCGCGCCGTGACCATGCGGCGCACGCTGCTACCCAAGATGCCCGCCTACATTGCGCAGGCCGAGCAGCTGCACCACAAGGCCAACACCTTCGCGACCTACATCGCGCTCTATCGCCTGCGCCTGACGCAGGCCGAGCTAACGGGGCACTACGACGAGATTATCCGCTTTACCACGGCGGCTACCCAGCAGCTGCGCCAGGGCAAGCTCAATGAGCGCCGCTTCGACCAGCGCTTCAACCAGTTTATGAGCGTGTACGCGCACTTGCGCAGCCGCCAGTACAAGGCCGGCCTCAAGCTGGCCGAAGAATTCGCGGCACACTTGCACCCGACGTCTAACAACTGGTTTTACTTCTACGAGCATTACCTGCTGTTAGCCTTGCACGCTGGCGAGTATGACCACGCCCTGCGCCTGCTGCACGTGGCGCACAAAAATCCGTCGTTTCCGAAGCAGCGGCCGGCCGCCCAGGAGCGCTGGCAACTGCTGCAAGCCTATGTGGAGTTTGTGCAGCCCGAAGAAGCCCTGCCCACGCGCCGCCGCAACCAAGTAGCCACCTCGGCCCTGCTGGTGGTACCCGAGTTCACGCGCGACAAGCGCGGGCACAACGTGGCCATTCTGCTGTTTCAGCTGCTGCACTACCTGCGTCAGCGCGAGCTGGAGCCGGTACTGGCGCGCCTCGAACGCCTGCGCAAATACCAGCAGCGCCACCTGCGCGACGCGGCCACCCTGCGCAGCCGTACGCTGCTGCGTCTGCTGCTGCTGCTGCCCGAGGCCGAATTCGACCCTGAAGTGCTGGCCAAGCGCGGGCAGGCCCGCCTGGCCCAGCTCAGCCAGGCCCCGATGGTAGGCGACGCCGACGCCGAGGTCGAAATCATTCCCTACGAGCGCCTGTGGGAGCTGACGCTCGACATCCTGCGGGCCGGTAAGCCAGAGTAGCGGCCGGGCTACGGCTCCACCACCACTTCTTGCGTGGCGCAGTGGCTGCTGGCGCAGTCGCCGGGCCCGTAGCCGCGCAGGCTCAGGCGCACCGGGTAGCGGCCGGCCTTACGAAAGGTATGCTCGACGCGCTGGCCCTGCTGCGTTACCTCATCGCGAAAGTCCCAGATGTACTGGACGTTCTGGCAGGTCGGCAGGCCCGAGTCAAGGGCGTCGAAGCGCGCCGGCTGGCCCACGCGCACGGTAGTAGTAGGCACCCGGAAATAAATGACGGGCTGGGCCAGTAAGTCCACTACGTAGGTTTTCTCGGCCGGGCGCACCTCGCCAGTGGCGGGCACCACCACGTCGAGCACTACCTCGTAGCGGGCGCGGCGCTTGTAGCAGTGGCTTACGGTGAGGCCCGTGAGGGTGGTGCTGTCGCCCATGCGCCAGCGGTACACGAGCGGGCCGGCCGCCGGGTCTACCGAGCGGCGGGCGTCGAAGTCCACGCACAGCTGGGGCAGTATCGGCGGGCCGCAGTCGGCCCCAGTGTTCTGGGCGTGGGCCGGGTGGCTGGCCAGCACGCTGCCAGCTAGTGAAAAAGTAGCTGATAATGAAGATAATAGCCTCATGTAAGCAAGATAATAGCCGGCCTTGGCTGCCGGGCACAGTGCCCGGCAGCCAAGGCCCACAAATAAAGGAAAGGCTGCCCTTACAGCCGGTTGAGCCGCTGTAACACGGTGCGCAGGTAGGTCTGGCCCACCGGAACGTATTTGTCCTTAATCAGCAGCGAATTGTCTTCCAGCGCCTGGATGCAATTGATGTTGACAATGAACGAGCGATGCACGCGCACAAACTGCGAGGGCGGAAATTTCTCCTCAATGGCCCGCATGGTGCTGTACACGATAAGCTTGCTGTGGCTGGTCACGATGTGCACGTAGTCGCCCAGCGCCTCCACATACTGCACCTCCTTAAAATCGACGCGCACCAGCTTCGTATCCACTTTTACAAACGTGAAGTCGGGCTCGGTGGCGGGCACGGGCTGGCTCGCGGCCTCGGTTTCGGCAGCACGCTCGGCGCTGATGAGCTCCAGTACTTTCTGGGCGGCCTGCAAAAAGCGCGGGTACGACAGCGGCTTGAGCAGGTAGTCGGCCACCGCGAATTCGAAGGCCTGCACCGCGTAGTCATCGCTGCTGGTAATGAGCACTACCTGCGGTAACTCAATTTGCATTCGCAGAAGGTCAATGCCTGACATCATGGGCATCTCGATATCCAGAAAAAGTACATCGATGGGCTGCGCCTGGGTGCGGAGCTTTTCGGCGGCTTCCACGGCGCTGGTGCAGGAGCCTACAGCTTGCAAAAAAGGCGTATTAGCAATGCAGTTCAGTACTATCTGTACGGATAACGGGTCGTCATCGATAACCAGGCAGCGGAGTGGTGAGCTGGTAGTAGTCGCTTCGGAGGTTGAAATAATCATAGCGGAGCTAGGTTTCATAATGTTATTTTTGTTAACTTTAATAATTGTATAAAAGTAATTACTTAGACCGGAAAAGCCAGGAAAGTACAGCTTAAATGAGCGGCAAAATAAATGAAGCGTACATTATATTAGAACTGGTTGATTTTAAGCCCGCCTTTGCAGCAGTGGGTAAAGTAGTGCCAATTGCTGGCGAATAGCGTCGAGCAGCGGCGCGCAGTGGGCGCAGTCGTGGCGGCGGGCGTTGCGCTCCAGCTCATCGAGCTGGGTGTGCAGCACCGGCACCCCAAAGTAGGCCACCTGCCCCTTGAGCTTGTGAGCTACCTGCGCCACCTGGGTTGCGTCGTGCGGAAAGGCCGCTGCCAGCAGCGCTTCCAGCGGCGGCGCTTCTTGCAAAAAGGTGCTCACAATCTGCTGGATGAAGGGCTCGTTGCCGCCCGCCAGCTCTTCTAGCAGCTGCCAGTTGGGCCGCAGGGCAGCGGCCGTAGGCGTTGTTTCTTCGCTGGCCGGCGTGGGGTTAGGTGAAGCCCCTGGCGCCCGGCCCGTGAAATACGCTAGGCGGGCGTGCAGCAGGGCAGGGTCGAAGGGTTTGGCGAGGGTATCGTTCATACCGGCAGCCAAGGCCAAGCCTCGGTCTTCGGGCAGCACCGAGGCCGTGAGGCCGATGATGGGTAACTGCTGGGCATCGGGAAACACCTGGCGCAGCGTCCGGGTGGCCGCGTAGCCGTCGAGCTCGGGCATCTGCACATCCATTAGCACGGCGTGGAAGGGCTCGGCAGCCTGGGTAGCCTGCTCCACGGCCAAGCGGCCGTTGGCCGCTATCACTACCTGTACGTTCCATTTTTCCAGCGTTTTGCGGGCTACCAGCTGATTTAGCTCGTTGTCTTCGGCCACCAGCACGCGCAGGGCCGGTTCGAAGGCGGGCAGCGGCCCGGCGTGTAGTTCGGGCTGTGCCTGGGCGGCATCGGCCACCGGGAATGTCAACTCGAAGAAAAACTCCGAGCCCACGCCTTCTTCGCTGCGCACGCCCAGCTGGCCGCCGTGCAGCTGCACTAGGTTGCGGGCGATGCTGAGGCCCAGCCCGGTGCCGCCAAACTCGCGGGTAGTGCTGGCATTGGCCTGCGAAAAATCCTCGAAAATGGCAGCCAGCTTATCGGCCGGAATGCCGATGCCCGTGTCCCGCACCCCAAAGCGCAGGGCTACGTGGCCAGCATCGGGCGGGGCGGCGTTGGCCAGGGTCACGCGCACCGATACGCCGCCCCGGCGCGTGAATTTAAGCGCGTTGCTGACCAGGTTGACCAGTATTTGCTGCAAGCGGGTAGGGTCGCCGAGCACGGCGGCCGGTACCTCGGGCGCTACCTCCACGCGCAGCTGCAAGCCCTTGCTGTCGGCCGCGTAGTGGAACATGGTGCTGAGGCGCCGCACCGCGTCGGGCAGGCGGAAGGGAATCTGCTCCAGCGTGAGCTTGCCGGCCTCCATCTTCGACGAGTCGAGGATGTCGTTGAGAATCACCAGCAGGTTTTGCGATGACGAGCCGATGGCCGTCAGGTACTCGGCCTGCTCCTGGGTGGGCTGCGTGTTTTGCAGCAGGTTGGTGAGGCCGATAACCGCGTTCATCGGGGTGCGGATTTCGTGGCTCATGTTGGCTAGAAACTGCGCCTTGGCCCGGCGCGAGGCCTCGGCCGCGTCGCGGGCCACTAGCAGTTCGCCGTTCATCTGCTCGATGTGGGCGTTTTGCTGGCGCAGCTCGTGGGTGCGCTGGCGCACCGTTAGCTCCAGCTGTGCCCGCTGGGCGCGCAGCAGGCGCTCGCGCCCGCGCACCACGGCCAGCGTGCTGGCTACCAGCCCTAGCGAGCCCAGGGCCAGCACCCAGCCGCGCCGCCACCACGGCGTGGCAATGCTGAACTGCGCCCGCGCTACCGGGCTCCAGGGCGCGGCGGCCGTGGCGTAGCGCACGCGGGCTTCGAGCTCGTAGTGCCCCGCGCCCAGGCCCGGAAACTGCGCCTCACCCGCCGAGCTCGGCCGGCTCCACTCGTCCGACAGCCCATGCAGGCGGTATTGGTACAGCAACGGTGCATCGCCGGCCGCCAAGCTCAGGCCCTGAAACGCGAAGCTGACGCGGTGCGCCTGCGCCGATAGCTGGCCCACGGCGGTAGGCAGGCGGCCTTCGCCATCTACCTCGGCCCCCGTCAAGGCCAGGCTGGGCGCAGTGGCCGCGTGGCCGGTCCACCTCAGCAGCGCCGGCCAGTCGAGGGCCAGCAAGCCCACCTGCGTGCCCACCCACACTGTGGGGCGCGGCCCTTCCGAATAGGCTGCCGCCGGCAAAAAATTGCGCGCCAGCAGCCGGATGGTCTGCACCGTGCGCGTCTTGGCGTCGAGCAGCGCCAGCGCCTGCGGATGCACTAGCAGTAGCCGCTGGCCCACGGGCAGCATGGCCAGGATGTAGTCGTCGGGTAGCCCAGCGGTGGCCGCGCCCAGGTGCTGCCAATGCTCCGAACTGGCCGGGCAGTAGTAGAGCCCCTGGCCCTCGGTGCCCACCCAAATGGTGCCCTGCGCGTCTTCGGCCAAGGCATTGGCTTGCAGGCCACTGGGGTGCAGCTTGTAATGTGCGAAGCGCTGCTGCCGAGGCTGCCAGGCAGCCAGCCCGGTGCCGTGGGTGGCTACCCATACCCGGCCGCGCCGGTCGGCCAGCAAGGCGTAAATCTGGTTGTGCAGCAAGCCGTTGGCGGTAGTGTACTGCACAGCCGGTCCTGCTAGTGGCAGGTGGTACACGCCATCGGCCACGGTGCCCACCCACAGGCCCGAGGTAGGGGAATACGTCAGTGCCGCCACATCGAGGTCAGCCGGTAGGCCCGGCATGGGCACGGCTGGGCCGCCACCCACCGGGGCCAGCCACACGCCGCCGTGCGCCCGGCCTTGCCAGGTGCCGCCGCCCAGGGCGGTCGGCCGGGGCAACAGCACGCGCACTGGCGCGGCCAGCGGCGTACTGCCAGTAGCTATGCCATCGCTCAGATGCACTAATTGATTTCCCGCCGCGCCCAGCACCGCAGTCGGAGTGCCAGCCAGCGCTAGGCCCGCCGCTGGGCTGGCCGGCAGCGGTAGCAGCTGTGCAAATCGGTCGCTGTGTCGCCAAAGGCCCTGGGCCGTGCCCAGCCAGGCGTTGCCATCGCGGTCTTCAAGCAGGCAAATGGGGCTGACTTCGGGTGGCAGGTGCAGTGGGTAGCGGCGCAGGTAGGCGCGCAGCCGGGCCGAGTCGGGCGCGGGCCTGCCGAGGCCGGGCGCGTGCCAGCCGGCCGGCAGCCGTGTAGTGGCGGGCAGGGGCCGAAACGCCGCGCCCGGTGTGGGGCGCAGCGAGCGTCGGCCTTCGGCGTGAGCCACCCACAGCCGGCCGGTGCCGGGCTCTTCCCACAGGCCGGTTACGAAGTTTTCGGCCAGGCCGTCCTGGGTGGTAAGAGTTTGAAAGCGTGTGCCATCGTAGCGCACCAGTCCCTCGCCAGTGCCCAGCCAGAGGTAGCCCTGCTGGTCTTGCAACAGGCAGTAGATGAAGGTCTGGGTTAGGCCCTGGGCCGGGCCAAACTGCTGCACGAACGCCCGGGGCGCGGGTAGTGGCCCGCCCCGGGCCACCCCGCTCAGCAGCAGGCCAATAAATCCGAACACTACCCGCCAAAAAACAGCGACACGCCGCATAAACACGATAAGCAAAGCCTGGCCGCCCGCTAGTTGACGGGTGGCGCTAGGTTGAGCGGGCAAATTAGGGCGGGGCTGGTGCTGCGGGCAAGTAGCTACGATTAGCCGGGCGTTTCACCCGGCCAACCGCCCCGATTACGTAGTGAAAAAACCGGGTTAGTAGCTGGCAATGACCTTAAACTCCGTAGGTCGTTCGCCGTCGGTGAGCGCGGCGGTGGGCTCGCTGGTGGCGGGGCTGGCCGTGCTGAGGCGCTTACGGGCAATGCCGTGGGTAGCCAGATAGGTGAGTACAGCTTCGGCCCGCTCCTGGCTGAGGTCAGCCGCGGCGTCGGTATCGGCCGGGCCGTTGGTCTGGCCGCTCAGTTGCAGGCGCAGGCGCGGCTGCTCGGCCAGCAGCTCTTTGAGGCGCACCAGCTCGGGCGCGCTTTCGGGGCGCAGTTCGGCCTGGGCGGGTACGAAAAAAATATTGCGCAGCCCCACCGTGGTGCCCGGCACCGGGCGGGCCAGAGCTACGTCTTGCAGGCGCTCGGTGTAAGGCGCATCGGCTGGCAAATCAAAATTGGCCGAGTGCAGCAGGTAGCCCGGCTGGCGCACCAGCACGCCATAGTTGGCCCCCGAAGGCAAGCTAAGCAGGTAGCGCCCCGTAATTGCGTTGGCCTGGAAGGTGGCTACCAGTTCGTTTTTACGATTGTCGACTACTTCTATCGTCGCGCCCAGCGGCTTGTGACTTACGGCGTCGATTATTACGCCCTTCAGAATGGTAACGTGGGCCGTGGGAGCCGCTACGGTAGGCGCGGTGGGCACAACCGGCGCGGGCGGCGTTGCCCGGGCGGCGGGTTTGGCAGCAGCGGCGGGCCGGCTGGCCGGCGCAGGGCCGGGCTTGGCAGCTTTGTTGCCCGTTAATTTGGGCGCGGCGGGCTTAGTAATGGTTGGCTTGGCGGTAGGCTTGGCTGGCCCAGAGTGCTTGGCGGCGGGCGTATTCGGTTTGGTAGCGGGCGAGGTCGGCTTAGTCGCTACCGGCTCGGGGCCCAGAAACGTGACGCGGTAGATGTCCTTGCCGCCGTGACCATCGGGCCGGTCGCTGGAGTAGTAGGCGCGCTGGCCCGAGGCCCCCATTACGAAATACACGTCGTCGTCAGGCGTGTTGATGGGCCAGCCCAGGTTTTCGGGCTCGCTCCACTGGCCGCTGGCATTCAGCGTCGATTTAAAGATGTCGTAGCCGCCAATCGAGCTCTGGCCTTTTGAGGAGAAATACAGTGTCTTGCCATCGGGGTGCATAAACACGCCTTCCTCGTCGTAGGGCGTGTTGATAACCGGGCCCAGGTTCTGAGCCGGCGTGCGGGCATCGAGCTCGACGCGGTAGATGTCGCGCCCGCCGCGCCCGCCCGGCCGGTCGCTCACAAAATACAGGTACTTGCCATCGGGCGAGTAGCAGGCCGACGACTCGCCGTATTTGGTGTTGACGCGCGGCCCGAGGCTCTTGGGCTTGCTCCAAGTGCTGCCCAGTAAGTTTGCCTCGTAGATATCGCCCTCGTTGTCTTCTAGGTACACTAGCAGGCGCTGGCCGTCGGCCGAGAGGCCCGCCGTAGCATCGTGGCGGGGCGTGTTCACGGGCGCGCCCAGGTTGCGGGCCGGGCTCCAGGCCGTGCCGTTCCAGTCGCTCTGGTAAATGTCTTCGAGCATGCCATCGCCCTCGCTGTCGAGCTGCCCGCCCGTCGAGCCCGAGCGCCGCGAGGTCAGCAGCAGCACCGACTCGTCGGCCGACAGAAGTGGTGCGTAGTCCGACATGGTCGAGTTGATGGCCGGGCCGGCGTTTTCGACCAGCACGCGCGCCGGGTGGGCTTGCTGCTGCAAACCGCGGTAGCACTCGCGCACGCGCTGCGCCAGGTCGTCGGTAGTCACGGCCAGGTCGTCGCTGGTGGCACCGGCTGCCACCGGGCGGGCCTGCTCATATTCCTTGATGGCCGCCTGCCACTGGCCCCCTAGGTGCAGGGCCCGCGCCAGCAGGTAGTGCAGGCGTGACTCGGCGGTGGCATCAAGCTGCTGCGCTTTTTGGAGATAAGCCAGCGCGGCCTGCTTCGTGGAGGAATGCAAGTAGCACTCCCCAATTTTCGCATTTAGCAGCGCGTTGTTCGGATTGAATTTTTGCGCCCGCAGATAGTGCGGCAGCGCGGCCCCGAAGCGTGCCGGGTCAGCGCCCATTTCGTGGTCGCCATCGGCTAGCTCGCGCTGGGCCAGCTTCAAGCCTTCCTTATCAATATTGAAATGCTCTTTCGTGAAGGGCACGCTTTGGGCCTGAACTGCCACCGCGCCGAGCAGCGAAAACCCGGCGCATAGTACTACAGAGCGGGTAAAGAGAATCATAGCCTAGTGGAGTAATTAGTAAAGGAATCAGGATTGGAACTGCGTGGAGGCGCTACCCACTCGCGGCCCGGCTGGGCTACGGTGCAGGTGGCAGCGCACCAGTAAAATTGTGTTGAATGGTATAATATGAAGAATAATATCACGAGATAGCTCGTTATCAGCCTAAAGGTAAAAAGAAAAAAATCCAAAAAGCTAATCAATTTTCCGTTTTGTCGGCCAAGCCAGGGTCAGCCGAACCTTTTGCCAGGGTTGCTACTTAATAAAGGCGGCGCGGTGCTGTGCGTATTTTTGTAGAGAAGCGGCCGCGCCGCACCCGTTTATTTTTCTTTTATTGCTATGGCTGTTTACCCCGAATACATGGTAGCTCCCATCCGCCAGGACTTGGTGGAGGCTGGCTTCGAGCAACTTATGTCGCCGCAAGAAGTAGAGGCGGCGCTCGCCGAGAAAGAAGGCACCGTGCTGGTGGCCGTGAACTCGGTGTGCGGCTGCGCCGCTGCCAAGGCGCGCCCGGCCCTCAAGCTGGCGCTCGCCAGCGCCGACAAAAAGCCCACGAAACTCGTGACCGTTTTTGCGGGCATGGAAACCGACGCGGTAGCCAAGATGCGCGAGCACCTGCTGCCCTACCCGCCTTCGTCGCCCTGCATCGGCCTGTTCAAAGACGGCGAGCTGGTGCACATGATTGAGCGCTACCACATTGAGGGCTCCGACCTCATGCGCATCGTCAACAATCTGCAAGGCGCGTTCCAAGAGTACTGCTAGGTCAGTCGCTGAGTAACATAAAAAAGCCGTTTCCGAGCCGGAGGCGGTTTTTTTGTGCGCCAGCTACTACGAATGCTTATCTGCTACGTCTTCTGGTACACGCCAAATAGCAGGTCGCTGGGGTGGTGGCGCAAAAACTCGTCTTCGGCCTCGAAGAGCTGGCGCAGCAGCGCCTGAGTGGCATCGTCTTCGGGCAGAAAGTGGTGCGCAATGTCCTTGAGCACCAATGTTAGCAGATTGCCGCCCAAATGCTTTTCCTCCAGCACGCGAAAGCGGCGGCGAATAGCGGGCAGAATGGCTTCGCTCTCTACGGCCTCCGACGGGTCGGCCACCAGCATGCGCAGGCGGCCGGGGCCGCTGATGTGCGTTTTGAGTTGGCGAGCCATGTAGCGGCGGCGGTGAGTGGGGGGCAGTTGCCGCAGTAGTTGGTTGGCGGCCGCGAGCTGGGCGGGCGTCCATTGCAGGCGGTTGGGGCCTACGTAATCATTGATAATCAACAAGCCGCCCGGCCGCAGGGCCTGCCACACGTGGCCCACGACGGCCTCTACCTGCCGGAAATGGTGCAGCGCCGAGTGAAACAAAACAATATCATACGCTGCCGTGGGCCAGGGCTGGCGGTTGACGTCGCGCACCTCGAAGCGCATATTGGTCAAACCTTCCTGCCGGGCCTGCGTCGCAGCCTTGGCCAGCAGCGCCCCGGCAATATCCACGCACTCGACCAGCTCAAAACCTGAGTGGCGCGCAAACGCCAGCTCGTGGCTGCAGCTACCGCTGCCCAGCGAGCACAGCCGCAGACTGGTGCGCCCGTGCAGGTACTTTTCTACTACGTAGTCTTCGTAAGGTCGGGCCGGGTCGCCGGTAATCTTGGCGTTCCATCGCCCGCGCACGGCGGGCAGTATCCACCAGTTGGCGGTGCGCAGCGTGGGGTCGTCGAAGGCGCTCTGGGTGCGGGCCAGTGCATTGAGATTCAGCTTAGAAAGTAGAAAGCCTGCGCCCCGCTGCCGCAGCTTGGCCAGGGTTTCTACAAGGTCGTCGGAAGTGAGAAGCGGCATACGTCCAAGGACCGCAGATTCAAACGGATTTGTCGGATTTAACGGATACGCCTGCTGCGCAGGCTGACTACATAGTTAGGCTGAATAATTGAACCGGCCTCAAGATTAGCCAGCCTGCGCAGCAGGCGTATCCGTTAAATTCGACAAATCCGTTTGAATCTGCGGTCTAGTTGGCTACTTCACTCAAGAATTTAATTCGCACCAGCCGGACTTCCTCCTCCGTGAAGTCATCGGGCCCCAACTCGTTCATCGCCACGGCGATATTATCGGTAGTAGCCGACATAAAGTAGTCGAAAATTTCGTCCTGCTTATCCTCGTCCACCGCATCGCGCAGGTAGTAGTCGAGGTTGAGCTTGGTGCCCGAGTAGCAGATGTGCTCGATTTCTTCCACCAGTTCGGCCATCGTGATGCCCTGGCTGCGGGCAATGCCCGCTAGGTCCATCTTCTTGTCAATCTGCTGGATAATATAAATTTTGAGCTTCGAGCGGTTGACGGTGGACTTGATAACCACGTCGGCCGCCGTCTCAATCTCGTGTTCCTCGACGTGCTTCTTGATGGCGGCCACGAAGGGTGCGCCAAACTTCTGGGCCTTGCCCTGGCCCACGCCCGCGATGTGCGTGAGCTCGTGCAGCGTTTGGGGGTAGGTAGTGGCCATTTCCTTCAGGCTCGGGTCCTGGAAGAGCACGTAGGGCGGCAGGTTTTTCTGCTTGGCCAGCTGCTTGCGCAGCTCCTTGAGCTGGGTGAACAGCGCCTCATCGTGGCCAGCCGCTTGCTGCGACTTCTCCACGTCGGCTTCTTCCTGCTTTTCGGCCTCGAAGTCGTGGTCTTTGGTGAGCGTGAGGCGGTGAGGATTTTCAATAAAATCGATGCCCTTGTCGGTAATCCGCACCAGGCCGATGGAGTCGATGTCCTTCTCCAGCAAGCCGTTGAGCAGGCACTGGCGCAGTACCGACAGCCACAACTGCACGTCGCCGCTCAGGGCTTTGCCCTGGCCGTACACCGGCAGGCCATCGTGGCCGTAGCTGTCGATGTGTGGGTTGCGCAGGCCCAGCAGCACCTGCGCGATATGGTCGAGCCCGAAACGCGCCTCCGTTTGCACCACCGCGCGCAGGGCCAGGCCCACGTGCTCGGTGCCGTCGAATTTCTCCTTGGGATGGCGGCAATTGTCGCAAAAGCCGCAGTCGGTATCGAGCTGCTCGCCGAAGTAGTGCAGCAGCTGCCGACGCCGGCACACCGACGATTCCGAGTAGTTCGTCATTTCCAGCAGCAACTGCCGGGCGTTGTCGCGCTCGGTCACGGGCTTGTCCTTGCTGAATTTTTCGAGCTTCAGAATATCATCATAGCTGTAGAACATCAGGCAGTTGCCTTCCATGCCATCACGGCCGCCGCGGCCGGTTTCCTGGTAGTAGCCCTCGATGCTCTTGGGCGCATCGTAGTGCACCACAAAGCGCACGTCGGGCTTATCGATGCCCATGCCGAAGGCGATGGTAGCTACAATCACATCACACTCCTCGCTCAGGAAGGCGTCCTGGTTGTGCATGCGAGTATGCGGGTCGAGACCGGCGTGGTAGGGCAGGGCGCGCACGTCGTTTACGCGCAGCAGCTCAGCTACTTCCTCTACCTTTTTGCGGCTGAGGCAGTAGATAATACCCGCTTTGCCCTTGTGCGACTGCACGTACTGAATGAGTTGCTTCTTGGTGTTGCGCTTGGCGCGCACCTCGTAGTAAAGATTGGTGCGGTTGAAGCTGGTTTTGAACACGCTGGCATCGTCCATGTGCAGGTTTTTCTGGATGTCCAACTGCACTTTGGGCGTGGCCGTGGCCGTGAGGGCGATGAGCGGAATCTTGCCGCCCAGGTTATCAATAATGCCGCGAATCTTGCGGTACTCGGGCCGGAAATCGTGGCCCCATTCCGAGATGCAGTGCGCCTCGTCGATGGCTACAAACGAGATGCTGGCTTTCTGCAGAAAGGCGATAGTGTCTTCTTTCGTAAGGCTTTCGGGAGCCACGTACAGCAGGCGCACCTCGCCGCTAATCACGTCTTTACGCACTCGGTTCATCTCGGTCTTGGTCAGCGTCGAGTTGTATACCTGCGCGTTCACCCCGAAGGCCGCCAGCTGGTCGACCTGGTTTTTCATGAGCGCGATGAGCGGCGAAATCACGATGGCCGTGCCCGGCATCACCAGCGCCGGCAGCTGGTAGCACAGGCTTTTGCCCGCCCCGGTGGGCATGATAACAAAGGTGTTATGCCCGGCAATAATATTTTGAATAACAGCCTCTTGCGTGCCCCGGAACTGGCCGAAGCCAAATACTTCCTTCAGTTTGGTTTTAATTCGGGCAGCGGGAGCCAGCGGCTCGGCAGTAGCAAGCATCGGCATAGAATGGTATCGGGGTGCTAAGGAGGGCAACGGAAAGTAACGAAGATAAGCACAAAGGGAATCTTTTTGGAGAAAAACGGGTTTTGGCGCAACATTTTTTGAACGCTGCCAATACGGCGGTTTTTAGGCTTTTGCGCCCCGGCTTTGCGAGTGGCGGCGCGGTCGGCTAAGCAGGCTCGCCGTAGCTTTGGCCGTGCATCCGATATCCGACTTTCCCATGCTGCCGGCCCCCGTTGATGTGCCGGCCCTCGCCCGCCAGGTGCTGCTCGAAGAAGCCGACGCCCTGTGCGACGTGGCCCAGGCTGTGGCCGCTACCCCCGATTTTGCGCAGTGCGTGGCGGCGTTGCTCGGCCTGCGTGGCCGCGTAGTAGCCACTGGCGTGGGCAAGAGTGCCCACATTGCCAGTAAGCTGGTAGCTACCCTCAACAGCACCGGCACGCCCGCGCTTTTCATGCACGCCGCCGACGCCATTCACGGCGATTTGGGCATGATTCAGGCCGAGGATTTTGTCATTGCCATCAGCAAAAGCGGCGACACGCCCGAGATAAAGGTGCTGGTGCCGCTGCTGCGCCGCAAGGGCGTGCCGCTGGCCGCGCTCGTCAGCAACGCCGACTCGTACCTGGCCCGGCAGGCGCAGTACGTGCTACACGCGCCCATCCGGCGCGAGGCCTGTCCGCACGACCTGGCGCCCACTACCAGCACGACGGCCGCGATGGCCCTGGGTGATGCCCTGGCCGTGTGCTTGCTCGAATGTCGCCAGTTTTCGGCCCAGGATTTTGCCCGCCTGCACCCCGGCGGCACCTTGGGTAAGAAGCTATATTTGACGGTAGGCGACCTCAGCCGCCAAAACCAGCGCCCGCAGGTGGGCCTCAATGCCCCGCTGCGCGAAGTGCTGTTTGAGATATCGGGCAAGCGCCTCGGGGCTACGGCCGTGCTTGACGCCGAGGGTCAACTGGCCGGCATCATCACCGATGGCGACCTGCGCCGGATGTTGGGCCGCTGCCCGCTCGCCGAGCTCGATACGTTGATAGCTAGGGATATTCTCACGCCCACACCGGCCACCATCGGGCAGGAGGAATTTGCGGTGGAAGCCCTGCGCCTGATGCAGCAGCGCAATATTACGCAGCTGATAGTGCTGGATGGCGGGCAGTTCGCGGGCTTTATTCACCTGCACGATTTACTACGTGAAGGGCTGGTATAAGAATAGCGCCCTAACTTCACCGGCAACTGTGTTGCCCACCTTCGTTTTGCTGCCTTGGCTGCTCTCGTCCTTTCGTTTCTCATTCCGGCCTACAATGAGTCGGCGCGCCTGGGGGCTACCCTCGACCAGGTGCTGACTTATCTGCGCGCGCAGCCCTACGCCAGCGAAGTGATAGTGATGGACGATGGCTCGACCGATAATACAGTGGCCGTGGCCGAAGAGTACTTTGCCACGCACCGGGGCCGGGTAGCTACCCGCGTGCTCAGCTACGCCCCCAACCGGGGTAAGGGCTACGCCGTGCGGCAGGGCCTGCTGGCCGCGCGCGGGGTAGTAGCCCTGTTTTCGGATGCCGACCTCTCGACGCCTGTCGAGGAAACGCCCAACGTGCTGACGCCTATTCTGGATGGCGACTACGACGTAGTATTTGGTTCGCGGGCGCTGCGGGGCAGCGTCATCGGCCAACACCAGCCCTGGCTGCGCGAGGCCAGCGGACGGTTTTTCAACCACATGGTGCGCCTAGCCACCGGCCTGCCCTACGCCGATACGCAGTGCGGCTTCAAGGCTTTTCGGCTCGATGTGTGCCGCCCGGTAGTGGAGGCAGCCCGGCTCGACCGATTTGGCTTCGACGTGGAGCTGCTGTTTTTGGCGCATCAGGCTGGCCTGCGTCTGCGCGAGCAAGCCGTGCGCTGGAACGATGCCGCCGGCAGCAAAGTGGGCCTGCTCAGCGGCCTGCACGGCTTTCGCGAGCTGTGGGCACTGCGGCAGCACCAGCGTCAGGGGCACTACGCGGCGGCGCTGGCGCGCACGCGGGCCCTGGCCGCCGGCCAATGTGCCGCGCCCGCGCGCGGCTTGGTTTAGCTCCTACCTTTGTACCTTCTATATAAGCTCAACCTTAGCTTACCTTACATGCAAAGCACTTACCTGGTTGTAATGGCCGGCGGCATTGGTAGCCGATTCTGGCCTTTCAGCCGCACGCAGCACCCAAAGCAATTTCACGATGTGATGGGCGTAGGCCGCTCGATGCTTCAGCTAACGGTAGACCGCTTCCGGGGCATCTGCCCGCCCGAAAATGTCTTCGTCGTAACCAACCGCGACTACGTGGCGCTGGTGCAGCAGCACCTGCCCGACCTGCCCGTTGACCAGATACTCGGCGAGCCCATCGGGCGCAACACGGCCCCGTGCATCGCCTATGCCAGCTACCGCATTGCCCAGCGCGACCCGCAGGCTACCATCATCGTGTCGCCCGCCGACCATGCCGTGCTGCGCGAAGAGGAGTTTCGCCGCCTCATTCAGGAGGCAGTGGCCGCCGCCCGGCAGCACGAGGTGCTGCTAACACTGGGTATTCAGCCCTCGCGGCCGGATACCGGCTACGGCTACATCCAGTACATGGATACCGATGGCCACCGCCTGCCCGGCTCCAACTTGTACAAGGTCAAAACGTTTACTGAAAAACCCAACCTGGAGCTGGCGCGCATGTTCCTGGAAAGCGGCGATTTTCTCTGGAATTCGGGGCTGTTTGTATGGCGCGCCGCTACTATTATTGAGGCCTTCCACCGCTCGCTCAACGATATCGCCGAGGTGTTCGAGGAAGGTAAGCATGAGCTTGGTACCCCGCGCGAGGCGGCCTTTATCGACGAGGCCTACGCCCGCTGCCGCAATATCAGCATCGACTTCGGCATTATGGAAAAGGCTGATAACGTGTACGTGCTGCCCGCCGATATTGGCTGGAGTGACCTCGGCACCTGGGACTCGCTGCACCGCGTGGGCCAGCCCGATGCCGCCCGCAACGTGATTGATGGCGACGTCATCCTCTACGATACGCAGGATTGCATCATCAAAACGCCCCACGAGCGCTTGGTAGTAGTGCAGGGTCTCGAAGGCTATATCGTGGCCGAGTACGACAACGTACTACTCATTTGTCAGCGCTCAGAAGAGCAGCGCGTAAAGGACTTCGTAGCCGACGTGAAAGCTAAAAAAGGGACCGGCTATAATTAAGCTTAACTAGCCAAAACAAAGAAGGCCCGCTGCACAGCGGGCCTTCTTTGTTTTGGCTAGTTAAGCTTGGAGAGAATTAAATCCAGCTTACTACCAAACTCGGTTCGCATCAGATTCATGTCTGACTTTATTTCGGCCACGTCGGTTTTGAGTCCGGCCACGTCGGTCTTGAGCGTAGCTAGGTCGACTTTCATTTCGGCCACGTCATTCTTAATGACGACATGCTCTTGCAGTAGAAAGGCGATATTATCGCTTTGCTGCGTCAGAATGGTAATAATCTGGCCGCCGGCAGCAGTTAGTTGCTTTAGTTGAGCCGTGTGGCGGTCTAATACCGTGAGGGCTTCCGATACCAGTAGTTCCAACTGGTCTAAGCGTTGGCCGGCAGTCATGTGGAGGGTTTGTTTTCGTGAGGATGATTGCAGCTCCAATATACGCTAAACTCCCGGCGCTAGGCCCGGTTCTTGGCCACTTCAAACAGCATAATGCCGGCGGCCACGCCTACGTTGAGGCTCTGAATTTGACCGCTCATCGGGATGCGCAGGCGCTGGTCGCAGAGGCGTAGCAGGTCGGGCGAGATGCCGTCTTCCTCCGAGCCCATCACTACCGCGATGGGGCCGCTGAGGCTGGCGGGCGCGGTGTGGCCGAGGTCGGCGTCGGCCTTTTCGGTACAGGCTACTACCGTGAGGCCGCTGTTTTTCAGAAACTCGATGGTGCGGTGCAGGTCTGGTTCGCGGCACACGGGCAGCAGGTTGAGCGCGCCGGCCGAGGTCTTCACGGCGTCACCATTGATTTGAGCAGCCCCGCGGGCGGGCACTACCAGCGCCTGCACGCCCAGGCACTCGGCGGTGCGGGCAATGGCCCCGAAATTGCGCACGTCCGTCACGCGGTCGAGCAGCAGGATAAACGGCACTTTGCCTTCCTCAAATAAACCGGCCAGCAGCGAGTCGAGCGGGGCAAAGTCGATGGGCGACACGTAAGCCACCGCGCCCTGGTGGTTTTTGCGAGTCATGCCTTCCAGCTTTTCCAGCGGCACCATGCTCACGGGCACGTTGGCCGCGCGGGCCAGGTCCGAGATGTCCTGGGTCATGCTGTTTTTGGTGCCGCGCAGCAGGAAAATCTTGTCCAGCGTGCGGCCTGCGTTCAGCGCTTCCAGTATCGGGCGCAGGCCAAACAGCATGTCGATGCTGCGGTCAGCGGCCGGGCGAGTATTGTGCTGCTTGTAGGGCGCGTCGCCGCTGGGCTTGCGGGGCACCTGCCGGCCCTGCTCGTCGTAAAACGGGCGGTTGGGCCGGGCGCGGTTGGCCCCGGCATCGCCGCCGGGGCGGCGGTCATCGCGGCTGTCGCGGCGCTCACGTCCGGGGCGGCTGTCGCCGCTGCCCTCGCGGAAGCGGCGGGGCACGTAGTCATCGTCAAACCCGCCAGTTAGCGAGCGGTCGTTGTCTTTCTCCATCGTTCAACGGCGGCGTACCAGCCCGCTTCGTAGTCGGGCCGGCGCACCAGTTCATAGTTATCAGGTGCTAAGGTACTAGGGCGGGGGCGGAAGGTAAATGTAAGGTCGCGCCCGCTCTGGTCGAGCTCGGCGTATTGCCAGCGCTCGTCGCCGGTGGGCAGGCGGCGCACGCTGGCGGGCGGGCCCAGCACTACGTACACCAAGCCACGGTCGGTGAGCCAGCCCGGCTTGTGGCTAGTGAAGAGCTCGTTGGCCGCCGTCACGAGGCCGTAGTAGCGCCGGATGAGGTCGCGCGCCCGCGCCTGGTCGCCCCCGGCGGCCGTCAGCCAAAACTGGTCGACGGCGCGCTTGGGGCTGGCGGCCTGGCGCAGCTGCTGGCGCTCGGCGGCGGTGGTGAGGTAGAGCAGGTTTTCAATTAGTTCATCGGCCGTGGTCTGGCCCGGAAAATCGGGGCGCGCCACCAGCAGCGGCACCGTGCGGATGGGCTCGCCGCCCGCACCGCCCACCCGCAGCGCATATAGCCCCTGCTGCGGTAGGCGCAGCAGGTGGTCGGGCGGCAGCGGCGCGGCGCTTGAATCGAGTACGCCCAAATGGCGCGGGCCGGCCGGCTGGCGGCGTGGGTCGGCAAAAGGCGGCAACGCCGCCACGCCCGTGGCGGCGTAGCGCCGCCAGCGCACCGGCTGCGGCAGCCCGAAGCCTGCTACTACTACCGCCTCGCCAGCCCGCACGTAGGGCCGGCCCAATATCATCCCCATCGAATCGAGCAAGATGAAAGGCCGGGCCAGGCGCTCGGCAGTGAGGCGCAGCCAGGCCGTGGTAGTTGGGTCTTGCGCGGAGCCGTCAAGCTGATTAGCTGCCGCGAGCGGCTCCAGGCGCGCTCGCAACACGGACCCGGCCGGTAGCTGGGCGGCGGGTAGCGCCGCCGTGAGCACCACCGTGGGCGCGTTGGGGTCAGCCCCTGGGTAGAGGCGCAGGCGCCGGGTAGCTTGCAGCAGCGGCTGCCTGGCATCGTAAGCCGGCCAGGCCGTGAGGCGCACCAGCGGCCAAGGCTGCCCAGCCGGGCGGCCTGGCTGGTTGAGCAGCAGGCGCAGGCTGTCGCCTTCGCGGCGGGTTTCGACTACCAGGCGGCTGGCCGTGGCGTGGTAGAGGCCGGCAAAATCGGGGCGCGGCGGCACTGCTTGGGCTCGTGCCTCTAGGCTCACCAACAGCCCGAGTAGCACAAAACCGGCCCCAAAGCTGTTAAACTTGCGCCCCCGTTGGCCGTATGGTTTTCTTTCTTTCTGCTCGCTGCCTGTCATGACGTTTCTGCTCGCGCTACTGGTTTTCTCGCTCCTTGTACGCTACTTGCTGCCGGTGGTGCTGCGGGCAGTGCTCGGCAGCTTCGTGCGCCAGCAGGTGCACAAGGCGCAGCAGGGCGGCTTTTACCCGCCCAATGGTGGCCCGCAGCCGGGCTACCGCTCGCAGGCCCGCCCGCCCGAGGCCGCGCCCGGCCAGGTGCGCGTCGACTACGTGCCGCCCAAGGCAGCTACTGAGCGCCCGCGCGAGTTTCGGGGCGGCGAGTACGTTGATTTTGAAGAAGTGAAGTAAGCCCAGACGGTATCATCCCAAGCTTATACCTCGTAAAAAAACGCTCTGACTACGGCCAGAGCGTTTTTGGTTTATATTCAAAACTCGTTAGTGACCAGGCACTACGATAATAGTAGGCTGGCCGCCTGCCCGCTGACGGTCGGAGTAAGTGGTGCCATTGTTGGTGACAAAATCGGCGGCTAATTGCTCATCAAGCGTGCCATCCTTGATAAGCTGCGCTTTGTAGACCTTGCGTGCTACGTCAAGTGCGCGCAGATGCAATGTGGCCGGGTACGACGTTTCGGCCGTGGCTTTGGCTGCCGTGAAAACGTATTGCAAGTACATCTGCCGGCCCTGTGGGTTGGAGGCACTTACTTGAGTGGGGTCGTTGTAAGACATTTGCTTGACCACGAACAGGCGCTGGTTTCGCAGCGACTTCACGTAGTAAAAGCAATCGACATCCATCAGCCCACAGCCGTCCTGCTCGATGCGGGCATAAGGTTGGCCATCTACCGTAATAAGCTCCCCCTCTACTTTTATTTTTTGAGCGAAGGCAGTGGAAGTTAGCGCGAGGCAAGCCAGCAGGAGTAGAAAAAATTTCATAGTCAGAAAAATAAGTGAATGCTATAAGCTAGTAAAAATAGTGCCAGGCTGCTTAAGCTGCGCTATTCTGGTGCCAAATAACTAGAAGCCAAACCCGATGCGGATGCCCGAGAGGTTGGGCTCGCCGCGCTGCATGGATGTGAAGAAGTCGACGCGCCCGAGCTTAAAGATATGCTCGATGCCCGCGCCCAGCTCCAGGTAGGGGCCCGACTGGCTGGTCTGGAGGTAGTTGAGCGAGAAAACCTCCTGCCATTTCAACACCTTCAGCAGCGGAATTTTATTGAAAATAAACCCGTTGAAGTGGTGGTTGAAGTGTCCCTCGAAGTAGCTGTGGCGAGTGCTGAACTGGTAGTAGTCGAGCAGCTGAAACTGGCTGAAATTGCCAGTGAAGATGGTGCGGTTGCCCGAAAAGTGCCGGAAATCGATAAACGTCAGATTGGCCTGGCTACCCACGAAACCGCCGATAACGGCCTCGTAGGCCGAGGTACCCAGCAAGCCCAACTGCACCGTCTGGCGCACCGAGCCTTGCAGCAGCGTGTAGCGCACGTGCGTGCCCAGCACGCCTACGCCCTGCCTAATTTGGCCCGTGAAGGTGGGGTACTTGGTGCCCAGGTTGTACTTGCCATCGGGGCGGGTAATGTACTGGGTGCCGGGTCGGTAGCTTACCACCAGCGAGAGGGTAGTGGCCCGGCTGCGCCCAAAGCCCGTGCCTTCGGCCATTTCCTCGGCCACCGGCTGGTTGCTGGTGAAGGCGCGGCCCCGCACGTCGTGCCAGAGGTAGGTGCTGGTGTTCTCGAGCTCGTGGCGGTCGAAGTAGCTGGCCATGCCGCGCACCGTGAGGCCGTTCACCGGCTCCCAGAGGTAGCTGATTTCGGTTCCGTCGCGGCGGTACAGCTTAGCGTAGTTGCGGTTGGCTAGCAGCGAGTACACCGAGTTGATAAACGGCGTAAGCTGCGAGTTGCGGTCGAAGTTCTCGATGGTGCGGCCCGCTACCAGGCTCACCTGGCGCAGCTTCACCGCGTCGAGCTGCCAGCTCAGCGCCAGGCTGGGTTGCAGCTGCTGGTTTTGGAAGCCATAGCGGAGGGTAGGGGTGAGGGTAACGAAACGGCGGTTGTCGGTGCGCTGGGTGTAGGTGGCCTGGGCGTTCAGCACGTAGCCCTCCACCGTGTTGTATTGCAGCTCGTTGAAGATAGGGTCAACTGAAAAGCTGCGCTTGCGGAACGTATTGCGGTAGGTGTAGCCGCCCAGCAGCAGCTTGGTTGGCGTAAACTCGTTGCGCTTGCGGTCGAGCGAATCCTGGTAGGGGCGCGAGTTGCGCACCACTTCCGAGCTGTCTTTTTTGTGGTAGTCGAGCTTTTCCTCTTCCGTTAGTGGCACCGGGCGTAGCTGGTTCCAGTAGGCGCTGTCGCGCTCGTTCACGCCCTTCTCCACCAGCATCACCTCGCCTTTTTTCATTTGGGCAAACGGGTCGTTGCGCACCGAGTCGCGCCGGGCCTGCTTCACTTGGCGGCGCACCTGCCGGTTGAGGCCCGCGAGGTCGGGCTTCTGGCGCTTGATTTGGCGGGTCAGCTCTTTGGTCGTGACCGGGGCGATGACGGGCGGCGCGGCGGGCTGGGCCGGAGTAGGCTGGGCGGCCGCAGCGACCGGCTTCTTCACCTCGGGCGGGGCGGGGTAGGTGGCTACCACGTGGTTGTAGTTGGACACAATGGCCGTAGCGTAGCCCGAGCCTTTAAAACCGAAAGCCGAGAAATTGACGCTCAGCTTCTGCGATTGCAGCGCCCACACGTGCGGCACGCCCGGCGCGGGCGCAAACAGCTGCTCGATGTGCAGGTCGTCGACGTAATCTAGTTGGGCGTCTTTAGTCAGGCGTACATCCACCGAGTGCAGCCGCCACGAGCCATCCACGATGTACACGAAGCCGCTGAAAACGGGGTCGGTGCGGCGGCGCGGGATGAGTTTAATCTTATGCACCAGCTCGCCGCCCTGCTGCGAGGTGCCCACCAACTCGTACTGGTAAAACAGAAACGAGTTGTTGGCAATCGGTGACACGAAGCCACGCTGCGAAAAGCTGGGCTTTAAGACATTGTCGTAAAAATCGAGCCCCGTCTGCGCCCGGTTGAAGCTGATGCCGCGCGAGTCGCCGCTGACGCGGCTCGAAATCATGCGCTCCTTGATGATATTGGGCTGCATGAAGCGGATATCCGACAAGCTTTCAGATAGATATAGAATGCCCGGCTTCACGTCGGGTCCTACTTTAAAGAGGCCAAATACCTTGCTGGGCGTTTCGCTGAGCCGAATCAAGCTTTTGATGTACAGTCGCGCCTGAAACGTAGCCACCTCGCGCTGGTGGTAGCCGCGCCACTGCTGCGCCTGCTGAATAATGGCGTAGGCCGGGTCGCGGTCGGAGCCGCGCACTGCTACCTCGCCCAGGCTGTAGGCCTCGGGCGCGAGCGCCACGTTGAGCACCAGCGTCGAATCGCCGCCGGGCACGCGCACGCTCTCGGTGCGCGGCCGGTAGCCCACATACTGAAACACAAGCTGATACTGCCCGGCCGGCAGCTTGAGCTGGTACTGGCCCTGGTCGTTGGAGCCGGTGCTGGTGGCCGAGCCGCGCACCGCCACGTTGGCAAAAGCCAGTGCCTCGTTGTTGGTGCCGCTCACCCGGCCCTTGATGGTGCCGGCCTGCGCTGGCCGCGCCAGCACCCAGCCCAACACGGTAAGTAGTAACCCTAAACGATAGTAAAAGCGCATACGCTGACGAAAATCCGAAGTGGCCGGCAAGATAGGAGCCGCCGCCACTGCCTAGATGAATAATTTCGGGAAAGGGTTGGCTGGGCGCATTAGTTAGTGTCCTCGGCCGGCCGGTGCCGGGCGGCGTACCAGGCATTGAGGGCCACGCCCAGCAGCACCAGCGCCATGCCGCCGTAGGCTAAGGGGTTGATTTTCTCATCGAAAAACCAGTAGCCAAACGCCGCCGCGTACACCAGCCCCAGGTAGTCGAGCGCCGCGATGCCCGCCGCCTGCTGCCCGCGCTGGTAGCTCTGCGTCACGCACCACAGCGCGGCCTGCGTAAGTAGGCCCACGGCCGCCAGCCACGCCCACTCCAGCCCCTGCGGTGCGTGCCAGTCGAAGGCCGTCCAAGCGCCCGCCACGGGTAGCGTAACCATCTGAAAATAGAAGATAACGACCAGCGGATGCTCTTTCTGGCCCACCCGGCTGTTGAAGACGTAGCTCAACCCCGAGGCCGCCGCCGCGCCCAGGCCCAGCGCCACGCCCGCCCAGCCCAGGCCGCTCACGCCCTGCGCCACGGCCACCCCACCCAGCGAGATGCCGAAAAACAGCCATTGCCACCCGCGCACCGGCTGCCCCAGCAGCCAGATGCCCGCCACCGCCGTGAAAACCGGCCCCAGGTATTGCAAGGTCACGGCCGGGGCCAGCGGCAACTGCTTGATGGTGAGAAAGCCCAGCACCAGCGCCGCCGTGCCCATGATGCCGCGCCACACCAGGTCGGCGCGCTGCGGGGCGTGGCCCCAGGGCGCGCAGCGCACCCCGCGCAGCATAGTCAGCGTGAGTAGCAGCGAGATAGCCGAGCGAAACAGGATGATTTCGCCGGCCGGAATATCGGGCAGCTTCTTGAGGCACACGTTGACCAGCGCGAACAGGAGCGTCGAGGCCAGCATATAGCCCACGGCGGGCAGGGAAGAATTTTTCAACGAAGACGGGGCTGGGCGCGTTCTTTACCAACGCCGCCCGGCCAACTTCGTTCGGCCGCCACCTTCTTTTCTCATGTTCAAGAACCCCGACAAAGCGCCCAAAACCTACACCCCTGCCGAGGCCCTGCCCAAGATAGCCGCCTACTGCGCCTACCAGGAGCGTACCCAGAAAGAGGTGGCCGACAAGCTGAAAAGCTACGGCCTGGACGAGGATGAGGCCGGCGAGATTATCATTCGGCTAAGCCGCGAAAAGCTGCTTGATGAGGAGCGCTACGCCCAGGCCTATGCCCGCGGTAAGCACCGCACCAACGGCTGGGGTCGCCGCCGCATCCGGCTGGAGATGAAGGCCAAGGGCCTGAGTGAATACTGCATCAAGAGCGGCCTGAAAGAGCTGGATGGCGACGAATACTACGACAAGCTGAAGCAGCTGCTAGGTCAGCGCGACGCCCGCGAAAAGGAAAGCCACCCGCAAAAGCGCAAGCTGAAGCTTATGGCCTACCTGACCCAAAAAGGCTATGAGTCAGATTTAATTCAAGACGCGCTGGCCGAACTGTAGGCAGCTAGCCTGGCCAGACATGGGCAAAAGCGCAACGCAGGCAGAACGTGGCCCTAACCAAGCACGGCGGTAGTTGGCAGTTGAGTTGCAAAGACCTTTATCCAAGCCTAGTTTTTACCAGCTTATTCCATTTTTTTGGGGCGAGCAGGGTAGCAAAAAAACTATTGTTAACTTATATTTGCCCACGTCAGGCTGATTCTACGTGAATTTTTACCGGTAGGAATCGGGCTGATACGTAGCTAGTTGCCAAGTAGCGGCATTAGTCTGAGCCCAGGGCGTAGCACCGGGCTTGCGCCAGTGATTGCCGCTGTTTTACTTTTTTGTTAGCTGACGCACCATCAGGTCCCCGCTGGCTTTCTTCGCTAAACTACATTTCTATTTCTCACATTTTCTCCCCACTAATGCCAAATTTCTACTCCACGCTGCGGAGGCTCGCGCTGACGACTCTGCTGGGCGGTGGCGGTTTGCTGTCGGCCCAGGCCCAACTGGGCCAGACCACAACCACCGCCGCCAACGCGGCCGGCACCTACACCGACCTGGGTACGACGGGCACCGTCATCACCACTACCAGCACGGATGACGCGAACTCGGCCGCGCAGAACATCGGCTTCACGTTTGGCTTTAATAAGCTGACGTTTACGCAGTTCGTGCTTAATACCAACGGCGTTATCCGCCTGGGTAGCGCGGCACCCTCCACGGCCTCCCTCTACTTGGATGCCAACGTTGGCGGTCCCGGTGTCGACCCGCTGGCAAGCACCAACTCGGCCGACGTGAACTTGGTTATGCCGTTCAATACCGACCTCGTGTCGGGCACGGGCGGGGCCGAATATCGGGTAGCTACTACCGGCACCGCTGGTAGCCGTGTGTGTACCATTCAGTGGAAAAACGTAGCTGACAAGGCGGGCTCGGGGTTTAATATCCAGCAGTACAGCAACTTTAGCTTCCAGGTGAAGCTGTACGAAAACGGCCGCATCGAATTTGTATATAATACGGCCACGGCTGGCACGGCTGCCCTCAACACCCGCGATACCAACGTGGGCCTGAAAGGCTCGGGCATCGGCACCGGGCAATTGCTGCTGGCCGACAAACCCGTTACGGTTGCCTGGAACGCGGCTACTTTCCGTAGCAGCGGCTACGGTGCCAATACCTTCGCTGTATCTAATGCAACGCTGCCCGACGCGGGCCGCACGTTTACTTTCAACGACCCGTCGTATTGTGTGGCAGGGGCAGTTACCAGCTATCCTTACACGCAGAACTTTGATGGCGTAACGGCCCCGGCGCTGCCCTGCGGCATCACGACCATCAACGTCAACAACGACACTGGGGTGTGGGTCAGCAACACTGGTAATGCCAACTCGGCCCCCAACGCGATGCGTTACAACGCTAGCTTTAGCAATGCCGCTGACGACTGGTTCTTTACGCAGGGCCTGACCATGGCAGTAGGGCAGAGCTACCAGCTCCAGTTCAAGTACAAGTCGGGCTCAGCTACTTCTGTGGAGGCGCTGGAAGTGAAAGTAGGCAATGCCGCCACGGTAGCCGCCCAAACAACCACGGTCTTTTCGAATACCAACATCAATAACACGACTTACACCACGACGGGCTCTGGGAGCGGGGCGGGGCAGGTAGTGCTTTTCACGCCGACCACGGCGGGCGTCTACTACTTCGGCTTCCACGCCATCAGCCCGGTCAGCAGATTCAACCTTTACGTGGACGACCTGCAGGTGACGGAAGTGACCTCGCCAACTTGCCCGCAGCCCACGGCTGTGGTGGTTAGCAACATCACGGCTACCGGGGCTGCGGTGGCCTTCAACGGCCCCACCAACGGTACGGCCTATACGGTTACCTACGTGCCCCGTGGCACTACCCCCACGGCCACCAGCCCCTCGATAGCGACGACGACCTCGCCGGTAACGCTCACGGGCCTGAACTCGAACACCAACTACGACATCTACGTGCAGGCTACCTGCGGCACCAGCGGCAGCAGCGTGCTCACCGGGCCTACGACTTTCACGACGGCCTGCGCGATTGTAACCAGCTTCCCCTACGTCGAAACCTTCGATGGCGTAACGGCTCCGGCACTGCCCTGCGGCATCACGACCATCAACGTCAACAACGATACTGGAGTATGGACCAACGAAAGCGGCAATGGCAACACGGCTCCCAACTCCATGCGCTACCGCTACGACCCCACCAACACGGCTGACGACTGGTTTTTTACCAATGGCATCACGATGGCGGTGGGGCAGAGCTACCAGCTGCAGTTCAAGTACAGAACCAACTCGAATACATATACCGAAGCGCTGGAAGTAAAAGTCGGCAATGCCGCCACGGTAGCTGCCCAAACCACGACTGTCTTTTCGAATACCAACATTCAGGGCCAGAGCTACGTGACGACCACGGCTGGCACCGGCACCGGGCAAGTATTGCTGTTCACGCCGACTACGGCGGGCGTCTACTACTTCGGCTTCCACGCCATCAGCATTCCCGACCAGTACTACCTCTTCGTAGACGACCTGCAAGTGACGCAGCAGGTATCGCCGGCCTGCCCGCAGCCCACGGCTGTGGTGGTTAGCAACATCACGACCACCGGGGCTACGGTGGCCTTCAACGGCCCCACCAACGGTACGGCCTATACCGTCATCTACGTGCCCCGTGGCACTACTCCCACGGCCACCAGCCCTTCGGTATCGACGACTACCTCGCCGGTAACGCTCACGGGCCTGACCTCGAACACCAACTACGACATCTACGTGCAGGCCACCTGCGGCACCAGCGGCAGCAGCGTTTCTTCGGGCCCGGTGGCGCTGACTACGGCGTGCGCCACGGTCACCGTGTTCCCCTACACCGAGAATTTCGATGGGGTAACGGCCCCGGCTTTGCCCTGCGGTATCACGGTGCTCAATGCCAACAACGACAGCGGCGTGTGGGCCAACAACGCCAGCAACAATGGTAGCTCGGCTCCCAACGCCATGCGCTACAACGCCAACTTTACCAACGCGGCCGACGACTGGTTCTTTACCAATGCCATCTCGATGGTAGCCGGCGGGACGTATCAGTTGCAGTTCAAGTATAAGAATAGCTCAACCTTCTCGACCGAAGGCCTGGAAGTGAAAGTAGGTAGCGCCCGCACGGCCGCTGGCCAGACGACTACCGTATTCACGAATACCAGCATTCAGACCACGAGCTACGTTACCACCACGGTAGGCACTGGCGCGGGCCAGGTGGCGGGCTTCACTCCCACCGCCAGCGGGATATACTATTTCGGTTTCCACGCCATCAGCGCCTCCGGCCAGTCTAACCTCTACGTAGATGATTTGCAGGTAACCCTCACCAGCCTAGCCTCATGCCCCACGCCCACCGGCATCACGGTTAATGGCATCACCGATACGCAGGCGCAGGTTACCTTCAATGGCCCGAGCAGCGGCACGAGCTACACGATTATCTACGTGCCGCGCGGCACCACGCCCACGGCTACCAGCCCCTCGGTAACGGGTACGGCCTCGCCCATCACCCTGACGGGCCTGAATCCTAACACGGCTTATGACATCTACGTGCGGGGCACCTGCGGCAGCGCCGGCCAGGGCATCTCGTCTACGGCCGTCAGCTTCACCACGGCTTGCCTCACTACCTCCACGTTCCCCTACACGCAGAACTTCGATAGCGTAACGGCTCCGGCGCTGCCCTGCGGCATTACGGTGCTCGACGCCAACAACGACGGTAGCACCTGGGTGAACAGCAACGACCAGCCTAGCTCGGGTGCCAACTCGATGCGCTACCTGCCGAGCTCCGTCAACCCGGCCGACGACTGGTTCTTCACCAACGCCCTGCGCCTGGCGGTGGGCAAGACCTACCAGCTCAAGTTCAAGTACCGCGTTTTCTCATACAACTACCCCGAGAAAATGGAAATCAAGATTGGCACCAGCACTACGCCCGCCAGCCAGACCACCACGCTGTTCTCGAACACTAACATCCTCAACAACGTCTACGTAGCTTCGGCGGCAGGCTCCGGGGCCGGGCAAGTAATTAGCTTCACGCCGACCACGGCCGGCATTTACTTCATCGGCTTCCACGCCATCAGCTCGGTTAACTCGTTCTCCATCTACGTTGACGACCTCGAAGTAACGGAAGCGCCGGCCCTGGCTACCAAAAGCAGCATAGCGCCTGGCTTCAGCGCCGAAGCGTCGCCGGTGCCGTTTAGCGACCACCTCAACCTGTCGCTCACCACACTGAAGGCTGGCCCGCTCCAGCTGACGCTGCACGATGCCGTAGGCCGCGTAGTGCGCGAAACCACGGTCAATGTACCGGCCGGGGCCAGCTCGCTGGCCGTGCCCGAGGCGGGCAGCCTGCCCGCTGGCATGTACATTCTCACGGTGCGCCAAGGGGGTAATACTCAGGTCATCCGCGTAGCGCACGAGTAGGCGCTACCAGGTTTCGAAAAGACCCCGGCCACACTGGTGGCCGGGGTTCTTTTTTTTGGGTTAAGACCGTGGCTGGTAGAATATGGCGTTGGGATAGGGCTAGCACTCCGCACTTGAGCTGCTAGCGGCTGATTTGTGCTAGCCCGAGAATATCAATAAGTTAAAAGTTTGTTAGCCACGGCTCTTAGGCTGGCACAAGCAAAGCCCTGGCTTTTGGTGAGTAGCAACTTAGAGAGTTTTTTATGGATTGGTTCATTCAGCTTGTTATCTTTTATGCTTATTTTTAGGCAGCCGAAACACTTTCTTCACGTTGAGGGGGCGTTTGCCGGCCGCAGTCTGGCCGCTGTTCAGGCGAGCCAGCCTTGCCAAGACAGGCAACCTAGTTAGTACACTCCTGCTTCGCCAACTATCCCCCATTTTTCTCATGAAAAAAAAATTACTGGCACACCCGCTCTTGCGCTCGGCCTTGTTGCTGCTGCTGGCGCTGCTTGCGCGCCCGGCAATGGCTAGCCACTTGTTGGGTGGTGAGCTGACCTATCGGTTTATTGATGCCCTTGGGCCCGCCTCCGCGCCCCTGCGCTACGAGATAACGCTGATAGTATACAATAACTGTAACTCGTCGGCTATTCCACCCGCCACTACGGCTGAAATCGGCATTTTCGAGCGTTCGACTGGCGCGCGCATCGTAATGACCACCGTGAACTACGCCAACCTGTTTTCGGGTAATATCAGCATTCCAACCCAGCCCCTGCCGGCTTGCTACACGCCACCTCAGGTGCCAAACTGCACTATCACGGGGCCTACTCAGCCCTACATTCTGCAAAAATTCGTCGCGTTGGTGAACCTGCCTAATACAACGGCAGGTTTCTACGCGATGTACACGCAGGGTAATCGCACCAACGACATCATCAATCTGTCGAACCCCAGCAGCCAGTATCTGGAGCTGTACACGACCATGACGCCGCCGACTATCTTTAACCGCTCGCCGGTTTTTGCTAATACGGCCGTAGCGGTTATTTGCGCCAATGATACGACGTACTACCTCAATAACGCCATCGATGCTGATGGCGACGAACTGGAGTACGCTTTTGGCCAGCCGTACAATGCTAGCGGTATTCCGTCTACCTTCACGCTGCCCCAGCCCCTGGGGCCCTACGCTACTACCAATGCCTATTCGGCTACTACGCCCTTTGGCGTAGGCCGAGGCATTATCAACCACTTGAACGCGTCGACGGGCATCGCTACGTTTTCGACGCCGACTTTGGGTAAGTATTCGGTAGCCGTTGATATCAAAGAGTATCGTATTATCAATGGGACGCGGACGCTCATCGGCACCACCCGGCGCGACG
Organism: uncultured Hymenobacter sp.; assembly: GCA_964277755.1. GTDB lineage: Bacteria > Bacteroidota > Bacteroidia > Cytophagales > Hymenobacteraceae > Hymenobacter. Next base: position 241,450 of record CAXYJY010000034.1, read on the forward strand.
TGCAGCTGGTAGTGGCCAACTGCCCTTCGACACCCGCTCCGGCCCTGCCCGCCCCCGTGGCCATCGGTGGCAGCACCCCGCTGCCGCGCAACTATACCATTGAAGCCGGCACTACCCAGACGATTCCGATTACGGCTACGCAACGAGCTGGCAACCCGCTGACCATGACCGTGAGCAGTGCCCTGCTCGATGGGCCCGGCGGCTACGATGCCACCGTAAACGGCGGCACGGGCACGGCCAGCGGTCTGGCCGGCGCGGTAACGGCTAATGGTAACGGCTCGGTAGTGGGCACGTTTGTGTACAAAGCCAGCTGCACCGAGGCCCGTACCCAGCCCTACGATATCGCCGTGACAGTGAAAGACAACGGCTGCGCCGGCAAAACCATCTACGACGTGTTCCGCATCACGGTGGTGAAGCCGCAGGGCCCCACCGCCATCACCGGCAGCCTGGCCGTGTGCGGCGTGGGTAGCACCAACAGCTACACCGCCACCGGCGGCACCACCGCTGGCGTGCAGTGGACCGTAACGGGCGGCACCATTGTGGGGAGCGCCACCGCCAATCCCGTGCAGGTGCAGTGGAGCGCGGCTGGCGCCGGCACCCTCACCGCCCGCGGCGTATCGGCCGCTGGCTGCATCACCGACCCCGTAACGCAGAACGTGGTAGTATCGGCCGCTCCCACCCTCACCATTGCCGGCAACCGTAGTGTGTGCCCCGGTGCCAGTACGACCATTACGGTAAGCGGCGCGCCCACGGGTACGGTATACACCGTAACCGGCGGGCCGGTGTCGGGCACCAGCCCCACCTTCGTGCTCACGCCCACGGCTACTACTACCTACACCATTACGGCACCCGGCGCGTCGGGGGCTTGCGGCGTTACTAGCCAGGTTACCATTACCGTGAACCCGGCCGTGACGGCTAACGCCGGCCCGGCCGTGAGCACCACCAACGGCCGCCCCGTAACTATCGGCGCGGCCCCAGTAGCGGGCTTTACCTACAGCTGGAGCCCCACTACCGGCCTCAGCGACCCCACCAGCGCCAACCCCACCGTGACGCTGCCCAACACGACCAGCGCGCCCATCACCCAGACGTATACCCTGACCACTACCAGCACCGCTACCGGCTGCTCGGGCACGGCCAGCGTAGTCGTAACCGTTGGGGTTGACCCCAATATTGAGGTGCCCAACGTGATTACGCCCAACGGCGATAAGCTCAACGACTGGCTGCAAGTCAAAAACGTGAACGCTTACCCCACCAACACGGTCGAGATTTTCAACCGCTGGGGCCGCCGGGTGTTCTCTACGCAGAACTACAACAATACGACCAACTACTGGGGCACCGACCCCAGCATCGCCGCTGGCATGTACTACTACACCTTCACGCAGCCCAACGGGTCAATTACCCGCGGGTGGGTAGAGGTTATCAAGTAATTTCAGCTACTAGTCAGCCCATCTAGAAAAGGCTCTCCATACATCGGGGAGCCTTTTCTACTTTTAGAAGCCATGCTAGGCAGCTACATTTTTCGGGCGGGCGCGGGTGCCGCCAGCCGCTGCCCGATGATGACGCGCCGCCCGGTGAGCGTACGTAGCATGGGCACCAGTATTTGCTCGGCGTTGCGCCGGGTTTCGGCCAGAATGCCTGATTGCAGGGCCGAGCGGCGCACCTGCGCCTCGGCGTAGCGATAGGCCTCGTCCACCACCTGCGCGTCTTGGAAGAACGTGTTTTCGGTGCTGAAGACCCGGCTCTGGCTGTGGTCGACCTGAAAGGTGCAGAGCTCGGGCGCGGGCAGCAGCACGCGCACCACCGAATCGCCCTCCAGCGCCACGTCCTGGGGCTTGATTTTGCGGAGGTCGAGGCAACCCACGGCCTCGCCGCCCACGATGAGGGCGGCTTTGGCATCGGGCAGAAAGGGGTACTTGGAAGAGCGCTTGTACTCCACTACGTCCTTGAATCGGTAGCGCACCAGCTCCAGCCGGCCCAGTGCTTCTACCTGCGTCAGCACCGTGTTGTGGGTCACCGTCACCTGCGGCTCGCGGGCGGCGAGCGGGTTGAGGCTGGCCAGCGACGAGCCGATTTTGCGCCAGAGAAATAGGCCCAGGGCAAGGAGCAGGGCGAGGGGTAGCAAGCGGCGGAGCAGGCGGACGAGGGGCATAGTACACCTGATACGCGCGCCCCGCCGCACCGTTGGGCCCACTCAGCTTCTACCTTTGGGGCTATGCTGGTTTCAACTATCCTGCGCGGCGGCCTGCAACGTCTCTGGCCCTGGCACCGGGCGCTGCTGTTGGGTTTGTGGCTGCTGGTGCAAGTCGGCTTTTTAGTGAAATTCCACGGCCCGCACCTGGCCAACGACAGCGAGCTCTACCTCAACTACGCTACCAACGTAGCCGCGCACGGCCACTACCAAGCGGCGCACCCACCGCCCGCCCGCGAGCTCAGCCCCGAGCTGCCCAACCCCGCTACCTTCGAGTACGAGCACGTGCAGCGCTACCTTGTGTACGCGTGGTTTGAGAGCCTCTGGCTGCGCCTCGGCACTGGCCTGTGGGGCATTGTGCTGGGGCAAATAGCGGTATCGGGCCTGGCCGCCGCCGCCCTCTACGGGGCCACGCGGCGGCTGGCGGGCGGCGGGCAGGCGGCGGCGGCGCTGGCCACCGCGCTCTTCGTCCTGTGGCCCGACATCCAGCAGTTCAATTGCTTTCTGCTTACCGAGTCGCTTTTTATCAGCTTGTCCATTTTCGCGCTGGCTGCTTTTGTGCGCGTGCGGCATGGGGGCTGGCGCGCCTGGGCTGCCCTGGCGGCGGCGCTGCTGCTCGTGGCCGGCACGCGCCCCAATGGCTACGTGCTGGCGGGCGCGGCCCTGCTGGCCGGCCTCGAACACCTGCGGCAGCAGCCCGGCCGGCGGTGGTTTTGGGGCGTGGTGGCCGGGCTGGTGCTGGCTATTCCGCTAGCGCTGGTGGCGCTCAACTACCAGTTGAAAAGCTACTTTATCGTTGAAACCTACGCGCGGGGCGAGCTCATATTTGGCACGTCGGCGTGGGCCCTGCGCCCCACTGCTCCCCTCGCTATGCCGCCCCCCGGCATCGGGCAGGTACCGCGCATTCTGTATTTCGCGGCGCACAACCCCTGGTTTTTGCTCCGGCTGATGGCCGGCAAGCTATTCGTGTTCGTGAGCGGCCTCAAGCCGCATTACTCGCTGGCCCACCGCCTGGCCTACGTGCTGGTGCTGTGGCCGCTGTACTGGCTGGCCGCGCGGGCCACCCGGCTAGGCAGCATCTGGAAGCTAGGCCGGGTGTTCCTGCTGGGCGTGCCGCTGCTGCAAGCTTGCATCGTGATACTGACCGTGGACGACTGGGACGTGCGCTTCCAGGCCCCGGTGCTGCCCTTCGTGTTTGTGCTGGCCGCCTTGTGGCTAGCCAGAAAGAAGAACCCTGCTACTGCCGCCTACCGCTGAAAGCCCGCCCAGGCTTGCAGGCCACCCGTATGCACGGCCACCACGGTGCTGCCGGGTGCAAAATGGCCTTTTTCGATTAAATCGAGCACGCCCGCCAGTAGCTTGCCGGTATAAATCGGGTCAAGTAATACGCCAAAGTCAGCTTCAAACTGCCGGATAAATGTCCGTAATTCGGCCGGTAGCTTGGCGTAGCCGCCAAAGTGATAGCTGGTATGCAGCTCATAATTAGTGAGCGTGCGGCCCGCCGCCGCTTGCGTGAGCGCGTCGATGTCGGCACATAGGAAGTCCGCACCTTTCAATGCGGCCACGCCCACGGCGCGGGCCGGGTGCCCGGCCTCGGCCAAGCCCAGCGCCAGGCCGGCCAGTGTGCCGCCAGTGCCGGCAGCCACGGCTACCGCGTCGAAATCGGTGTGCTGGCGCAGCTCGCCCACCAGCTCGGCCACGCCGCGCAACGCCAGCGCGTTGGTGCCGCCCTCGGGCTGTAAATAGGGATTGCCAAACTGCGCCTGCATCTCAGCCAAAAACGCCGGCTCGGCGCGGCGGCGGTAGGTGGCGCGGTCGAGGTAGTGTAGCTGCATGCCATCGGCGCGGCAGCGAGCCAGGGTGGGATTGAGGGGCAAGTGCTCCTCACCGCGCACCAGCCCGATGGTGCCGAACCCGCAGAGCCGGCCCGCCGCCGCCACGGCGGCCAGGTGGTTGGAATATGCCCCGCCGAAGGTGAGCAAGCGCTTGTAGCCTTGTTCTTGGGCGGCCAAGAGATTGTATTTGAGCTTGCGGGCCTTGTTGCCGGGCAGGTCGGGGTTGAGAAGGTCGTCGCGCCAGAGCAGCAGGCGCACACCGCGCCGCCCGGCGGCGGGGTGGGGGATAGGCAGCAGCAGGCGAGAATCAACAGGCATAAGCAACCGCCAAAAGTAGCCGCCAAGGCCTCGACAGCCACACCGGGAGCCTCGGAGGCCACACCGGGAGCCTCGACAACCACGTCAGGAGTGTCGGAAGCCACGTCGGGAGCCTCGACAGCCACGTCAGGAGTGTCGGACGTCTTATCAACAAGGTCGGAAGGCATGCCAATAGTGTCGCTGGCAGCGCCAGTAACTTTGGAGAACAGGCCAGCAGGCGCGGCTGGCGCATTGGCGGTTGGGGCCGGTGCGGCAAGTGGCGCGCCCATGCGCCGCGTAGCGGTGCCCGGTTTGTAGTTTGAAATAGACGCAAAGGAAAGTGCCGCGTAGCGGTGCCAGACAAAGCCGAACCGGCCTTTCTGGCACCGCTACGCGGCACTTTTTTTTATGCACGGGGGTAGGCTACAAACCGGGCACCGCTACGTGGCGCTTTGAGCCGAACCCTTACGCTTCTCCACCCTGGCGGCGCGCGCCCACCACGCAGGCGCCCACCACCAGCAGCAGCACGCCGAGGCTAGCCACCAGCGATACCGTATTGCCGATTTTGTATTCCTTGGGCTCGAACACGAACTTGATTTCGTGCGCGCCGGCCGGCACCTGCATGGCCCGCAGCACGAAGTCGGCCCGGAAGTGCGGCACCTCCTTGCCATCGAGGAAGGCCTGCCAGCCATCGGCGTAGTACACCTCGGAGAACACCACCGTGCCCGGTTGCGCGGCCGAGTACTTGTAGGTCAGCGCGTCGGGCGCGTAATCGGTGAGTACGATGTTGGCCGACGAATCGGCAGCGGTAGCCGGCTTCACGTCGGGAAATTTCGTGGCGTCGAACACCGCTACCTGGCGCGGGTTGAGGGTGGTGAGCGCGTCCATCTCCTGGTCGGGCGACTGCACGGCGCGCAGCTCGCGCACAAACCAGGCGTTGCCGAGCGCGTTGGCGTTGCGCAGCACCTGCTCGGGCTGGCCAGGCTGCCCTTGTTGGCCCTGCTGGGCGGGCACGATGAGGTAGCGCGTGTTCAGCATGTTGAGCACGGGCGTTTTGGCGAAGTCGCCGTTGCTGGCAAACAGGGTTTGCAGGTTGGGCGAAATCTGGCGCTCAATCAAATCCTGGTAGCGGCGCAGCTTGGCCCCGTGGTAGCCCCCGATACTCTTGTGGAAGTACGACGTGCGCGCCTCGTTGAACGGGTTGCCGGCGTTGAGGACGCGGTAGCTCAGGTCTTTGTCGTTGAGAATTTGCTGGTCCACGGCCGTGGGCTGGAAGCTCTCCACGATGGTTTCGGTCTGGTAATTCTTCTCGCCGAGGTAGCGCTTGTCCACCGTCCAGAGGTCGAGCAGCACCAGCGCCACCACGATGGCCGCCGCCACGCCCGCCTGCACCTTGCCCTTCAAGTAGAAGTACAGCGCCCCCAGCGTGAGGCCCACCAAGAGCAGCCCGCGCCATACGTCCGAGCGCAGCAAATCGGCGCGGTCGGCGCGCAGGGCGCTCAGCAGCTGCGCCGAGAAGCCCTGCTGCGTGAGGTTGGCATCCTGCGGCGAAGCAAAATCGAAGCTGAAGCTCAGCAGCCAGGTCAGCAGCAGAAAGCCCGCCGTGATGGCCCCCGCGTAGAGCAGCTGCCTAGTGCGCAGCTGGTTTTCGGGCGCATCCACGGCCCCGGCCGGGGCGCTGCCCGCCGCCCGCGCGGCCTTGGCCAGCGCCGGATGCAGCGGCTCGGTACTTGGAGCCGGAGTCGAACCAACCGGCAGCGCCGCGGCGCGGGGCCGCAAAATGCGCGAGAGCGCCAGCGCCGCCAGCAGCGGCATGGCCAGCTGCGCGATTACCAACCCCATGCTCACGGCCCGGAAGCTGCGGTAGCCCGGCAGGTAGTCGAAAATCAGGTTATTAATCGTCTCAAAATTCTTGCCCCAGGCCAGCACGAACGACACCAGCGTGCCCGCCAGCAGCCAGTAGCGCGTGCGCTTATCGACCACAAACAAGCCCAGCACGAACAAAAAGCACACCACCACGCCCACGTACACGGGGCCGGCCACGTAGCTCTGGTCGCCCCAGTAGGTGGGCATGGCGGCCAGCATGTCGGTGCCGTAGCCGGCCGCCGTCAGCTCGCGGGCCATGTTCGAGTTGGGGCCGAGCGGCATGGCGCTGCTGCCGCCGTAGAAGTTGGGCACCAGCAACGTCATCGTCTCGCCAATGCCGTAGCTGTAGGCAAAGGCGTAATCGCGGTCTTGCTGGCGGGCGCTGGGCGCGGCGGGCTGGCCGGGCGCGGGCGGCAGGGCCTTGAGCTCGGAAGGCGAGCGGTTGCTGAATTTGCTGTACTCGTAGGTGGTGTAGAGGCGGCCAAAGCTAACGCCGATGGCCAGCGCCGCGCCCACGCCCAGCAGCGCCACGCGCCCGGCAAAGTCGCCCAGGCGGCCGGCCCGCACCGCGCTCACCAGCTCGATGATGCCATAAATAACGACCAGCAAGCCCAGGTAATAGGTGATTTGCGGGTGGTTGGCGCGCACGTTCATAGTCAGGCCCAGCGTGAAGAGCGCCGCGCCCAGCCATTTATTCTGCCTAAAAGCCAGCAGCAGCCCGCCCAGCACCAGCGGCGCGTAGGCCAGGGCCCACGACTTGGTATTGTGCCCGGCCGCCAGGATGGCGATGTTGTAGCTCGATAAGCCCAGCGCCACCGCGCCGGCCACCGCCACTAGTGGGCGCACGCCCAGCGCCACCAGCAGCACGTAGCCGCACAGCAGGGCCACAAACAAATTGCTGACCACGGCCGGCAAGCCCAGCGCGATAAACTTCTGCACGTACACAAACAGGTCGCCGGGGAAGTGCACCGAAATCAGGTACGTGGGCATCCCCGAGAACATAGAGTTGGTCCAGAGCGGCTCGTGGCCGTGCTCAGCGGCCCACTGCTGCGTTTCGCGCGCGCCGCCCTGAAACTGGGTGATGTCGTGCTGCGCCAGCGTCTGGTGCTCAAACACGATGGGCGCGAAGTAGGCCACGGCCAGCACCACAAAAAACAACACGGCCAGCACGTGCGGCCAGGCCCGCTGCCACAGCGGCGCAGGCGAAACGGGAGAATTAACAGCCATCGGGCGGTTTTTAGCGAGTAGGCAAATGAAGCCCGAAGGTAGCGCCGGGGCGGGGAAGGGCTCAAAAAATAGAGGCCCGCCAAGTGGCGGGCCTCTAATAAGAAGAAGATACGCTTAGATGCTAAGGAAGATTAGTATCATATACACACCAAGTACTGGGGTTTTGGTCACCACAGTTATTCGCTAGAAGAACTGCGTTAGGGTGGTCGTGAACATATCCTCTTATGCAGTTAGCAAGACCAAAGCCAGACTTGTCTATGCATATTTGTTGCGTTCGGAGATTACTCATGTCTGGCTGCTTAATAACTTGGATGGTGTAATCACCATTTGCGTTTTGCTGAATGAGCATACTCATACCGCTGCCTTGCAAATCCTGCATCATCTGATTGAACACATCCAGAAATTCCGTTGCGCTCACTGTCGTGTCACCACTTCTGGCAGCAGAGCCAGTAGTAGACTTTGTATTGCTGGAAGAATTAGCAGCGGAACCAGCAGGAACTTGCGGATTGGTTGAGGAGCCTGAAGCAGCAGGCGTGATAGGCTGCGGGTCGGCCGCCCCTGATTGGCTTTGCTTGTTACACGCATACATGCTGAGTAATAAGCTCGTTGCTATAAGCGGGGCATACAGTTTTTTCATAGGGGATGTGTTGAGGTTTAGGTGTATGCAATATTAGAAGATAAAAATATCTAATCATAAATTTCGATGCCCCTCCCCCTATTTGTTTTATAATAAGTCGATTAATAAGAAAAAAAAATTTATTTCTAATCATACCGTACGCTATTGACTGGCTGGTATACCCGAAAAATTGTACCAGCAGAAACCCCGCTACTTCAGCACTACCTCGGCCAGCACCGGGAAGTGGTCCGACGGGTAGTGCCCGCGCAGCGAGTCGGTGAGCACCGCGTAGCTGCGCACCGTGCTGCCCCGGCTCACGAAAATGTAGTCGATGCGCTCGCGCAGCGGGGCGTTCAGCTCGAAGCCGTTGAAGGTGCCGACCGGGCCGTAGGTGGGCGTTTGCGTGAGCAGGTAGGCATCGCCGAATTGGGCTTGCAAGGTTTTCACCTGCTCGGTGTCGGGCGTCGAGTTGAGGTCGCCCACGCAGATGACGGGCGCGCTCTGGGCAATTTCCTTGATTTTCTTCACCAGCAGCAAGCCCGACTGGCGGCGCGCCTCCGTGCCCTGGTGGTCGAAGTGCGCGCTGAAAAAGAAGAACTCTCGCCCGCTCTGCAAGTCCTTAAACTTGGCCCAGGTGCAGAGGCGATTGCAGCAGGTGGCGTCCCAGCCTTTGCTGGGCTTGTCGGGCGTCTCACTCAGCCAGAAGTCGCCGGTTTGCAGCAGTTGCAGGCGGGCTTTTTTGTAGAAGATGGCCGAGTGCTCGCCGGCTTCCTTGCCATCGTCGCGCCCGCGGCCTACGAAGGCGTAGCCGGGTAGTTCGGCCAGGCCGGTGAGCTGCCCGCGCAAGCCCTCCTGGGTGCCAAACACGTCGAAATCGTGGTAGCGAACCAGGTTCTTTACCATTTCTTTACGATTGGGCCAGGCGTCGGCCCCGTCGTCGGGGTTGTTGTAGCGCAGGTTGTAGGTGGCCACCCGCAGCGGGGTAGGGGCCGGGCCGGCGGCAGCCCGCAGGCTACCTAGTAAAGCGCTGACCAGAAGAAGAATAACGAAGCGCATAAGCAGCTTAAAATAGAAAATAGCGCGGGCCACCCGGCCCAATGCCACCGCCAAAATAGCGCCGCCCGCCAGCGCCGCCGCGTAGTAGCGGCCGCGCCCGACCTTTGCGCCCGCTATGCCTATCCGCTTCCTCGACCTGTCCGCCCTGCTCGGCGGCACCCTGCTGCAAGCCCCCGCCGCCGATGCCGCCCTGGCCACCCTGCTGCTCGACAGCCGCCGCGTGGGCCTCACCGAAGGGGCCGTTTTCTTCGCCCTGCGCGGGCCCAACCACGATGGCCACCACCACCTGGCGGCGCTCTATGCCAAGGGCGTGCGGCTATTCGTGGTGAGCCACCCGCCAGCCAGCCTGGCCGCGTTTGCGGGCGCGGGCTTCGTGCTGGTGCCCGATGCGCTAGCGGCCTTGCAGGCGCTGGCGGCCCGGCACCGGGCAGCGTTCGAGGGGCCGGTGTGGGCCGTTACGGGCTCCAATGGCAAGACCATCGTGAAGGAGTGGCTGGCGCAGCTGCTGGCTCCCAACGAGGACATTTGCCGCTCGCCCAAAAGCTACAACTCGCAGGTAGGCGTGCCCTTGAGCGTATGGGAATTGGCCCCCGGCCGGCACACGCTGGGCATCTTCGAGGCCGGTATTTCGGAGCGCGGCGAGATGGCGCGGCTAACCGAAATTATCCGGCCCACGCACGGCATTTTCACTACCCTGGGCACGGCCCACGACGCGGGCTTTGCTTCGGAAGCCGAAAAGCTGGGCGAAAAGCTGCGCCTGTTCGAGCGGCCCGGCTTCGAGCTGCTGGTGTACTGTGCCGACCAGCCGGCCGTGCACGCCGCCGTGCAGGCGCGCAGCTTGCCGGCCCTGGCCTGGACGCGCCACGACGTGCCCGGCGCGGCCCTGCGCTTCCGGCTGCAAGCCACCACGGCCGGCACCACCACCGTGCGCGTGCGCCTGGGCGAAACGGCCGCCACCGCCCACTTCCCGGCCGAGCACCTGGCCTTGCGGGCGGCCGCGCGCTTCACGCTGCCTTTCGCTGACGAGCCTTCGGTAGAGAATGCCTTGCACTGCCTGGCCGTGCTGCTGTGGCGGCAGCTCAACCCCGCTACTACTTTGGCCCCAGCCGAAATCCAGCGCCGCCTGCTGCGCCTCCAGCCAGTAGCCATGCGCCTCGAAATGAAGCAGGGCCGCCACGGATGCTACCTGCTTGATGATACCTACAACAACGACCTCGCCGGCCTGGCCCTGGCCCTCGACGCCCTCAGCCGGCAAGCGCGCCCGGGTGGCCGCACGCTCATTCTCAGCGACGTGCTGGAGTCGGGCCTCAGTGGCCCCGACCTCTACGCCCGCGTGCTGGCGCTGGTGCGGGCGCACGGCGTCACGCGGCTCATCGGGGTAGGGGAGGCGGTGAGTTTTGAGTTAGGAGTTAAGAGTGAAGAGTTAAGAGTTGAAGATGCTGCAAAAGGAGGTGACGCTGCTACGGACACTGACGATGCCAGGCAGCAACTCTTAACTCAAACCTATCCCTCCACCGAAGCGCTGCTGGCCGACCTGCGGCCGGCCGATTTCCAAAATGAAACCATCCTCATCAAAGGGGCGCGGCGGTTTGGGTTCGAGCGGGTGGTGGCGGCGTTGCAGCAATTGCAGCACGGCACGGTGCTGGAGGTGAACCTCGACGCGCTGACGCACAACCTGCACTACTACCGCCAGCGGCTGAAACCCAGCACCAAGCTCATGGTGATGGTGAAGGCGTTTGCCTACGGCAGCGGCTCGTATGAGGTGGCCAGCCTCTTGCAGTTTCAGCGGGCCGACTACCTCGCCGTGGCCTACCCCGACGAAGGCCAGCAGCTCCGTGAAAATGGTATCAGCCTGCCCATCATGGTCTTGAACCCCGGCCCCGACAGCTTCGAGCAGCTGCGCCGCTACCGCCTGGAGCCGGAAATCTACTCAGTAGAGCGCCTGCACGACTACCTCGCGGCCGCCCGCGAAGCCGCCGCTGGTCCCACGCCGCTGCCGCCGCTGCACCTCAAGCTCGATACGGGGATGCGCCGCCTGGGCTTCGATGAAGCCGAACTGCCCGCGCTGCTCGACCTGCTAACCCAGTACCGCGCCCAGCTGCCGGTAGCCAGCCTTATGACCCACCTCGCCGCCGCCGACGACCCCGCGCATGACGACTTTACGCGCCAGCAGCTCAGCACTTTCCAGCGCATGGCGGCCGCCATCGAGGCCGTGCTGGGCCGGCCGGTGCTGAAGCACGCACTGAACTCGGCCGGCATCCGGCGCTTCTCCGAGGCACAGTTTGACATGGTGCGGCTGGGCGTGGGCCTCTACGGCGTGGAGGCGGGCGACGAAACCAGCCACAACCTGCGCCCCGTGAGCACCTTGCGCACTACCGTGTCGCAGGTGAAAACCCTGCCCGCCGACACTACCGTGGGCTACGGCCGGCGTGGCGCGGCAGCCGACTACGAGCGCCGCCTCGCCACGCTGGCCATCGGCTACGCCGACGGCTACGACCGGCGCTTTGCCAACGGCGCGGGCACGGTGCTGCTGCACGGCCGCCGCGCCCCGGTGGTGGGCTCAGTGTGCATGGACATGGTGATGGTCGATGTCACCGACATCCCCGAAACGCAGCCCGGCGACGTGGCCGTGCTCTTCGGCGAGGGGCTGACTATCAACGAGCTGGCCGGGCGTATCGGCACTATCCCCTACGAAATTCTGACCAACGTGAGCGAGCGCGTGAAGCGTGTGTTTGTGAGTGAGTAGCCGGGGTGTGTATTGTTCCTGGCTGAGCTTTTCAGGGCGGGCTACCGGCTTTTCGCCGGCTGTCCGCTTACTGTCTGAGTAGCTTGGTGAAAGGATTCGCTGCACGACGAGCGGACAGCTGGCGAAAAGCCGGCAGCCCGCCGTAGGCACCTCAACGCGGCGGCGCGGCTTCGCGTAAACGGCCCACCTTTCTTTCACGCTTCAACCTGTATTTACCCATGAACAAGCCCACGCTCGCCCTGCTGGCCGCCGCTACCTTCGCCTTCGTCAGCTGCAACGACCTGAAAAAATCGGACGATAAAAACATGCTTGGTGATGCCACCGCCGATACGGCCGTAGTAGCCCGCACCGGCCAAACGGCCGGCGATGTAGCCGCCAATGCCGCCAATTCGGTCGAAAATGCCGCCGACAAAGCTGGCAACGCGATTAGCAATGCCTTTGACCTGACCAAGGCCAAGCTGGCCGACATCAAGCTGCCGGAGGTGAGCCTGCCTGGCTTAAGCATTCGAGGGAATGATGACTACCAGGTATACGGTGTCGATGAGAAAGTGCTGTTTGACACCGACAAAGCTACTGTCAAGCCTAGTGCAGCCGAGGCGCTCAAGCAAATCACCGCTTCCATCACCAAGCGCTACCCCGGCAAGGACGTGCGCGTGCTGGGCTTCGCCGACTCACGCGGCGACAAAAGCTACAACCGCGACCTGAGCAAGCAGCGCGCCGAAGCCGTGAAAAACTACCTCGTCGAAACCAACAAGATGCCCGCCGACCGCGTCAGCACTGAGGCCTTCGGCGAAGAAGAGCCGGTAGCCAGCAACGCCACCGCCGCCGGCCGCCAGGAAAACCGCCGCGTAGAAATCGCGGTGAAAGTCCGCTAGCCCACAGACCGCAGATTCCAACGGATTTGTAGGATTTAACGGATACGCCCGCTGCGCAGGCTGACTAAGCAAAAATGTCTGTAATGACGTTTCTTGAAAATAAAAAAGCCGCCTGGAAAGGCGGCTTTTTTGCTGTGCACGTTCGAATAGTCAGCCCGCGCAGCGGGCGTATCCGTTAAATCCTACAAATCCGTTGAAATCTGCGGTCTACTTAACGTACGCATCGACCTCGGCGCGCATCATGGCGTTGAAGCGCGAGCCGCCGTTGGCCAAGGTCACCAGGTTCCAGCCGCGGCCGATGGCGTAGCTCCAGGTGCGGCTGTCTTTGAACTCGAACGTGGGGCGCAGAATCTGGCCGTAGGGCGTGTAGTTATCCATGAAGTTGGTAGTGTAGAACTTATCACCGCTCACAATCCACTCCATCGCCACGTAGAAGCCCTCTTCGGGCGCGGGAATGTTGTAGCTCGTGAGGTCCACCGTAAACCACTCGCCGCCGCGCGCGGCCGACACAATTACACTTTCGCCGAGCATGTCCGAGTTGGGGGCGCTGTAGTTACCGTCGGCCTTGTAGAGGCGCACCCGGAACGGCTCGCGCGGAAAGCCATTCTCGCCAATGTAAAACGACACCGAGCGCACGAAGCCCAGCTTTTTGGCCTTCTCATTTTTGCAGAGAAAAGCGTACTGACTGCCCGGCATTCCCTGAATCATGCCCGCGCCGGGCGAGTTGGAGTGGGCGCCCAGCATCAGCGGCTTCACCTTACTGGCCTCCACATTCACGCTGGCCAGCTGGATGGGCTGCTTCGGAATTTGCAGGATAACCTCCTCCATATTGGCCCCGCGCTTCACGAAGAGCGCCGTGCGCTTGTAACCCAGCGCCATCACGATGATGGAGTCCTCGGTCACCTTCGTAGGCATGGCCAACTGGAAATAGCCATATTCGTTGGTAAGTGCCCCGGTCTGCTCTTCGCGCAGGTTAATGGAGGCAAACGGGATGGGACTCTGGGTTTCGGCGTCGACCACGCGGCCCGTGATGCGGCCCTCCTGGGCGTGGCTGATAGCAGGCGATAGCCCTATAACGGATAGAATAAATAGTAGTCGCTTTAGCATATCGGTAAAAGCTAAAAAAGATGCTTATCGCACAAATTTAGTACAGGGTTAAATGAACTTCCACGTCTTCGAATAAAAATAACGGCATAAGTGGGCATAAGCTGAAATAATTTATTTTGATACTTATTAAAGTTATATAAAAAGCGAATAAAAATGATGATGCTCACTTGTAGACACTACTATTATGCAAATCTGAAGTAACTTGCAGCCATTCTATAAGAGGTTATACTATCTAAGCTAAGTGAAAAATAGGTATCTGGTTAGCATACTACTATGGTGGTGCGCCATAGTACCGCGCAGCCGGGCCCAAAGCCCCGACGCAGCGGTAGTTACGGCGCACCCGCCGCCCGCGGCGCCAGCCCCGGCGACCGGTCCCTCTTTGGAAGGCCTATGGCACGGCAAGCTACCGCTGCCGGGCGGTAGCTTACCGCTGACTGTTAGCGTAGTAACATTGACGGGGGGCGGCTATTTCTCGGCGGTTGATGTGCCCATGCAGAAGCTTAGCCGCGTGCCCGCCGACCTGCAAGCCCTGCCCGGCTCCGATTCGGTGCGCCTGGAGGTGGCGCAGCTAGGCAGCCGCCTGGTAGCTCACCTCGACTCGGGCGGGCTGGTGCTGCGTGGCACCTGGACGCAGCCCGGCCTGCGGGCGCCGCTGGTGCTGCGCCACGCTGCCCTGCCCGCTGCCGCCACTAACGTGGCTACCCTGAGCCGGCCTTATCGGGAGGAAAAAGTGCTATTCTCCAACTTCGCGGCGCGCATCAAGCTGGCGGGTACGCTCACGGTACCGGCGGGCGCGGGGCCGTTTCCGGCGGTGGTGCTGCTCTCCGACTTGGGCGCGCAGGACCGCGACGGTCACCCCGCCGAGCAGCCCGAGGGTGGGGCCGCGCCGCGGCCCTATCCGCTGCTGAGCCTGCTGGCCGACTACCTCACCCGCCACGGCGTGGCCGTGCTGCGCATAGACGACCGCGGCGTGGGCCAGTCGGAGGGTAACAATGCCACCGCCACGCCCGCCCAGCGCGTGGGCGACGCCCAGGCGGCGCTCAATTTCCTGCGCACCCGGCCCGAGGTCGATTTGCTGCATCTGGGCCTCATTGGGCACGGCGAGGGGGCCAATGTGGCGCTGCTGACCGCTGCCCAGCCGCTGCCGCCCGCCTTTGTGGTGAGCTTGGCGGGCTACGGCCTGCCCGGCTTCGAAACGCTGCAAGCCCAGCAAACGGCCGCCTTGCAGGCCCAAAAACTGACCCCGGCGCAGCTTGACGTGCGCCTGCGCCGCCTTACCACCCTGGCTGAGCTGGTGCGCTACTCTACCAATCTCGACCAGACGCAGGCCATGATAGCCAACCTCTTGCGCCAGGACGAGCCCGACCTGCCGCCCGCCACCGTGCAAGCCCGCGCCGCCGCCCAGCTCACGCCCTGGCACCGAGCCTTTCTGGCCTTCAACCCCCTCGAAAAGCTGGAGGCCGTGCAGGTGCCCGTGCTGCTCTTGAGCGGCCTCGCCGACGAGCAGGCCCCGCCCGCCCAGCACCAGGCCGCCCTCGAAAAAGAGCTGCGCGACAACGGCAACCGCGCCGTGACGGGCCAGCGCCTAGTGGGCGTCAACCACTTGCTGCAACCACCTACTACCCAATGGGTAGTGCTCGACGGTGAGCCGCGCCCAATCGTGGCCCCGGCCCTGCTCGAAAGCTTGAAGACATGGCTGGCCGCTCAAAATAAGAAGTAGATGCAGCTCTGAATTAAGGATTTGGTAGGCAGGTTTTTAGTATACTATTCTTAATTTTTAATCTAAAGTTGAGCTGTTGGTGGCCCAGGGAGTCACCAAGCCTTGGGCGCGCCAGAATCCGTGGCGTACGCTATCATTGTCGGCCGCCAGCGCTGGCGGCTGCGCACTGGCTAGCTCGTGGTAGGTGCGCAGCCAACGCTGGCGGCTGGCCGACAAGAGCTTAGGCGCGCATGGAATTTAAATACGATACTGACTTGCTGGTGATGGGGCCGGCCGCGATGCTGCTGGTGCTGGCGCTGCGGCGGCTGCTCGACCTGCCCGAGCGCCTGCCTCGCTGGAACCGCTGGCTGTCGTGGCTGTGGCTGCCAGCTATCCTGGCCTTTGCCTACTCAGTCACGTATTTTCGCCGTGATACCGCGCTGACCGAGGCGTACATGTTTTTCGTCCTCACGGTGGTGCTGGGCACGCTGTGGCTGCTGCGCAACTACCGCCCGGCCCGCACGGTGTTGGTGGGGGTAACACTGCTTTGGGTGCGTTGGGTTATTAAACTGGTATTATTACTGGGCAATTACCAGTTGCTGCCGCCCTACAAAAGCTACTACAACACGGCTGCTACCCTGAGTAATATGTTGATGCTCGGGCTGCTGGTAGCCGCCCGCAGCCAGAAGCAGTCGTTGCGGAAAGAGCAGAAGCAGCGCGAAGAGGAAGCCCGCGCCCGCGAGCAGGTAGCTGCCCAAAATGCCGAGCTGGAACGCCTGGTAGCCGCGCGCACGGCCGCCCTCACGCAGCAGTCGGAAGAGTTGCGTGAAGCGCTGGATGAGCTGCAAACCATTCAAAACCAGCTCATCCAGGCGGAGAAAATGGCGAGCCTGGGCGAGCTCACGGCGGGCATCGCCCACGAGATTCAGAACCCGCTCAACTTCGTCAACAACTTCGCCGAGGTAAGTAGCGAGTTGCTCGATGAACTGGCCGACGAGCAAACGCGCCCCGCGCCCGACCCGGAGCTGGAAGCCGAGCTACTGGCCGACTTACAGCAAAACCTCGAAAAGATAACCCACCACGGCAAGCGGGCGGCGAGCATCGTGCGCGGGATGCTGGAGCACAGCCGCGCCAGCACGGGCGAGCGCCAGCCCACCGACCTCAACGCCTTGTGCGACGAGTACCTGCGCCTGGCCTACCACGGCCTGCGGGCCA